>NZ_NBIM01000001.1:695051-1390103 GCF_002242685.1 Oceanimonas doudoroffii
AGAAAAACAAGCTTAACAAGATCAGCGAGATGAAAACCTTTCGCGCCGGCTACACCGCCGATGGCGTACCGGCCAACATCAACGTGGTGCGTTCCCTGCGCCAGTCCTTGGCTCGGCGCACCGCCCTGCAGGCGGGCAAGAAGAAAAGCGTGGCAGAGCTTGAGCAGGAGCTGGCAGAGCTTGGCAAACGCCCCGCGGAAAACTATGTCCGCATTCAGCAACTGGAAGACGAGATTGCCGAGCTCAAGCGGCGTATTGCGGCGGTGCCTTTTATCGACACCTTCGACTTGCGCTACAACAACTTCGTCAAGCGACCGGTGCCGTCAACCCAGGCGGTGATGTTTTGCCTGATGGACGTATCCGGCTCCATGGATCAGGCCACCAAGGACATGGCCAAACGGTTCTACCTGCTGCTGTATTTGTTTCTTACCCGCAGCTACAAGAACGTGGACGTGGTGTTTATTCGTCACCACACCCAGGCCAAGGAGGTGGACGAACAGGAGTTTTTCTACTCCCAGGAAACCGGCGGTACCATCGTCTCCAGTGCCCTGCAGCTGATGAAGGAAGTCATGGCCGAGCGTTATCCGGCGGATCAGTGGAATATCTATGCCGCCCAGGCTTCCGATGGTGACAACTGGGCCGACGACTCACCGTTATGTCGGCAGTTACTACACAAAGACATCATGCCGCTGGTGCGCTATTACGCCTATATAGAAATTACCAACCGGGCCCATCAGAGCCTGTGGCACGAGTACGAGTCCATTGCCCGGCAGTACTCGACCTTTGCCATGGAGCATATACGTTCGGTAGAAGACATCTATCCCGTGTTCCGGGAACTTTTCAAGAAACAGGCGGCGTGAGGTGAAGCATGGCACAAGCACTCAAAAAGCGCCGGCCGCTCAGCGACGGGCCGGACTGGACCTTCGACTTGCTCGAGTCCTACCACAAGGAAATTGCCCGAATCGCCAACAGTTACGGGCTTGATACCTACCCCAACCAGATAGAGATCATTACCGGCGAACAGATGATGGATGCCTATTCCAGCATCGGCATGCCTATTGGCTACCATCATTGGTCCTACGGCAAGAAGTTCATTCAGACCGAGCAAAACTACAAGCGTGGCCAGATGGGACTGGCCTACGAGATCGTCATCAACTCCAACCCCTGCATCGCCTACCTGATGGAGGAAAACACCATGCCCATGCAGGCGCTGGTGATGGCCCACGCCTGCTATGGCCACAACTCCTTTTTCAAGAACAACTACCTGTTCAAGACCTGGACCGATGCCGAGTCGATTATCGATTACCTGCTGTTTGCCAAGCACTACATTACCGAATGCGAAGAAAAGTACGGCGTATCCGAGGTGGAGAGCCTGCTGGATAGCTGCCATGCCCTGATGAACTATGGGGTGGATCGCTATAAACGGCCGCAGAAACTGTCACTGGCGGAAGAGCGTCGGCGCCAGAAGGCCCGCGAAGCCTACCTGCAGACCCAGGTCAATGAATTGTGGCGCACCCTGCCCCGCATGGATGATTCAAAAGAAAAGCAAAAGCTGCGTTATCCTCGAGAGCCGGAAGAGAACCTGCTGTATTTTATTGAAAAGCACGCACCTCTGCTGGAACCCTGGCAGCGCGAAATCGTGCGCATCGTGCGCAAGATAAGCCAGTATTTCTACCCGCAGAAACAGACGCAGGTCATGAATGAAGGCTGGGCCACTTTCTGGCATTACACCATCTGCCAGCACATGTACGACGAGGGCCTGGTTACCGACAAGTTCATGATGGAAATACTGCACAGCCATACCAATGTGGTATATCAGCCCCCCTATAACAGCAAGTATTACTCGGGCATCAACCCTTACGCCCTGGGTTTTGCCATGTTTCAGGATCTGCGCCGTATCTGCGAGCAGCCCACCGAGGAAGACAAGGCCTGGTTTCCGGATATCGCAGGAGCCGACTGGGTCAAAACCCTGCACTTTGCCATGGAAAACTTCAAGGACGAGAGTTTCGTCAGCCAGTTTCTTTCCCCCAAGGTCATGCGTGACTTTCACCTGTTCGCCGTGGCCGACGACGACACCCGCAATTATCTGGAGATTTCCGCCATTCACGACGAATCCGGCTACCGGGCCCTGCGCCAGACCATGTCGAACCAGTACAACCTGTCCAACCTGGAGCCCAACATTCAGGTGTACAACGTGGAGGTCAAGGGAGACCGTTCATTGACCCTGCGCCACGTGCCCCACAATCGTATTCCTCTGTCGGATTCCTGCCATGAGGTGATCAAACACGTGCACCGGCTGTGGGGCTTTGATGTGTTGCTGGAGCAGGAAGAAGCCGATGGCAGCGGCACCCTGCTGAGCCGCTGCCCCACCAAGCAGGAGCCAAAGGCCTGAACCAAAAACGCCTCTCATCGAGAGGCGTTGTTTATTAGGGCTGCACCAGGGTGTCGGGCAGTTGCTCGCGCATGTCCTGCCACAGACGACCCGACGCCTTGCCATAGTCCCGAATCAGCTCCGCCACGTCCTCCGCCTGCCCTGCCCGCACATGCGCGGCCAGGGCACGGTAATAGTCGGCGGCCAGGGCCCGCGCGGCGCCAAGGGAAAAGTAGTATCGCCCCACCCGACAGTACAAACCTTTAAAGCCGTTCAGAATAAGTCCGTAGATGGGATTGCCAGAAGCAAAGGCCAGGCGCTGATGCAAGCGGTAGTCATAGCTGGCGTAGGCCTCGGCCTCGTTGTTTAGATAGTCATGGCCGTCCAGGGCCTGAAGCGCGGCGTCGGGATCATGGCGAATGGCACCGCGAATAAAGATGGTGCTGATGTGGGTGCGAGCCGAGAGCAGGTGCTCGATAAGCTCGGGCCGCTTGTCGGCATCGAGCCGCGCCAGGGTCTCGAGAATGTTGAGGCCGGAGGTTTCCCAGAAATTGTTGACCCGGGTCGGTTTGCCGTGCCGAATGGTCAGCCAGCCATCGCGGGCCAGACGGTGCAGCACTTCCCGCAAGGTGGTGCGGGTAACGCCAATCAACTCCGACAGCTCACGCTCTGCCGGCAGAATAGAGCCGGGCGGAAAGCGGCTGTTCCAGATGGACTCTATGATATATTCTTCCGCAAACCCGGCGGGGCTCTGTGCCTTGATGACCATGAAACCACTCTGTATTGCAAAGGTTAAAAACGGTGAAAAACGCCCAAAATAATAACAGAGCCGACCAGTTGGTCACAAGCACGGCCCTCTCGACCGCAGTCATCAACAACAAAGGAAATGGCGTGAACCAGTTCTCCCGCTCTCGCCCGGCCTGGGCCCTGCTCACCCTGTCCAGCACCGGCCTGCTGCTGACGGCACTGTACTACCAGTATTTGGAAGGATATGCCCCCTGCGTCATGTGTGTTTATCAACGCGCAGCCCTCTGCGGCATCATCGTGGCCGGCCTGCTCGGCTGGCTGGCGCCGGCACACCGGGTGGTCAGTCATGTCGCGCTGGCGGGCTGGCTGTTCGCTTCGGTGGAAGGTTTTTTGCTGGCAAAGGAGCACGTGGGCTATCAGCTCAATCCTTCTCCCTTTCACCAGTGCTCAACGGTGGCGGAGTTTCCCGTTTGGTTTCAGCTGGAAGCCTGGTGGCCGGCCCTGTTCTTTCCCAGTGGGGACTGTGCGTCCATCGACTGGCACTGGCTGGGCTTATCGATGCCACAGTGGCTGATGGGCATTTTCGGTGGAATGGCCGCCCTGGCGGCGTTCTTTATTGGTGTGCGGGTGGCGGCTATGGTGAGGCGTGAAGGCTGAGGCGACGATATCGCCCCGGTTTCATCAGCTGGCCCAGGTAATAATATGATCTTCCCAGTCGCCGGCCTTTGATTCCGGCACCGCCTTGCCCCGTACCGACTGGCCGGCGCGGTGCATGGCGCTTTTTGAACCGGTGCGCAGCGGATGCCAGGACGGCAGCGACTTGCCCTCGGCCAATACCCGGTAGGCGCAGGTCGAGGGCAACCAGTAAAACTCCTCAAGCTGATCGCGAGTAATCTTCAGGCAATCCGGCACTCGGGCAAAACGGTTGGCATAGTCACTGCAGGCACAGCTATGAGTGTTGAGCAGCTCGCAGGCCACATTGGTGTGCACCAGCTCTTCGGTGTCTTCATCGATAAGCTTGTTGAGGCAACACTTGCCACACCCGTCGCACAGGGCTTCCCATTCCTCGTCGGTCATGTCGTCCAGGGTTTTGGTCTGCCAGAAATTCGCCTGCATTTACTTTGCTACCTTCGCCTCAACGTCGAATGTGTTGTCCAGGGTCAGCGTCAGAACATCGCCGCCCCGCAGTTCACCCACCCCCTTGGGCGTGCCGGTCAACACGATGTCACCGGGCATCAGGGTAAAGCTGTGGCTGATGTCGGCCAGCAACTCGCCCATGGGCCACATCATCATTCCGGTGTTGCCCTGCTGACGCAAAGCACCATTGACGGTGAGGGAGAAGTCCAGCTGCTGCAACGGCGACAACAGCTCCGGCGCCACAAAGGGGCCCACGGGGCAGCTGCCGTCAAAGGCCTTGGCCCGCTCCCAGGGTTGTCCCTTGCCCTTGAGCTGATCTTGCACCGCACGCAGCGTCAGATCCAGCGCCAACCCTACCCCAACCACGGCATTGAGGGCGTCGGTCGCCGATGCCCGGCACAGGCGGCGGCCGATCAGCAGCGCCACTTCCGCTTCATGATGCACCGGGCCCTGCCCTTGTGGCAGCACCAGGGGCTCATCCAGCGGCACCAGACTGGTGGCGGGCTTGATAAACAACAACGGCTGATCGGGCACCGGATTATTGAGCTCGGCGGCGTGCTCAAGGTAACTGCGTCCAACACACACCACCTTGCCGGTGGCATAGGGCAAGACAAAACCTTCCTGATCCACATGCTGATACACGGGCTGTCTCCTTATTCACCGCCGCGTTCGGCGGCCTGGCGGGCGAGGTGCTCTTTGAGCAGGTTTTTGGGGGGTGGTGGCAGCTGCAAATAGAACCCCTGGGTTCGCAGGGCCTCACGCACCTTGTCTATATCGGATATACCCAGTCGAACCTTGTTGGCCAGATTCAGCATCATCGCCAGCTGCGGCGTGCCAAAGGTCTCCATCAGGGAAGCGGGAACACGCGAAAAATCGTCGCGCCGTTCAACAAACAGATAGGTCTCTGCCTTTTTGGGGCTTTTATACACTGCACACAACATGGAAATTGCTATAATCCGTCGGGTTTAATTGCCAGTCAGGATGGCAGACTATAACATCAGCACGACCAATAACAAAAAGGATCACCTTTCCTTGGGGGACAACCGCTTATGGCGGAGCGTGGCATTGAATTAAAAGGCAGCAGCTTCACGCTGTCGGTACTGCATATTACCTCAACCGATATTGCACGGGTCAGAGAACAACTGCAGGACAAAATCGCACAGGCGCCGGAATTTTTCCGCGCCGCACCACTGGTCATCAATATCGAAAAGCTGTCAAACATTCCCGACTTTACCGCCCTGGCCGCCGTCGTTCGCGAGCTGGAGCTGGTGCCTGTGGGTGTCAGCGGCATTCTCGACGATCAGGGCCGTGCCGCCGCGCGCGCCGCCGGCCTGGCGGTGATGACCACCGGCAAGGTGCCTGCCGCCGCAACCTCCCCCTCGCCCGCCCTGCTCAATCAGCCCGGAACCCGGGTGCATCGCGGCCCGGTTCGCTCGGGCCAGCAGATTTACGCTCCTAACGGCTCCTTGGTGGTGCTGGGTGCGGTCAGTAACGGCGCCGAAGTCATCGCCGACGACAGCATTCATGTATATGGCGCGTTACGCGGTCGCGCCGTGGCCGGTGCCAAGGGCAACGAACATGCACGAATTTACTGTCAACAACTGATGCCCGAGCTGGTCTCCATCGCCGGCCACTATCAGCTCAGCGATGGTCTGCAAGGTGATCACTGGGAACAACCGGTCAGCCTCTATCTGGCGGGCGAGCAGCTCAAGCTGGACAGACTCTGAATTTTTCTCGACTTAGGAACGCACTTTATGGCACGGATAATCGTCGTCACTTCTGGTAAGGGAGGCGTAGGCAAGACCACCTCCAGCGCAGCCATCAGCACCGGCCTGGCCAAACTGGGCCACAAAACCGTGGTCATCGATTTTGACATCGGCCTGCGTAATCTCGACTTGATCATGGGCTGTGAACGCCGCGTGGTCTATGACTTCGTCAATGTGATCAACGGAGACGCCAACCTCAACCAGGCCCTGATCCGCGACAAGCGGGTGGAGCAGCTCTATATTCTGCCCGCCTCGCAAACCCGCGACAAGGAAGCCCTCACCCGCGATGGTGTGGAAAAAGTCATCAGGGATCTCAATGAGATGGGCTTTGACTACATCATTTGCGATTCGCCCGCCGGTATTGAAAGCGGTGCCCTGATGGCGCTCTACTTTGCCGACGAGGCCATTGTTACCACCAACCCGGAAGTGTCCTCAGTGCGCGACTCCGACCGCATTCTGGGCATCCTTTCTTCCAAGTCCCGCCGGGCCGAGCAGGGCCTGGAGCCGATTCGGGAGCACCTGTTGCTGACTCGCTATTCCCCCGAGCGGGTTAACCGGGGCGACATGCTGAGTGTGGAAGACGTGCAGGAGATCCTGGCCATTCCGCTGCTGGGTGTGATCCCCGAATCCCAGGCCGTGCTCAAGGCATCCAACGCCGGTGAGCCGGTGATCCTGGACGAAGAGTCCGATGCCGGCCAGGCCTATGGCGACACCGTGGCCCGTCTGCTGGGTGAAGAGCGGGAGTTTCGTTTCCTGGAAGAAGGGAAGAAGGGATTTTTCAGCCGACTTTTTGGGAGTTAACTCATGTCTCTACTGGACTATTTCTTTAGCTCAAGAAAGAACCAGAGCAGCGCCAAGCTGGCCAAAGAGCGTTTGCAAATTATCGTGGCTCACGAGCGCAGCCAACGGGATACCCCCGACTACCTGCCGCAAATGAAACAGGATATTCTGGAAGTCATTCGCAAATATGTAAATATCGATCTGGAGCAGATCTCGGTGCAGCTTGATCAGAAAGGGGAAAACCTCTCTGTGCTGGAGCTGAATATCATGTTGCCCGATCAGGATGACAAGCCCGCCTCTTGAGACGCAAAATGTTAAAAACAATAACGGCGCCGTGGAAACACAGCGCCGTTTTTAATGGCTCTCGCTTACTGCATTACAGTCGACTTTGCATCAGCTCGCCGCGCCAACCCTGCAGCAGCGCCGGCATAGCGTCTTCGCTTTCCTCCAGTCGCCATTTCCAGCTCAGATACTGGTGAATCAGCCGTTTAGAGGCAATCAGCTCGGCCGGCACGCCGGAAGCCTCACCGGCCTGCTCCACCAGCTCACGGATACGTTTAAGCTCGGCCTTGTAACCGGGAAAGTCCACCAGCCGTTTCACCGGCTCGGGCCAGCTATTCGGCGCCGCCAGGGCCTGCTGCACCAGCGCCAGCAAGGTCTGGCCGTGACGCTTGATTTCCATGGGCTCCAGCCCCAGCCGGTTGAGATCACTCAGGCTGCCCGGCGCGCGCTCGGCCACTCGCAACAGGTGGGCCTCACGCACCACAAAGTTCACCGCCAGATCCCGTTTGCGGGCCTCGTTCAGGCGCCATGCACACAGCCGCTGCAAAATACCCAGGGCCTGCCTGTCCAGGGTCCAGGCGTTTTTCACCTCCAGGTAGGCCAGCTCCGGTCTGACATTGACCGCCCGGCGTTTTACCGTCCACTCACATTCCTGCTCAAACCAGTCCAGCAGTCCTTTTTGCGCCAGCCGCTCATGCAGTGTTCGATACAGCGGGTAGAGATAAATGACATCATCGGCGGCATAGCTGAGCTGGGCCGGCGACAGCGGCCGGGCCAGCCAGTCGGTGCGGGCATGGGCCTTGTCGAGGCTGACCCCGAGCAATTGCTCCACCAGGGGGGCAAAGCCCAGCTGAGCGCCCAGGCCGAGAAAGGCCGCGGCCAGCTGAGTGTCATGCACTCGAGCCGGCAGCGCACCACTCTGATGCTGAAACAGCTCCAGATCCTCTCCCCCGGCGTGCAGCAGGCACAGCCGGTTGCCATCATGCAGCAACCGCCACAGCGGACTCATGTCGGTTACCGCCAGCGGATCCACCAGGGCGGTGTGCTCGCCGTCGTTGATCTGATACAGGCCGGGACGGGCGTAATAGGTGCGCGTGCGGACAAACTCGGTGTCTACCGCCAGCACGGTGGCGTTGGTCTGGCAGAAATCCGCCAGGGCCTGGTTGTCGGAAATAATGGTATAAGTCATGCGGGCTCTGTCTGGCATGGCCCGAACCATGCCGGGCCTGAAAAAATAAATACCGCTTACCGGCGCCGCTGCCGATGCCACTGGCGCAACAGGCGTTGACGCTGGCGTTTGCGGCGGCGCGTACACTGACGGGTTCGATGATAGGGCCGCTGGGGAAACATCAGCGGCGCCTCTTCCCGGGTAAACGAATAAAAAATGGTCACCCCGACTCCTTAGCGACCGGGCAGCTTCTGCCAGGTTACCTTGTCTCTCAAGTATACCGGCCGAGCCTCGGCGGCGCTGACGCCCTTGCCGGCGGCCAGATCCTGCAGGGCGGCGGGCAGCATGTCGCGCGCCTCGGGAAAGGGCACCGCCTCGCACAACACATCCACCCGGCCGGTGAGATCAGGATAGGTGACAAAACCACTGCCGGCGCCCTGCTGCCAGCGTTCGTCGCCGGCGGCCAGGAAGTCCTTCGGCGCCAGCACCTGCTCCGGCAGGGTTTCTATCATCACCCCCTGCTCCAGGGCAAAGCCGCCCACATAAATTTCGTCCATGCGGGCATCAATGGCGGCCAGCACGCGCTCGCAACCGCCGTGGCGATGGGCGCCCTGGGCCAGGGCCTGCAGGTTGGATACGCCCACCAGCGGCAGATCGGCGCCAAAGGCCAGCCCCTGGGCCACGCCCAGGGTGATGCGCACGCCGGTAAAGGAGCCGGGGCCTCGGCCAAAGGCCAGGCCATCAAGCTGAGCCAGGGTGACCCCGGCCTCGGCCAGCAACTCCTGCACCATGGGCAGGATCAACTCGGTGTGACCCCGGGGCGCCACCTGATAGCGGCTCAGTATGGCGCCGTCCTGCCAGAGGGCGGCGGAGCAGGCTTCGGTGGCGGTATCAATGGCCAGTAACAGGCTCATGGGTGATTACTCCAGATTTGACAGAAATTCATTCAGCGCCGGCAGGCTGCGGGTGCGTGGCATCGCCGGCAGGCTGGCAATAAAGTCGGCGCCGTAGGCCCGGTTCACCAGGCGGGCATCGGTGATCACCAGTACGCCCTTGTCTTCCACGTCGCGAATCAGCCGCCCCACCCCCTGCTTGAGGGTAATAATGGCCCTGGGCAGCTGCACTCGGGCAAAGCCGTCTTCACCCCGGCGTCGGCAGTCTTCCAGCCGGGCGCTGAGCAGCGGATCATCGGGGGCGGCAAAGGGCAGCTTGTCGATCACCACACACTGCAGGGCACGGCCACGCACGTCTATGCCTTCCCAGAAACTGCCGGTGGCCACCAATACCGCCCGGCCATCCTGGCTGAACTGCTCCAGCAGCCGTACCTTGTTGTCCTCCCCCTGCATCAGCACGGTGCGATCCAGGCGGGCGCGCAACACCTCGGCCACTTCCCGCATCACCTGATAGCTGGTGCACAAAAAGAAGGTGCCGCCGGGCACTCGGGCTATGGTCTCAAGCAGGCTGTTGGCCAGCCGGTGGCCGCGGCCCGCGCCGCTGGTTTCGGGCAAATAGCGGGGCACACACAGGCGAGACTGGCGAGGGTAATCAAAAGGGCTGTCCAATTGCAAGGTACGGCATTCGGTGAGTCCCAGATCGGCGCAAAAATGCGCAAAACTGGCGCCCACCGCCAGGGTGGCGGAGGTAAACACCCAGCTGGTTTCTTCCCGGGCCAGCTCGGCGGCAAAACGCTCGGCCACCGACAGCGGGGTCTTGTGCAGGGCCACATGCAGCCGGCTGCAGTCATACCAGAAGGAATAGCCGTGCTCCTCGACCCGGGTTAGCTCGTCCAGTTGGGTGCGCAGGCCAATCAGCCGTTCAAAACACTGATCGAGCTGCTCGCCCCGTCCCAAACAGAGCTTTAACACCTCATGGGTAAAGCCGAGGCTGTCGCCCAGCCGGGACAGCGTCTGGGCCACCGCCGGCCGTGCCAGGGCCGGTCGAAGCTGTCCCCGGCCGGTATCGAGGCCGAACGCCAACCGAAAATCCTGGGCATTGCGCTCCAGCTGATCCGCCGCCTTGCCGAGCTGAGCCATGTCCTTGGCCTCGCTCTTTTGCGCCAGCCGCAGATCCCGGGCAAATTCCAGAAACTGCCGGCTGGACTGGCTTTGACCGAAATACTGGCCGGCAATGTCGGGCAGCTGGTGGGCCTCGTCGAGAATATACATCTCGGCGTCGGGGATCAGCTGGCCAAAACCGGTATCGCGCACGGCCATGTCGGCAAAAAACAGGTGATGATTTACCACCACCACCTGGGCCTCCATGGCCCGGTTACGGGCCTTGACCAGGTGGCAGTCCTGATAGTGGGCGCAGTCACGGCCGGCACAGTTGTCGTTGGTGCTGGTCACCAGGGGCAGGATCTCGCTGCGCTCGGGCAGGCCGGGAATATCGCCCACATCGCCGGTAGTGGTGAGCGGCGCAAAGCGCCTGACCCGTTGCAGATCGGTCAACGCCTCCGCCGACAGTCCGGGCACGGCGTCGTTCAACCGGCCCAACCGCTCAATGCACAGATAGTTGACCCGCCCCTTGAGCAGGGCCACCGGCTGACTGTAGCCCAGGGCCTTGATCAGGGTGGGCAGATCCCGGTGATAAAGCTGCTCCTGCAGGTTGCGCGAACCGGTGCTGACCACCACCTTCTTGCCGGCGGCCAGGGCCGGCGCCAGGTAGGCAAAGGTTTTGCCGGTGCCGGTGCCCGCCTCCACCACCAGGGGAATGCGATCGGTCAGCGCCTGGGCCACCGCCGCCGACATGTCCACCTGGGCGGCGCGGGGGCTGAAGCCCTCAATCGCTTGAGCCAGGGGCCCGTCAGGGTCAAAGAGTGCGCTGCTGTCGATGGGGTCCACGGCGGTGTATCCATTGCTAAAACGCAAATAATACCAAAAGCCGGGCCGGGGCGGCAGGCGCTATTCGGCCTTATTCAAAACCTGGGTGAGATAGCATAACCGACTTGCACGATAAACCAACACGGCAGGCTGGGCGAGCGACCAATCCGCCGAAGCCGGCAATGCATCTCCATTACCGTGGCATCGCCCACTACCGAAGTTTGAACGATCGTTCAAAAGGTGCTGCAATGAGCCCTTTACCGGCAAGGAGACAGAATGGTTAAAAATCGCACGTTATTTCATGGCCGCCGATTTGCACTCAACTTGGTGACCTATCCGCAGGGACATAGGGTGATGCGTCACCATGACCCCATGGGTGGGGGCCGCTATTACAAGTTGAATATGGTGCTGAAAAAGCCCGAAAAAGGGGGACGGTTCCACGCCGACAAGGTGATTTTTAGCCTGTTCGATCGCGTCATTTTGTTCCGCCCGGATCTGTATGATCACAGTGTCAGCCGTATTGAGCAGGGCCGCCGTGTATTGCTCAGCCTGGCGATTCACCTTCCCTGAACCCTGCCATCAATAGCTGTTCAGGCGCCATGGCCGGTGAGCATATGCCCGATGATTCCCAGCAAAAAGCCCAGCACCGCCCCCATGGGCGGTGCCCAGTGGCGCTTCAGTACCGCCTGGGGGGCGATATCCTGAAACACCGAATAGAGAATGCCACCGGCAGCGAACAGCATGATGCCCGACACCAGCTCGGGGTAGGCCGACAACCAGAAATAGCCAGTCAGGGCCGCCACCGGCCCCAGCAGGGCCATCAGGGTAAAGGCGCGAATCGCCTGCCCCGCCCTGCGGCCACGGTCGCCATTCAACTCACGAAAGGCGTTAAAACCTTCAGGCAAATTCTGCAGCGCCATCAACCCGGCCAGCAACAAAGCGCCGCCCTGACTGCCAAAGGCAAAGGCGGCCCCCAGTGCCAGCGATTCGGGAATAAAGTCCGACAGCATGGCCGCCAGCTGACCGGCCTGCGTTTTCAGGCGATACAACAGCATGTCGAGGGCCATAAAGGCCAGGCCGCCGCCGGCAAAGCACAGCGCCGCGGTGCCGGCCTGCAACCGGGCCGCCCCTTGCGGCACCAGCACCAGGGCCACCGCCGACAACAAGGCACCGCCGCCAAAGGCTACCACGGCGTGACGGAACTCGGTTTCCAGCCAGTGGGGATGAATACGCTCTACCCGCGCCAGCAGGGCACCGGCGGGCATGGCCATGCCCGCCACCAGGGTCAGCACCAGCATAATGAGAATGTCCAAGACAAAGGCTCCCGTATGAATCCAATTCGGTCACCCTTGTTAGCACAGCCTCACTTCAATTGCCATGATGTGCCCCGGCCTTCCGCGTCCTCAGCGCTGATACAGGTAGGCGCCATCCTCACCGGTCAGCAGGCCGGGACCTTCGGGAATTTCCCGCTCACTGTGATAGCTGGACGGCGTACCACCGCAGCCACTCAACCACAGCACCATCAGCAAAATGCCTGTTTTCATGTCGGCTCCTAAAACTTGATGCGGGCACCGGCGATCAGCGCATTGGCATCGTCCAGGTTCTCGTCGGCGCGCTCGAGATCATAGTTGCGGTAGCCCACATAGAGCTCGGTGGCCCAGTCATCGACATTCTGCACCATCTGCACCCCGACCGAGGTGGCCTTGTCACTGCGTTCATCGGCATGGTTGGCCACATGATAATCCACCGACATGGCGGTTTTACCGGCACTGAACCACTGGTTCTGATAACCCAGCTTGCCGTAGACAAAGTTAGGATCCTGTCCACCGCTGTCCCGCTCACCCGCGGCCAGGGTCAGACTGACGCCACTGGTATGCAGAAACGACGCCGAGCCATTCACCTGACCGTCGTTGCTTTCCTGATCCGAGTAGGCCACGGCGGCGGCCAGCTTGCCCAGGTTGTAGTCGGCGGAGTAATTCAGGGCCGCATCCCAGGCGCTGTCTTCCACGGCGCTCACCGCCAGCCTGACGCCGCCAAAGGTAGGCGTATCGTAACGCAGGCGATCCCGGCGGCCCAGGCCATCCAGGTTGGTGAAACTGTCACCCACCGTGGTGCTGCTCAGGTTGCCATCGTCATCCCGAAACTTGATGCCACCGGCAATATCGGCGGTAGAGGAGTAACCCGCGAGGGCAGTACCCGACAGATCCATTTCAGAGCTGTCTTCACTGGCGGTCCAGCCCTTACCGACCCAGAGTTTGCCCAGCCGGTCATGATCGAAATACACCTCCAGCCGTCGGTCGGAAATGGTGTCGCCACTGGGGGATTCATTATCCTGACTCACCGCAAAGGAGGAGTTGGACTCAAGCTGCACCTCAATGGCGGTACCCACGGTCAGCTCGGGGCTGACATCCCCTTCCCCGATAACCCTTAACCGGGTTGAAGAGCTGTCGTTGTCCACATGGTAGAGCTCGGTCTCTTCGCCATCGTCCACCGCCAGCAGCGCCCGGTTAACATGCCCGGACACCGACACTCGAATCTTGTCGTTACCGGAGTGCACCGCCGTCGGTTTTGCCGCCGGCATGGCACTGGCGGCCCTGGCTTCAGCAGCCTCTGCCCGCGCCTCTGCATTGCGGGTTTTGACTTCAAGTTGCTCTACTCGGTCGAGCAGGGTGCCCAGCTGGCGCTTGAGTTGCTCCAGCTCCTGAGTATCGGCCAGCGCCGAAGGGGAAGCGCTGGCCATTGCACAAACAATGGCCGTTGCCAACAAGGTTTTTTGATAGGCCATGATGATTCTCCCTTTGCCTGGCACCGAATACCGGCCTCATCACGGCAAACCACTGGCCCGCCGGGGTAATATGAGTGCCGCTGGTACCAGACAGCAGAGTGATTCTTCCTTTAGTGGTTAACCTCCCTCCCTGGATCGGTTGTTTTTTTGAACAACATCTTGCCTGTTAAACTTAGTCAAGGCCGCCTTAAAGCACCATTTTCACGGCGTGATAAACGTATGCAGCATCCAATTCCATTGTGGAATGCGTTCACGAGCAATCGCCGTTTGTCATCCTTTATGAAGGGGTATTAAGGTTCGGTAGATTCACCGTTTCACAGGTCAAAGGACATTGCCACCATGGTGCACACTGCCTACGTTTCTGCGGATAACATCCGCACCCTGTTTTCCGATGCCATGTCGCGCATGTATCAGCAAGAGGTGCCGCAATACGGCACCCTGGTACGACTGGTTGCCGACATCAACGAGCAAGTGCTGGCCAGCGAGCCGGCCTTGCACGAGCAATTGCAGCAACAGGGAGAGCTGGAACGGCTGAGCCTGGAGCGTCATGGCGCCATTCGGGTTGGAACCGCCGACGAGCTGCACATGCTGCGCCGCATCTTCGCCATCATGGGCATGCAGCCGGTCAGCTATTACGATCTGTCCGAAGCCGGCGTGCCGGTGCATTCCACCGCGTTTCGTCCCGTTGATCCGGCGTCGCTGCAGCGCAATCCGTTTCGCATTTTCACTTCGCTGCTGCGGCTGGAGCTTATCGAAGATGACGCCCTGCGCCAGCAGGCCGAGGCCATTCTGGCCCGGCGGGACATCTTCACGCCCAAGGCCAGAGCCCTGGTGGATGTCGCCGAGGCCCAGGGCGGCCTGACCGACGCCCAGGCGCAGGAATTCGTGGCCGAGGTACTGGAAACCTTTCGCTGGCACCGCCACGCCACCGTTGACCACGCCAGCTACCAGGCGCTGCAGGACTCCCATCGGCTGATTGCCGACGTGGTCTGCTTTCATGGCCCCCATATCAATCACCTGACTCCCCGCACCCTGGACATCGACGCCGTGCAGCAACACATGCCCGCGGCGGGCATCAGCCCGAAGGCGGTCATTGAAGGTCCCCCCCGTCGCCGTTGCCCCATACTGCTGCGCCAGACCAGCTTTACCGCCCTGGAAGAGCCGGTGCTGTTTGCCGGCGAGCAGGCCGGTACCCACACCGCCCGCTTTGGCGAAATCGAACAGCGGGGCATGGCGCTCACTCCGAAGGGGCGTGCCCTTTATGATGAACTGCTCGCCCGCTCGCGCCAGGCCCCGGCTCAGCCCGACAACGACGGCCATCAGCGCCAGCTGGTCGATATTTTTGCCGACTTTCCCGATGATGAGGCCAGCCTGCGCCAGCAGCGGCTGGGTTATTTCCGTTATGAACTGACCGATGCCGGCCGGCAACCCGCGGCCCGGGGCGACGATGTCAGCGACATGGAAACACTGATCGAGGCCGGACTGGTACAGGCCAGTCCCATCACCTATGAAGATTTCCTGCCGGTCAGCGCCGCAGGCATTTTTCAGTCCAACCTGGGTAGCGCCAGCCACCAGGCCTACCGTCAGAATGCCAGCAAGGCCGCGTTTGAACGCGCCCTGGGATGCCCGGTGATCGATGAGTTCGGCCTTTACGCCGACATGCAGGACGCCTCCATTCAACGGGTTCGTCAGGTGCTCAGCGCCTGATAGCGGCCGTCACTTCTCCCCAGGCCGTTGCCCGCAGCGCGGCCTGGGGGGAATATGGTCACGACTCGACGACCGAAACCACACATTCCCACGCCGACACACCACCACGAATGACCATGCCCTGTGCGAACGACGCGCCGTCGGTCGATGCATGAGGACTCAAATTTTGCCACCCGCTCATAGACTCAAAGGCAATGCAATACAAAGGTCTTCATTTTTATGCCCGCTCTGTTACAACTTTCATAAAAAGGAAAAAAGCTGACATAAAAAACCACAGAAAAACGAAAAAATGGAATGAAATCACAACTATTTTTCGTTTTATCTCAATATGAAAATAATGGAACCTCCGTGCACTCTCTAGCCCACAGCAAGGCCGGAGCACGCCAGCCATCAACCCTGACGAGGCAATGGACACGTTCCGGCTGATAAGGATATTGAACTCATGAAAAAGACAATACTGGCCACCACCCTGCTTTCCCTGACCGCCGTACTGAGCGGCTGCGATAATGCAGCCAGCAAGGCCAACATCGCCATCGGTCCCGCCGCCAGCACCACGCAGAAAGTATCCCACATGATCCTGAACGCCTATGGCGTTGAAGAGGGCGATTTCAATGCCTATCAGGAGCGCTTTGGCGATGCCCTCGACGGCGTTCAGGATGGCAACATCGATATCTCCATGGGGATCATGGGCCTGCCCGCCGGCAGCATCGAAAGCCTGCAGGCGGCCTCCGGAGACGTGGTCATGCTGAGCCTGTCCGACGACGTCGTCGAAAAAATCGAAGGCAGCAGCGATTACCGTCGTTTCATCATCGACAAGGCCAGCTACCAGTTCCTGGATAAAGACGTACAAACCATCGCGGCCTTTGCGGTGCTGATGGCCAACACCAATACCATCAGCGAAGAAATGGGGTATCAACTGGCCAAGGTCATGTACGACCAGGCCGATCAGGTGACCCATTCCCAGGCCAAGTTCCTGACCCTGGAGCACGCCCTGAATGGAGGGGACGCCCTCAAAATCCATCCGGGCGCCAAGCGCTTCTATGAAGAAAAGGGCCTGACCGTTACTCTTCCCGTGGCCGAACTTGGCGAGCAGACGGACAAGAGCGAGTTCATTCTCGGCACCGGCAGCCAGGGGGGCACCTATTATCCGCTGGGCGGCGAAATCGCCACCAACTGGAACAACAACATTCCCGGTGCCAACTTCACCAACGTGGAAACCAGCGCCTCCATAGAAAACCTGGTGAGCATTCGTGACGGCAAAATGGATCTGGGCATGTCTGTGCATGTGCCGGCCCGCAATGCGCTCGAAGGCAAGGCCGAGTTTGAAGGCTCCCCCGTGGACAACGCCGCCTTTATCGGCCAGATCTATCCGGAAGTCGTACAAATCGTCAGCCGCGCCGGCAACAAGGTTTCTTCCTTCGACAACATCAAGGCAAAGTAACCGATCCCGGTTCGAACAGAGGTGGGCCTTGTTGCCCGCCTCTTTTTATTTGGTTCATGGATAGCTGCAATGAATAACACTCACACACAGGACACCCTGCTCGAAAAATACGACAAAGAGTCGGCCTTCAGAAAAAACATCGGCCGCTGGGGCTGGGTAGTGACCCTGTTTGCGGTCACCCTGACCGGCTTTCACCTCTACACCGGTTATTTCGGTACCCTGCCGACCCAGAAGCAGGGGGCCGTTCACCTGGGCCTGGCCCTGGGCATGATATTTCTGCTGTATCCGGCCAGTCGCCGAGGGGTAAATCGCCCTGGCGTGGCCTGGTATGACGTCATACTGGCCTTTGTCGCCACCTTTGTGGCCTATTACAAAATACTGTTCTTTAACGAAATTTTGCGTGGCCGTGTGACCGGCTACTCCACCATCGACCTGATTGTGGCGGTGCTGGGGGTGCTGTTCGTACTGGAAGCCACCCGCCGCACCGTGGGCATGCCCATCGTCATCGTGGCCTCACTGGCCATTGCCTACGCCCTGTTTGGCAATTTCATTCCCACCCGCATTCTGTCTCACCCCGGCTTTGAGCTGACCGATGTGTCGGTCAGCCTGTGGTTTCGGGAGAGCGGCATTTTTGGCACCCCGATTCAGATCTCTGCCAAATTTATCTTTCTGTTCCTGTTTTTTGGCGTGGTGCTGACCCGCACCGGCGTCGGCCAGTTTTTCAATGATCTGGCCTTTGCCTGCACCGGCCGCTATACCGGCGGCAGCGCCAAGGCGGCGGTGATCGCCAGTGCCTTTCAGGGCATGATCTCGGGCAGCTCGGTCGGCAATACCGTGGCCTCCGGCTCCTTTACCATTCCGATGATGAAAAAGGCCGGCTTCAAGCCCGAATTCGCCGCCGCCGGCGAGGCTGCCGCGTCTACCGGCGGGCAGATCATGCCTCCCCTGATGGGCGCCGCCGCCTTTATCATGGTGGAATACATCGGTGTCTCCTACGCCGAAATCATGATGGCCGCCGTCATTCCCGCCGTGCTCTACTTCAGCGGCATCTTCATCGGCGCCCACTTCGAAGCCAAGAAACAAGGCATTCTCGGGATCCCGAAAGAGCAGCTGCCCAGCAAGCTCGAACTGCTCAAACGCCAGGGTTATATGCTGTTGCCGCTGCTGGTGGTGGTTGGCACCATCATCGCCGGCTTTACCGCACAGCGCGCCGCCCTGCTCGGCATTGGCGCCGCCCTGCTGGTCAGCATGGTAAGAAAAGAATCCCGGCTGACACCGAAGTCGCTGCTGTCTTTGCTGGAACAGGGTGCCCGCGTGGCCCTGCCGGTGATCGCCGCCGTGGCCACCGCCGGCATTATTGCCGGTGTGGTCGGCATGACCGGACTGGGCGCCAAGTTTGCCGCCGGCATTATCAACCTGGCCGACGGCACTTTGATTCTGGCGCTTATCTTTACCATGATCGCCTGCATCGTGCTGGGCATGGGGCTGCCCACCACCGCCAACTACGTGGTGACCGCCACCATAGCGGCGCCGGCACTGATCAACGAGTTCGGCCTGGCGCCCATTGCCGTGCACCTGTTCGTGTTCTATTTCGGTATCGTCGCCGACATCACCCCGCCGGTGTGTCTGGCCGCCTATGCCGGCGCCGGCATTGCCCGGGCCAACCCGATGAAAACCGGGGTCACCGCGGTCAAACTGGCCATTGGTGCCTTTATCATTCCTTATGTGTTTATCTACCACCCCATACTGGTACTGGTGGATGTAAACCTGCCGGAGCTGGTCATGGCGCTGGTGTTCGCCCTGCTCGGCATGATGGCCATCAGCAGTGCGCTGATCGGCTATTTCATTCGCCCGTCGTCGCTGCCCGAACGAGCCCTGCTGCTGGCGGCCGGCCTGGCCATGATCATGCCCGGCATCGTCAGCTCCGCCTCGGGCCTGGTGCTGATTGCCGCCTGTTACTGGCTACAGCGCCAGCGCCCCGCTCTGGTTGCCACTCAGTAACAAGCCTCATAACACTGGAGGGAGATCACACTCCCTCACCGGCGCCAGCCGGTACTCAGGCCGCCAGACGAGGTATACTGGCGGCTTGCTTCCACAGCCATATACGAATTCATGCGTTACCTACCTTCCATTACGGCCATGCAATGTTTTGACGCCTCGGCCAGACACCTGAGCTTTACCCGCGCGGCGGACGAACTCAGCCTGACCCAGAGTGCGGTGAGCAAGCAGGTAGCCCAGCTTGAGTCGTTCCTCAACCGCAAGCTGTTTCGCCGGGTGCGCCGCTCCCTGTGCCTGACCCCAGAAGGGGCCATTTACATCGGCGAAGTACGCAAGATCCTCGCCCAGCTGGAAATGTCATCCCAGTACGTCATGTCCTATAACAACCAGCGGGACGTGCTCAGGGTGGCAACCCTGCCCACCTTTGGCAGTCGCTGGCTGGCCCCCCGGCTCAGCGCCTTTCTCGACCGCCACCCGCATATCAACCTGGACAGCAGCGAGAAGGTGGAGTCGTTTGACCTGGATCAGGAAGGCATTGATATCGCTTTTTTCTACGGCCACGGCAGCTGGCCCGGACTGGAATGCCACCGGCTGTTCGGTGAAGAAGTGGTGCCCGTGTGCGCACCCGGCCTGCTGAATAATCATGCACCTGCGTCGCCCCTGGAGCTGACCCGTTACCGGCTGTTGCACCTGTCCACCCGCCCCCGCTCCTGGCACGACTGGTTTGCGGCGCAGGATCTGACCACGGAGCACAGTTATCAGGGCAACCGCTTTGAGACCTTTCACATGCTGATCCGCGCCACCATGGCCGGCTGCGGCATCGCCCTGCTACCCCGTTTCCTGATCGAAGACGAGCTGGCATCGGGTCAGCTGGTGATGCCCTGGTCCCATGGCATCACCAGCGCCAACAGCTATTACCTGGTTTATCCGGAGCGCCTGGGCGAGGTGGAAAAGGTGCGTGTGTTCGCGGATTATTTGCTGAACCTTGCCGCCGGCACCACAACAGATTCCTTTAGTGATTAGTGAATTTATATTCATTTATTCCGCAAAATGAGCAAGTCACCACATGGCGCACCACCCCGTTGAGCAACGCCCAACACGCTTTGTGATCCCGGCCGGAACTTTCTTGTGATTCAGGGTTGGCAAAACCAGCCCGACTTGTTAAGGTGAATCCGTTTTCAACGAATTGAACGAGCCGAATACAGCATCATGAACTTCCTGCACACCGCCAAGCATCACCATCATCATCGACACTAGTCTTTCAGAATGCTTTTTCTGGAAGACCTTGCGCTTGGCGGCTTCCAGCAGGACAGAATTATCGACCCCCGGAAGCTTGGCTTTCGGGGGTTTTTCGTTTCAGGACTCACATCAGTAACAAGGAATACCGATTATGACTTTGGATAAAACCCGCCTTCGTATTGCGATTCAGAAATCCGGTCGTCTGAGCAAGGAATGTCAGCAGCTGCTCAAGGGCTGCGGCGTCAAGCTCAACCTGCGTGAACAGCGCCTGATCGCCCACGCCGAGAACATGCCCATCGACCTGCTGCTGGTGCGGGACGACGACATTCCCGGCCTGGTGATGGACGGCGTGGTCGATCTCGGCGTGGTGGGTGAAAACGTGCTGGAAGAGACCCTGATGGATCGCCAGGCCCAGGGCGAGGCCGCCGATTACAGCGTGCTCAAGCGCCTCGACTTCGGCGGCTGCCGGCTGTCGCTGGCGGTGGCCGACGACTTCGACTACCAAGGCCCGCAAAGCCTGGAAGGCAAGCGCATCGCCACCTCCTACCCCTGGCTGCTGAAGCGCTTTATGGATGAGCAGGGCGTGAAGTTCAAAAGCGTAATGCTGAACGGCTCGGTGGAAGTGGCGCCCCGCGCCGGCGTGGCCGACGCCATCTGCGATCTGGTGTCTACCGGCGCCACTCTGGAAGCCAACGGCCTGGTGGAAGCCGATGTCATCTTCCGCTCCAAGGCGGTACTGATCCAGAGCGGCAACGCCCTGCCCGCCGGCAAGCAGCAAATCGTCGACAAGCTGCTGCCCCGTATTCAGGGCCTGCAACAGGCGCGGGAAAGCAAATACATTATGCTGCACGCCCCCAAAGACAAGCTCGAGCAGGTGATCGATCTGCTGCCCGGTGCCGAGCGCCCCACCATCATGCAGCTGGCCGGCGAGACCAACCAGGTGGCCATTCACATGGTAAGCAGCGAAGACATGTTCTGGGAAACCATGGAAGGCTTAAAGAGCCTGGGCGCTTCATCCATTCTGGTGCTGCCCATTGAGAAGATGATGGAGTAAGCCATGAAAACCCTGAACTGGAACCAACTGAGCGCGGCCGAGCAGGCCGCCGCCCTGCGCCGGCCGGCTCTCGCGCAGAGCGGCCGCGAGGCACAGGTGGCCGACATTATCAGCCGAGTGCGTAAAGGCGGCGACACCGCCCTGCTGGATCTCACCCGCACCCTGGACCGCGCCGAGCGTGATTGCCTTGAGCTTGTCGACGCGGACATCGCCGCCGCCGGCGAGCGGGTCAGCGACGAGCTGAAAGACGCCATTGAACTGGCCATCGGCAATATCGAGGCCTTTCACCGCGCCCAGCTGCCCGCCTCCGTCATTCAGGACACCACCCCGGGCGTGCGCTGCGAGCTGCACTTTCAGCCCATTAGCAAGGTGGGCCTGTACGTGCCTGGCGGCAGCGCGCCCCTGGTGTCCACCGTGATGATGCTGGCCATTCCGGCCCGCCTGGCCGGTTGCGAACGGGTGGTGCTGTGCTCGCCGCCCCCCATCAACGACGCCATTGTCTACACCGCCAAACGCTGCGGCGTCGACGCCATCTACACCCTTGGGGGCGCTCAGGCCATTGCCGCCATGGCCTATGGCAGCGAGACCGTGACCAAGGTGGACAAGATTTTCGGCCCGGGCAACGCCTGGGTCACCGAGGCCAAGCAGCAGGTTTCCGGTGATGTGGACGGCGCCGCCATCGACATGCCCGCCGGCCCGTCGGAAGTGCTGGTGATTGCGGATGACAGTGCCGATGCCGACTTTATCGCCTCGGATCTGCTGTCTCAGGCCGAGCACGGCCCCGACTCCCAGGTGATCCTGGTGACCCCGAGCCGGGCACTGGCGGCACGAGTGGACGACGCCCTGGAGCGTCAGCTGGCCGAGCTCTCCCGTGCCGACATCGCCCGCCAAGCACTGGGGGAAAGCCGCACCTTTATCTGTGCCGACCTGGCCGAGGCGGCGCGCATTTCCAATGCCTATGCCCCCGAGCACCTGATCGTACAGACCGAGGAGCCGCGTGCCCTGTTGCCGGCGCTTAAAAATGCCGGCTCCATCTTTCTCGGGGCCTGGACCCCCGAGTCGGTGGGTGACTATGCCAGCGGCACCAACCACACCCTGCCCACCTATGGCTATGCGCGCACCTATTCCAGCCTGGGGCTGGCCGACTACCAGCGCCGCTATACGGTGCAGGAGCTCAGCCCCGAAGGGCTGCGTGCCATTGGCCCGGCGGTTGAGCTGCTGGCCGCCACCGAAACCCTGGATGCCCACAAAAACGCCGTGACCCTGCGCCTGGCGAAACTGGAGAAACAAGCATGAGCCTTACCAAACTGGCCCGGGCCAAAGTGCAGCAACTGACCCCCTACCAGTCCGCCCGGCGCATTGGTGGTCAGGGTCATGTGTGGCTGAACGCCAACGAGGCGGCCGACAGCGGTGAGTTCAGCCTGAACTGCGAGCGGCTGAACCGCTATCCGGAATGCCAGCCGCCCCAGGTGATTAACGCCTACGCCGCCTATGCCGGCGTGGCCCCCGAGCAGGTGCTGGTAAGCCGGGGCGGCGACGAGGGCATAGAGCTGCTGATCCGCACCTTTTGCGAGCCGGGGCAGGATCGCATTCTGATCTGCCCGCCCACCTACGGCATGTATGCCATCAGCGCCGAGACCAACGGCGTGGAGGTGGTGGAAGTGCCCCTCACCGACACCCGACAGCCGGACTTCGACGGCATTATCGCCCGCCTCGACGAGGTGAAAATTGTCTTTCTCTGTTCCCCCAACAACCCCACCGGGGATCTGGTGGACCAAGCCGGTCTGGTGCGGTTGCTGAACGCCGCCAAGGGTCGCGCCCTGGTGGTGGTGGACGAGGCCTATATCGAGTTCTGCCCCGAGCACAGCCAGGCGGACCTGCTGAACGACTACGACGGCCTGGTGATCATTCGCACCCTGTCCAAGGCCTTTGGCCTGGCGGGCATTCGCTGCGGCTTTACGCTGGCCAGCCCCGAGGTGATTGGCCTGCTGCTGAAGGTGATTGCCCCCTACCCGGTGCCGGATCCGGTGGCGCAGATTGCCGCCCAGGCGCTGAGCGACCAGGGCCTGGTGCTGATGCGCAAGCGAGTGGATGAGATTAACCGGCTGAAAACCGAGCTGGCCGGCCGGCTGGAGCAGCACGCCCAGGTGAAAGAGGTGTTCGCCCCCAATGGCAACTACCTGCTGGTGCGCTTTGCCCCGGGCAGCGAAATGTTTGCCCGCATGAGCCGGGCCGGTATCATATTGCGCGACTTTGCAAGCAAGCCGGGACTGGCCGACTGCATTCGCATTACCATCGGCAACCCTGCCGAGATGGACGCGGTACTGAACGTACTGCAAGAGGAGCAATAAGTGTCTAAGGAACGCATTCTTTTTATTGACCGCGACGGCACCCTGGTGGAAGAGCCGCCGGTCGACAAACAGCTGGACCGCCTCGACAAACTGGCGTTTCTGCCCAACGCCATTCCGGCGCTGCTGACCCTGCAAAACGCCGGCTACCGGCTGGTGATGGTCACCAACCAGGATGGCCTGGGCACCGACAGCTTTCCCCAGGAAGACTTCGACGCCCCCCACAACCTGATGATGCAGATTTTCAGCTCTCAGGGCGTGCGTTTTGACGAGGTGCTGATTTGCCCGCACTTTCAGCACGACGACTGCGCCTGCCGCAAGCCGCGCCTGGGGCTGGTGAAAGACTACCTGCAGCAGGGCAAAATCGACTTTACCGACTCCTGGGTGATCGGTGATCGCCACACCGACATGCAGCTGGCCGAAAACATGGGCCTGCCCGGTTTGCACTACGGCCACAACAACCTGGGCTGGGATCAGATCGTAGAAAAGCTCACCAGCCGGGGCCGCACCGCCGAAGTGACCCGCACCACCAAGGAAACCGACATTCACGTGGGGCTGGATCTCGACCAGACCGGTGGCAGCCAAATCAGCACCGGCCTGCACTTTTTCGACCACATGCTGGATCAAATCGCCACCCACGGCGGCTTTCGCCTGAACGTCAAGGTGGACGGCGATCTGCACATTGACGATCACCACACCGTGGAAGACACCGCCCTGGCCCTGGGCGAAGCCCTACGCAAGGCCCTGGGCAACAAGCGCGGCATTGGCCGCTTTGGCTTTGTGCTGCCCATGGACGAGTGTGAAGCGGCGGTCACCCTGGACTTGTCCGGTCGCCCCTTCATGAAGTTTGAAGGCGAATTCAAGCAACCCAAGGCGGGTGATCTCACCGTGGAAATGGTGCCGCACTTCTTCCGCTCCCTGAGCGACAGCCTGGCCGCCAACATTCACCTCAAGGTGACCGGCGACAACACCCACCACATGGTGGAAAGCGTGTTCAAGAGCTTTGGCCGCGCCCTGCGCCAGGCCATTCGCGTGGAAGGCAATGAGCTGCCGTCCAGCAAGGGGGTTTTGTGAAAACAGTCATTATCGACACCGGCTGCGCCAACCTGTCCTCCGTGCGCTACGCCATTGAGCGTCTGGGCTATGAGGTCACCGTGAGCCGCGACCCCGAGGTGGTGCTGGCCGCCGACAAGCTGCTGCTGCCCGGTGTGGGCACCGCCAAGGAAGCCATGAAAAACCTGGCCGACCGCGACCTGATTGAACTGCTGGATCAGGTGCAAAAGCCGGTGCTGGGCATTTGCCTCGGCATGCAGATGCTGGTGAACCGCTCCCAGGAAGGCGACGTGGCCTGCCTGGGCAAGGTGGATGCCGAGTGCCTGCACATGGAAGGCGGCGACGGCGTGCGCCTGCCCCACATGGGCTGGAACCGCATTACCCCCATGCCGGAGCACCCGCTGTTCAAGGACATTCCCGAAGGCAGCTTCTTCTATTTCGTGCACTCCTACGCGGTGCCCGTGGGTGAATATACCCTGGCCACCTGCCAGCATGGCCAAAGCTTCAGTGCCGCCATTGGCCAGGAAAACTTCTTTGGCGTGCAATTTCACCCGGAGCGCTCCGGTGCCGCCGGCGCCCAACTGCTGAAAAACTTTCTGGAGCTGTAATGATTATTCCCGCCATAGACCTGATTGATCGTAAGAGGAAAAGTGCCCAGCAGCAGAAATTTTCTTGGAGCCGTAACACATGATTATCCCTGCAATAGATCTGATCGGTGGAAAAGTGGTGCGCCTGTATCAGGGCGACTACCAGCAAAAAACCGAATACACCGCCTCACCCCAGGAGCGCTTTGACCTCTATGTGGCCGAAGGCGCCACCCAGCTGCACCTGGTGGATCTGGACGGTGCCAAGAACAGCAGCGAGCGCCAGCTGTCGGTTATCAAAAGCCTGATTGAAAACACGCCGGTGCCGGTGCAGATTGGCGGCGGCATTCGCACCGAGCAGGACGTCAGGGATCTGCTCGACATCGGCGCCCAGCGCGTGGTGATTGGCTCCACCGCGGTGAAAAACCCGGAAATGGTGGCCGGCTGGATCAAGCACTATGGCCCCGATCGCATTGTGCTGGCGCTCGACATCAACATTACCGCCGACGGCGAAAAGAAAATCGCCATTGCCGGCTGGCAGGAAGACAGTGGCATTACCATTGAATCCCTGCTCGAGCACTACCTGCCCGCGGGCCTGTGCCATGTGCTGTGCACCGACATCTCCAAGGACGGCACCCTGTCGGGCTCCAACGTGGCGCTGTATCGTGAGCTGGCCGCACGCTACCCCACCATTTTGTGGCAGGCGTCGGGCGGCATTGGCAACATCGACGACATCGACGCCCTCAAGGGCACCGGCGTGGCCGGCGTGATCCTCGGCCGCTCGCTGCTGGAAGGCAAATTCACCGTCAAGGAGGCCATCGCATGCTGGCAAGACGCATAATTCCCTGCCTGGACGTAAAGGACGGCCAGGTCGTTAAAGGCGTGAAATTCCGCAACCACGAGATCATCGGCGACATCGTGCCGCTGGCGGAGCGTTACGCCGCCGAAGGCGCCGACGAGCTGGTGTTTTACGACATTACCGCCTCCAGTCAAGACCGGGTGGTAGACAAGAGCTGGGTGAGCCGGGTGGCGGAAGTGATCGACATTCCCTTCTGCGTGGCCGGCGGCATCAAGTCGGTGGAAGACGCGGCGCGCATTCTGGAATTTGGCGCCGACAAGATTTCCATCAACTCCCCGGCCCTGGCCAACCCCGAGCTCATCACCGAGCTGGCCGACACCTTTGGCGTGCAGTGCATCGTGGTGGGCATCGACTCCTACTATGACGAAGCCACCGGCCAGTATCAGGTGCACCAGTTCACCGGTGACGAAAGCCGCACCCAGGTGACCCGCTGGAACACCTTTGACTGGGTGGAAGAAGTGCAGAAGCGCGGCGCCGGTGAAATTGTGCTCAACGTGATGAACCAGGACGGTGTGCGCCAGGGCTATGACATTGAGCAACTGCTGAAGGTACGGGCCATTTGTGATGTGCCGCTGATCGCTTCAGGTGGTGCCGGCGAAATGGTGCATTTCCGCAATGCGTTTCTGGAAGCGGACGTAGACGGGGCACTCGCAGCCTCGGTGTTTCACAAGGGCATCATCAACATGGGTGAGCTCAAGCAGTATCTCAAGCAGGAAGGAGTGGTGATCCGTGATTGATGCAAGCAAGCTGGACTGGGACAAGGTAGACGGCATGATGCCTGCGATTGTGCAGGACAGCCACACCGGCCGCGTGCTGATGCTGGGCTATATGAACGGCGACGCCCTGACCAAAACCCTGGAAACCGGCCATGTGACCTTTTTCAGCCGCACCAAGAGCCGGCTGTGGACCAAGGGCGAAAGCTCCGGCCATGTGCTCAAGCTGAAAGACATCAGCACCGATTGCGACAGCGACACCCTGCTGGTCATGGCCGAGCCGGTGGGCCCCACCTGCCATTTGGGCAATGTGTCCTGCTTTAACGAGCAACAGGCACCGGCGCTGACCTTTTTGGCCGAGCTTGAAGCGGTGATCGCCAGTCGCAAGGGCGCCGACCCTGCCTCCAGCTACACTGCCAGCCTGTATGCCAAGGGCACCAAGCGCATTGCCCAGAAAGTGGGTGAAGAAGGCGTGGAAACGGCGCTGGCCGCCACCGTGCACGACAAGGACGAGCTGGTGAACGAGTCTGCCGACCTGCTCTACCACCTTACCGTGCTGCTGCAGCAGGAAGGCCTGGGGCTGGCCGATGTGATGGCCAAACTCAAAGAGCGCCACGGCAAGTAAACGGAAAAGGCGGGCAAAAGCCCGCCTGTTTCATGCTTTCCGATACGCTTGCAGGCCCCAATTTATTGGGGAAACCTGTGCAAAATCAACGAATTAACCGTAGGTTGGCGATGAGCGCAGCGAATCCCAACACTTCCCCCGGCCACCCCGCCGCCTGAACCATCGCAAGCCGCCTGCAGGAACGTGTAACTTCGTCGCACAACAAGCCACTCCAGCGACCCCAATCACTGGAGCGCAGGCGGCTCGCCTGCATATTGCCGCAACGCGGCAACTTCAATTCGTTCCCACGCTCCGCGTGGGAATGCATACCAATTCAGACATCCTTGCCTGGGCGAATACAATACGAATTGATGTAAACGATCTTTCCCTTCTCAATGTGGTAAACATCGCAGTATCTCACGTCACCATCGACTTCCCGCCCCTCGACCACGACCGAATGTACTCCAACGGTAATGTGCTCATTCCGAAAGTTGGGGCACCCCTGCTCCGTCATCTGAGCGCAGAACGCCTGCACGGAGCCGAGCCCGGCAATGGTTTTCTGCCCGACTACCTCCCACCTGACGTTAGCATCGAGGTGTGGTAGACAGGGTTCAAGCCGACCTTCAGAAAACGCTTCACATCCCTTTCGTATCGCTTCATCCACCATGACTGCCTCCTTGAGCCGAATCTCTTCTCGGCACAACACCGTTTTCCCCAAGGAATGAGCGCGATCCTGTTCAATAATTATAGAAAGAGGGAGTTCCGGCCATCATGCCCGGTAAAGTGCGTCATTCCCGCGAAGGCGGGAATCCATTCCTCAGGCTCACCCGGTGCATCAGATAAAAATTCGCATCACAAAACATTATGTAAAATAAAAGCTCAAAACTCTTACAACACCCGACTCATGCGGTAATACGCCACTCCGTGCTTGTAAAACCGCTCTCCTTCCACCGCAAAGCCAAACCGCTGATAAAAATCCAGGGCCGAGGCCCGGGCATCAAACCAGAACACCCGCACGCCTCTTGCACGCAAATGCTCAATCAAAAACTGCAGCATCACTGAGCCCATGCCCTGCCCCTGACACTCAACCCTGGTCGCAAACTTGCGCAGCCTTGCCGTGTCACCGCTGAAAAACACCGAGGCCACGCACACCACCTCGCCGTGTTGCCGAATGCCAAAGTGCGCACCGGTGTCGTCCTCCGCCACTCTGCAAAACGCCACCGGCTCATTCGGCCATAACACCGCATGACGCAGCGGCAGCACCTCCTCTACCGTAAGCACTTCAACCTTCACGTTCGCCCGGGTCACCTAGCGATGCGCCAGTGCATAATCGATGGCTGCACACACGGCGGTTACCTGGGCGGCATTGCACTGCTCGGGCGTAGCGCGGGGGCTGTCGGGGTACACTTCCGTGGTGGTCTTGTAACGAGCGGGCGTGATGCCGGCGCACAGGCCAAGCTGAGTAAGCGGGTATTCAATCACCCCTCTGGCCACCACCGGTGAGCCGATGATTTCATTGCTCTCATCAGCGGGAGCAATGTGCGTGACCTTTTCAACCGCCGCGATCACCGCCTGCTGAAATTCAGGCTGCGGATGCTCGCTGTCGTCCACCAGATAAAAGCCATCGGGAATGCCACAGGGCTCGAATGACTGGCCGTCTCGCGCCGCCAGCGCCGGGCGAAACTCGCTTTCGTCGGTATCCGTGGTCTCGTGCAGATCGATATGCAGCAACACACGGTCACGCACCGGCGCCACCAGTTGCATCAGCGCCGCCGACTCATGCGCCGGACTGTTTTCCCGAAAAGAACGGTTCGGATCCACCGCGTTGGCATTCCAGCGGTGAATGCGCTCATAGGCCCAGGGGCTGACGCAGGGTGCCACCAGCAGATTCACCCGGCCGGCATAATGCTCGCCGTGCTGCTCCACAAACTGCAAGGCCCCGTGCACACCACTGGTCTCATAGCCATGCACCCCGCCGGTCACCAGCACCACCGGCAAACTGTTCCGCCAGTGGTTGCGAATGGCCATCAGCGGAAAATGCTCATCGCCATAACTCAGCTCGCCATAGGGCTGCACATCAGAACGCGAACCCAGGCGCTCGATAACGCTCAGCACATCCGCTTGATAACTGCGCTGACGGCGCTGCCGGGCCAGCCACGCGGCGCGCTCCGCCTCGCCCCAGGGCTGGCCCGGCGTGCCAATGGGATAGGTATTCATTTGATGCCTCCGGGTAATCCATGCTTTCGGGCACTCTATCAGGTGCAAACAGGGCTGACAAAGCGCAACGTACGCTGAGGTAAACTCAGATAAGCATGTTATCACGCAGCCGATTTCCAATTAATGGCACGATTGGCCCCGCTGTACCGGAGGACAGGGCGTATCTCCATAAGAACAAAATACACAGCAATCGCCATGCCTGGGTTTAAGCATGGTTTTGCAGTTTTTACATTCATAAAAATACTGACAAGCATCCTCTGGCATGGTCTCCGTTTCCCTGTGACCGCACTTTGGGCATGTTACCTCAGATGTGAATTTGGGTTTCATAATTCACCTTTATTTTGAGATCTAACGCCCCTGTGCAGCGGCAAGCGTAGCGAGCCACGGTTTGTTATGTGATAGCTGTTCACTCTGGCAGCCCCTCGAATTCTGGAGCGTTCCCTAACCCCTCGTCCCAATTAGCTTTGCTGGATAAAAAGATATGCGCTGTTGGTGCCATAGGTATTTCAGTATTCAAGCATCCTGCTGGAACGACAAGTAAACCTGGGATCTGAGTACTTGGCAATGCAGACCCACACAATTTGCAAAAGCTCTTGTTATGACTAGTGCCTGGAAACGTAAAGGTCGTCACAGCATCTGCACCCGACCGCCAGACCAATTTAGCTGAATGTGAGAATAGATTTGCTGCATGAGCCGACCCCGTATCTTTTTGGCAATGCTTACAATGACACAGGTAAAAACTGTCAAAGTCCCCATGGACCTCAAATGTCACTATGCCACACAGGCAAGAACCAGCATGCTTAGTCATTAGATTCCTTCTATGGCCTGCATATGACGCACACATAACGCCGCCATAATTTTCGGCTTTGCAGTTGATTGTTTTGTGGCAGGCTTTTTTGCCACAAAACAAGCGACGGAGAAGCCGTCAAATTGATGGCTTTGTTAGGGTTTGGATGCTGGAGTTCAAGGTAAAAATTTACCACTAGAAATATCATCTTGTATTTTAGTAAGAACTTCTTCTTCACTCATACCGCTGTTCAATAGCTCTTGCTGTCTGTCAGTTATAGGTTTTTTTGGCCTCATCTGGATCAACACCAGATTTCATTAAGCTAATTGACTTTTTAAGGACATGTAGGCGAGAGTTTCACTGAAACTTTTTCCAGTAACTTGAAAATCGCAGTCCAGGTGGCTATTCAGTGCGTCCAGTATCGATGGTTCAGATCATTACCGTCAGGAAAGCCTGTTTGAACAATCGAGTATCGAACTCTCCCGAACCACTATGGCACGCTGGATTATGCAGGTCAGCGAACACTTCACACCAGGGGTTACCAGGCACTTCATACCCATCTGCTTAAACAAGTTGTGGTGCATAGAACCCCATTACTTTACTAACCATTTAACAGCGCTCATCTATATAACCGGCGTTTGCAGGACATTAGACCTGATTGAATCCTCCTTACTAATCAATCTAATGACGCGCCAGAAACCTCTACATGTTCATGTACCCGTTCAGGCAGTTTCTCGGTACTAAATAAGGCCAGTCTTTGTCCGGCTCGAGTCATTGCGACATAAAGTTTTCTAAGGGATTCTTGTTGAGCGAGCTCTCTTTCAGTATCATCTAAATCAATATTCTTGGCTTGATTCATCAGCTCACCTGCCCCAAGAACGAATGTCACTCCTGATTCCATTCCTGTACAGCTGTTAATACTCATAAGACGGATTTTCCCACCAATATTATCTTTAATGTCTTTCCAGTCATTGCAGTTAACCACAGTTCCTTTACCTAGAGTGTTCTCAATATCGCGTTTAAGGCTCCAAGGACTATAGCTACCACTGCAAAGCACCATGATTTGCTGAAGAGGTATATCGTCGGATCTACAACATTCACTTAACTCATTTAAAAAACGTGTCTTTTCATCTTGAAGAGTATGACTATAGATTATCTGAGGTTTTACCCCTCTCTCCATTTTTTCTAAATCCGGCTTTACAAAATCATCAGCATCATCTTCAATACCTTCGATCAATGTATTCGCAGCAACCATAATTTCATAAGTGGTGCGATATGAATAATTGAGCCGTTTTGTTCGCCCTCGAACATTGAAACCAACACTTTTCCAGCTCAATCGACTCTTTAGAAAGCCTTGGTTAGGGTCCGCACACAGAAATATTGCACCATTTGAAATTAACGACATCTTAACTAGTTGGAGCCAAGAAGGCGCAAAGAACTGAGCCTCATCGACCAAAATATGATCAAACTTTTCCAACCCAGTGGTATCTTCGAGTAAAGCTAAGTCCTTAACATAAAGGCTTGGTAAATATCCTTTAGGACTAGACATTGCCTGAACTACCATCTCGTAGAGTTTCCAAATATGCACACGCTGCGACTTCTGAAGAGCAAAGCCTCTGCCTTGACGCTCATACTCTAAATATTCATTCTCATCTTTTATCAGATATTCATTGATGTACTCTAACTCAGACCAGATCTGCCCATCAGTTAACTTCAATTGAGTGTAGCTCTCATTGATATCACAAAGGATTTGGGCACGAAGGGGCTCTACAGCTTTGTCGCCAAATAATGGGGTGAGCCTACAATTGTTAGAAACTTTCTTCTGTTGATTGAGAGCAAATTGATGAAATGTCTCGATCTTCAGGTTCGAAGGGGCTCCGCCTAACCACTCTTCAAATCTATGCTTAATATCTGAAGTGACCGGCTTGTTATGAATAACGAGTAATGCTTTCTTATCGGGATGCTTTTTACAAAATGCTATAGCACGATTTATCAAGATCAATGTTTTCCCACTACCAGCAACCCCATTAATAAGTCTTACAGAGAAATCATCTTGACGTTCTTCGCTAGAATCAACTTGTTCAAGCATGTCAAAACGAGTTGCCAATTCTTGATCATAATCTAAGAAAAACTGTTGTAGACTAGCTCTATTATCTACTCTTGAAACGCTCCTCCTCGTCGTACATTGCGAATGGATTGCTGACTCAGGGAAAATTGTCTTTTTTACCCAGTTGTACTGTTCAAGCGGAGACTCTGTCAAAAGGTCAACAATATTCTTCTCACCGTCTATGTAAAAGCCCTTTTGGTCGAGGATATGGATGAATCTATCAGCCTGTTCCTCACTTGTTGCCTTGTGTTTCAAATCTTCTTCAACTACAGCAAGATACTTGATTGGTTGATATCCCTTAGACAGTAAAGCTGAATTGAATCGCCTCCATTTAGCAAGCTCAGTTTCATTTGGCCACTTTTCGTGCCAACCAATCATCAACCAACTTTTACAAGGCCCTTCCAGTACGATTGATGCAATTTTTGATTCATCCAGTAATGGTTCTCGGACAATGAATTCGTCTGACAATCTACTTAGAACTTTTTTAAAATGCCTTCTAACCTTACGATCTAAGCCCGTAATTGATTCCATCTGTGCCATAACATTTCCTAATTATTATATTTATATCCTGAGTTAATCAAAGAACGATATTCCTCAACTCTTTTGAGTAAGCTCTCGTCATTTGACTCTTGGAGAAAAGAACTGGAGATCTCAGGACCAACTAATATCAGTTTTGTTTGTGGACGAGTGATCGCTACATTTAAACGTTCAGCTTGAAAAAAGAACTCAGCGATAGCACTTATATACTGAGGATCTGTAGAACAAAGAGAAATAATGATCATTTCTCTTTCTTGCCCCTGCATTCTTTCAACTGTATCAGTAACAATAGTCTCCGAAGAAAAAATACCTTTCCTATCTGCTAGTCGAGATTTCAAAGCTTTAGCATGGCTCCTAAATGGCGTTACTACACCTATCTCACCAGCACTCAATCCTGATTCAATTGCAGTTTCAATAAGTTCAACTACAAGTTCAGCTTCAAGCCTATTAACATTTCGCGCATTTATTGCGGGAGACTTAATAAACACAAAGGGAGATTCAGTAGATAAGACTTCAGCATACTTTTGAGGCTGATTAGGCAGATTGAAAGTGCGTGTAGCATTGGGGCCAGCCGAGACTAAACGCCCAGAATAATAAATTTGACTAGGCCAGCTAGATAGCGCGTGACACATACGGTATGTTTGACTAAGCATCACTGAAACATCAGGGTTACCAGATATCATCCGCGAAAAGATGGAGCAATCATCCAGAACAGAGGCCGAAAGTACTACTGGAGGTAATTGCTTGTGGTCACCAACAAATATAAATCGCTTCGCCTTTCTCATTGCCATAATTGCTAATGGAAGAGTGATTTGACTTGCTTCATCGAAAATGACTGTATCGAAGTCATATTGCTCTAACCTTGCACTACACGTTGCAAAAGGAGTTGCACCAATTACGTACCCAGAATCCGGTTTGTTCTCCCAATCATCGCCATATTCAAAATGCTTAACACTCTTATCAAGGCCCTTAGTACAACCTCTTGCTCCAACTTTGATCACTGGAACGTTTTCACCAGCAATCTTATTAAGGGCATTGTTTATTGCCATGTGAGTATGTGACGTCATAAATACTCGTTGACCTTGCTCTACCAATAACTTTGCAATCAGACTGATTACTTTCGTTTTTCCGGTCCCGGGAGGCCCTTGTATACAAGCTAGGTACTTAGCGGCAACAGCTTTACCCACAGCATCCGCTTGAAGCTCATTTAAACCACACTTTTCGGCAAAGTCAGCGGCTTCATCGTAATCATCTTCAAAGATCAAACCTGTATCCAACTTATCTGCCAGCAACGGTAGTACTATTTCCCTACCTCGCTTGGATTCAGCTATTTCATCCAATGCTTTATCATAAAATGGTTTTAGATCCATCGTGTCTGGATCAGCATAACAACCGGAACTAATCTCCTGAAGCATTTCATCATCTATTTGATGAACTCGAACCAACCACTCATCTTCATTTTCTGCTTCGATGGTACCTTGCTGTACATGCCTCTTTCTGCTCGGCTCCCCCAAATGAAGGCATATCATGTCCCCTTCACGAAATCTCGACTCATTTTGGCCCAAAGTAACAAACAGGTGATTTTTACCTTCTTTTCGGACATAACGAATTTGTTGAGACTCACCTTTTGTAAGTTTTTGGGTGAGCGGTTTCTCCCAGACTTCATACAGCTTTTCATAGTTTGCTCTATGTTCATCTTCAACAAACTTTCTCAAATCAGTTAGAACACTTCGTAATTCCATTTTTTTACTCAAAAGTGATTTAAACAAAACCTTTCATCAGAAAGTGAAATAAAATCAATAGCAACAATAAGTTAAGAGCAACATTAAATTTGGGGCTTTCATAAAGTCAAACAGAGTATTACGAAAGTGTTATGTAAAACAGGTTTAAACAAGGTAACTACTAGCTTAATGAGGCAAAAAAGTTTCAGCCAGAAAAACACTGCCATCGAGAAAGAATGATCCTTCAATCTGCTCTCCTTCGGCTTTATAACTTGCGCGAGGATCTAGTTGCTCATGCTCTAAACAGCTTTTAAGTATTTCCTCAAATGCATAGCCCCTTTTTCGGTACCATGTGGGAGGTGCATCATCAGTCGGTTCAAGCCATTTTTTATATTGTTCTCTGAAATCCATAACCCTTCATGCTTTCTCTAATGACTGCCTAACGCCGCGCTCTGCGGAAATTTAGGAGCGCCAGCGAGTAAATTTTCCGTAGCAGCGCTTTGTTAAGCGTTTACTTTCCGTCATCCCATGAATTCAAAAAATCTGCAAGAACATCACCGTGACATGCGTGCGGTTTACAAAAGCAGCCCAATCGCTTTCCTGCCAATTTATACACTTCTGATTTTTCTTTATTTGGAAACTTTTCGTAATCGAAGTCATACTTAAATTTTCGAATAACTTCTTCGCGATCATCACCTTCTTCATACATTGAATAAGGATTACCCCAGTATGATCCTCTCCCGATATACTCATAGTTTGGCGTACTTTTTTTTGCTTGGTATTCAGTGTCTATTTTTATATTTATAACGCGCGTTATTGAAATATTCACGACCCGCATGGGCAACCCGACAGATCGCAACCTTTGAGTTTCCATCGGAAATTCTTCACCATCATCAAAAACTATCGCGTGGGTTATATTTTCATTTTGCCAATCAAAAAGTTCTTTACTTTGTATTTCATCAGGCCGCTCATCACAGAATTTCTGAACGAACCCGTTGGGATCGGCAGGACATACCAAAGAAACCTTGTCTAAGCTCGAAATTATTTTTCCTACTTTCCGAGAGAACTTCGAGTAGCAATTAAAGGCCTTCGGATAAAGAATTAGAACAATAGCCATCAGTATAAATGCTTCACTTTGAGGTTTAGATTTGAATGTTCATTAAGGTACTCGACAACTAGCCTTCTGTGGCAAAAATGTGGTTCATGCTCGCTGCATAGCAAGCACCCATGATCTAGCAATTCTGACTTAATCGATTTCTCAATATTTCGCTGCGCCATAAGATTTAGAAACTTATCCTCGTAAACGTTCCAAGGCATTTCCCCTTTTTTGTACGCATTTAAAATATCTTTAGTTGGCGCAAGCTCTGGTGAATGAATATATTCAGCCCCGCACAGCTCTTTCAGAAAGAACTTAAGATCGTCTTTTTTTGCGAAACCTGCTAATTGCGATACATTATTTAAGCGAACATCGACAAGTGTTTTAACACCAGAAACCCTCAGAAATTTAAAAAATTTTTCAGCATTTTTTTGAGTAAATCCGATAGTATAAATATCCATTACAACCTCAGAAAACTGTGGCTACAAGCTTGTAGCAATACCCTTGATACTCTTCCCCAAGGCTTATACAAAGAATTTGGTTAACTTCGCGATTATCTCTTACTATTTCGTCAAATTTTGGATCAGTCACAGCTAGATCATACGCGATCCCGTTATAAGTAAAAGATGCTCTCCTCTTACCGTCGTCTGTATTATAGAGGATAAGCCCTTCCACTTGAACGAGGTAAAGCGATTGAGGAACATTATAAAATCCAGAAGTAATTAGAGCATGCTGTACTCTATTATCCTGCCCCCATATGTCAACAGGTTGGTCAAGATAGTTGGGCAGATCCCCTAGTCCAATAGAATAGTTTTGCTGCCACAGGTTGCCGTCTATCAGATAATTTTCCGGCTGATGTGGAAGCGGAACATGTTGTGAGAATCCCATTCGGATTTTTTGAAGTGGTTTTACTCCATACGTACCGTATGGATTTTGATATTTTGCTTGCTCATGACTTAACTCGGCACCTTGTGCATTGGACACAGGTCTAATCCATCTGCCGGTATTCATACACTTGCCAGCCACGCAATGCTGTCCATGCTTAACTGAGTTTGCCAGTATAACTATTTCTGTTTGGCTCATACATTATCCTTGCTACGTGCACCTTGGCGCTTAACATTTTAATAGTGAGCGTGCTCATATATGTTCAGACACCCACTCTCAGTAAACTTTATAAAATCCTGATTATACAATCATTTTATCTCTTTTAGAGTAATTACTCCATGATCAAACTAAGCATGCTCAATATCTACACAGCTTTGCTCGTTATCTTCGTCACCGCGATATAATTCATTGATTTTAATGACCTTTAGTCCATCTTGCTGCTGTACACGAGCACGCTCTGTTGATAACGCGCATGCAAATCTCACAGACCGCAATATACTGTATACTTATACAGTTAACATGGGGTGGGTAACAGCATGGCTACCAGTCCGTTTTTGAATCGCATTCGCCGGGAGCTGCGCCTGGGTGGCTACAGCTTGCGCACCGAAAAAACCTACCTGCACTGGATCAAACGGTTTATTCGCTTTCATCGATTGCGACATCCAGCCGACATGGGTGCACCGGAGGTGCGCAACTTTCTTACCTGGCTGGCCGCCGATTGTCATGTTGCCGTCAACACGCAGAAAACCGCTCTCAATGCCCTGGCATTTATGTATCACAAGGTACTGAACATCGAGCTTGGCGAGCTGGATTTTCACCATGCCACTCAGTATCGCCGCCTTCCCGTGGTGCTTACTCAGGCTGAAGTCGCCTTAATCCTCAAACAACTGGATGAACGCAACCGGCTGATCTTTTCATTGCTGTATGGCAGCGGCCTCAGAATCACCGAATGCCTGCGGCTCAGAGTGCAGGACATTGGCTCTAACGACGGCTCTGTTACCGTGCGTAATGGCAAGGGCAACAAAGACAGAAAGAGCATGTTAAGCCAGCAGCTTCACGGCATGCTGCACCGGCAGATAGAAAGTGCCTTGTCGATTCAACAAGCAGATAACCTGAAAGGTGTTGGCCCGTCACTGCCTTACGCCATTGGCAAAAAATACCCCAATGCCTATCGTCAACCGGCCTGGATGTTTGTTTTCCCATCCGTCAGCCTGTGCAAACATCCCGTTACCGGCGTAGTTTGCCGTCATCACCTGCATGACTCGGTGCCTCGCAGGGCGCTTAAAGCGGCAGTTCGTCAGTCCGGCATCTGCAACAAGCGCATCAGTTGCCATATTTCGCCATTCCTTTGCCACGCATTTGCTTGAAAGCGGCCGCGATATCAGAACGGTACAGGAGCTGCTTGGCCACAGCGATGTGCGTACCACTCAGATTTACACCCATGTGATCGGTCAGCACTTTGCCGGCACACACAGCCCGCTCGACTTTCTTGCCAGTGCAGATAAACAGTAACCAGATACACACTCCGAACGGCATCCACGCTACCGCCGGACCTTGCAGGCGATCATCCTGATTGCAGCTCTGTAAATTTGCGACCTATTTTGACGCGCTGGCAGATTATTTCAATTGAGACCCATACAAAAACGGCCCGCACTGCGGGCCGTTTTTGGATAACGAGCGTATTCAGGCGAATTCGGCGCCAATCTCTTGCAGTGCCTGCACCAGGGCATCGGGCTCCTGGGCGCCGGCAATCAGATACTGGCTATTGATAATAAAGGCGGGCACGGAAGTTACCCCGGCCTGCCGGTAAGTGGCTTCTTCTTCCCGCACCAGGTCGGCGTATTGATCCGAGTCCAGCACCTGTTTGGCTTTTGCCGGGTCCAGCCCCAGTGCTTGCACGCAACTCAGCAGCACGGTGTGATCAGACACATCCATCGCCTTGCCAAAATACACCTCGAACAGGGCTTGTTTCATGGCGGTTTGTCGGCCCCACTCCCCTGCCCACTTCACCAGCCGGTGGGCATCAAAGGTATTGCAGGTTAGCCGTTCCTGTATTTTTGCGAAGTTGAGGCCAAGCGCGGTGGCTATAGCCTGCATGCGCTGCTGGTTGTCGTGCATCTCCTGCTCGCTGCGGCCGTATTTTCTGGCCAGGGCAGGCAAAATGGGCTCCCCTTGCCCGGTGTGATCCGGGTTCAGTTCAAATGCCTTCCACTGCACGCTGAATTCATACGCGGGCGCCAGCCGTTCCATGGCCTTCGCCAGCCGGGCATAGCCAATGGCACACCAGGGGCAGGCAATATCGGAAACAATATCTATTCGTATCTTTTTCATAAGGCTCCTACAGGAATTCGCGGGTAACGCTGATGATGCGCGCTTCCACGGTGCACTTTATCTTGTCTTCAATGCGGCTACACAGCGATTCCACCTCCCGGCGTGAGGCCGCCACCACCACAAATGACCATTCACTGGCATCGTGACTGTTGTGTTCGCCACTCTCGCACACGGCCACCGCCGGGTTGCGCCCGAACCGTTCGTGCATGCCTCCCATGCGCTGGCGTTTTTCCTTTAACGAGCCACAGCCCGGCAGAGAAAAGGTGATGCTCAGCAAGCCGATATGCATGTCGTCCTCCTTGCCGGCGGAGTTACAGGGCCAGACAAGGATAGTGTTTCACGTCCCGGTCAGCAGCGCGAACGACTTTATGCAGGACACCGGCCCGCTATATGGGCCGGTGTGTTTCAAGGTAGCATCAGGCGGGTTGCAGCACCTTGGTGAACAAGGTTTGGTTATTGAGATCCTTGAGTGTCACGGTCATGACGCGGCTTTCTGGGTTTATATCCACCTGGCCAAAGAACTGCAGGCCGGCCAGGGGCGACTGGTTCTGAGTGGTGGGTGATTTCTCATATACCACCTGCAGGCCAAAGGTGTCGTCCGGCTTGCCGGGGCCAAAGCTGCCGGCATTCAGCGGGCCGGATACGAATTCCCAGAAGGGCGCAAAGTCGTTAAAGCTGGCCTTGGCCGGGTCGTAATAGTGGGCGGCGGTGTAGTGCACATCGGCGGTAAACCACACCACGTTGTTAATGCCGGCATCCTTAATGCCCTTGAGCAATCGGGCAATCTCCAGCTCCCTGCCTTTGGCAGGGCCGTGATCGCCATTGGCTACCGCTTCCCACTTATCGCCGTCGGCCACCTGCAGGCCCAGGGGCATGTCGCAGAACACCGCCTTCCAGGTGGCGTTGGAGGCCTTGAGCCGGGCCAGCAGCCAGTCTACCTGAGTGCTGCCGAGAATAGCGGTGTCTTCCCCTTCCCGGGTTTGCAGGTTGGCGCTGTTGGGGCCACGGTAAGAGCGCATGTCGAGCACAAAGCGGTCGAGCAGCGGGCCAAAGGGCAGGCTGCGATAGATCTGCTCGCTGCCTTCGGGGCCACTGCGACGGATGGGGGCGTAATCGAAAAAGGCGCGGGTGGCACGGGCCTGCAACAGCGTGGTGCTTTTAACCTGGTAGCGGGCGTCGCCGCTCAGATCCTTTGAAGCGGAATAGTTGTTCACCACTTCGTGATCGTCCCACTGCCATATTTGCGCCACTCGGCTGTTAAACAACCGCACGTTCTCGTCCATCAGGTTATAGCGGTAACGGCCACGGAATTCGTTGAGGGTTTCGGCCACCTTGCTCACCTCGGGGGTAACCAGGTTTTTCCAGATCTTGCCGTCTTCCACTTCAATTTGCTCGGGAATGGCGCCGTCGGCATAGATGTTGTCGCCGCTGTGCACAAAGAAGTCGGGCTGCTGCTCGGCCATGGTGCGGTAAATTTTCATGCCGCCCATCTCGGGATTAATGCCATAGCCCTGGCCGGCGGTGTCGCCGGACCACAAAAAGCGCACCGGCCCGGCGGCCACGGGAGCGGTCATAAAGCTGCCCGTTACCCACTCCGAGAACTCGCCATTGCCGGCATCGCTGTAGCCCACCCGCACATGAATGCGGCGGCCGGCGGGCATGCCGGTGAGCTCCACTCGGCTGGTAAAGTCGCTGGGCGACAGCGCCCAGGGCCCGCGCACGCGGTTGGCCTGGTCAAAGCTTGGGGCGGTGCTCCACTCCACCCACATGCGCGCCGGCCGATCGCTGCGGCCCCACACAATGGCGCTGTTGGCAAGCACGTCGCCAATTTGAATGCCGCTTTGCTGGCTGGGCCGACCGCCGGCCGCCATGGCCGGGGTTTTGCTCAGCAGCAGGCCACCACCCAGTACCGCCATGCCCTGAAGAAAGTCGCGTCGTTTCATTCCACCCTCTGCATCCCATTGAAAAAGGTCCACTGTAGAAAGCAAAAGTGAAAGGCAGGTAAAGTTTGAATGACGAATTGAAGAAAGCGAGTGGCTGAGCCGAATAAAACGTACTAATCGGCTCAGATAGCGAGCCGAATACGCAGGTTATTCGGCTCAGGGACTTCTGATATGTTTAACCTTGCCTTAATATTACAGGTTCAGGCCATAACGACTGCTACGCCCGCCGCCCGGCAGGCTGTACAAACACCCTTTCTCTACCAGATCGGCCAGATCCCGGGTCGCCGTTGCCTTGCTCACCTTGGCCAGCGACTGATATTTACGCGCGTTTATGCCGTCTTCAAACTCTTCGCCCACGGTGTCGAGCAGCCGGTTAAGCACCTTGACCTGCCGTTCATTAAGCAGCGTGGTGGCATGCCGCTGCCAGAAGCGCGCTTTTTCCAGCACCCGATCAACACGCCCCAACGCTTGTTGTAGTGCCGCTTTCAGCGTATCCAGAAACCAGGCCAGCCAGGGTGTAATGTCGAGACTGCCCTTCTGGGTGTGCTCAAGGTGATCATAATAACCGTTACGTCGCGACATAATGGCGGCACTCAGGGAATAAAAACGTACGGAGCGGGCCTCGGCCTGCGCCAACGCCCTGTCGGTAACGGCCCGTGTCACCCGCCCGTTACCGTCATCAAAGGGGTGCAGCGTGATCAACCATAAGTGAGCAATACCCGCCCGAAGAAGCGGATCCAGACCTGCCGGCGGATGATTGAACCAGTGAATAAAGGCGTCCAGCTGCTGCTCCAGCCCCTGTCGGGGGGGCGCCTCAAAATGTACTTTGGGATTGTCCATTCGTCCGGAAACTACCTGCATCGGGTGCTCACCCCGCAATTCGCCAATCAGAATACGGGAGAGAATCCCTTCTGCAGGAAACAGCTGTGCTTGCCAGCGGCAAAGTTGTTCACGGGACAATGGCTGCTCAGGTTGATGGATGGCTTCCAGCAACAGGGCAACCAGAGATTCAGACTCCGGGGTTGTTCTGCCGGCCATGCCTGCCTGATTTAAACCGAGCTGGCGAGCCACTGAAGATCGTACCGACCCCACGTCCAGGTGCTCTCCTTCAATTTCGCTGGTACGAATGGCATTCTGGATTAGCGCATCCATCTCCACTTCAAGATCGGTCTGTGCCGGTGCCGTCTCGGTTCTTCCCAGCAGGCGCCCCTGCATCAGACGTAGGTCATCAAGGGTCTCTCTGAGAACAGTTTCATCCCAGCGAAAATGAGGCCATTGCTCGCGTTGCCAGATGTACATGAGCCGAATAACCTACCTAATCGAATCAAAATATGAGCCGATTATGGCAAATAATCGGCTCAAGGGCCATGGCCCCCCGCCTTCGCGGGGGTGATGATGATCACCTCTCCTTACTGCACCTTGCCCTTGAGCAGGGCCTCTATGCTGCCCACGGCGCCGAGCACGCTGCTGGCCTCATAGGGCAGGAAGATGCGATCGCCGTCTTTGCCGATCTCGGGCAGGGTTTTCAGGTATTCCAGGCCGAGCAGGTAGCCCACCACCATTTGCGGATCGAGCCGGTCGCCGCCGGCGGCGAGCACCTGGTCAATGGCCTGGCGCTGGCCGTCGGCCATGAGAATGGCGGCTTCCTTTTCGCCTTCCGCCACCAGAATGTTGGAACGCTTTTCCCCTTCCGCCCGGGCGATGGCGGCTTCCCGCTCACCGTTGGCCTGCAGCACCAGGGCACGGCGCTCCCGCTCGGCGGCCATTTGCTTGCGCATGGCGTCTTCCACTTCGGCGGGGATCATGATGTCCTGGATCTCGACCCGGGTCACCTTTACCCCCCACTTGTTGCCGGCTTCATCCATCACGATCTGCAGCTTGTCGTTGATCTCCTGACGGGATTCAAACAGCTTGTCGAGCTCCATCTTGCCCACCTCGGAGCGCAGCGAGGTCTTGGCCAGAATTTCAATGGCCTGGATCAGGTTCTCGGTCTGATACACGGCCCGCTCCGGGTCAATCACCTGAAAATACAGCGCGCCGTTCACGGTCACACTCACGTTGTCGGCGGTGATCACCGACTGGCCGGGAAAGTCGAGCACGGTTTCACGGCGATCGATGCGGGTTTCTTCCATCACTACCGCCACATTCTCGCCGTCAATGGGCTGGTAGCGGCGCACCTTGATCGAGCGGGGCTTGTCGACAAAGGGAATAATCCAGTTGATGCCCGGGCTCAGGGTTTTCTGGTAGCTGCCCAGACGCTCAATCACCACCGCTTCCGACTGCTGCACTATCATCAGGCCCTTTATCACCAGTGCCAGTACCAGCACGGTAAACACCAGGGCAATTATCAACATCACATCCATGAGCACACTCCCCTTATGGTTTTTGAAACTTGTTGGTTGGCGTTATTCCGGCCGTTTGACGATGGCGGTAATGCCGTCGAAACGGACAATCTCGACCTGCTCGCCTTCTTTCAGCTCGGCACCGTTCTGGCTGCGCACCATAAACAGATCCCCTTCCAGCTTCAGGCGCAGCTCACCGGTATGATGGCGCACCAGGGTGCCGGTTTGATGACGGCTTTCCCCGGCCAGGCCACTTTGCCGGCGTGACGGGGCAAATTCACGAAAGACTTTTTTCAGCAGCGGGGCCAGCACGGCGGTGGCCAGGGCAAAGGCAAACCACTGGCCGGTGGCGCCCACCTCTAACAGGGCCGCCACCATGGCGGCAAGGGCAGCCAGCCCCATGGCAAAGGCGAAGAAACCGGTGCCAAGCAGCTCGGCAAGTAACAGAATTAGGGCGGCAATCAGCCAAAGATGCCAGGCAAGCACGTGTTTCACCTCAGATACAAATGGAACAGAGCTTACTATAGAAGAGCGGGAGTGAAGCTGGAAGCGTAGGCTCGGGGATTAGGAACTTGGGATTGGTGATTGGTGATTGGTGATTGGTGATTGGTGATTGGCAGTAGGTTGTCAATGAGCGCAGCGAATTGCAACAATCCGCCGGCGGCTTCATGTTGTGGTTCGCTTCGCTCATCACAACCTACGGTCAAACCGCCGTTATGCCCGTTTGGCGGTATGCGTTACGCTGGGCATGGGAACGAGGAATACCTTACCCCTCACTTCACCGGCTTTGCCAGTTTAAACAGCTCAAAGAAGTTGGCGGTGGTTTGCCGGGCTACGTCTTCATAGGGCACGCCCTTGAGCTCGGCCACAAATTCGGCCACGGTGCGGGTGTAGGCGGGCTCGTTTTCTTCGCCACGAAACGGCACCGGGGCCAGCCAGGGAGAGTCGGTTTCCACCAGCAGACGCTCCAGCGGCAGGGCCTTGACCACTTCCCGCAGGGCGTCGGCGCTGCGAAAGGTCACAATGCCGGAGATGGAAATGTAAAAGCCCAGCTCCATGGCGGCCTCGGCCATCTCCAGGGATTCGGTAAAGCAGTGCAGCACACCGCCCACCTTGTCGGCGCAACCCTTGCGCAAAATCTCCAGGGTGTCTTCCTGGGCACTACGGGTGTGAATGATCAACGGCTTGTTCAGCTCTACCGCCACCTGCACATGTTGCTCAAAGGAGCGCTTTTGCAGCTCGGCGCTTTCCGGGGCGTAGAAGTAGTCCAGCCCGGTTTCACCAATGGCCACCACGGACGGGTGCGATGCCAGCTCCCGCAGCAACGCCGGATCGTTTTGCTCGTCGCCCTGGTGCAGCGGATGCACGCCGCAAGACGCAAACACCTGAGGGTAAGGCGCAACGGCCTTCAGCATGTCGGGAAAGGACGACAGCCCCACGCCAATGCACAGCATGTGGTTCACGCCGCGGTTGGCGGCCTTGGCAATGGCCTCGTCCATGGATTTGTGTTTCTTGCCGTAATCAAGTTTGTCGAGGTGGCAATGGGAATCAACCAGCAAAATCGGCTCCAGTAAAACGTGTTCAGTCATGTCAGGAATGGGTTAAGGCCTGCTGCAGGCGACGCAGCCACTGGCCCAGTTGCAGCCCGGCATTCATCGGCCTGCCCTGCCCCGGCTGCAACCGCCGGCGCAGCTCCAGCAATTCACTGCCGAGCTCATGCAGTGCAATCGGCCCCAGCCGCGCCAAGCGTACACTTTGCTCGCGGCAATCATCCAGCTTGAGCGGCGCGTTTACCGCCAGGGCGGTTTGCAGGGCATCCTGCAGCAACAACTGCACCCACACCAGGTGCACCGGCTGCTCCAGCAGGCGGGCCTGCACTTGAGGCAAGCCGGCAGGCGCTTCGCCCAAGCTTACCAGCTCACCCAGCAGGGTCAGGCGCTTGTCGTCGGCACCGGCCTGCAGGTATTCCAGGGTTTGCAGCGGCGAGCCCTGGTTCACGCTCAGCGCCGCCGGGGTGGCGGTTACTCCCTGCTCATTAAGCCAGGAAAGGGCGGAGTGCGTGTCGGGCAGCGGCACCAGCCACTGTTGGCAGCGGCTGGTCAGCGTCGGCAGCAACCGCTCGGGCTGCGACGACACCAGAATCAGCGTGGCCTGCCCCGCCGGCTCTTCCAGGGTTTTCAGCAGGGCATTGGCGGCGGCCTCGGTCATCAGCTCGGCCCGCTCGATAATGGCGACCTTGCCATGGCCCAGGCGGGCGCTTTCGCTCATGATGCGGCCGAGTTCGCGAATGGCGTCAATGCCAATGCTGCGCCCTTCCCGACCCACTACATGCAGATCGGAATGGCTGCCGGCGGCGGTCAGCTCACAGGCGTGGCACATGCCGCAAGGGGCATTATTTGTATGTTGGCATAACAAGGCGGTAGCCAGTTTGCCGGCCAGCTCGCGCTTGCCCAGCCCGGCCATGCCCTTGATGAGCAGCGCATGGCCAAGCCGGCGTTCGCGCACGCCCTGCAGCAGCGGCTGCCACACCGGGATCAGCCAGTGGTGCACAGTCGCTGCTCCAGGCAGGCCAGCACGCGGTCTTTCACTTCCTGCTCATTGCCGGAAGCGTCAATCAACGCGCAGTTGGAATCGGCCTTGGCCAGTTCGAGGTAACGGGCGCGGGTGCGCTCGAAAAAGTCGAGGTTTTCCAACTCAATACGGTCCAGCTCGCCCCGGCTGCGGGCCCGGGTCAGCCCCTGGGCGGGGTCGATGTCGAGATACAGGGTAAGATCCGGTTTAAACTCCCCCAGCACCGCCTGCTTGATCTGGGTAATCAGGCCGGCATCAATGCCCCGGCCGCCCCCCTGATAAGCCTGAGAAGACAAATCGTGCCGGTCTCCCACCACCCAGATGCCGTCCGCCAGCGCCGGCTGAATGCGGTTTTTCACCAGCTGCACCCGGGCGGCATACATCAGCAGCAATTCGGCTTCCATGGTCAGCGGCTCGTCATGCACTTCCTTCACCAGGGCGCGCATTTTTTCCGCCAGCGGCGTGCCGCCCGGCTCACGGGTGGTCATCACGGTATGGCCGCGCGCCTCGAGCCAGCTCACCACGTGGCGCTGCACCGTGCTTTTGCCGGCGCCTTCCAGGCCTTCAATCACAATAAAACGGCTCATGGCTTACCTTACCTGTTCAATATGTAGCGACGCACCGCGTTGTTGTGCTCGCGCAGCGTTTTGGAAAAGTAATGGCGGCCGTCTTCGCCCATGGCCACAAAATAGTAATATTTGCTCTCGGCCGGGTTCAGCGCCGCACGAATCGCCTCCTTGCTGGGCATGGCAATGGGCGTGGGCGGCAGGCCGCTGATCACATAGGTGTTGTAGGGCGTGTGGGTCTGCAGATCGCGTTTGCGAATATTGCCGTCATAGTCCTCCCCCATGCCGTAAATCACCGTGGGATCGGTCTGCAGCCGCATGCCCCGGCGCAACCGGTTGACAAACACAGAGGCGATCATGGGCCGCTCGTCGGCCACACCGGTTTCCTTTTCAATGATGGAGGCCAGGATCAGCGCCTCATAGGGCGTGTCGATGGGCAGATTGGGCTCGCGGTTTTCCCAGGCCTCGGTCAGAAAGTCCTGCATATGGCCATAGGCGCGCTCAAGCACGTCCAGGTCGCTGTCGCCGGGGGTGTAGTTGTAGGTTTCGGGCAGGAACAGGCCTTCGAGCTTGTCGCGCTTGGCGCCCAGCCGTTCGGCCAGCTCCGCCTCGCTCACGCCCTCAAGGGTCTGCTCCAGATATTCCGCCCCGGCGAGACGGGCCTGCCAGTCGGACAGACGCAGGCCTTCCACCAGGGTCACGTTCAGGCGATAAACGTCGCCGTTGACGAATTTGGTCAGCGCCTCACGCAGGCTGGTGTCTTCATCCAGCTTGTAGGTACCCTGGCGCACCGCCGCCAGCTCCGGGTGCAGCTTCAGCCACAGCCGGCGGTGCAGCAGGGGCAGCTCCGGGCTGAGCCGGCCGGTCAGTTGCAGCGCGGTTTCGCCGCGGTGCACCACAAACAGCGGGTGCTCCCCCGGCGTGATGGTCAGGCTTTCCAGCCGTTGCCACTGGTGGTAGCCATATCCGGCCAGCCCAACACCCGCCAGGGTGGCCGCCAGCACGGCGGCCTTCAGCCCTTTAATCAATTTGCTCATATCGTTGTTGCAGTGCTCTCGTCATGGAAAAGTCGCCGCCAAGGTCGTGCCCGGCCACCGAGCGTGCCGGCACCAGGCCCATCAGGGCATTGGTCAGCCACACTTCGTCGGCCTGTTGCAGCGCCGCAAGGGGCGCACTTGTCTGCTGTACCCGTTCGCCCAGCTCGGTCATCACCCAGCGGCGCAGGGTGCCGTGCACACCGCCAATGGCCAGCTCTGGGGTATAAATATCGTCGCCTCGGCGCCAGAACAGGTTGGCGGTCACCGCCTCCATCACCCTGCCCGCCTCGTTCAGTACCACCCCCTCGGCCAGCCCTTGGGCGTCAAGCTCGGCCTTGAGCAGCACCTGCTCCAGCCGGTTGATGGTTTTCAGCCCCGCCAGCAGTGGTGAGCTGCCCAGGCGTCCCTCACACAGGCCGAGGGCAATGCCCTGCTCGCGCCAGGTGACATAGTGGGCGGGAAAGGGCGACACATTCAGAGCCACCGTGGTGGCGCCGCAGCCGGCAATACCGTAACCCCGGCCGCCGGGTCCGCGCAACAGGGTCAGGCGCACCACGCGATCGCCCTCGTCCGGCAGCGCCGCCAGCTCGGCGTCAATGGCGGCCCAGTCGGGCTCGGCCATGTGCAGTCGGCGGCAGGCCTCCACCAGCCGCGCCTTGTGCAGCGACCACAAGCGCACGCGGCCCCGCCGCGCATGCATGGTGGTGAAGTGGCCGTCGCCGAGCTGCCAGCCCCGGGCCAGCGCCGGCTCCTGTGAATGATGAATGTAGTGCATGGTTATTTCATAAAAAAAGCCCGGCACATGGCCGGGCTTTGTCTGACCAAAAGGCCATTATATGCGTTTGAAGATCAATGAGCCATTGGTGCCGCCAAACCCAAAGGAGTTGGACAGCGCATACTCAAAGTCGGCCTTTCTGGCCTGGTGCGGCACCAGATCCAGATCGCACTCATCATCCGGGTTGTCCAGGTTGATGGTGGGCGGCGCAACCTGATCGCGCAGGGCCAGCACGGTAATGATGGCTTCAATGGCACCGGCGGCACCCAACAGGTGACCGGTCATCGATTTGGTGGAGCTCACCAGCACCTTGCCGGCGTGCTCGCCAAACACCTTCTTCACCGCCTTCAGCTCGGCCACATCCCCCAGGGGGGTGGAAGTGCCGTGGGCGTTGATGTAACCCACCAGTGCCGGATCGAGCTGGGCATCGCGCAGGGCGTTGGCCATGGCGGCGGCGGCACCGCTGCCGTCGTCGGGCGGCGCAGTCATGTGGTGCGCATCGCCACTCATGCCAAAACCGACCAGCTCGGCATAAATGGTGGCGCCACGGGCCTTGGCGTGCTCGTATTCTTCCAGCATCACCACACCGGCACCATCACCCAGCACAAAGCCATCACGCTCCTTGTCCCACGGACGACTGGCCTTTTGCGGATCGTCGTTGCGGGTAGAGAGCGCGCGGGCGGCGGCAAAGCCACCCATGCCCATGGGCGTGGAGGCCTTTTCGGTGCCGCCGGCCAGCATGGCGTCGGCGTCGCCGTAGGCGATCATGCGTGCCGCCAGACCAATGCTGTGCGTACCCGTGGTACAGGCAGTGGTGGCCGCGATGTTGGGACCACGCAGTCCCTTCATGATCGACAGATGGCCAGACACCATGTTGATGATGGTGGACGGCACAAAGAACGGGCTCAGCTTGCGCGGGCCGCTGTTCATCAGGCTGGTGTGGTTCTGCTCGATAAGACCGAGGCCGCCAATGCCGGAGCCGATGGATACACCCACGCGATCGGCGTTGGTGTCGTTGATCTCCAGTCCGGAGTCGGCAAAGGCCTGCAGGCCTGCCGCGATACCGTACTGAATGAACAGGTCCATCTTGCGGGCTTCTTTCTTGGCAATGCCATGCGCTTCCGGGTCAAAATCCTTGACCAGGCCGGCAAACTTGGTGGTGTAATCGGTCGTATCAAAGTGCTCGATATTGGAAATGCCGCTTTGACCTGCCAGCAGGGCCTGCCAGCTGGCATCGACCGAGTTTCCAACAGGAGAGAGCATACCGAGGCCAGTCACCACGACTCTGCGTTTGGACACAGGAGCGCCTCCGAATGGGATTTGAAACAAGAAAAAAACCGAAGTGGCGGGCGCCACTCCGGTACAGGTTTGTTATTCCTGGTTGGCGTTGATGTAGTCGATCGCAGCCTGAACGGTGGTGATCTTTTCCGCTTCTTCGTCAGGAATCTCGGTATCGAACTCTTCTTCCAGAGCCATTACCAGTTCAACGGTGTCCAGGGAATCCGCGCCCAGATCATCAACGAAGGAAGCTTCAGACTTTACTTCTTCTTCCTTAACGCCCAGTTGTTCTACGATGATTTTCTTTACGCGTTCTTCGATGTTGCTCATGACCAGTATTTTCCTTTAGAAATACGCAAGTGCGTGTCGTTGCGGTAGTGTATTAAAATAACGGTGGTTTGCAAGCCTGTTTGGGGCTGGTCTAACCAGAATTCATACGAAAAACGCCGCATTTTCCGCCAAACAGGTGCCAACTGCCGTGATTTTCATCACACCATGTACATGCCGCCGTTAACGTGCAGCGTTTCGCCGGTAATATAACCGGCTTCATCCGACGCCAAAAAGGCAACGGCGGATGCAATCTCTTTGGGGTCGCCCAGGCGCTGAGCCGGAACCTGTGACAAGATACCGGCTCGTTGCTCGTCATTCAATGCGCGCGTCATGTCGGTTTCAATAAAACCGGGGGCCACCACGTTCACGGTAATGCCACGGGAAGCCACTTCGCGGCCCAGGGACTTGCTGAAGCCAATCAGGCCCGCCTTGGCGGCGGCGTAGTTGGCCTGGCCGGCATTGCCCATGGTGCCCACTACTGAGCCGATAGTCACAATGCGGCCAAAACGCTTTTTCATCATGGTGCGCAGCACCGCCTTGGACAGGCGGAATACCGAGGTGAGGTTGGTGTCGATAATGTCCTGCCACTCCTCGTCCTTCATGCGCATCATCAGGTTGTCCCGGGTGATGCCGGCGTTATTGACCAGCACGTCGATGTCACCAAAGCGCTCCTTGATGGTGGCCAGAGTGGCTTCGAGGGACGCAGAATCGGTCACGTTCAGCACCAGGCCGGCACCCTTGTCGCCCAGATAGGCGCTGATCGCCTCGGCACCCTTTTCGCTGGTGGCGGTGCCGATCACGGTGGCGCCACGCTCAGCAAACAGTTCGGCGGTGGCCCGGCCGATGCCACGGCTGGCACCGGTCACCAGGACTACTTTACCGGAAAAACTCATATTCACTCCTTAGACTGCAAACAGGGCGGGCATTAACGATGGGTCAGGTTAGTGACGCCCGCCACTCTTTACCAGGGGTTTTACATGAAGCCGTGCTTCACGTCATAAAGCGATTAACCGTTAACTGCGGTCAGGGCCTTTTCCAGGCTGGCGTCGTCGTTGACCGCCAGGCCTTCCACCCGCTTGTCGATGCGCTTGGCCAGGCCGGTAAGCACCTTGCCCGGCCCCACTTCCAGCGCCAGGGTCACGCCCTGCTCGGCCATGGTTTCCACGGTTTCGGTCCAGCGCACCGGGCTGTACAGCTGACGCACCAGGGCATCTTTAATGGCGGCGGGATCGGTCTCGGGCTTGACATCCACGTTGTTGATCACGGGCACGGCCGGGGCGTTAAAGCTCATGGCGCCAAGCGTCTCGGCCAGCTTGTCGGCGGCGGGCTTCATCAGCGCGCAGTGCGAGGGCACGCTCACCGGCAGCGGCAGCGCACGCTTGGCACCGCTTTCCTTCATCAGGGCATTGGCCCGCTCTACCGCGGCCTTGTTGCCGGCGATCACCACCTGACCCGGGGAGTTGAAGTTGACCGCTGACACCACGTCGCCTTCGGCGGCCTTTTCGCAGTTGGCAATAATAGTGTCATTGTCGAGGCCGATAATGGCGGACATGGCACCGGTGCCTTCGGGCACGGCATCCTGCATCAGTTTACCGCGCAGCTCAACCAGCTTGACGCCGTCGGCCAGGCTCAGCACACCGGCGCACACCAGGGCGGAATATTCGCCCAGGCTGTGACCGGCCATCATGGCGGGCTCTGCCCCGCCCTGCTGTTGCCACAGGCGGTACAGGGCCACGGAGGACGTCAGCAGCGCCGGCTGGGTGCGCCAGGTTTTGTTCAGCTCTTCCGCCGGGCCGTTCAGCACCAGGGCGGCCAGATCATAGCCCAGGGCATCGGAGGCCTCGGCAAAGGTGGCTTTCACGATGTCGTGATTGGCCAGCACATCGGCCAGCATGCCCACGGTCTGGGAGCCCTGACCGGGAAAGGTAATGGCAAAAGACATGGTAATTCCTCTTAAAAACGTACCAGGGCGGAGCCCCAGGCAAAACCGCCGCCAAAGGCTTCCAGCAGCACCAGCTGGCCGCGCTGAATGCGACCGTCGCGCACCCCTTCATCCAGGGCGATGGGCACACTGGCCGCCGAGGTGTTGCCGTGCTTGTCGAGGGTCAGAATGACGCGCTCGATGGGCATGTTCAGCTTGCGGGCGGTGGCGTTGATAATACGGTAGTTGGCCTGATGCGGAACCAGCCAGTCGAGTTCCGACTTGTCGATGCCGTTGGCTGCGAGGGTCTGGGTCACGATGTCGCTCAAACGGCTTACTGCCACCTTGAACACTTCGTTGCCCTTCATGTGCATGTAGGCATCCATTTCGGTGCCGGTCACGCCACGCTGACGGTGTGGCAGCTTGAGCAGCTCGCCGTAGGCGCCGTCGGCATGCAGGTGGGTGGACAGAATGCCCGGCTCTTCGCTGGCCCCCAGCACCACGGCACCGGCGCCGTCGCCAAAGAGAATAATGGTGGAGCGGTCTTCCGGATCGCACATGCGCGACAGGGCGTCGGCACCAATCACCAGCACGTGACGGGCCTGACCGCTCTTGATGAACTGATCCGCCACGCTCAGGGCGTAGCTGAAGCCGGCGCAGGCGGCGGCAAGGTCAAAGGCCGGAATGCCGGGCACATTCAGCATGGCCTGCACTTCACAGGCGGCGGCCGGAAAGGCATTGTCGGCACTGGTGGTGGCCAGCACTATCATGTCGAGCTGGCCGGCTTCGATACCGGCGGCTTCCAGGGCGCGCAGGGCGGCGCCGTAAGACATGGTGGCCACGGTTTCTTCGGCACCGGCAATGCGGCGCTCGCGAATGCCGGTGCGCTCTACAATCCACTGGTCGCTGGTTTCAACCATGCGTTCCAGGTCGGCGTTGGTACGCACATCCTGTGGCAGGTAGCTGCCGGTTCCCAAAATTTTACTGTTCATAGGCGTTATCTTGCGTGACTGTCCTGAGGGGCAGTATCGAAACGATGCGCAATTCTGGCAGGTAGCCCGTGCTCGATCTCGGCAACGGCCTGCAGAATCGCATTCAAGAAGGCGGGTGATCCTGCGCTCCCGTGGCTTTTTACCACACTGGAACGCAATCCTATCAGACTGGCGCCATTATACTGGTCTGGGTTCAGATGAGAAAGTCGCCGTTTTACCCAGAAAGCGAGCAGTTTCCACCAGAAGCCCCGCTTTTTACCTGCCCCCAGCAGCAGCCGGGCCACACCCTCGCTGGTTTTGAGCGCCACGTTACCGACGAAGCCGTCACAGACAATGACATCGGCCTTGCCGGTAAAGAGATCATCCCCTTCCACATAACCGGTATAGTGCAGCTCGGGCAACTCCTTCAGGCGGCGGGCCGCCTGGCGCACGGCATCGTTGCCCTTGTTCGCCTCGGCGCCCACATTCAGCAGCGCCACGCGAGGACGCGACTGCGACAGCACATGGCGTGCCACCGCATCGCCCATCAGCGCGAACTGTACCAGCTGACCGGCATCACAGCACACGTTGGCGCCCAAATCGAGCAACAACGCATGACCGCCGCCGGCCTGGGGCAGACGGGTGATCAGCGCCGGCCGGGCCACGCCCGGCAGGGTGTGCACCACCCGCAACGCCAGTGCCATCAGGGCGCCGGTGTTGCCGCCACTCACGCACGCCTGGGCCTCGCCCCGGGCCAGGGCCTCAAGGGCCTGCCGCATGGACGAATCGGTCAGGTGACGCAGGGCGTAACCGGCCTTGTGCTCATTGGTGACCTGTTGGGTGCAATAGTGCACCTGCACTCGAGGATGGGAGCTCAGGTGGTGGCGTTCAAGCCAGGGGGAAAGCGCCGTCCGGGACCCGAACAACATCAGCTTGAGGTCGGGCAGAAGCGACAGTGCCTGCGCGGCGGCAGGCACTGTAACTGAAGGGCCGAAATCGCCCCCCATCATATCAAGCGCAACGGTCAGCTGCGGCAAGAGGCAACCCTTACTTGGCGATTACCTTCTGGCCACGGTAGAAACCATCGGCAGTCACGTGGTGACGACGATGAGTTTCGCCAGTGGTCTGGTCTACAGACAGGTTGGCAGTGCTCAGGGCATCGTGTGAACGACGCATACCACGCTTGGAACGGGTTTTACGGTTCTGTTGTACGGCCATTTGACCTACTCCTAAATCAGTTACTTGCGTTTTAATTCTTCCAGAATCGCGAAAGGATTCGGACGTTCTTCGGCTTCGGGAATGTCGCCATAACTCAGATCATACTTGCCTTCGGCACAGTGCTCATTTTCATGAGCCGGCACCAGCGGCAGGGCGAGAATGAGTTCATCCTCAATGATCTCAACCAGGTTAACTTCCCCGAATTCATCTGCCTCGAACGTCTCGTACGCTTCCGGCAGCTCCGGCGCCTCGGCGTCTCGACGCAAAGGCGTGTACGTAAACTCGGACTCTATGGTGGTGTCGAACAGCTCGTTACAGCGCTGGCACTGAAGGGCGATCTGTGCGCGGGCATGACCCGTCATCACACGAAGCCCCTGGGCATCGGTGCCAAAGCTCAGAGATGCGTCGATATCACCATGGATACCTTGGGTCGACTCCGCCAGTCTGGGCATCAGTTCTGCGGCATAAACACCCTGATAATCCAGGCGTTTATTGGCGCAGCGAGCGGGGTCTACCTTGATGGGCAACTTTACCTTTTCCATAAGGCGCGCATATTATAGCGCCACTCCCCCGGAGTCAAAGGGAAAATGTGGCCATTACCCCGCGCGTGATTTGTCTCACCGGGCCCTGCGGGGCTAGAATCGGCGCTTTCCTTTAATTTACTGCGGAGTGCTACCATGCCGCCCCTGATCCTCGCCTCTTCCTCCCCTTATCGCCGCGCCCTGCTGACACGTCTGGGGCTCACCTTTGACTGTCACAGCCCGGACATCGATGAGTCCCCCCTGCCCGGCGAACGCGGCGACGCCCTTGCCCTGCGCCTGGCACGGCAAAAGGCGGCTGCGGTGGCCGCCCACTATCAGCACGGCCTGGTGATTGGCTCGGATCAGGTTTGTGTGAATGGCGACAAATTACTGGGCAAGCCCGGCACCATCGAAAAGGCCCGGGAGCAACTACTGGCCGCCGCCGGCAAGCGCGTGTCTTTTTATACCGGCCTGTGTCTGCACGACATCGGCTCGGGCCAAAGCCGCGCATTGGTTGAGCCCTTTCACGTGCACTTTCGCCCACTCACCGCCGCACAGATTGATCGTTACCTCGAGCAGGAGCCGGCCCTGGACTGCGCCGGGGCCTTCAAGTGCGAAGGCCTTGGCATCAGCCTGTTTGAACGCATGGACGGCCGTGACCCCAACAGCCTGGTGGGCCTGCCGCTGATCGCCCTGGTGGATGCGCTGGCGGAATTCGGAGTGGAAGTGCCTTAACGCCGGAAGGGCCAGGTTGGCAATAAGCGCAGCGAATTCCAACAGCCCGCCGGCGGCTTCTTGTTGTGGTTCGCTTCAACCAACTATGCTTGTCTGATCCCATCCTGAGGTCTGGATATGCAGTACCGGCGCATGTGGCGACAAGGTGGTACCTTTTTCTTTACGGTTACTCTGGCGGATCGGCGCCGGGCCTTGCTGACCGAGCACATCACGCTATTACGCGAAGCCTTTCGCCGGGTGAAACGCCGCCACCCCTTTGAACTTGACGCCATCGTCGTGTTGCCGGAGCACCTGCACGCCCTTATGACGCTGCCCAAGGGCGACACCGATTACGCCAAGCGCTGGCACCTGATCAAGTCCGGTTTTTCCCGTCGCCTGCCCGCCACGGAATGGCGCAGTGACAGCCGCCAGCGCAGGAGGGAACGGGGGATCTGGCAGCGTCGTTACTGGGAACATCTGATCCGTGACGAAAGGGATTTCCGCCATCACATGGATTACATTCACTATAACCCGGTAAAACACGGTTATGTGAATGCGGTAAAAGACTGGCCCTACTCCAGTTTTCACCGTTATGTGCGGGCCGGGCTGTTACCGGAAGACTGGGCGGGGTTGTCGGCAGAGCAAGCAACCCGCCAATACGGAGAGTAGCAACGGAATATTCGCCGGAGGTGAACCGTAGGTTGGCAATGAGCGCAGCGAATTCCAACAACCCGCCGGCGGCTTTATGTTGTGGTTCGCTCCGCTCATCACAACCTACCAGGGTTGATGCCAAACATGGCGTTGTTACTTCACAGCCACTTCGGCAAATGACGAATATCATCGATCAGCGCCACCGGCGTGTGGGCGCCGAGCTGGTCGCGGTTATGCACGCCATAGGTAACGCCGATGCGGTCCATGCCGATGGCTTCGGCCATGGCCAGATCGTAACTGGAATCTCCCACCATTACCGCCTGCTCCGGGGCCAGGCTGAGCTCGTCCAGAATTTGGGCCAGCATCAGCGGATCCGGCTTTGAACGGGCCTGATCCGAGCCCCGCAGGGCATGGAACAAATGGCCGAGGCCGGTTTCATCCAGTACCCGGTCCAGCCCCACACGCTGTTTGCCGGTGGCCACCGCCAGCCGATAACCGCCCTGGTGCAGGCCGGCCAGGGTGTCGGCGGCCCCCGCAAACAGCGGTGAGGGCGTGGTGTTCAGCTCCAGATAATGGCGGCGGTAGGCCAGCAATAACGCATCGCTCTCGGCCTGGGACAGCTCACCAAAGAGAATGGGAAATGCCTTGTACAGGCTCAAGCCGATAATATGGCGCACCGCCTCGTCCGTGGGCACCGGCTGCTCGCAGTCGAGGGCCGCCGCCTGCATACAGGAGACAATGCGTGCCACCGAGTCCATCAGGGTGCCGTCCCAGTCAAAGATCACCAGCTCGTATTTCATGAGGTCGCCATTCTCGTCAGCAGTTTTTTCAGGGCCGGCTCCAGGGGCGCCTCCAGCGTCATGACTTCTTCCCTGCCCGGATGATAAAAATGAATGCGGCAGGCGTGCAGGAACAGCCGCCCCAGCCCCTCGCCCTTCATTTTTTCGTCAAACTGGCGATCGCCGTATTTGTCGTCGCCGGCGATGGGGTGGCCCGCATGCAGGGTATGCACCCGAATCTGGTGGGTACGACCGGTCACCGGGCTGCATTCCACCAGGGTGGCGCCATCAAACTTCTGCACGATGCGAAAACGGGTTTCCGACGGTTTGCCTTCCCGATCCACCTTGACGATGCGTTCGCCCGAAGCCAGCTCGTTTTTCTTGAGCGGCGCCTTCACCACCTTCTGATGCGGCTGCCACTGGCCGCGCACCAGCGCCAGGTAGTGCTTGTCCATGGTCTTTTCCCGCAGCTGCTCATGCAGACTGCGCAGCATGCTGCGTTTTTTGGCCACCAGCAAAATCCCGGAGGTGTCGCGGTCGAGCCGGTGCACCAGCTCGAGGAACCTGGCCTGGGGCCGCAGGGAGCGCAGCCCTTCAATCACGCCAAAGCTGAGCCCGCTGCCGCCATGCACCGCCATGCCCGAGGGCTTGTTAAGCACCAGCAGGGCGTCATCCTCATAGATAATGGCGTTTTCCAGCCCCTGCACGGAGTCGAGCTTGGCCGAAGGCAGCACGTCTTCCCGCTCGGCCACCCGCACCGGCGGCACGCGGATCACGTCGCCGGCCAGCAATTTGTATTCCGGTTTGATGCGCTTTTTGTTAACCCTAACCTCACCCTTGCGCAAAATACGATAAATCAGGCTTTTGGGAACGCCTTTGAGCTGAGTCCGTAAAAAGTTGTCGATGCGCTGCCCTTCATGCTCAGCCTCTATGGTGAGCAGCCGCACGCTTTGATGGTCTTGTTTCATGGCGGTGATTCTACCACCGAAGCCGGTGTTTTTGCTGCAAAAATGGTGCCTTGCTAAGGCTGTGGGTAAAGTGTGATAATGCGTGAGTTTTTCGTGTCTTCCCGGTTGGGGGGACACACACCCAAACCCCGGTATAACCGTTTGGTTCGCGACCTTTGGGCTCTCTCCCTTATGACGTGATACACCTGAAAAATGCGCCTCATGCGTAGCCAGCCGGGAGGCTGTAATGACTACGCTGACAGACTCGAGGCCGGTGTCAGTCGGAGCCGGATGGTCAATCCGGGTAACACGACCACTGTAAAAAACAGTAAAAACATATAAAAAGAGTACTCAATGAAAAGAATGTTGATTAACGCAACCCAGGAAGAGGAGTTGCGCGTTGCCCTGGTGGACGGGCAAAGGCTGTATGATCTCGATATTGAAAGCCCCGGCCACGAGCAGAAAAAAGCCAACATCTACAAAGGCAAAATCACTCGGGTCGAACCCAGTCTGGAAGCCGCCTTTGTTGACTACGGCGCCGAACGCCACGGCTTTCTGCCCCTCAAGGAAATCGCCCGCAACTATTTTCCCTCCGGTTACACCTATCAGGGCCGCCCCAATATCAAGGAAGTGGTCAAGGAAGGTCAGGAAGTCATCGTCCAGATCGACAAGGAAGAACGTGGCAACAAGGGCGCAGCCCTCACCACCTTTATCAGCCTGGCCGGCTCCTACCTGGTACTGATGCCCAACAACCCCCGCGCCGGTGGCATCTCCCGCCGCATCGAGGGTGACGAACGTACCGAACTGAAGGAAGCCCTGTCCCGCCTCAAACTGCCCGACGGCATGGGCCTGATTGTGCGCACCGCCGGTGTGGGCAAGTCCGGCGAAGAGCTGGAGTGGGATTTGAACGTACTCAAAACCCACTGGACCACCATTCAGGAGGCTGCAGAAAGCCGCCCCGCTCCTTTCCTGATCCATCAGGAGAGCAACGTGATTGTGCGCGCCATTCGCGACTACCTGCGCCGGGACATCGGCGAGATCCTGATCGACAACCCCACCGTGTTTGAACGTGCCAAACAGCACATTCAGCTGGTACGTCCCGACTTTATCAACCGGGTCAAGCTGTATGAGGGCGACGTGCCCATGTTCAGCCACTACCAGATTGAGAGCCAGATCGAGTCGGCCTTTCAGCGGGAAGTACGCCTGCCCTCCGGCGGCAGCATTGTCATCGATCCCACCGAAGCACTGACTTCCATCGACATCAACTCCGCCCGCGCCACCAAGGGCGGCGACATTGAAGAAACCGCGCTGCAGACCAACCTGGAAGCGGCCGAGGAAATTGCCCGTCAGCTGCGCCTGCGCGACCTGGGCGGCCTGGTGGTCATCGACTTTATCGACATGACCCCGGTGCGCCACCAGCGCGAAGTGGAAAACCGCCTGCGCGACGCCGTACGCCAGGACCGTGCCCGCATTCAGCTGGGCCGTATCTCCCGCTTCGGCCTGCTGGAAATGTCCCGTCAGCGCCTTCGTCCGTCTCTGGGCGAGTCCAGCACCCATGTGTGCCCTCGCTGTCTGGGTCAGGGCACTATTCGTGACAACGAATCCCTCGCCCTCGCCATTCTGCGCCTGATCGAGGAAGAAGCCCTCAAGGACAACACCGGGCAGATCCACGCCCAGGTGCCGGTGGACGTGGCCGCCTACCTGCTCAACGAAAAGCGCAAGTCCATTGCCAACCTGGAGAACCGCTACAAGGTCGACATCTTCATCATTCCCAACGAGCAGCTGGAAACGCCGCACTTCGACGTGACCCGAGTACGCAGCAGCGACGTGGAAGAGGTCACCAGTTTTGAGCTGAAGACCGAGGTGGAGCAGCCGGTTTACCAGCCCCGCCAGCATCAGGCCAAGCCCAAGAGCGAACAGCCGGCCCTGCAGGGCTTTTCTGCCCCGGCCCCGGCACCGGTGGCACCCAGCCGTCCCGAGCCGCAGCAAGCCCAGCCTCAGGTTCGTCAGCCCGGTCTTCTGAGCCGCCTGTTCTGTACCATTGCCGGCTGGTTCAAGGCCCCGGAGCAGGCCGAAACCACCGCGTCTGAGCCGGCCCCGGCCAAGCCCGAGCGTGGCAACCGCAACCAGCGTTCCGGCGAACGTCGGGATCGCCGCGAACGTGGCGATCGCCGCTCCAACAACCGTAATCGCAAGCCCCGCGACGAAGAGCGCAGCCAGAAGCCGGCCCCGGCCGCCGCTACTCAGGAGAGCAGTGAGCAGAAGCCTGAGCGCCCGCGTCGTGAGCGTCGCAAGCCCCGTCGCGAGCAGCAACAACCCGAGCGCGCCGCCCGCCAGCAGCAGGAGCAATCCCAGCCGGTCCGCGAGGTTGAAACGCCCCGCCCCGCCGAGGTGACCACCCAGCCGGAAGCCCAAAAAGAGCAGGCTCGCGAACAGGCCGTGGCCGAGCGCCGCCAGCGTCGTCAGCTGCGTAAAAAGGTGCGCCTGGACAGCGAAGGCCGCCCTCAGGAGCAGGCTACCGCCCCGGCAGAAAGCCAGGCTACCGAACAGGCCGAGGCCCCGACGCGCAAGGAGCAGCCCCGTACTCACCAGCGTGCCCCCAAGCGCAAGCGCATCAATGAAGACAGCCGTCGTCAGCGTCGTGAGGAAAGCATTGCGGCCCTGATCGCCGAGCAAGGCGCCGAAAAGTGGGTGGCCACCGAGCCGCAGCCCGAAGCCAAGCCTAAGCAGCCGGAAATGGCCGTTGAAGCCAAGGCAGAGGAGCCCAAGCAGCCGGAAGTGACCGTTGCAGCCAAGGCCGAGGAGCCCAAACAGCCGGAAGTGGCCGTAGCAACCACAGCCGAGGAGCCCAAGCAGCCGGAAGTGGCCGTAGAAACCACAGCCGAGGAGCCCAAGCAGCCGGAAGTGGCCGTAGAAACCACAGCCGAGGAGCCCAAGCAGCCGGAAGTGGCCGTAGCAACCACAGCCGAGGAGCCCAAACAGCCGGAAGTGGCCGTTGCAGCCAAGGCCGAGGAGCCCAAGCAACCGGAAGTGGCCGTTGCAGCCAAGGCCGAGGAGCCCAAACAGCCGGAAGTGGTTGCCAAAGCCCAACCCGAGGCCGCTGCCGGCCGTTACCTTGCCGCCCGCAAGGCATCAGCCCCCATGGCCAAGCCTGAGGTCGTGGAAGCCGTGCCCTATGTGAAACCGGACTACCCGCCCCTGGTGCGCCAGCCGATCGCCACCAGCGGCCGTCAGGGAGGCTCCGTCAACGCCCGCAACCAGGCCTCGGCTCCCATGGCCAAGCCCTGATTACGGCGCTAACGTAAAAAGGCTCCTTCGGGAGCCTTTTTTATTGCATCACTTAACGCCGCAGCTTGGCCTACGGCACCCGCAACGTCTTCAATACCCCGTCACACGCCGCTTCCACCAGATCCAGCACATGCTCAAAGCCCTGTTCACCGCCATAGTAGGGGTCCGGAACTTCCTGCTCGGGGCCGTTCGCATAGCTCAGCAGCAGTTTCACCTTGTGTTGGTGCTCCGGCGGACATAGCCGCAATAGATCTTCCAGGTTACTGCGATCCGCCGCCAACACCAGGTCAAAACGGGCAAAATCGTCCACCGTCACCTGGCGAGCCCGCATGCCGGAAAAATCATAGCCCCTCGCCTCTCCCGCCGCCCGGGCTCGAGCATCGGGTCCGGAGCCGGCGTGGTAGCCGATGGTACCCGCCGAATCGATGGTGAGATTCAGTCCGGCTTGGGTCGCCTTGTGACGAAACACCGCCTCGGCGGTGGGTGAGCGGCAAATATTGCCCATGCATATCATAAGAACACTAAATTTTTCTTTATATCTCAGATGATTGTCAGCCATTTAGCACTTTTCCTTGAAGTTTGCTAACAAAGATAACTTCCTAAATCTCTGTGATTTACTAAAGGACGCTGTTTCCTAAATCATGAACTAGCTGCCTCAACTATGACCTGAGCACCTGTAATGGACTCAGGAACGGGCATTCTGGCGTAAGCTCCATTAGGCGATAACCCACAACCATCAATGCCACAGTACGGAAGCCCTGCTGCAGCGAGTCAGGTACTTTAATAAGCACGATCTCACCATGTGCTGGGGGGGTTATGGAATGAATGGCCAAAATTTAGAGCACCATCCGGATCAGTTATTCACTCATAGCCTCTCAAATAAAACTACCAGTCTTCAGCTCGAAGTCCGTCACTGTCTTCAACTTGGTAATATGATACCGTCGCTCGTCAGCTGTGCGAAGAGAGTACTCACGCTCGCCCAAACGAGAATGACAACCTCCTTGTACGGGTATAAATATTATGTTCTCCCGGTCACAGAAGCTGCCTATCCATAAACTGAGGCTCAAATGATAGAGAATCGGATCAAGTTCCGTCACTTGCAATGCTTTATTGAAGTTGCCCGCCAGAACAGCGTCAGCCGAGCTGCCGATGTCCTGTCGCTGACCCAGCCTGCCGTATCCAAGAAGCTGAAAGAGCTGGAAGACATGCTGGAAGTACAGCTGCTGAAGCGTAGCAAGAAAGGGGTTGAGCTCACCCAGTTTGGCGAGGTGTTTCTCAGGTACGCTGGGGCCAGCATGACTGCCCTGCGCGAGGGCACCGAATGCATAGTGCAGGCGCAGCTGAAAGGAAAAATGCGGCTCAGCATTGGCGTGCTACCCACCGTCGCCGCCAGCGTATTACCCAAGGCCGTCATGCATTTCCGCACTTCGGGAATGGATATCACCCTCAACCTTGTCTCCGGCCCCAATACCCTGCTGCTGGGCCAATTGCGGGTCGGTGAGCTCGATTTAGTGGTCGGCAGACTGGCCGAACCGGAGCTGATGACAGGACTGTCGTTCCAGCATCTTTATTCGGAACGTATTACCTTTGTGGTCCGCCCCGGCCACCCCCTGCTGGCAAGCAACCCCTTCAATATCCGCGATATCCGCCACTTCAACGTGCTCTTTCCCACCAAGGAGTCCATTATTGCCGTCTCGGCCGAGCGCTTCCTGATCTCCCGGGGCGTGGGTCTGTCACCAGATCGCATTGAAACCATCTCGGACTCCTTCAGTAAGGAATATATTCGCCAGAGCGATGCCATCTGGATCATTTCCCGAGGCGTGGTGGCCAGGGAAATAGAGGAAGGCGAGCTAATGGAGCTGCCGCTGGACACTCGGGAAACCCTGGGACCAGTTGGCCTGACCGTTAGGGCCGATACCATTCCCTCCCCGGCACTTCAGCTATTTATGAACAGTGTGCGCCACGCAGCGGAAGCCATCGGCGAAAAAGGACACTGAGGAGCTGCCCCGTCAGCCTCTGGTCACCGGCAGGGCCAGAATGCCGTCAATCCCCTGATAAGGGTTGCGCTCCATCGAAAAACAGCTATTAGAGTGCTCGGTAATGGCCTCCACTATGGTCAGGCCCAGCCCCTGGCCCTTGAGCGATAACGAGGGAGCATTTTTCCCGCCGCTCGTCCCCCGGCCAAAGTCCCGCATCCGGAATGCGGCCCGGTTGGCGGTGACCGCCAGACTCAGCTCCACCAGCTGGCCGGCCGAGTATAGCGCAGGGCATTGTCGACCAGGTTACGCAGGGCCTCGGGGATCGCCAGCCACGTTTCCGTACCGGATAGGCTCAGGCGCAGTCACTGCCGCGCGGCTTCCGGCAAATCCGCCAGCGCCTCGCTCACCACGTCTCCGATCAGGCTATGAGGCTGGCCAGCTTGCCGGCCACCTGCAGGTGTGTCTTGATGCCGGTGAGCGGGGTGCGAAACTCGTGGGCGGCCTGGCTGGCAAAACGCTGCTCCCGCCGCACCGTGCCGGCGGTGCGCCGCAACAGCTGGTTAAGGATCGACATGGTGCAGGGCCTGCCCCGTCCCGATATGATGGCGGAGGTAATGGGTGGTCCCAAGCCCGAACAACTTGAACGGGCCGTTGACCAGAGCCAGGAGGTTTATATGAAGCAAAAGAGGACGCCCTGCAACGGGGCCGGGCCAATGTCCGCAACCTATTGTGCCCGCTGCCCGACGCCGAAATTGAGCTGGTGGTCAACGGACCGGCCATCGGTGCGCCCCTGACCATCGAGGATGATCAAATCCGCGCCCGTCTGGTGCAGTGTCAGAACAGACTGACGCCCCGGCGGAACTCAGCCGGGTGCCGGCGGTGATCCGGCACCTAGTGCAGCGCCAACAACAGGGCTGGAGCTATTTCACGCCTGAGTGCACCCAACGAAGGAACAGGGCGCTATGCGTCCTGTTTATGTAATACCAACATAAAGCGGCTTATTCGTAGATATCCAGATCCTGGGCCAGTACAAATTTGCCATCGTAGTGCTTGGCCAGCTCTGCCACCATGTCTTCATCTGTGCTGCCGAAGAACAGCGGGTGGTTCATCACCAGCAGGCCGGGCTTGACCTCCCTGGCGATCTCGGCCAGCTGACTAGTGCTGGTATGGGCATGATACATGTACTTCTGCCAGTCTTCCGGCATGCGGGAGATGGCGCCCTCGTGCATCACTTCGTGGATCAGAATGTCGGCGCCGCGGAAGTGCTCGTAGTTGACTTCATCCTTACGGGTATCACCGCTGATCACTATGGTCTTGGTGGGAGTTTCCACCCGGTAACCGAACGACATGTCCGCATCCCAGCTGCCGTGGGGCACCCGGAACGCCTTGATGGTGACCTTGTCATCCTGGTGCACGATCTGGGTTTCGCTGATCTCGGTCACTTCACCCTTGTAACCATCGGCATTGGCCGGCTGGGTGCCATACAGACGATGGTCGATATCATCCTGGAAGGCTTTCAGGGTGTTGTCGACCAGGCCTCGGGTGCCTTTGGGGCCGATCACCTGCAGGGGCTGATCCCGGCCCAGCACCCAGGGCCGCAGCAGCAGCTCGGGCAGGCCCAGCACATGGTCGGAATCGAGATGGGTAATAAATACCTTGTTCAGGCCACCATACATGGAGTCATTGGTGAACATCACGTCCTGAGGCATAAAGTCCTTGCCGGACAGCGCCTTGAGGTTGCGCACAAAACCGGGGCCGGCATCAAACAGGTACATTTCCTTGTCAACCACCACCAGAATTGCCTGGCCGGCGCGCTTGTGCTGCAGGGTGGGAGTACCGGTGCCCAGCATCACCACGTGGGTCTGGCTTTGCTCCTTGACCTCGGCGGTGGTGGCAGGCTGGTCCTCGGCCAGGACGACGGAGGGGGCCAGACCGGCCAAGGCCAGGGCCATAAACAGGGGCTTGAGGGTTCCTTTCATCTCGTTATTCCTTCATTTATTGCACGTACGAGTCCCACTTGGGACACAAAAAAGGCCGGAACAGAGGGGTGCCCGAAAGCGCAGCCCTGCCGTGCCGGCCGATCTTGTTCCATCAGGGTGCCGGGTGGCACCCTGATGGTCGGCTTACCAGTCGTTGAACTTGTCCAGATCGATGCCGGATTTGCCCGGGGCCAGGATATTGTTTGGATCCAGGGCCTTCTTCAGGGTGTGCTCCAGACGGCGCTTGACCGGACCGTAGCTCTGGGCCACTCGATCCATAAAGCGGGTGTTGACCCGGTACACGGCGTAGCCGCGCTTTTCAAACTCGTCGAGCAGCTCGTTGAAGCAGGCGTCGGCACGCTTGGTTTCTTCCGGGTTTGTACGATCATAGAGCACATCGATAACATGGTGCATGTCGCGCCAGCCCACAATGAACTCACCCACGTAGTCCAGGCCGTGTTTGTTGAGGATTTCTTTGGCCAGAGCATACTGCTTGTCGCACTCGCTGCCCCGGGCCTGGCTCACCGGCGCAAACCACATGGAGCCGCCACCCCCGCGCCAGTTGTACAGGCCGAACTCGCGCAAGTTGGGCACGCCGGACATCAGTTTGGCCCGGTAGGTAAAGGGCTCGGTGCCGCCGGCCTCTTCCTCGGTGATGATCTTCCCCTTGCCCAGTTGCTTCAGCGCCCCGGTCACGATATTCCAGTTCACTTCCACCTGCTCGGGGGTGCCGTACAGGGCGCAGTACACGTTCCAGGCCCCCAGGTGCTTGTCTTTCTGGATCTGCTTGAGAATGGCATCCGGGGTGGCGCCCGGTTCGCTGGTGTAGTCGGAACGACGCACCCCGGCGGTGGAAGCTTCCCACAGTACGCCGGCGATCACCACCGAGTTGGGGATCACCTGGTTGATACGCAGCGGACGGATAAACTCGACGATCTCGGCGATGTCGGTTTCTTCCTCAAACTGGATCTCAAAGGGCTTGATCACCGGCGGCTTGTGCATCAGCCAGAAACCCAGCTTGGTACAGATGCCGTAGTTGGCCTGGGTGAACATGCCATCCAGAGTCGGGCCGTAGCCCCACTTGAACACCTGCCAGGCGTTATCGCCTTCCACCCCGCCCATGCCGGTGCGATATACCTCACCGTTGGCCAGCACCAGCTCCATGCCGCACTGCATCAGGAAGTGCTCGCCGTAAGGGGTGTAGCCCACGCCGCGGTCCATGGTGTTGCCCAGGGGGCCGGCAATAGCGGATGGCGCCGAGAACGACAGCATCAGCGGCAGGTTATTTTCCTGGATGTAATCGTACAACTGCTGGTAGGTCACCCCCGGCTCAACCAGAGCGGTACCCAGCTCGGCGTCCACGTGGATGATCTTGTTCATTTTCTTCAGATCGAGAATGATCTGGCCGCGATGGTGGGGGGCGGTGCTGCCGTAACCAAAGTTGCGGCCGGTAGACACTGTCCACACCGGGACCTTGTGCTCGTTACAGATTTTGACCACGCCCTGCACCTGCTCCACCGTGGTGGCTGTGACGGCGGCGGAGGGCGCGTGCTCGGCATCTTCGCTGGGCATCATGATCTTGTTGTAAGGCTTGAGCTGGGCTTCTTCCACCAGCACATTGTCGTCCCCCAACAGGGCCCGGAACTTCTCGATGGCCTGATGGAACTCACCCTGTTCAACGTCGCGGGGCAATACCTTGTAGTCTTGTTCACTCATGAGATGGGTTTCCTTCAGGTCTCAATGGAAAATGAAACATAGTGGCCATGCGGAGCGGCGACCCGGGCCGGCGGCGCGGCGCGCAGGTAGCGCCGGCCCGGCTCCGGCGAGGCCAGGGCAAAGGCCAGGGCCGGTGCCCACTGGGGGCCGGCGGCCAGGATCTGCTCGCTGAGGGCACTCGGCTGGCTGCAGCCCTCGGTGAGGGCGGCAAACTGGCCGAGGCAGGCATTGGCGCCAGAACTGACCGACACCCGGTGACGGGACTGACCGCCCTCAGTGACGTGCTGACCAGACCAGTGCAGACGGGCGCCGGCGCTGCGAGCCAGGCTCAGGATCAGGGCGCCGCTGGCGTCATCCACCAGACCGATAATCCGCTCACCCCGGGCACCGTGCAGCCGCTGCTGCAGCTCGGAAAGAAATTCCATGTCGCTGTCGGTGCGCAGCAAGCTGACGCCCCGGGCAGCGGGATTGGCCTGTACGCCGGCCGCAAAGGCGGCCTCGGCATCGGCGCCGCTCACCAACATCAGCAGGGGTTTGCCGGCAGGGCTGCCGGCAACCGGACCGGCGCTGGCCAGACCGGCCCGGCCCAGGGTCAGGCCGGCCAGACCGCCCAGGGCCATGCCCTTGAGAACGGAACGACGTTCAATACTCATGCTTACTCCTTGGCCGGGGCCGGCAGCTGCTGAATGTATTCACCCACCTGCTGCAGCGAGGCATCATCGATAAAGGAAGCGGGAAAGGCCGGCATGGCGCGAAAGCCCTGACGCACGATGGCGGTGATATAGGCCGGCGGCAGACCACGGCCGGCCAGTACCGGGCCAATGTCGCCATTGGTGTCGTGGCAGTGGCCGCACACCTTCTGATAAACATGCTCACCACCTTTCCACTGACCATCGCCGCTGGCGCTGGCAGAAAAGGCAACCAGGGCTGACGGCAGCACCAGGGCGGCAATGGCAAGGGACCTTGCCTTGGAACGGATCACTGACATCTTGGATGCTCCTTGCTTGATATATTGGGTTGGCCGCGTTCCCCCGGCGCACCGAGGGAATGGCTCAGTGGCAATCAGAACGGATAACGGCGCGGCTCGTGCTGCACGGTGATCCAGTGATCGGTGGTGAACTCCTCGATGGCCCACTCGCCGTTGAAGCGGCCCAGACCAGAGCTCTTTTCACCGCCAAAGGCCGCGTTGGGCTCATCGTTGACCGGCATGTCGTTGATGTGGGTCATGCCCGCATGAATGCCCTGGGCAAAACGCACGCCCCGCTCCAGGCTGCCGGTGAACACAGCGCTGGACAGGCCGTAGTCGCTCTGGTTGGCCAGCTCCAGGGCGTGCTGCTCGTCCTGGGCCACCTGAATGCCCACCAGGGGGCCGAAGATTTCTTCCTTGGCGATGTCCATGTCGGCGGTCACGTTGCCGAATACATGGGGGGGCAGCACGTTGCCCTGGGGCTCACCGCCCACCAGCACTTCGGCCCCTTCCGCCTTGGCGGTTTCAATTTTCTGCAACAGGCCCTGCAGTTGCTTCTGGTTGATCACCGGACCCACCACGGTTTCGGGCTTGCTCGGGTCGCCATAGGGCAGTGCCTTGACCCGCTCGGTGTAACGGCGGGTGAACTCCTCGGCCAAGGGCTGCTCCACGATGATACGGTTCACCGCCATGCAGATCTGACCCTGGTGCAGGAACTTGCCCACCACGGCGGCGCTCACCGCCTGCTCCACGTCCGCATCGGCCAGCACCACGAAGGGGCTGTTGCCGCCCAGCTCCAGGGCCACGTGCTTGAGGTGCTTGCCGCCACTGGCCAGACGGCCGATATTGAGGCCGATTTCGGTGGAGCCGGTAAAGGAGATAAAGGCCGGTACCGGGTGCTCGACAAAGGCATCGCCGATGTCGGCGCCGGAGCCCACCACCACGCTGAGCACGCCGGCGGGCAGGCCGGCTTCTTCAAAAATGCGGGCAATCAGCAGGCCGCCGGTAACCGGGGTGTCGCTGGCGGGCTTGACCACCACGGCGTTGCCTAGGGCCAGGGCCGGCGCCACGGAGCGCTGTGTCAGGTGCAGGGGAAAGTTCCAGGGGCTGATCACGCCCACCACGCCCAGGGGCTTGCGATATACCCGGCTTTCCTTGCCCGGCACGCCGCTGGGCAGAATACGGCCGTGCACACGGGACGGAAAGCTGGCGGCTTCCAGGGTAATGGCACGGGCGGCGCCCCATTCGATCTGGGCCTTGATGCGGGTACTGCCCGACTCACGAATGATCCAGTCGACGATTTCATCCTTGCGCTGGTCGAAAATGGCAACGGCCTTGTGCAGTACGGCAGCACGAGCCGTCGGCGCCATGGCGGCCCAGCTGGCCTGGGCCTGGCGGGCCGCCTCGAAGGCTTCATTCATATCTTCCCGGGTCGCCAGATTCAGCTCCAGCAGGGTTTCCTGGGTAAAGGGGTTCTGCACCTGCAGCTTGCGCTCCGAGCTGCCCGCCCGCCAGTGGCCACCGAGGGGCTGCTGGTCGAAGTTCTGATAGGAACCGGTAGTCATAAACAACATCCTTCTAAACGTATCGTTTATCGCGGGCAACGGATACCAAATGACCGAGTGCCCAGAACAATCAATGAGCCACATTATTTACCGAGGGATCATGCTTGCGCCCCGCTCCCTTGGCATTGCTCAAATGTTATTTCAATGTTACTCACAAAGGTAATGTTCCATTAACGATATTTAAAATGAAATTATTGCCTTCACACATATCAAATTAAATATAGAAAGAAACCCTTTCTTCCTTTCGGCTATCCATTCACCTTGCCCATCATGCACTCGCAAGATTAGGCATTGTTTTGGTCAATCTTGTAACTGGCGCCAACACATTCCATTTTTGATATGGATAGGTCACAAATCCTTATTTTACATAACCATTACTTTAGGCAACATTGATACCTAGCGCCTTTACTTGCCAACACAGGTCAACACCATGACACAGACACTGGCTATCAACGGAGTTCAGCTCCACTACCAACTGGACGGGCCGGCCCATCTGCCGCTGCTGGTCTTTTCCAATTCACTGGGCACGGACCTGAGGGTCTGGGATCCCCTGCTTCCCCTGCTGGCAAACCATTTCCGCTTTCTGCGCTATGACAAGCGGGGCCACGGTCTGTCTGCCTGTCCTGCCGGCCCCTACCGGCTCGATGACCATATCGACGATCTGATCGGCCTGCTCGATGCCCTCGGGCTGGAGCAGGTGGCGCTATGCGGCCTCTCGGTGGGCGGCATGATCGCCCAGGGCGTGGCCGCCCGCCGGCCCGAGCTGGTCAGGGAACTGATCCTGTGCGACACCGCCCACAAAATCGGCCCGGCCCAGGGTTGGGAAGATCGCATTCAGGCCATTCGCCAGCAAGGTATCGAGGCCATTGCCGACGCGGTGATGGAGCGCTGGCTCGCCCCCGGTTTCCGCCAGCAGCGTCCCCAAGAGCTGGCACTGTGGCGCAACATGCTGGTGCGTACCCCGATGGAAGGCTATGTGGCCACCTGTGCCGCCATTCGCGACGCGGACCTGACCGACAGCAGCGCCCGCCTGACCCAGCCCACCCTGTGCGTGGTGGGCGATCAGGACGGCGCCACTCCCCCGGATCTGGTTAAAAGCACCGCCGATCTGATCCCCGACAGCCGCTTTGAAGTGATCACTAACGCCGGCCACCTGCCCTGCGTGGAGCAACCCGACGCCCTGGCTGGCCTGATCATTGGTTTTCTGGGAGAGCACCAGCCCGACCAGAGCCGCGTTGAGCTGGGCATGAAGGTGCGTCGATCAGTGCTGGGCAACGCTCATGTGGATCGGGCCGAGTCTCGCAAAACCCCCTTTGACGAGCCCTTTCAAACCTTTATTACCGAGGGTGCCTGGGGATCTGTGTGGAGTCGACCCGGGCTGAGCAAGCGGGATCGCAGCCTGCTGACCATCGCCCTGATGACCGCCCTCGGCCATGAGGAAGAGCTGGCCATGCACATTCGCGCCACCCGAAATACCGGCGCCAGCAAGGCCGAGGTGCTTGAGGTCTTGCTGCAAACCGCCGTATATGGCGGCGTCCCGGCCGCCAATACGGCGTTTAGCATCGCCAAGGACGTGTACAACGAACTCGAATCTCAAGAGGAGCAATAACATGAGCGACATGACTAAACGGGATTGGTCCAGCCATCCTGCCTTTATCTCCCCCGAATACAAGTCCTCCGTGTTGCGGGGCGCGTCTCAGAATCTGGTCCGGATCGACCCCGAGCTGGCCGAGCTGACCGGCCCGGCCTTTGGCGCTGAGGCGTTGGGACCGCTGGATCATGACCTTACCAGAAACGGCCGGGTTAATGGCGCCCCCTTGGGCGAGCGCATCGTGGTCACCGGCCAGGTGTTTGACGAGTTCGGCAAGCCGATTCCCAATACCCTGATAGAGGTATGGCAGGCCAATGCCGCTGGCCGCTATGTGCACAAGCGCGATCAGCACGATGCCCCGCTGGATCCAAACTTTCTGGGTGCCGGCCGCTGCCTGACCGATGCCGAGGGCCGCTACAAGTTCTACACCATCAAGCCCGGTGCCTACCCCTGGGGCAACCACCCCAACGCCTGGCGCCCCAACCACATTCATTTCTCCCTGTTCGGGCCGTCCATCGCCACCCGCATCGTGACCCAGATGTACTTCCCCGGCGATCCCCTGCTGGCCTATGACCCCATTTTTGAAAGCACGCCGGCCGGGGCCCGCGACCGCCTGATCAGCGAGTTTTCCCTAGACGTGACCGAAGAGGGTTTCTCCCTAGGCTATATCTTCAATATTGTGCTGCGTGGCGTGAACGCCACCCCTGTGGAGGCCTGAACCATGACCATGAAACAAACTCCTTCCCAGACCGTGGGTCCCTACTTCGCCTATGGCCTGACTGCCCAGCAGTATCATTACGACCACGGTCAGGTGGCCGGCAGCCAGCTGGTGCGGGGCGAGGTGCAGGGGGAGCGCATTCGTCTCACCGGCAAGGTCTATGACGGCGAAGGAGTGGCCATCGACGACGCCATGATCGAAATCTGGCAGGCCAATGCTGCCGGTCGCTTTAACCACCCGCTGGATCAACGCGAAGGCCGCCCCCTGGACCAGGGCTTTCTCGGTTTTGGCCGCTGCGGCACCGGCACCCGGGACGATCTGAGCTATGAGTTCAACACCGTTAAACCGGGCGCCGCCCAGGACGGTCATGCGCCTTTTATCACCCTGGTGGTGTTCCTGCGCGGTCTGTTGAGCCATGCTTATACTCGCGTCTACTTTGAAGATGAAGGCAGCGCCAACGACGTCGATCCGGTGTTGAACAAGGTGCCCGCCGCGCGTCGCCACACCCTGATTGCCCGCCGCAGCGAGACCGGCACCGGAGTGGAGTACCACTTTAACATTCATATGCAGGGCGACAAGGAAACCGTATTTTTCGACGTGTAATCAAAGCAGGGGCCTGAGTCGGACAAGGCTTGCGGCCTCTTTTTCTACCCCGATGTCCCCGGTGCCGGCCGGTTGCCGGTATGCTGACATCCTGACCGTCCCATCACGATTGCACAGCGAGACCATTCATGTTTTCCATTTCTCCGTTTGACTCCGCCCTGTTCCGTGAACTGTTGTCCGATGCCGAGGCCGCCCGCCTGCTGGGAGACGAGGCCCGCATTGCCGCCATGCTCAGGGTGGAGGGTGAGCTGGCCCTGGCCCAGGCCGACTGCGATCTGATCCCAGGCGAAGCCGCCACCGCCATTGCCCGGGCAGCCGCCGAGCTGACCCTGCCCGCCATCAAGCTAGCCAGCGGCACCGGTGCCGCCGGGGTGCCGGTTCCGGCCCTGGTCAAGGCCCTGAAACAGGCCCTGCCCGCCGAGCAGGCCCGCTGGGTGCACTTTGGCGCCACCAGCCAGGACATTGTCGATACCGCTTTGGTGCTCAATTGCCGGGAGCTGCTGACCCTCTTTGAACAGCGCCTGGCGGGTGTAGTCGAGCGGCTGGCCGGGCTGGCCCATGCTCACCGTCACACCCTGACCGCCGGCCGTACCCGCACCCAACAGGCGGTGCCGATGAACTTCGGCTTCAAGGTGGCCAACTGGCTAGCGCCCCTGCTGCGCCAGCAGGAGCGGCTGCAACAGCTGAAACCGCGCCTGTTCAAGGTGCAGCTCGCGGGAGCCGTGGGCACCCTGGCGGCCATGGGCGAGCGGGCCCCGGCCATTGCCGAGCGCCTGGCCGAACGGCTGGAACTGGCTCCCGGGCGCAACTGGCATACCCAGCGCGACAGCCTGGTGGAGCTAGCCGGCTGGCTGTCCATTACCACGGGCGTCCTGGGCAAGATCGGCCAGGACTGGCTCTGGCTGAGCCAGACCGAGGTGGGTGAAGTCACCTTTACCAATGGCGGTGGCTCTTCCACCATGCCCCAGAAGTGCAACCCGGTGAACGCCGAAATTCTGGTAGCCCTGGCCCGCCACAATGCCGGCCAGGTGGGCCAGCTGCATCAGGCCATGATCCAGGAGCACGAGCGCAGCGGCAGCGCCTGGACCCAGGAATGGCTGACCCTGCCCCCCATGCTGATAGGCACGGCGGTGGCCCTGCACCATGCCCGGGATGCCCTCGACCACCTGGTGGTGAACACCGCCCGCATGCAGGCCAATCTGGGGCTGTATAACGGGGTGATTTTTGCCGAAGCCGCCACCTTCGCCCTGGCCAAGCAGATGCCCCGGGATCAGGCCGCCGATCTGGTCAAGGCCGCCTGCCAGCAGGCCCTGAACGGAGATCAACACCTGTTTGCGCTGATTCAAGAGCGATGCGGGGTGGAATTGCAGCTGGACGAGCTGCAGCAACACCTGCTGGACGGCGGCGCCACCTCGGCCTGGTTTGACGATATCCTGAACACCGCCGAGCACAGCTGACCCGGGCATGGTGCCGCGTCGCCCCTCACTAGGGCGGCACGGCACCGCAGGGCACCTATCAAACAGATACATCACAGAGAATTAATTGCCCCATGCTGGCCATCATATCCATTACCGCCCCGATCTTTCTGCTGATCGGCATGGGCTACAGCGCCGTGCGCTGGCGCCTTATCCCTGCCGACACCATTCCCGGCCTGGGCCGTTTCGTACTCTACTTCGCCATGCCCGGCCTGATCCTCAGCACCCTGAGCAAAATGCGCATAGAGGAAGTCATCGAGCCCGGCTTTATGCTGGCCTATGGCCTGGGCTCCTTGCTGCTGATGGGGCTCGGATTGATACTGTTTCGCCTGCTGCGACAGGATCCGGTGCTAGCTTCCCTCAAAACCATGGGCATGGTGATGCCCAACACCCCCTACTTCGGTTTTCCGGTGCTGCTGCAGGTGGTGGACAGCGTGGCCGGCCAGGCCCTGGCCATGGCTATGCTGGTGGAAGCCATGCTGATCATTCCCCTGTCGATGGCGTTGCTGGAGTTTTACTCTTCACGGGACGACAGCCAGTATCTGGGGAAGGTGCTGCTCACCCTGCCCAGACGGGTACTGCGCAACCCCATGATCATCGCCATTCTCGCCGGCCTGCTAATTGCCCTGCTCGAGCTGCGCCTGCCCCAGGCCATCGGCACCACCCTGGACATGCTGGGCCGGGCCTCGGCGGCGGTGGCCCTGTTCGTGATCGGCGCTTCTCTGGTAGGCAGACCGCTCAAGGGCAAGGTAGGCGGCATGGTGCCGGTGATGGCGGGCAAGCTGGTAGTCCATCCGCTGCTGGTGGGGCTGATGATCTGGCTGCTGCCGCCCTTTAATCCCGATCTGCAATTGGCGCTGCTGCTGCTGGCCGCCATGCCCATGATGAGCATCTATCCCATTATTGGCAGCCAGTACGGTCAAAGATACTTCGCCGCCGGCACCCTGTTGCTGACCACCCTGAGCGCCTTTGCCAGTGTCTCGCTCCTGCTGTTGTTTGTACGCTGACCGATATCGGGTCGGCCCAGGGGCTGGCCCGACTTTATACGCAAAACGATATAGAAGGAGACAGACTTTTCATTTTCCCATTCCTTCCCGGTACTTTAACTTTGTTTCACTAATGAAAAATAAATGTGAATCACTTGATGGCGCTGTGCCTTCAAAAACAACGCGGGGAAGGATCCTATGAAAAAAGTTGCTACTTTGACCCTGAGCGCCCTGCTCGTCAGTCCGTTCAGTCAGGCCGCCGACTACACACTGCGCTTCTCCCATTTCTGGCCGGCCAGCTCCGGCATTCATCAGGGCTTTGAAGAATGGGGTCAGTCCCTGGAGGCCGCCTCCGATGGGCGCCTGCAGGTGGAGTTTTACCCGGCCCAGACCCTGACCAAGGCCCCGCAGAGTTATGACGGGGTCAAGATGGGTATCGCCGACATTACCGCCACCGTACAGGGCTACACCGCCAACCGCTTTCCCCTTACCCAAATCATGGAGCTGCCCGGCATGGTCGACTCGGCGGTACACGGCTCCTGCGTACTGCAGTCGCTCTTTGACGAGGGCCTGATCGCCAAGGAATACGACGACACCCAGGTGCTCTACCTCTTTACCCACGGTCCCGGCTATCTGCATACCCGGGACCAGGCCATCACCACCCCGGACGATCTGGCCGGCCTCAAGATCCGCCGGCCCACTACCGTGGTGGCCCAGCTGCTTGAGTCCCAGGGCGCCCAGCCGGTGGGCATGCCGGCGCCGGAGACCTATCCGTCCCTGCAACGGGGCGTGCTCGATGGCGTGGCCTTTCCTTGGGAAGCCATGAAGGTGTTTCGCACCAATGAGCTGGCCAGTTATCACACCGAGGTCAACCTCTACACCCTGTCGTTTATGGTCACCATGAATAAACGGGTCTATAACCGCATGCCGGACGATCTGAAAGCCGTGCTGGCCGACCACTCCGGCCAGGAATGGTCACAAAAGCTGGCGCAGGTGTTTGACGATCTCGACCACGCCGGGCGGGCCGAAGCCAGCGAGGCCGGCCATCAGCTGATCCCGGTGCAGCAGGCCGACTGGCAGCCGGTGTTCGAGCAGGCCGCCCAGACCTATTTGTCGGGGCTGGAGAAACGCCGTCTGCCCGCCAATGAAGTCTACCAGCGGGCCCTTGAGCTCGCCGACGCCTGTCGCGCCTGATCTAGGGAGATCAACTGATGAATAGCCTGACCCGACTGACGGACAGGGTAGCCCTGCTGATGTACTGGCTCGGGGGTGTCCTGATCGTTGCCATGATGCTGATAGTGGTCGCTGATGTAGCCGCCCGGGGATTTTTTTCCCTGACCGATGGTCAGCTGGATCTGACCTTTGTGGGCGGCATTGAGCTGGTCAAGTTCAGTCTGCTGTTTTCCATGCTGCTCGCCTTTCCCCATGCGGTGGACAAGGGGCAGATAGTGGTGGATCTGTTCACCCAGCAGATGAACGCCGCCCGGCTGCGCTTTTTTACCGGTGGCTACACCCTGGGCTTCGGTCTGCTCGGCGCCGCCTGGTGCTGGCGCTTTACCGAAGCCGCTCACTCGGCCCGCCAGACCGGTGAACTGACCCAGGATCTGCTGCTGCCGATGTCCGCCATCTACCAGATCGCCTCCCTGGCCCTGGCGGTGCTGGCCCTGCGCGCCCTGCTGGTGGGAGTGAATATCGTAATGGGCACCCATGCCCCGGAACAGGAGCACCACTCATGAGCCCTGCTTTGCTTGGATTACTGTGCCTGGCCGGCATGCTGGTGATGATCGCCCTGCGCTGCCCCATTGCCCTGGCCATGGCCCTGACCGGCCTGATTGGCTTTGGCCTGATCGTGGCCTTTGAGCCGGCCCTGGCCCTGCTGGAAGCCGGGCCTTTTGAAACCCTCAGCAATTACAGTTTCAGCCCCATCCCCATGTTTTTGCTGATGGGGGTGCTGGCCTCCAAGGCCCGCATGTCCCAAGAGCTGTTCAGCGCCGCCCGCTCCCTGTTTGGTGGCTGGCGCGGCGGCATGGCCATTGCCGCCGTGTCCGCCTGCGGCACCTTTTCCGCCATCTCCGGCTCCTCGGTGGCCACCGCCGCCAGCATGTCCCGGGTGGCGCTGCCGGAAATGCGCAAGCACGGCTATGCCGACTCCCTGGCTACCGGCACCCTGGCCGCCGGCGGCACCCTGGGCATTATTATTCCGCCCAGCATCGCCCTGCTGCTGTATGCGCTGATCACCGAGCAATCGGTGGGTGACATGTTTATCGCCGGCCTGCTGCCCGGCCTGCTGGGCCTGGTGCTGTATTGCGCCACCATCGCCCTGCTGGTGTTCCGCTACCCCCATCTGGCCCAACCCGGCACCGCCACCGCCTGGAACCAGAAACTGCAGGATATGCGCGGCTTTTTACCCTTTATGCTGGTGTTCGCGCTGATTATCGGTGGCATTTACAGCGGCCTGTTCACTCCCACCGAGGCCGCCGCCATCGGTGCCGGCATCACCCTGATCATCGCCCTGGTACGTGGCATGCGCTGGCGCGGTCTGATGGAGGCGGTGTCGGAGACCCTGGCGCTGTCGGCGATGATTTTCTTCATGATCGTCGGTGCCGAGATCTTTGGTTATTTTCTGTCGGTCTCCCGCCTGTCGTTTTTTCTGGTGGAGCTGGTGGCCGAATGGCAGCTGTCCCCCTATGCGGTGCTGTTTGCCGTGCTGCTGTTGTTCGTACTGCTCGGCTGCGTGATGGACAGCATCGCCATGCTGCTGCTGACGGTGCCGGTGGTGATGCCGCTGATCCTCAGTGCCGGCTTCGATCCAGTATGGTTCGGCATTGTGGCAGTGATCACCGTGGAGCTGGGACTGATGACACCACCGGTGGGTATGAACGTGTTCGTGATCAAGAGCGTCTCCCCCGAGGTGCCGATAGGCCAGATTTACAAAGGCGTCCTGCCCTTTGTGTTATCGGATCTGATGCGACTGCTGCTGCTTATTCTGTTTCCGGTGCTGGCCCTGGGCCTGCTCTGATCATCATTCACCACCGGCGGGCCACCGCCCGCCGTGATTTAACCAAAGGACTGCTGTATGACTTGTTTAACTGTCCGGACTGCCTTCAACCCTCGCCGGGCGCTGACCCTGGCCGCCAGTCTGCTACTGATCTCACCCGCTACCCTGGCGGTCACCGGCCACTATGTGCCCGGTGTGGAAGGGATCAAGGGCTCTTCTGTGCCCCCCGCCGGCACCTATTACCGGGGCTATGGGGTACATTACGATATTGACCAGCTTAACGACGACAACGGCGACGCCCTGCCTGGCAGCAACACCGGCTCGGTGACCGCGCTGGCCAACCGCTTTATTCATATCACCGGCAAGCAGTTTCTGAACGCCGACTACGGCTTTGAAACCATAATTCCCGTCCAGCACACCTCCCTGGACTTTGAGCTGATCGGGGTCGACAGCAGCGAAACCGAAATAGGCGATATTTTTATCGGCCCTCTGATCCTGGGCTGGCACGGTCAGCAATGGGATGCGGTGTTCGCCTCCGGGGTCTGGTTCGATACCGGCAGCACCTCCGAGCCCGCTTCCGCCGGCAAGGGCTACAAGAGCACCATGATCACCCTGGGCGGCACCTTCTACCCGGACGCCGCCAAAACCTGGTCGTTCTCGGCATTGTCCCGCTACGAGATCAACTTCGATGACGACAACGGCGTCGACCGGGGCGACAGCTTTCTGGTGGAGTGGGGCCTGGGCAAGCGCCTAAACAACGGCGTTGAGTTGGGACTGATTGGCTACGATGGCTGGCAGCTGGACGAAAATACCGGTGGCGATGCCCTGCCGGGCAAGGTGGAAAAACACGCCCTGGGCCTGGAAGTGGGCTATTTCTGGCCGAGCCTGGGCTTTGGCATGACCGGCGCCTATCTCAATGAATATCGGGTAGACAATACCACCGAGGGTGATCTGTTCCGTATCGGCCTGACCAAGATCTTCTGACCCTCCCGAGCTGATATATTCTGCTTTCAGGGCCACTCCTTCAGCGGAGTGGCCCTGCTTTTTCCTCGTCGGAAACGGAGTCGAACTGCGCGATGCCCGCCTGTCGAAAGGTGTTGGGCGAGGTCCCGGCCAGACGACGGAAAAAACGGGAAAAATAGGCTGGTTCACTGAACCCCAGCAGATCGGATACTTGGCTGACCGTCATGGCGGTGTAGAGCAAGCTGCGTTTGGCTTCAAGCAACAGCCGTTGATGGATAAACTGCAATGCACTCTGCCCGCCCAAACGACGGCAGAGGGTGTTGAGGTAAGTGACAGAAATCCCCAGCGTTTCGGCATACTTCTGCACCGGCCATTGCTGTGCGTAGTGCTCTTCCACCAGCCGGGAAAAGCGGAAAAATATTTTGTGCTTTCTGGTAACAAGCTCTTCGCCATTGTCCCGCTCCAGACCCTTGCGCTGTAACCAGGTCAGCAACAGGTTAACCCAGGACGCCAGCGCCAATTGCCGCCCGGGCAAATGATGATGGTATTCCCGGGCCAACCCTTCAAACAAGGAATGTAGCAAGACTGCGTCCTCTCCTGGCTCCATGCAAAGCGACACGCTGCCAAAGGCCAGGGGCATATTCAGTGACTGCTCAAACTGGCTGACCAGCGGCACCGCCAGGGTCAGTACGCCGCCGGTCACATCCGGAGAAAAGCGAAAGCCATGCACGCACAGGGGAGGAACCCATTGCAACGCCCCCTCTCTCATAACCCTGATATCACCTTCAATATTCAGCTCGACTTCCCCCTGGTGCACATAAAGCAACTGGTAGAGATCGCCGTGCCGGTGGGGTTTGATCTCCCAGTCATGCAAGCGGCTGCGCTGAGCAATCGACTCATAGTGCAGCATATCGGGGGCCGCCCAAGGGGCCTGTTCACCATACAGCTGGAAAATCGGGATCTCGCTCACAAGAGCTCCTCTTGTTTTAAAAAGTCCAATTATAAACTTATTACGTCCCTTCTTGTTCACCTTTGAATAACCAAAAATACAATTTATCAACAATACAAGGAGAAGCCGCCTTGCCGGCTGTGGAGGAAGTGATGAAAACCCAGGTTGCCATTATTGGAGCCGGCCCGTCCGGTCTGCTGCTCGGTCAACTACTGAGCAAGGCAGGGATCGACAATGTCATTCTGGAACGCCAGACGCCCGAATATGTACTGGGTCGCATCCGCGCCGGCGTTTTGGAGCAAGGCATGGTGGATCTGCTGCGAGAAGCCGGCGTCAATGAACGCATGGAGCAGGAAGGGCTTATCCACGAAGGCTTTGAGCTGGCGCTGGATGATCGTCTCGAGCATATCGATCTTAAAACGCTGACCGGTGGCAAGACCGTAATGGTTTATGGCCAAACCGAGGTCACCCGCGATCTGATGGAAGCCCGCACCGCCGGCAACGGAAAAAGCTTTTACCAGACCAGCAATGTAGCGCTGCACGATCTCAAAACCAGTGCACCCTACATCACCTTTGATCACAACGGCGAGCGCCATCGTCTGGACTGTGACTACATCGCCGGCTGCGATGGCTTCCACGGTGTTTCCCGCAAATCCATTCCTGAAGGCGTGCTGACCGAGTTTGAACGGGTCTATCCCTTTGGCTGGCTGGGCCTGCTGGCAGACACCCCTCCGGTACACGAAGAGCTTATCTATGCCCGCCATGAGCGCGGCTTTGCCCTGTGCAGCATGCGCTCGTCCACCCGTACCCGTTACTATGTTCAGGTGCCGGCCACCGAAAAAGTGGAAGACTGGTCCGATGAACGTTTCTGGGAAGAGCTGCGCAGCCGGCTTCCCGCCGAGCAGGCGGCCAAACTGGTTACCGGCCCATCGCTGGAGAAAAGCATCGCCCCCCTGCGCAGTTTCGTGGTGGAGCCCATGCAGTACGGCCACCTCTTCCTGCTGGGCGATGCCGCTCACATAGTGCCACCTACCGGCGCCAAGGGCCTGAACCTGGCCGCCAGTGACGTGAATACCATGTTCCGCATCCTGGTCAAGGTCTACCGGGAAGGGCGCACCGATTTGCTGGAAAAATATTCAGAGGTATGTCTGCGCCGCATCTGGAAAGCGGAGCGCTTCTCCTGGTGGATGACCAGCATGCTGCATGATTTTCCGGAGAACGATGCCTTTACCAAGCGCATGCTGCAGACCGAGCTGGAGTATTTCGTGGGCTCGGAAGCCGGCCGCAAGACCATTGCGGAAAACTATGTCGGCCTGCCCTATGAAGACATAGAGTAAATCACAGATGAAATCGGCCAGAATGATAGGGGCAAGTTCTGGCCGATGACATCACAACCTATCGTAACCTGAGACGGTATTGATAAGGCACCAGGGTCATTTACCCTGTTGCATGATCTGAGAATAACTCTCGACTATTTAGACGGAGGTAGCAATGGGAATGGGTGGCATCAGTATATGGCAACTTATCATCGTGGCATTAATCCTAGTACTGTTATTTGGCTCAAAGAAAATGCGAAGTTTGGGGAGTGATCTGGGCAGTGCTATTCAAGGATTCAAGAAAAGCATGCAAGAAGATTAAAAACAACCCCCCCCTAAACAAAACAATAACAGCGCCATTCCTAGACATGATTACATAGTTATACAAGGAAGTATCAAAAAAGTAGGTTATAAACTTTTTGCAGCATCAGGCTTGTCGCGGGCAGTCTGAATAATCTTGTATATTCGAAGTCACTCTCGGCAATACAGGGATGGTAAGATAGGTCTGAGCTCAGTCCTTTGGATGTAGAGTTGGTTTTGTTTGCCGACCGATCAGATCACACAAATAAACTGAGCTCCCTTCCTCCTGTTAACCACTATTCGGAACAGCTATTTAAATATCGCCGGCCCACTTTTTCAGGCTGCAGCTGTGGCGATACGGAATACCTTCAGCCAAATATGATTTGCCATCTTTTCCTTAATACTGGTCTGGCAAGCTCGTGCCAGTTTAACCCAAAGGTGGAACCGATGAAGCAACCAGTGTGTCGTGAAGTGCCTGGGCGGCCATAGATAATTCGTGCTCCGTCTTGGTCAGAATACCGACCTGTCTTTCGATTACCGGATCATGCAACGGCACACAGCGCGCCCCTAGTTCGTGCATCTGCTCGATGCACAGTGCCGGTACCGCACTGACCCCGAGCCCAGCCCCTACCATACGACCTACTGTGGCCAAAACTGGTGGCTTTCAAAGGCAACCGGCAAGGTCAGTTTCCACTCCCGCAGATGCTGCTCCAGCATCAGACGTACCGCCGACGGCCGTTGCAACGAAATAAAGGGGTGCTCCAGCAACTGTTGCCAGCCAACGACCTGCAGCCTAGCCAGCACTGACTCAGCCGGTACCACGGCAACGAACCGATCCAGGTACAGGGGAGTAAAGTGCAGGCTGATGGATGGGGCGGGCTCAAAGGCAATCCCCAGTTCAACGTAGCAGTCCTGCACCATCTCAATGACCTGCTCGTTGATCACATCGTTTACAGTTACATTGATATCCGGATAACGGTTCCGGAAATCCCGCAACAGCGCAGGCAGCAGGTTGCCGGCAAAGGACGGCATGGCCGCTATGGCTACCCGCCCCTGACGCAGGGTGAAACGCTGGCGCAGTTCATCCTGCACATTGTCCCACTCAGCCATCAGGCGCCGCGCCAATGGCAGCAATGCCTCCCCTTCAGGGGTCAGACGCACATGTCGGGTGGTACGACTGAACAGCCGTCCCCCCAGGCTGTCTTCCAATGCCTTGATATTGAGGCTCAGTGCCGACTGGGACAGGTGTACCCGCTCACAGGCCTGGGCGAAATTCAGGGTTTGCGCTACCGCGATAAAGGCGCGAAGTTGCTTTGCCGTCATGGAATCAATGAACTCCCTTTCGTTGGCGCCAGAGATAGCACTCTCACTCGCCAGTAGACTGTTTTAATAAACCAATCAATCAATGAAAAAAACAAACTTAACAAATTAATAACCTAACAAGATACTCTTTTACATCAGTCCGAAAGTACATAAAAAGAGGAAATGGTATGGCAGGTTTCGATAAGCGAGTGGGCTCCTATGCAGAAGCCCTTGAAGGCCTTGAGAATGGCATGACTCTTCTGGCCGGTGGATTTGGTTTGTGCGGTATCCCCGAAAACCTGATTGCCGAGATCAAACGCAAGGGGACCCGGGAGCTGACCGTGGTCTCCAACAACTGCGGAATAGACGGCTTTGGTCTCGGTATCCTGTTGGAAGACCGGCAAGTCCGCAAAATGATCTCTTCCTACGTGGGAGAAAATGCACTGTTTGAGCAGCAACTGCTTAACGGTGAGCTGGAAGTGGAGCTGACGCCTCAGGGCACACTGGCCGAAAAGTTGCGCGCTGGCGGTGCCGGCATTCCCGCTTTCTATACCGCCACCGGTTACGGCACGCTGGTTGCCGAAGGCAAGGAAGTACGCGAGTTCAATGCTCGTCCCCACATTTTTGAGCAGGCCATTACCGGCGATTTTGCCATCGTCAAGGGCTGGAAAGCCGATCATTTCGGCAACGTGGTCTACCGCCATACCGCACAGAACTTCAACCCCCTGGCCGCCACCGCCGGCAAAATCACCGTGGTCGAAGTCGAGGAAATTGTCGAGCCCGGCGAGCTGGAGCCAAGCCAGATCCATACCCCGGGTATCTATGTGGATCGCATTATCTGCGGCAAGTTCGAGAAGCGTATCGAAAAGCGAACCCTGCGTGGCTGAGCCAGCAGGATGCCGGCATCTATCCATTGAATCAGTAAAAGAGGCAATAACATGGCACTTTCCCGCGAACAAATGGCCCAGCGTGTCGCCCGCGAATTGCAGGACGGCTTTTACGTCAATCTGGGCATCGGCATCCCCACCATGGTGGCCAACTATGTCCCTGAAGGCATGGAAGTCATGCTTCAGTCCGAAAACGGCCTGCTCGGCATGGGCGCCTTTCCTACCGAGGAAGAGTTGGACGCCGATATGATCAACGCCGGCAAACAAACGGTCACCGCGCGCACTGGCGCTTCCATTTTTAACTCGGCTGAGTCTTTCGCCATGATCCGCGGCGGGCATGTTGATCTGACCGTGCTGGGTGCCTTTGAGGTGGACGTCAACGGCAACATTGCCTCCTGGATGATCCCGGGCAAGCTGATCAAGGGCATGGGCGGCGCCATGGATCTGGTGGCGGGTGCCGACAATATCATCGTCACCATGACCCATGCGTCAAAAGGCGGAGAGTCCAAGCTGCTCCCTCACTGCACCCTGCCATTGACCGGCGCCGGCTGCATCAAGCGGGTACTCACCGATCTCGCCTACCTGGAGATCGCCGATGGCGCTTTTATTCTGCGCGAGCGGGCACCGGGTGTCAGTGTGGAAGAGATCAAGACCAAAACCGCCGGCAAGCTGATCGTGCCCGACCATGTACCGGAAATGACCTTCGCTAACTAACATGATCTAGGAGAGCATTATGCAAGACGTTGTTATCGTTGCCGCCACCCGTACGCCTATCGGCAGCTTTCAGGGGGCATTGGCCAACATTCCAGCCCATCGGTTGGGCGCCATTGTTATCCGTCATCTGCTGGAGCAGACCAGTGTAAATCCGACTGATGTGGATGAAATCATTCTCGGACAGGTACTGAGCGCCGGCGTCGGCCAGAACCCCGCTCGCCAGGCAGCCATTGCAGCTGGCCTGCCGGTCACTGTGCCGGCCATGACCTTGAACAAGGTCTGCGGATCCGGGCTCAAGGCACTGCAACTGGCCAGCCAGGCCATTCGTTGCGGTGATGCCGACATCGTGATCGCCGGCGGCCAGGAAAACATGAGCCTGGCCCCTTACGTGCTGCCCAAGGCCAGAACAGGCCTGCGTATGGGCCATGCCGAGCTGGTTGACAGCATGATCCAGGACGGCCTGTGGGATGCCTTTAACGACATTCACATGGGCATCACGGCCGAAAACCTGGTGGAGAAATACAGCATCAGCCGCGAGCAACAAGATGCCTTTGCCGCCGCCTCCCAGCAAAAGGCCATGGCCGCGATCGAAAGTGGCCGTTTCCGCCAGGAAATCTGTCCGGTGACCATCCCCCAGCGTAAGGGTGAGCCCCTGCTGTTTGATACCGATGAGCAGCCCCGCCCCGGTATTACTCCGGAATCTCTGGCCACGCTGCGGCCTGCCTTTCGCAAGGACGGCAGTGTTACCGCCGGCAATGCCTCCAGCCTGAATGACGGAGCCGCCGCCGTGCTGCTGATGAGCGCCAACCGGGCTCGGGCTATGGGCTTGCCGGTGCTGGCCCGAGTCAGTGCCTGTGCCAGCGCCGGTGTGGAGCCCACCATCATGGGCATAGGACCGGTGCCGGCTACCCGTCGCTGCTTGGAAAAAGCGGGCTGGCCCCTGGAGCAGTTAGACTTGATTGAAGCCAACGAGGCTTTCGCCGCCCAGGCCCTGGCGGTAGGCAGAGAGCTGGGCTGGGATCCGGAGCGTGTCAATGTCAACGGCGGCGCCATTGCCCTCGGTCATCCCATCGGGGCCTCGGGCTGCCGGGTGCTGGTCACCCTGGTACATGAGCTGGTACGGCGTAATGCCAGCCGAGGGCTGGCTACCCTGTGCATCGGCGGCGGCCAGGGCGTGGCCATGGCCATAGAGCGCCCCTGAGTCGTTACCACTCCGATATTTTTTATCATCCGGCCGCTCTTTTACACACACAATAAGCCCCGCAACAAGGGGCTTTCTTGTATGCAAGTGCTCATACCTTGCTGACTCCGGAAATACTTCAAGGGCTGTTCGCCCACACTACATCAGCAATGGGCCCACACTCGGCCCACTACCACTCTCACGATGCCAGTACCCATTGCTGCTCTCAGGTGCTGAGTCATACCAATCAGATTAAACCTTTGTTCAGACTGTCATCCTGACGAAAGTCGCCGCTGCCCCCCCAAAAAAAAGCATAACCTGATGCAACATCAGGTTATGCCTGTTCCTTTTTAGCCATTGAGGCGGATTAGGTATTCTCATTCACGCCATGTCAGGCAATCTTCCGTCCGGAACAATCGTATACCCGGGATCGTTATCATTGCTGGTCAAAGCCTGTATCTGGACAAAGTGCTCGAACTCGAACACCAGGTCATGCAGCACATCATCAAACTGATAACCGGCCAAGCAGCTGCCCTCTTTACCACCCGCCAGAAACACCCTCAATGCCACCTCCGTGGACCGAGTGTCCGACAATGGCTCATGACACAGAAACAGAGGTTGCGGCCTGATTTCGTAGACAAAATAAAGTTCATCGCGCCACTGCACTTTTAATGTCAGACAAGCGCCATTCGAGTCAATATTCTGCTGCTCAACGGTTACCGTTTTGCCATTCTCCCTGAGCTCCTGAGCAAACATCTCTACCGCTGGGCGTACCGTGTTATTCAGAAATCCGGTGATCTCAACCTTGCCCCCTCGTTTCAGTGTGGCATGCAGCCTCTGGCGCCAGTCCTCCCCAAAGGCCATCGCTTGCCTCTTCGGTATCACCTGCCCGTCCACTTCCCGTGCCAGCGCCTTGTATAACCCCGCGATACTGGCAAACAAGACCAAGGAAAACGGCAACGCCGCTATGACTACCACACTTTGCAGAGCATTCAGGCCACCGGCCAGCAGCAGCACTATGGTAACGGCACCGATAATGGCCGCCCATAACGCACGCAGATAAGCTGGAGCATCACTGTCGGCTCCCGGCAAGACCGAAGTGAAATTTGCCAGCACCAGTGCACCGGAGTCGGCCGACGTCACAAAGAAGAGCACTGCGAGTACCAGCACAACCGCCGTGGTCAGCCCCACATAGGGATATTGCTCCAACAAGGTATAAATGGTGCTCTGTGGGCTGTTCAATGCCTGTTCGCCCAGCGCCTTCAGACCCTGGCTGGCAACCAGCTCAATGCCCGAATTTCCGAATACCGACATCCAGGCTATCATGAAACCAAGGGGGATCAGCAGGGCCCCAATGGCAAACTCTCGCAGGGTGCGCCCCTTTGAAATTCGCGCCAAAAACATGCCGATAAACGGGGTCCAGGCGATCCACCAAGACCAGAAGAACACCGTCCACCAGCCTTTCCATTGCTGAGCCTGCTCACCGGAAAGCGCGTAGGTATTAAAGCTTAGCGCCACAAAGTCTGTGACATAATCACCGATATTCAACACCAGCGTGTCCAGCAGCCCCAGAGTATTACCCTGATAAAGCACGAACAGCAATAATCCAGTGGCCAGCAGCATGTTGACTTCGGATAACCGGCGAATACCCTTGTCCACGCCGCTCATGGCAGAAAAGGCCGCGATAATGACCACGGCGATAATCAAGAAAACCTGATTCGTCAGGTTCTCGGGCAAGCCGAACATGATGCCTAGGCCATAGTTCAGCTGCATGACGCCTATCCCGAGGCTGGTGGCGATACCGAAGACGGTGCCGATCACGGCGGCAATATCCACCAGGTAACCGATGGGTCCGTTGATACGCTTGCCGAGCAGTGGAAACAGCGTGCTGCGAATGGCCAGCGGCAGCTTGTGACGATAGCTGAAATAGGCCAGCGCCGCCCCCATCAGTGCATACATGGCCCAACCGGTCAGCCCCCAGTGGAAGAAGGTCTGGGGCACGGCGTGGCGTATAGCCTCTCGGCTTTCAGGCGCAAGTTCGGGGGGAAGCAGGTAATGCGACAAGGGTTCGGCGACACTGAAAAACAGCACGTCAATCCCGATGCCGGCGGCAAACAGCATGGCGGCCCAGGAGATCAATGAAAATTCGGGCCTGGCGTCATCGGTACCCAGACGCACCTTGCCGAAGCGAGACAGGCTGATATACAGAATAAACACCAGATAGGCCACGGTGGCCAGCATGTAATACCAGCCGAAGGTATGGTTGACCCAGGCCAGCCCTTCACTGAACACCTGCGCGGCCTGGTCGGTATATAAAATGGCGTATAGAAGAAAAAAGACTACACCGGACAATGAACCGTAGAAGATAGTCGAATTGATATGGAACCCACCCACTTCCCGGGGTTTAACATCTGTCATAAGAATCCATCCTTTGCGTAATGTGAAGTCTGTTGTTGGCAACTGGTACTATCGGTAGCGCCATACCTCCGTTGATTCCTGGTTTGTCTTCTGTGCTCCTGTTGACGGTGCCTGAATAAACAGGCCGGCTATTGATCGCCGGCCTGTCTGTCAATCCATCACAACCAGTAATTTGCCCTAGCGGGCAGTGACCAGCCGAGCCTTGGAAGTTTGCTCGTGAGCATCTGTCTGCAATGCGTATTGTATGGCCCGGCTGGCCTCCACTATTTTGCTGTCACGCTCATAGGCCAGCGAATCAAAGCTTCGGCCGTTCTCCTCAGCCTGCACCCCGGACAGCAGTTGCTCTATCACCTCGGGGGTCAGTCGCGGATCGCCCAGATCATCCCACCAGCGGTGGAAAGAAGGCCCGAAACGCTCGCAGAACACGCCCAGTCCGTGGCCGCCACTGCCCAGGTTGAACAGCATGTGTGGCCCCATGACCGACCAGCGCAGCCCGGGCCCGGCATAGACCGCCTTGTCCACGTCTTCAACACTGGCGACCCCTTCCACCACCAGGTGAATCGCCTCACGCCACAGAGCAGCCTGCAGCCGGTTGGCCACATGCCCGGGTACTTCCTTGTTGACCCGAATCGTCACCTTGCCGCAGGCCGCATAGAACTGCTCGGCCAGCTCCAGCACGCCGCCGTCGGTCTTGTCGTTGCCCAGCAGCTCCACCAGCGGGATCAGGTGAGGCGGATTGAAGGGATGGCCCAGGATAAAGCGGCCGGGTTTTTTCCAGCCATCCTGCATCTCTTTTACCAGCAGGCCGGACGCACTGGAGGCGACAATGGCATCGGCGCGCAGGTGCGGCTCGATACGGGCATACAAATCGTGTTTGATTTCGATGCGCTCGGGCACACTTTCCTGTACAAACTGGGCCCTGACTACCGCCTCCTCCGGGGTGCGGAAGAAGCGCACCCGATCCATGGCACCATTGACCGTCAGCCCCAGCCGCGCCAGGCTCGGCCAGGCATGCTCCACATAATCACGCACGAAGGCCTCGGCGTTTTCGGAAGGATCATAGACATCAACCTCCAGCCCCGCCGCCAGAAACAGGGCGGTCCAGCTGGCGCCTATGGTGCCGGCACCCAGAATGGCCGCCACCTTTACCTCCCGAGGAAAATCAACCCGCTTGTTCATTTGCTACCTCTCTTAAAACAGCCATTCACACGTCAATATTTAACCGGTAGACACGACCGGACGACTTAAAACAGGCCGGGCTGCAGCGGCGATGCTGCCGTCAGTCCGCCGTCCATCACGAACATCTGTCCGCTGGCATAGGCCGCATCGTCAGACGCCAGCCAGAGCGCCAGACCGGCGACATCTTCCGGCTTGCCAAAACGCCCCACCGAATGGCGCGCCAGTGCATCGCGTTTGGCGGCCTCCGGGTTGACCGCCAGATCGAAGCCCGCCTCGGCCATTTCGGTCATGATCCAGCCCGGGCAGATGGCATTGCAGCGCACACCGTCCTTGCCGTGGTCCACCGCAATCGAGCGGGTCAGACCGTGCACAAAGGCTTTGGAGGCGTTGTAGATGGCCATGCTGGGATCCGACACGTTGGCGCTGATGGAGCCCAGGTTGATAATGACCCCCGCTCCCTCGTGGCCCAGATCCGGGATCAGCTCGCGACAGCACAGGAATACCGCCTTAGCATTGACTCCCATCACCAGCTCCCAGTCGTCATCCGTGGTCTCGGTCACCGTCTTTTCTACCTGCACTCCGGCGTTGTTGACGAGAATGTCCACCTGGCCGAAGGTCTCGAGCGCGACGCTGCGCACCCGCTTTACATCCTCCAACCGTGACAGATCCGCCTGCACCCAGCTCACCGCCTCGGGCAGATCCGCCGGGCGCTCGCCCCTGCCGCAGCTCAGCACTCGAGCACCGTTGGCAACATAACGATCCACCACGGCACGGCCGATACCCCGGCCACCGCCGGTAACAATTGCAACTTTTCCTTCCAGGGAAGACATGGTTATCTCCATTAAAGATCGAGTACCAGACGATCGGACTTGGCTCGCGAGCAGCAAACCGCCATCACGTCATTCATGCTTTTTTCATCTTCGGTCAGGATCTGATCCCGGTGCTCGGGCTCCCCTTCCAGCACATCGGTCAGGCAGGAGCCGCAGACCCCCTCTTCACAGATGGTGTCGATATCGAACCCGTTTTCTTTCAGCACCTTGAGTGCCGTTTTCTCGGCCGGTACCTCCAGCTCCATCTTCGAACGGCAGAGATAGATACGGAACGGCCGGTTCTCGCCGGTAACCACAGGGGATGCCTTGAAGCGCTCGAAATGCACGGTCCCGGCCGGCCAGTGGGACGATGCGGCTTCAACGGCATCCATCAACCCGCCCGGACCACAGCAATACAGGTGCCGCCCCGGCACCACTTCGGCCAGCAGTGCGCGCAGATCCAGCCCCTTGGAGGGATCACCGCCATCAAAATGCAGCTGCACCCGGTCGCCGAAGGGCGCTGCGTTTTTCAGCCAGTCGACAAAGGCCGCATCCTCCGCATGGCGGGCGCAGTAGTGCATCTGAAAGGGGCTGCCAACGTGATGCAGTGCAAGCGCCATCGACAATATCGGCGTCACCCCGATACCGCCGGCAATCAGCAGCGACGAAGCTGCCTCCTTGGCCAGCGGGAAATGATTGACGGGACCACTGACACTGATCCGGTCACCCACCTTGAGTTCATGCATAAAGCGGGAGCCACCGCGGCTGGCAGGATCCTTGAGCACGGCCACGCGATAGCTGTGACGAATACCGGGCCGATCATAGAGCGAGTACTGCCGGGTCAGGCCATTGTCCAGGTGCATGGCCAGGTGCGCCCCCGCCTCGAACGGCGGCAGGGCTTCGCCGCTTTCCAGCGCCAGTTCGACGCTGCGTATATTTCTGGCTTCATCCTTCACGGCGCGCACGATCAGCGGTTGTTTGTCCAGCGGTGTAATGGGGTTGCGCATGGGCGTCACCTCTCCTTGATTCAGGCCCGGCTGCGACCGGGCCAGGCTGCTGTTACAGATGGGCAATCTGTACGTGACGCACCGAGGTATAGCCCTCCAGGGCATACACCGACATGTCACTGCCATAGCCCGAGGCCTTCATGCCGCCATGGGGCATTTCCGAGGTCGCCACCCCATGGGTATTGACCCAGGTAATGCCGCAGCGCAGCGCGGCAGCCACCTTCATCGCCTTGCCCGTATTCTGGGTCCAGATGGACGACGCCAGACCGAACTCGCTGTCGTTGGCAAGCGTAATGCCCTGCTCCACGCCGCTGAACGGGGTGATGGAGATCACCGGCCCGAAGACCTCCTTCTGCACGATTTCGTCCTGCTGGCGCGCATTGGCAATCACGGTTGGGGCATAGAAAAACCCCTTGTCCTGCAACCGGTACCCGCCGGTCACCACCTCGGTGTGGGCCAGCTCCCGCGCCCGCTCCACAAAGCCAGCCACATGATCCAGGTGTCGGCCCGAGATCACAGGTCCCATTTCCGTGCTGCCGTCATTCGGTTGACCCACCCTGATGGACGAAACCGCCTGCGCCATCTCCGCCACGAAGTTGTCGTAGATGCGGTCTTCCACATAGAAGCGACAGGGCTGGGTACAGTCCTGCCCGGCATTGAAGAAGGCGGCCCCCCGCAATGTCTCGATAGCCGCCGACACATCGGCATCATTGAACACCAGTACCGGCGCCTTGCCACCAAGCTCCATGTGGGTATGCATGATATTGCGCGCTGAAGCTTCCAGAATCCGGCTGGCCGTCTCGGGCCCGCCGGTCAGCGACACCAGCTCCAGATCCGGGTTGTTGATCAGGGCATTACCTGTGGTCGAGCCGCGGCCGGCAACCACATTGACCACGCCCCTGGGGAAGATCTCTGCGGCCAGTTCGGCCAGGCGCAGGGTGGTCAGCGGCGTCATCTGTGACGGCTTGAGTACCAGCGGACAGCCCGCGGCCAGCGCCGGGGCTATCTTCCAGGCTGCCATCATCAGCGGGTAGTTCCAGGGGGCGATGGAGCCCACCACCCCCACGGGGTCGCGGCGGATCATGGAGGTGAAGCCCTGTACATACTCCCCGGCGGTCGAGCCGCTCATGCTGCGGGCGGCGCCGGCCATAAAGCGGAACACATCGATGATCAGCGGCATTTCATCCGCCTTCGCCGACGCCAGCGGCTTGCCGTTGTTGAGCGACTCCAGCATCGCAAACTCATCCAGCCGTGCCTCCAGCGCATCGGCCAGGGCCAGCAGGTGCGCCGCACGCTCTGCGGGGGTGGTGCTGGACCAGGCGGGAAAGGCCGCCTTCGCCGCCGCCACCGCAGCAGCCACCTGTTCCGGGGTGGCCTCGGCGATCTCGACAATCACCTCTTCCGTTGCCGGGTTAAGCACCCGTACGATCTCGCCGTCACCGGCCACCAGTTCGCCATTGATCAGATTTTTTATTTGCATGTTCCGACTCCCGTTAGTGCCAATCAAAAACCGACCTGGTCTTTGCCCTTGAGCCCCAGCCTTTCACGCGCCTCATCCGGGGTGGCGACCTTCAGACCCAGCTCTTCGACGATACGGCGGATCTTTTTGACCTGCTCTGCATTGGAGGCCGCCAGCTGACCGGCGCCGATATACAGGTTGTCTTCCAGGCCGACCCGCACATTACCCCCCATGATGGCGGACTGGGTGGCGAACGACATCTGGTTGCGCCCGGCCGCCAGCACCGACCACTCGAAGCTATCGCCAAACAGCTTCTTGGCGATGCTGTGCATATGGGTCATGTTGTCGGGATCCGCCCCCACGCCACCGAGAATGCCGTAGATCATCTGAATGAAGAACGGCGGCTTGATCAGCCCCTTGTCGACGAAATAGGCCAGGTTATAGAGGTGGCCCAGGTCGTAACATTCGAACTCGAAGCGGGTGCCATGGGTCTCGCCCAGCTCACGCAGGGTGTACTCGATATCCTTGAAGGTGTTCTTGAACACAAAGTCACGGGTCATGTCGAGGAACTCGGGTTCCCAGTCATGCTGCCATTCCTTGTGTTTCTGCAGCAGCGGGAAAATACCGAAGTTGATCGATCCCGCATTCAGCGACGCCATCTCGGGGCGGGTGACCAGCGCCGCTTCCAGCCGCTGCTCCAGGGTCATGCCCAGGCCGCCCCCGGTAGAGACATTGATGACCGCATCGCAGTGGTTCTTGATCACCGGCAGAAACTGCATGAACACCTTCGGATCCGGTGTTGGCCGGCCGGTTTCCGGATCACGGGCATGCAGATGAATGATGGACGCCCCCGCCTCGGCCGCCGCAATGGACTCAGCCGCTATCTGATCTGGTGTGATCGGCAGGTGTTTGGACATGGTCGGAGTATGGATGCCACCGGTGACCGCACAGGTAATAATGACGCTCTTGGACATGGCTCTTCTCCCTTACAGACGCATTTGCTGAACTTGCGCGGTCAGGCCGCCATCCAGAACCCACAGCTGGCCACTGGCATAGACGGATTCGTCCCCCGCCAGCCAGTTGACCAGGCTGGCAATGTCGGCCGGCGTGCCGTAACGGCGCATGGGGTGAATGCGGCGCACCTCTTCCTTGAGGCTCTCGATATTGCCGGAGCTGCCAAAAAAGCTTTGCAGCATAGGGGTATCGATAAAACCCGGGCAGACCGCGTTGACCCGGATGTTTTCGGGGCCGTAATCGCAGGCCATGGCCTTGGTCAGGGCATGCACCGCACCCTTGGTAGCGCAATAGGCGGCCAGGCTCGGATCGGCGATAAAACCGTCGTAGGAGCCAAAGTTGATAATGGAGCCACCACCAGCCCGGCGCATTAGCGGCACCGCATACTTGCAGACCAGAAACATGCCAGTCACGTTGATCGAGAAAATACGGTTCCAGTCGTCGAGAGAGGTTTCTTCAATGGTTTTCTCGATTTCAATGGCGGCGGCATTCACCAGGATATCCAGCTGGCCGTATTTCTCTCCCACCTTTGCCATCAGTGCGTGAACATTGTCTTCATTGGTCACATCCAGCCGTTCAAAGCAGACCGCCTCCGGCAGTGCGCCTTCTCCCTGTGCAATATCCGCGGCAATTACCGTTGCCCCTTCATTGGCAAAGCGTTCACAGATCCCGCGACCGATACCACCGCGACCACCTGTTACTAGTGCCACCTTGCCCCGCAGCTGTCCCTGAGCCATATATCACCTCATGTTTGGATATTCAGAATAAACTTGGAGGACATCCCCTCCAGGAAAACCAGTAATTGACGTTACCTGACGGCCTGTTTGTAGGCGTCAAGCAGCAGACCATGAAAATGATGCAGCGCATGCTCACTCAGACCGGAGCCAGCGGGATCATTGACAATACGGCCGCTTTCAAAGGCCGGTGTGCTCATTCCGCGCTGCACGCTTTCGACCAGATCGATATCCTCCTGCTGCAGGACATCGCGAATGTATTTGATCGCTTCTTCTTCCTGTTCGGTCGGCTCCGCCGTTTCGAAATAGAAGTCGTAGGTTTCTATGGTGTGGTCCGGCCCCACGGGGATGATATTGAGCACCAGGAAGTTATTGCGCCCGGGGTAGCGCATCAGGCAGGTATTGGGCCACAACCACCAGACCGCATGGTCGTCGCAGCTACCGCCCTCGACGCTGTAGGCGCTGTTCTCCCCCTTGGAGCCCTTGGCCATATGGCTGGAATAGATGCCATGGGTGGTCACCTTGTAGGTATCAAACTGCAGCAGGGTGCAGAAATCCTTATGCGCCGTCGGGCAGTGGTAGCACTCCAGAAAGTTGTCGACCACATTCTTCCAGTTCGACTTGATATCGAAGGTCAGCCGGCGGGCCAGGGTCAGATCCTTGATATCAGGGGCAAACTCATTAATTTCAGTGGCAAGGTTACCGGTCTGTTCTGCCAGTGATTTCGCCTCGGGGTCGAGGTTCACATAGATAAAGCCGCAGAACTCCTCAACCTTGACCTGATCCAGGCAGATATCCCCCTTGTTGAAATCAATCAGGCTGTCGGTGTGCGGCGCATTGCGCAGGTTGCCATCCAGGTTGTAGCTCCAGGCGTGGTACGGGCAGGTCATGACCCGGGCCTTGCCTTCTCCCTCGAGCAGGTGGTGCGCCCGGTGCTTGCACACATTGTAGAAGGCACGCAATTCACCGCTGCGATCGCGCACTACGGCAATGCTTCGTCCCTGCACATCCGCGACATAGTAGGCACCCGGCTCACGCACCTTCTCCATATGACATACCCACTGCCAGGTACGGTGGAAAATCGTTTCACGCTCCAGATCCAGAAACTTCTGTTCGGTATAGCACTGGGCATTCAGGGTAAAAGACGCATTTGGATCGGCTTCGTCATATCGGCCTTTGGCCACCTGGATCTCTGCATCGGAAATATATACGCCCATCATTACTCTCCTGTCGGTAGATAAACTGTTCCGGCCTAAACCTGATCGTCCAACACGCCGGATGTTACCAAGACGTTACGTCCTTGAACTGGGGTCACTGTAGCTCGCCCCAAAGCGCACGCTCAAACGATGAATATCTGGGCAAATGAGTTAAAAAAGTTAAGGCATTTTCAGGCTTTGACTTAGCCGGATGCGTGTCATAGCGGTAATACGGATGCCCCATGACGTGGGTGTGTCGAAGGTCAGGGTCTGGCGCTCAGGCGTTGGTATTAGGCCGCCATATGACGGGTAGGCAAGACACTCCAGAAAGGAGCATCGAAGAGTGAACATGTGGCTTATCACCAACCGGCTACATCTGAAATAAACACAATGGGGGCTAAACAGGCAGGTAAATTCAATTCAAACATAAAGAACTGAGAGCTTGAGGAATGGAGTGCCGCGCCCCAGCGGAATAGAAGACAGGACGCGCTAACAGCGACTGCTCAGGCACTGCAGGCTATGTCGGGTCCCCCGGCGTGGCCGGGGGATTCGTATTTCATTCAGGCCCGTTATGTTCTCAGGTCAATGACTTGCCATTTCTCCTCGACATCACCGTGACTTCAGGCTTCTCGGCCATGACTCTGGAATACGCCTTGTTGACCTGCCAGTGCGCCAGGGCTCCCACCATAAACATGGACAGACCAAAGCCGATCGATAACAGTAGTTCACCGCTCATATCAGTTTTCTCCTTGTTTGCAAAAGGCCGAATATCAGCCCCCCACGGCGTTGCCGTAAGGCAGCGCATACATCACTACCAGGAATACTGAGGTCGCCACCCCGAGCACCATCAGAGCCTTTGACCATACCAGCGTCTGCCTGAGTTCGCCGGCATCGAACTCCGACGCCGGGGTGCGGTGAATCTGAAGGCGGTAATCGGATTCCTGCTGGCTGACCCGCGTCATGCGGGAAATCAGCATAATGGTGGCAATACTGAGTACCAGGCCAACGATAAAGGGGTCCAGATATACCGGCAGCTCGAGCACACCGAATTTACTCAGCAACTTGGCGGCAATATTTCCGATAAAACCGGCAAGAATGCCCCAGAAGGCGGCGGCTTCGGTAATATGCCGGCTCCAGATACTCATAAAGGCCACGGGTCCCCAGGACGACGCGAACAACGTGCCGGCAAAATAGGTAATCCACATCACCGCCGGGGGCTGCGCATACGCCAGCACCAGCACGATCAGACCGACAACCAACATGGTCCAGCGTGTGATACGCAGGCTGGATGCGTCCGTCCGCCCCTTGAACCGGACGATATCGTGACTGACGCTAAAACCGATCAAGGACAAAAAGGTAGATGCCGAAGACAACGCTGCCGCCATCAGGCCGGCCATCAGCAATACTCCCAGCCAGGTCGGCATCATGTTCATCGCGGCCCAGATAATGGCCTTGTTGGAGGTCTCGATATTTGGGTTATCGAGGTTGATCGCCGCCCCGCTCACCACCAGTGCGATATAAAGCAGCATCAGTATGCCACCTGAGATGCAAGCCGAACGGATCACTGTATGTTCATTACGCGCCATCAGGTAACGACTGGTTTGCCACGGGCTGACCGCCAGCACCGTCGCCCAGGACACACCCAGGATAAGGGCCCAGATCAGCGCCTCACCCGGTGTGCTCCAGTAGGCCCCGTCACCGTTGACCCCATGCCAGGCGATGATATCCGGTTTCGCCTCGTAGGTGGCCAGGGCCTGAATGGTGTCGAACCAGCCTCCGGAACCATCGACGATGTAAGGAAGTGCCAGAAAGGCCACGACCGTAAACAACAGGAACATCAGTGTATCCGTGATGACGACCCCTTGAGAGCCGGAGTACAGGGTAAACAGGGTATATCCCAGCCAGACAATCAGCAGGGTCAAGCCATAGGGAATATCCACCACCTCGGAGATAATCAGCGAAGCCCCCTGGGTCACCGCCAGCAGATAGGCCGCCAGCCCCACCACAATGGTGATACCGGTGACCACCTGTACCCTGCGACTATTGAAGCGCCGGCCAAAATACTCAGGCAGAGTCAGCGCTCCACTACGGCGCACAAAACGACCAAAGAATAGCGCGCCGACAACATAGCCCGTGGTATTGATGGCAATCAGCACCAACAACAGGAAGCCATAACCTTCGTAGGCAAAGCCGGTTTCTCCCAAAAATGCATTGGTGCTCAGGAAACTGGCCACCAGAGTGCCGACAATCAGCAAGGTCGGCGAGCGCCGGCCGGCAACAAAATAATCATCCAGTCCTTTCACTTTACGGCCGGCATAATTGCCGACCAGAACGTATAGCAAAATACTGACCGCTATACCGACAGAAAACATATCCATGGATATCTCCCTATTATCACATGTCCTTGATGTAAATTGCTTGAGCATAAAAACGGAAGAAAACATCAAAAAACTATCTTGCGTCCCCGTCATTCTCAAACGATGAATACCAAGGCAAATGCATTAAATTATTTAAGACAGCAACAAGGATTGACTGAATGGCAAAAGAGTGCCGGCGGTCGCAGGCAGAAACGGCGATATACCGTAACAAAGGAATGGTGAACCCCAGCAAAAACGGCCAGGTCGGTGAGACCCTGGCCGTTGTCTTTACACTGGTTGCTCCTGGTGTTCACCTGTTGTGTCATGGCCAGTCGCGCTGCGGGTGGCGGTGAGCAGCTCCCTTTCCATTTCATGGTCGGGAATCGCCCCCAGATGCCCCGCCAAACCCGCTTCGGTCAGGAAACTCAGGTGCTGCTGAAACTCGTTCAGCACATCATGGACGACCTGCAGCCGGGTATAGCCATTCAGATCCTGTCCCACACTACCATCGGCCAGGTGCACATCGAGGCGCAGATAGTAGTCATCATCCGCAGGCAGAAAACTCGGTGGTTGCATACGCCGGGTGCGGATCTCGTAGCTAAAGCTCGGCGCCCCCTCAAAGTCGACCCGCAACATGGGACACGGCAACTGTGCTTCACCGGTTTCCCGCTCGGTGAGGCTGGCTTGCTGACCACGCGATGTCAGCTCTTCAACCAGCTCGGTCAGGGCCGGGCGAATGGCGTGGCGTATGGTGGCCTCGGCCCGATCATGGGTGGCTCCGTCCAGGGTGCGATCAAGCCGTTCACGCCAGTCAAGAGCAGCACCATTACCGGTCACCGCCTGCTGGCGTGCTTCCAGCTTGCCGGTTTCTATCCTCAGCGAGCGGTACAGGCCAAATATCACCAGAAAGATAACCGCCGAAAATGGCAGTGCACTGATCACCACTGCACTCTGCAGCGTTCGCAGACCGCCGGCCATCAGCAGAGCCAGGGTGATCAGACCAATCAACACCGACCAGAAAATGCGCAGGCGAACCGGCGCATCATGATTCACATCGCGCAGTATATAGGTGAAGTTGGACAACACCAGGGCGCCGGAATCGGCCGAGGTCACAAAGAAGATAATACTCAGCAGGGTCACCAGGCTGGCGGTGAGCCCCACCCAGGGCAGCTGTTCGAGGAAGGTATAAATGCTGGCCTGCGGCATGTTGACCGCCTGCTCTCCCAGTACCACCAGCCCCTGCTCCACTAGGTTGATACCGCTGTTGCCAAACACGGACATCATCACCATCACAAAAATCAGCGGAATAAACAGAGCGCCGGCGACAAACTCGCGAATGGTGCGACCACGGGAAATACGCGCCAGAAACAGGCCGATAAACGGCGCCCAGGCAATCCACCAGCTCCAGAAGAACACAGTCCAGCCACTGAACCAACCCTGAGCCTCGGAATTATAGGCATAGGTTTCAAAGCTTTTGCCGGTGAGTGCGGCAATATAGTCACCCACATTCATCACCAGGGCATTGAGCAACATCAGGGTGTCTCCCTGCAGCAGCACAAATAACACCACGGCGGCCACCATCAGCAGGTTGAACTCGGACAGCCGGCGTATGCCCTTGTCTACCCCGCTCACCACCGACAGGGTCGCCAGGGTCACCACCAGCGCAATCAGCAGCACCTGTGCCGTCAGCCCCTCAGGCACATCAAACAGATAGGACAGCCCGTAGTTCATCTGCATCACGCCAATGCCCAAGGCGGTGGCAATGCCAAACACGGTAGCCAGCACGGCCGTAATATCGACGGCGTCACCTACCGGTCCGTAGATGCGCTTGCCCAGCAGGGGATAGAGGGTGGAACGGATGGCCAGCGGCAAGCGGTGACGATAGCTGAAATAGGCCAACGCCAAGCCCATCAGCACATACACGCCCCAGCCCGAGATCCCCCAGTGCATAAAGGTCTGAACAATGGCACGACGATGAGCCTCCGCCCCACCTCCGATACCGACCGGTGGATTGAGATAATGTGTCAGCGGCTCGGAAACCACAAAAAACAGAATGGCTCCGCCAAGGCCGGCAGCAAACAGCATGGCCGACCAGGATAGCAGCGAAAATTCCGGTCGCGAGTGATCCGGGCCCAGCCGTATCTTGCCAAAGCGCGAGGCACCAACCGCCAGTACAAATACCAGGTAGACGACGATGGCCAGCATGTAATACCAGCCAAAGGTCTGGCCAATCCAGTCCAGCCCGGCGTTGAAGAACGCCGTGGCATGGTCGGTAAAGGCGATCGCATAAATCAGAAATATCAGTATGCCGGCCACCGAACCATGGAAAACCGCCGTATTGAGGCGGCCGCCCGGCCGGCTGTCACTCACTTGCTGTGTCATGGAGAATCCCTCTCATAGTGTGATTACCGTGATCTTGTCACTGTTCAATACGCCGGCCCGCCGCAGGCGATACAGCACGTCATCCTTGGTGCCGGCTAGGTAGAGCCTGCCTCCCCGGTCCCGGCACACACTGGCCTGCCGCAGCAACAGATGCAGGCCGCTGATATCGATAAAATTGATGCCCTCCGCCAGGATCACCAGATTCGGCCGGTCATGGGCATCCAGCCGCCGTGCGATCCCCTCGCAGGCGCCGAAATACAGGGAGCCGTCGATCCTGACCACCGCGCAGCTGTCGGGGGTCAGGACCTGCCGAATGGCCACAGGTGCCTGTGCCAGCTCACAGGCCACCACCGGCGGCCGCATGGTGCGCAGCAAGTAAAAGACAAAGGACGCCAGCACCCCGACGAAGATGGCGAACTCCAGCGCCAGCAGCAGGGTGCTGGCAAAGGTGAGCAACAAGACCGTGGTCTCGGCACGGCTGACAGCCAGCGCTTCACGAATACTGTGCCGGTCAATCAGGTTGGCGGCGACCACCAGCAGCATGCCGGCCATGGCCGGCATGGGCACGTAGCCCAGCAACGGGGTTGCCAGCAACACCATGGGCACCAGAAACAGCGCGGCCATCACCGCGGCCAGCGGGGACCGGGCCCCGGCACTGGCATTCAGGCCGGAGCGGGTAAAAGATCCGGATGACACATAACCAGAGAAAAAGGCGCCCCCGATATTGGAGATCCCCTGCCCGATAAACTCCTGATCACTGTTCATACGCTGCCCCGTGCGCACCGCCATGGCCCGGGAAATGGCAGCGGCCTCGACCAAACCCAACAGCCCCAGCGCCATGGCGCCGGGGGCCAGCTGGCGCAATATATCCAGGGAAAAGAGCGGGGTCGATAACGGCGGCAGACCCGCCGGCACGGCGGCGATGCGCTGAATATGCACGCTCTGCGGATCGATCCAGGCGGCCAGAACAGCCCCCCCGGCCAGCGCCAGCAACATGCCCGGCCAGCGGGGTAACCAGCGCCGGAATGCCAGGCAGGCGGCCAGGGTAACACCGGTGATAAACACCGCCTCGGGGCAAATATCGTCCCACCGCTCCAGCAGCGCCGGCCAGCTGTCGAAAAAATCGGCACTGTCGAGCGGGCCCAACCCCAGCGCATAGGGCAACTGGCTGTTAGCAATGATCAACGCGGCACCGGCAGTAAAGCCAGTCACCACCGCATGGGATACCAGATTCACCAGCACGCCCAGCTTGGCCAGACCCAACAGTAATTGAAACAACCCGGTGAGAAAGGTCAGGGTCAGCACCAGCACCACATACTCTCCGGGGCCGGCCTCGGCAAATGGCTGCAGAGTGGCAAATAACGCAATCGACAACGCTGCCGTCGGCCCGCTGACCATTTGCCGTGACGAACCGAACAGAGCTGCCAGTATGGTGGGAATAATGGCGGTATACAGGCCGTACTCGGGGGGCAGGCCCGCCAGCAAGGCATAGGCAACGCCTTGCGGTATTACCAATACCGCCCCCGTCAGCCCGGCCAGTACATCGGCACGCAGCGAACAAGTGCTCTGTTGCGGTAACCAGCCCATGAAGGGCACCAGGCACAGCAGCAGTGTCTGGTAGCGCTGTGCCTTGCCCTGTGCTGTTATCATGATTGCATCCCGGAAATGACCGGCAAAGATGCTCGCCGATCCAGAACATTTGGATAGATGATATTGCGCATGTGCCGGCCAAAATACTCATTCAGCCCTTTTATTTTCCCGTCGCTATAATGACCGAAAAAAATATATAGAAAAATACTGGCAGCTACACCGTCAGCAAACATGTCCATGAATATCTCCCTATTATCACATGCCTTTTCAAAAAACACTTCAATTAACAAAGCGGAAGGAAACATAAGTAAAAATACCCCGCCACCATGGTCATGCTCAAACGATGAATATCTGGTCAAATGCGTTAAATTAATTAAGACAAGCGCACCCGAACAATCGGAATAAAAGAATGGAAAGGTGGAAAATAAAATGAAAGCAAGAAACCGGGTCAATTGACCCGGCGGCTCTATGCGCCCGCCAAGGAAGCATGCTCCCCAACTGGGCACGGTCATTACTTTTTGACCTGCGGGTAACGGGAACGCCGTTCCAGATCGTAGAGGCCAATGGTATGACGCACATACTGGTGGCTGGCATCCACAAAGGGCTGGAAATCCCAGGGGGTATACTTTCCCTTGTTCAGCGCTTCACCCACAAGTTGGCGACGACGCTGGCTCTGGAGCACATTTTCATTGAGCTGGTCCAGATCCCAGCCACTGGCCACCTGCTCACGGAACGACTGCAGCACATCAGCATGCGCCGGCGAATTCGCCAGGTTGCGTAACTCCTGTGGATCCTCGACCAGGTTGAACAGCTGCTCCGGATCGGCCGGTGAACAAATGTATTTGTAAGCTCCACGACGGATCATCAACAGTGGCGCCAGTGCCCCCTCCGCCAGGTATTCGCCGATGACCTCGTCATGCCCCTCCTCGCCCTGCAGGTGCGGCACCAGACTGCGCCCTTCGATGGGAGTGACATAACCGGACTGAGGCCCGTCCACCATCTCGACAAAGGTGGGCAGCAAATCCAGCGTAGACACGCTGGCGCTGACCCGCCGTGGGGCAAAACGCTCGGGGTAATGAACAATCAGCGGTACCCGGGCAGACCATTCAAACCAGCTCATCTTGTACCAGAGCCCACGCTCGCCCAGCATGTCACCGTGGTCGCCGGAAAAGACAATGATGGTATTTTTATCCAGGCCGGTTTCCTTGAGGGTTTTCACCAGCTTGCCGACCTGATCATCCACATAGCTGATGGAGCCATAATAGGCATGACGCGCATTGCGGATCTGTTCATCGGTCACCTCGGTTTTATCCAGACCGCAGACAAAGCGCAGGCGCTCGGAATGGGGATCATGCTCACCCGGCGCTACCTTGACCGACGGCATGTCGATGTCGTCGTGGTGGTAACGGCTCCAGTATTCGTCGGTGGTAATGTAGGGATCATGGGGATGAGTCATGGAAACCGTCAGACAGAAGGGGCGATCGTCGCTGCCGCGCACCTGGTCGTAGAGAAAGCGCTGGGCGTTCACTACCACTTCCTCGTCGTAATCCAGCTGCAGGCTGCGCACACAGGGGCCGGCCTCGATGACCGGGTCCATATTGTGATACCACTCAGGGCGCTTCTCCGGCTGATCCCAGCTGGTGATCCAATTGAAGTTGGACGGGTAGATATCACTGGTCAGGCGCTCTTCAAAACCATGCAGCTGGTCAGCGCCGCAAAAATGCATCTTGCCAGACAAAGCCGTACGGTAACCGAGGTTGCGCAGGTAATGGGCAAAGGTCGGAATATCGTCGGCCAGATCGGCCGCATTGTCATAGGCACCGATTTTTGACGGCAGACGCCCGGTCATCAGCACATAACGCGACGGCGCGCACAGCGGGCTGTTGCAATAAGCGGAATCAAACACCACCCCAGCATCGGCCAGTGCGCTCAGATGAGGGGTCTTAACAACGGGATGACCATAAATGGGAAGCGCGGGCGCTGCCAGCTGATCCGCCATGATAAAAACGATATTTGGCCTGTTGGTATCCATTACTGCTCCTTTGTAACGAGACTAGATCCTGCTATACATAAATTCGCCTAATTGCTGTACCCTGCGGGCACAAGACAATGTTGCACAGTAATTAAGGAACTGTGAACAGATCTTGGGCTAATGTTAAGGATTAGACAGATTTATGACTAAACTCGATCAACTCCCAAGTCTGGTGACCTTGCTGGCATTTGAGGCAGCGGCAAGGCTGGGGAACTTCACCCTGGCGGCCCAGGAACTGGGCAGTACCCAGTCTGCCGTCAGCCAGCAGATTCGCCGCCTGGAAGGGGATTTAGGCGCATCTCTCTTTCATCGCGCCCACCGTGGCGTGACCCTGACCAGTGCGGGTGAAACCCTGCTCACGGCGGTACTCGAAGGTCTGCACCGGCTGGCGGAAGGTGTTGGTGCAGTACAGCAATCCGGCCAGCACTCGGTCATCAATGTCGCAACTGACTATGCCTTTGCCGCATTCTGGATACTCCCGCGCCTGTCCGGCTTTCGCGAGCACTATCCCAATACCGAAGTACGTGTGGTGACATCGCAGCAACGCAACACACCGGCCCAGCAGGAATTTGATCTCGCCATTCTGTTCGGCAACGGCTACTTTCCCGGCTGCATCAGCCGCCAGCTGTTCAGAGAGCAGGTTTTGCCGGTATGCAGCCCGACCCTGTTGCAGAACAGAGGACCGGTAACCCATGCAGAGCAGCTGGCGCAGTTCCCCTTGCTCAAGCTCGATACCGACTACCATCTCGACTGCTTTACCTGGCCCCGGCTGTTCAAGACCCTGGGAATTAACGGTGCGCCACCGGAGCCGGCCATTGCGTTCAATAACTACACCCTGCTGCTGCAGGCGGCGATCGCCGGCCAGGGCGTGGCCATCGGCTGGACCGGACTGGTGGACTCACTGCTGGATAACGGCCTGCTGGTTCCCGTGCTCGAACAACGCTTCACTTCGGCCAATGGCTACCATGTGGTCCTGCCCCAGCGACGCGAGGTGGAACCGGTGGTGCAGTGCTTTGCCGACTGGCTTTACCATGAAAGCCTGCCGGCGCCAGGCTAATCACAGCAAGGCCGGACAGTGGCAAGAAGGTAACAATGGACCAGTGAATGACACTGCGCGGCATCATATACATACAACCCGCGGCCGGACACCGGCTGCCAACCCAACCAAGATGACAAGGAAGACACAGATGACAACCGAGCTGAGCATATTCGAGTCCCCGGTCAAACCCGAGTGGATCGACTACAACGGCCATATGAACGATGCCTGCTATGTGGTGGTGTTCGCCACCGCCCTCAATAATTTCATCGACCAGATCGGGATGGATGCCGCCTTTCGGACTCGGCATCAGGTTTCGCTCTACACACTGCAAAGCGCGGTGCACTACCTGCAGGAAGTAAAAGAAGGCGAACCCTTAAAAATTTTTGCCCAGCTGCTTGAACACGACAGCAAGAAGTTGCGCCTGGTGCTGACCATGCGCCATGCCGACACTGGTGTCGATCTCGCCCTGATGGAAACCCTGCTGCTGCACATGGACATGAGTATAAAACGGGCCAGCGCCTTTTTACCGGCCACCCGGGAGCAGCTTGAGCATCTCCATGCCCGGCAGGCAAGCCAGCCTTGGCCTGCCCAGGCCGGCCGTGGTATCGCCCTCAGGCGCCCCGCCTGAGCCTGCTCATGTCAATGGCCTGACAATACACTTCCGGCCACCCCTGCGGATCAGCTGGGCCGTGGCCGTAACTGCCACGAGCAAGGAACGCAGTGCTCGACCGTCATCATGACACTGTGCGCGGCCAGGCACGAATAAGTGCCGGCCCCAAGGAGATACCACCATGAGAAGCATCATCAAGGCCCTGCCGCCGCTGACCTACCTGGTCGCTTTTGAAGCGGCCGCCCGTTATCAGAGCTTCACTCAGGCCGCAGACGAACTCTGTGTCACCCAGGCAGCCGTCAGCCGGCAAATTCGCCTGCTGGAAGAGGAGCTGGGATGCGTCCTGTTCAATCGCTCACACAAGGCCGTGACCCTCACGCCGGACGGGCGCAAGTTCCAGCGGGCCGTCACCGCGGCATTGGAGCTGCTTGCCTCCTCAGCTTCAGAGCTGAAAATCCATCGTTCCTGCTCCACGGTCACAGTGTCTGCCGATCTGGCCATTGCTTCCCTGTGGCTTATTCCCAAGTTGCCACTGTTTCGTATGGCCCATCCGGACATCGTCGTGCATGTGGACGCCTCCGATGATCATACCCATCAGCTCAGAGAAGGCTCGGATATCGCCATCCAGTTCGGTGATGGCCACTGGCCCGGCTGCAATGCCCGCTTTCTGCTGGGAGAGGAAATCTTTCCGGTATGTAGCCCGGCCTACCTGGCCGGCATCCAGTCACTGGAAACCCCCGCCGACCTGTCTGCCGCCACCCTGATCCACCTGGAATCCGAGCACTGGGACTGGATGGACTGGGCCACCTGGCTGGCCCACCAAAACATCGCGCTGCCGGCGGGCCGCCAGGATATCTATATCAGCAGCTATCCGGCCGTTATCCAGGCGGCGCTGAGTGGCCAGGGAATCGCTTTGGGCTGGCGGCACCAGGTAGACGAACTGCTGGCCAGCGGAGCCCTGGTGCGGCCAATGGCCGCATCGGTAAAAACCCGGCGCGGATTTTACCTAGTTCACCCCAGCAACAACCTGCTGAGCGAAGAAGCCCTGAGCTTCTGCGAGTGGACCATAGAGCAATGCATGGCGGCAGGACCGCTCAAGGGCACATCAGATGCAGCATGGGTCGGTACCTGATAGGCCGTCGCCAGGACACTCCCATTCATTAATAAAACCAAACAATTCGACAGAAAAATAAACTTAATAAATTTATAACGTCATTACACACTAGGACCGATACCAGCAAACGGTTCACCCGTGGCATCGCGAAACGCGACCCGGGGACGCCATCCCACAAGGACGAAACGGGGAGTAATGATGAACAAAGTATTGTGGCAACCAGACAGAACACGTATTGAACACAGCCAGCTGCACCGGTTTATGCAGCAGGCCAGCGAGCACAGTGGTCTGAAGCTCGACAGCTACGACCGGCTGTACCGCTGGTCGGTAGCACAGCCGGAGGCGTTCTGGTCACTGCTGTGGGACTTTACCGGGGTGATGGCGAGCGAGCGGGGTGAACGGGTGCTGCTCGATGGCGAGCGGATGCCCGGCGCACGCTGGTTTCCCGATGCACGACTGAACTATGCCGAGAACCTGCTTCGCTTTCGTGACGAGCGTCCGGCATTGGTGTTTCGCAATGAGGCCGGCCGGCGCGACAGCCTGAGTTATGCCGGGCTTTACCGGCGGGTGGCCCAGGTGGCCGCCGGTCTGCGTCGCGCCGGTGTGGAGCCAGGCGATCGCGTGGCCGGCTTTGTGCCCAACGTCATCAACACTGCGGTCGCCATGCTGGCCGCCGCCAGTCTGGGCGCCGTCTGGACCGCCTGCTCACCCGATTTTGGCCTTCAGGGCATCATCGACCGCTTTGGTCAGACCGAGCCCAAGGTGCTGTTCACCACCGACGGCTACCTCTATAACGGCAAGTCCTTTAACTCACTGGAACGCCTGACGCAGGTACTGCCGCACTTGCCGACACTCGGCCAACTGGTGGTGATGCCCTACCTCGACGCCAGTCCCGATCTGAGCCCGGTGCCTGGCGCCGTGCTGCTGGATGACTTTATCGATGCGGCCGCGACCGAGGTCGAATTCACCCGGGTGGCCTTCGACAACCCGCTCTGTATTCTCTACTCTTCCGGCACCACGGGGGTGCCCAAGTGTATTGTTCACGGGGTGGGCGGCACTCTGCTGCAACACCTCAAGGAACACCAGCTACACACCGACCTGAAGTCCGGGGACACCCTGTTCTATTACACCACCTGTGGCTGGATGATGTGGAACTGGATGCTCAGCGGCCTGGCCACCGGCGCTACTCTGGTGCTGTACGACGGCTCCCCCTTCGCCCCCACGGCAGAAGTACTGTGGGATATTGTGGCGCAGGAAGGAGTCACCGCCTTCGGCACCAGCGCCAAATACATCGCCGCCCAGGAAAAGGCCGGTATTCGCCCGAGGCAAAGCCACCGGCTGGATGCCCTCAGAACCCTGCTGTCCACCGGCTCGACCCTCACCCACGAGAGCTTCGAATATGTCTACCAGGAGATCAAACGCGATCTCTGCCTGTCATCCATCTCGGGCGGCACCGACATACTGTCGTGTTTTGCCCTAGGCTGCCCCATCCTGCCGGTGAGCGCCGGTGAGCTGCAGTGCAGGGGACTGGGGATGGCGGTCGACATCTGGGACAACGGCCAGCCGGTGGCCAGCGGCAAGGGTGAGCTGGTCTGTACCCGCCCCTTTCCGGCCATGCCCATCGGCTTCTGGAATGACAGTAATGGTCGCAAGTACAAAGAGGCCTATTTTGAGACCTTTGACAATGTCTGGGCCCATGGCGACTACGCCGAGCTGACCCCCAGCGGCGGTATGGTGATCCACGGCCGCTCCGATGCGGTGCTCAATCCGGGCGGAGTGCGGATCGGCACCGCCGAGATCTATCGCCAGGTGGAGAAGGTTGAGGCGGTGCAGGAAGCCGTCGCCATCGGCCAGCCCTGGCAGGGCGATGTACGAGTCGTGCTGTTTGTGGTGCTCAAACCCGGCTACCGGCTGGACAAGCCCCTGGAACAGACGATTCGCCACACCATTCGCAGCAATACCACACCACGCCATGTGCCGGCCAGGATTATCCAGGTAGCGGATATCCCCCGCACCCGGACCGGAAAGCTGGTGGAGCTGGCCATTCGAAACACGGTGGAGGGACAACCGGTGAAAAACCTGGAAGCGCTGGCCAATCCCGAGGCACTGGCACTGTTTCGGGACCTGCCGCAACTAAACTGCTGATAATAAATTCTGTAACGGCACTGCGGGCCTGAAAAGTCCCGCTCTGCCCCAATATTCTGCTGGAAAGCGGCGCTGTTGATAAAATCAGAGCCGGGGCGGTCAGTCCCATCTAGGCTTGATGTCCTTAACTGGCTGGCTGGCTGGCTGGCTGGCTGGCTGGCTACAGGCATATTAAGCCCGGGCACTTTGTTCAGGACCAGCACACTAGCCAGAGTTTTTCCGACCTGACCATTGTATTTACGCAGGCAAGGCGGATAGCAATGTTTGTATCAAACTTCCAATGTCAGTTGGGGACCGAGTTATGGCTGGCCGGGCCCGCAATCGGAATGTTGGCTACAATCCGTGCTCGACTGGGGCTCTGGATGTCGCTATGGGGAGTCGTCGTTGCCTAACAACCCCTTAGAGCTCCCATATCGTCCGACTCTACGCAATTTCTCTCGCTTTCCCATCAAGGCTTGAAAAGTCGTCTGAGAGACTATCAATGGCGTCAGGGCGATTGGGGGTGCCACTTGGCCGCCATCACCGATTTGGTACTAAGGTTAGCGTGTGTTCTTTATGTGCTCGCTTTGTATGCACACAAAATTGCAGAGTAGATCACGCAAGTAACTGGCTGAAGCCAAAAGAGACATCAGCGATTATCTGATGAACTACTACAACCGGCAGCGCCCTCATCAACACAATGGCGGATTGCCGCCGGTTGAGGCAGAGAATCGGTCTAATTTACTGTCCGGGATTAGTTGACCACTACACTTTAAACAAATTCTGTTTCTTTATGAACATTTGGAATCACCTTGAAGTGAGCGAAAATTGAATAAAGTATTGATAAAAAGTGGCATTCTCTAACACCCAACAAATTTATTCATTCACTTCAACAAGTTACATTTTCACACAAGCAGTCTCTAAGAATCACTCAACACACAAACTTCAAGTTTATTATAATTATCAGCCCTCAAGATGATTCACCAAGCGAGAATCATGGCTCTTTTTTTTCGGAGAGAGGAGCCGCTAGCAACATCCAAAACGCAGGAGAAGCCACATGCCAGTAAGCTTGAATGTAAACGGTGTTGACCATGACATTGATGCATCGCCGGATACGCCCATCCTCTGGGCAGTGCGTGATCATCTGGAAATGACCGGCACCAAGTTCGGGTGCGGCCTGTCGCAGTGTGGTGCCTGTACCGTGCACCTGGACGGCCAACCGATTCGTTCTTATGTCACTCCCATTCAATCCGCCGTCGGCAAGAAAATTACGACCATTGAAGGCGTACAAAGTCAGGTTGCGAAAGCGGTGCAGCAAGCCTGGGACGACGTGCAGGTGCCACAGTGTGGATATTGCCAGTCTGGGCAGATCATGTCTGCGATTGCGCTGCTGGAAAATAACCCTGCCCCGACCGATGACGACATCGATGCGGCCATGTCCGGCAATATCTGCCGCTGCGCCACCTATGTGCGTATTCGTAAAGCGATCAAGAATGCCGCTGCACAGCTGTAAATTGTTTGATTAAGGAGTGATCAATCATGCGTAGAATCTCTTTACCGAGTGAGGCCACAAACGTCGCGCTCGACCGCCGCAAGTTTCTCAAAATCATGGGTGGCATAGGCGCTGGACTCACCCTGGGATTTTCTTTACCTGTATCACTAAATGCCCGGGCAACGGAAACCGCCCCTGCGACGGCATTATTTGAACCCAATGCCTTTGTACGTATCGGTACCGATAACAAGGTAACCGTCATGATCAAACACGTTGAGATGGGTCAAGGAACCTATACCGGGTTGACCACCTTAGTCGCCGAAGAGCTGGATGCCGACTGGGACCAAATGGCCGCAGAAGGGGCGCCTGCGGACGCCAACCGTTACAACAATACCTTCTGGGGGCCGATGCAAGGAACGGGCGGCAGCACGGCAATTGCCAACTCCTATCTTCAGATGCGTACCGCAGGCGCGGTTGCCAAAGCCATGCTGGTTGCCGCTGCAGCCCAGCGCTGGAATGTGGATGCCAGCCAAATTCAGGTGAAGGCAGGCATTGTTAGTCACGGAGACCAGCAAGCCACCTTCGGAGAGCTGGCAGAAGCGGCGGCCGGCCAAGCGATACCCGATGAAGCCAGCGTGACACTGAAATCGCCAGAGCAGTTTGTATTTATCGGCAAGCAAACACTGAGTCGCAAGGACATCGGCAAGAACAATGGTACGGCCATATTCACCCAGGACATCAAGTTGCCGGGCATGTTAACGGCCGTGGTGTTACACGCACCAAAATTTGGCGCCAGGCTGAAAACGCTGGATGCCGCCCAAGCGAAAGCATCTGCCGGAGTAGTGGACGTATTGACTATCTCAACGGGGGTGGCGGTACTGGCCAGGGATTACTGGAGTGCCAAAAAAGGGCGAGAGCAGCTCGCCGTGACCTGGGATGAAAGTGACGCTTTTACCAAAAGCTCGACGCAAATTATGGCGGAATACAAAGAGCTGGCTAAAAATAATGGCCTCTCTGCCCGCAGTGAAGGAGACGTGGTGTCTGCCTTGCAACAAGCGGCAACCGTCATCGACAACCACTACGAGTTTCCTTTTTTGTCCCATTCGGCGTTGGAGCCAATGAACTGTGTTGCACAGGTCACCGAACAAGGCTGCGAAATCTGGAATGGTGAACAATTCCAGACCGTGGATCAGATGAACATCGCTCAGTTGCTGGGCATAAAGCCAGAGCAGGTGACCATACACATGCTGCTGGCGGGGGGCAGTTTTGGTCGCCGGGCAAATCCTCACTCCGATTATTTGATTGAAACCGTAGAAATTGCCAGACAGAAAAAGGGAACGCCGATCAAATTGGTATGGAGCCGGGAAGACGACACTCAGGTGGGTTACTATCGTCCGGCCTATGTGCATCGCATCCAGGCGGGCCTTGATGCCGACGGCAATATTTCAAGCTGGAAGCAGCACATTGTGGGCCAATCCATTGTCACCAACACGGCCTTTGAACCCGCATTGGTGAAAGAAGGCATTGACCATACCTCGGTAGAGGGAGCGTCAAACATTCCTTACGCAATTCCGAACTTGTCTATCGAACTGACCACCGTTAAAGAAGGCCCAACCGTTCAGTGGTGGCGCTCTGTAGGCAGCACGCACACCGCCTTCGCGATTGAGACCATGATTGATGAGCTGGCCGTGAAAACCAACCAGGATCCGGTGGCAATGCGCATGCGGTTACTGGCGAAACATCCTCGTTGGCAGGGCGTGCTCAAACTGGCAGCGGAAAAAGCCGAATGGGGTAAAACGCTTCCCGCCGGTACGGGCTTGGGGGTGGCCGTTCATGAGTCCTTCAGCACCTTTGTTGCCCAAGTGGCTCAGGTAACGGTCAAGGATGGCCACATTTCGGTGGACAAGGTGGTTTGTGCCGTTGATTGTGGCGTACCGGTGAATCCGGACGTGATTGCCGCGCAGATGGAAGGGGGGATTGGTTTTGGTCTGTCACCTACCCTGATGAGTGCCATTACCCTGGGGGAAGGTGGCATGGTGGAGCAATCCAACTTCCACAACTATCAGGTGCTGCGCCTGGATCAAATGCCAGAAGTTGAAGTGCATATCGTGCCTTCGGCAGAAGCGCCTACCGGGGTGGGTGAGCCGGGTGTTCCGCCTATTGCGCCGGCGGTTGCAAATGCCGTTGCCGCTGCAACCGGACAGCGTTTATACACCTTGCCTCTGAAACTGGCGACGACTTAAGTCGCCCTTTACAAAGGAGCAGTTGGCATAATTCACATTGGCTGGCTTAAGGTATAGTCGATGGCTAAATAGCTGCTCCGAATGCTGACGCACCAAAGGCAAGGAGCTCGGTCCGGACTGCGAGCGCTGATCAATCGCCAAACATGGTCGACTCGACATCCACCGGACTGAGTTCATGTCCATCCTCACCTCCCAGCCTCGCCCGAACCGACGCCAGTAGGACATGCTCCCCAGCTTCACCCAAACGCCTAGCCGTCAACGAATGAGCATAATGGCCACAGCCATTCGCCTTCCGATAAGAGCCCTCTACCTGCAGATCTCATCGGTACCATAGCCCCAAATACGGTCAGCAGCTTCTGCCAACCCGCCTGTATTGCAGATGGACAGGACGGAGTCATTGATGCCAAAATTGTTACGTTATAACATATCTCAAAATGACCAACCCGATGTCTGCCAAGGAATTTAATGCCACTGAGAAAAATCAAGGGAGTGCACTCACCTCTTCTCAGCAGGCGATGCGGCGCCTCGGTGTCAGTGCGTTAACGAACCATTACACGACAAGGGGCAAGGTAGGAAATCCGGCTCCCTTTTCCGAATGGGAATGTGCAACAACATGAGGTGTCCCCCATGACCAAAGAAGAACTTCTCCAGCAGCCCGAAGACGCCTACATGAATGCTCAACAGCAGGAGTTTTTTCACGAGTTGCTGCTGAAGCAGCGTCGTGAATTGCAAGAGCGCATTGAGGAGGAATTCGATGGACTGCGCAAATACGAAATCGGCAGTGACCTCGCCGATATCGGCAGTACGGAAGAACAGCGCCAGGCACACCTGCGCTTGCTGGAGCGTGAAAAAAAGCTACTCAACAAGATAGAGCATGCACTTCAGCGATTGGCCCGTGGCGAATATGGCTGGTGCCAGGAAACCGGCGAGCCCATCGGGCTGCCCAGGCTGCTGTTGCGGCCAACCGCCACACTCAGCATCGAGGCCAAGGAGCGACAGGAGCTGCTCGAGAAACACCAGCGCCGGCACTGAATTGCCTGATGAGTATCGCCAGTGAATGAAGAACACGTATACCCGAAGCAATGAAGACCGCACTGTCCGATGCCTTCTCGACCAAGGCCGCACCGGGGCCACGCGCCCATCAATGGGCTATCGCCGTTCGTGCCTGGTGTTCATCACCCAGGATGTAAACCGGGACGTGATCGAAAACACCTTTCATGCCTTTCGGCAGGCGTTGCCACAGGCCAAGGAGTCCATAACATGACCTATCCCATCACTCTTTACAACACGCTCAAGCGGCAGAAAGCGCCTTTGCGTACCGGCCGCCCCGATCGCGTGACAATGTATGTATGCGGACCCACCGTTTACAACTACGCCCACATTGGCAACGCGCGGCCCGCCGTAGTGTTCGATGTGCTGGCCCGGTTGCTCAGACATGACTACCCGGAAGTGGTCTATGTACGCAATTTCACCGACGTGGATGACAAAATTAATCAGGCCGCCGCTGCCGCCGGCCTGCCCATCAGTGCCATCACCAATCGATATATCGATGCCTACCATCAAGACATGCGGTCGCTCGGGGTATTGCCCCCCGATCTGGAGCCCCGTGTCACCGCGCATATCGCGGACATCATCGCACTGATTGACACCCTGATAGCCCGTGGCCATGCCTATGTAGAACAAGGGCACGTGCTGTTCCATGTGCCATCCTACCCGGCTTATGGCCAGCTCTCGGGCCGGCGCGTTGAAGACATGCTGGCCGGCGCGCGGGTGGAAGTGGCCCCTTACAAGCGCGATCCCATGGACTTTGTGCTCTGGAAGCCTTCTACACCGGCGCTGCCGGGGTGGGACAGTCCCTGGGGTAGAGGCCGTCCGGGTTGGCATGTGGAATGCACGGCCATGATCGACAAGCACCTGGGTCACACCATCGACATTCACGGTGGCGGCCAGGATCTGATCTTTCCGCACCACGAAAATGAGATCGCCCAAGGCACCTGTGCGCACGGTGAGCTTTACTGCCGTACCTGGGTACACAACAGCTTCGTCACCGTAAATGGGCAGAAAATGTCCAAGTCTCTGGGCAATGTACTGCTGGCGCGCGAGCTGCTGGACCAGGCGCCAGGTGAAGCTATTCGCCTGGCACTGCTGTCCACCCACTACCGCAAACCGCTGGACTGGAATACACAACGCCTGCTGAACGCGCGAGAAACCCTGATCAAGTTCTACAGCAGCCTGCTTCAGGTTGAGCATATTGACGTTCTGCCGCACACCTCACCTGACCTTCAGGTGCTGGAGGCGTTGCGCAACGATCTCAATGTTTCTGGTGTCCTGGCCCGGCTGCGAGTACTGCTGACCCGGCTGGATGAAGCGGACTCGGATGACCGGCGTGCGCATGCCAAATCCGTGCTGCTGGCGTCCGCCGCCCTCATTGGGCTGTTGCAGCAACCGCCACAAACGGTCCTGGCCGAGCTAAGACCGGCGGCCGTTGAGCAACCAAGCGATAACGATCGCGTCCAAAGCCTGCTGGCCGAACGTGAGCAGGCACGCCGTGACCGCGACTTTGCCAGATCGGATGCACTGCGCGCGGCATTGAAAGCCGAGGGTTTCCTGGTAGAAGACACACCATCAGGCCCCGTGCTGCGGCCTGTCGAGAAGGAGCTGGCATGACCCGCTGGCCCAGTCTGCTGCTGGTACGCGGTGCAGCCGAGAGAGTGTTGAACACGTCAAAGTGCAGTCAACGTCTGGCTGCAATAATGGAAGGACTTCTATGATTCGAAAAAATCCTCGGGGCGATCTGCCGCAAATCCACCCCAGTGCCTTTGTCGATCCCACCGCCATTCTGTGCGGGTTGGTGATCGTGGAAGAAAATGTCTTCATCGGGCCCTACGCGGTGATCCGTGCCGACGAAATGGACGCCAACGGCCACATCGATCCCATTGTGATCGGTGCGCATTCCAATATTCAGGACGGCGTGGTCATTCACTCCAAATCCGGTGCCAGGGTCAGCATTGGCCAGCGCACCTCCGTTGCGCACCGCGCCATCGTTCATGGCCCCTGCACCGTTGGCAGCAATGTGTTCATCGGCTTTAACAGTGTGCTGTTCAACTGCACGGTCGAAGACCGCTGTGTGGTGCGACACAATGCCGTTGTGGACGGTGTGCATTTGCCGGCGGGGTTCTATGTAACGTCAACCGAACGTATTGGCCCCGAAACCGATCTGGCCGCACTGCCCCAGGTTCCCGTTGCCGCCAGTGAATTCTCCGAAGACGTGGCCCGCACCAACAATGAACTGGTGCTGGGTTACAAACACATCCAGAACGAGTTCTGAACATGACGATTGCTTACAGCGAACAAGAAGCCATTACCCTCACCCTGCCTGACGGCAGCCAGCGCCGTTTTGAACACCCCGTCTCGGTGGCAACGCTTGCGGCTGAAATAGGCCCGGGCCTTGCCAAGCAGGCGATAGCCGGCAGGGTAAACGGTCGCCTGGTCGATGCCTGTGACCTGATCGACCAGGATGCGAACGTACAGATTATTACGCCCAACGACGAGGCAGGGCTGGAGATCATTCGTCATTCCTGCGCTCACCTGATTGGTCATGCCATCAAACAGCTCTATCCCAGTGCCAAGATGGCCATCGGCCCCGTCATCGACAATGGTTTCTACTACGACATCGCCTATGAACGCCCCTTTACGCCCGAGGATTTGGCCGCCATCGAGCGGCGCATGCGCGAGCTGATTGCCAAGCACTACGAGATAGTCAAACGCATGCTGCCGCGCGGCGAGGTGATTCGCCTTTTTCAGGAACGTGAGGAAGACTACAAACTGCGCCTGATCGACGACATGCCGAACGAGCAGGCTATGGGCATGTATTTCCATGAAGAATACATCGACATGTGCCGCGGACCTCATGTGCCCAACTCACGATTTCTGAAGCACTTCAAGCTGACTCGCATCTCCGGTGCCTATTGGCGTGGCGATGCCAGGAACGAGCAGCTTCAACGCATCTACGGAACCGCCTGGGCCGACAAGAAGCAACTTGCCGCCTACCTGCAGCGCATTGAAGAAGCCGAGAAGCGGGATCATCGCAAGCTGGGCCGCGAGCTGGACCTGTTCCACTTTCAGGAAGACGCGCCAGGTGCGGTGTTCTGGCACCCCCGTGGCTGGTCCGTGTTTCAGGAGCTGATCGCCTATATGCGCCGCCGCCAGCAAGACGCCGGCTACGTGGAAGTGAACTCGCCCGACGTGATGGACCGCAGCCTGTGGGAGATATCCGGTCACTGGCAAAACTACCGCGACCACATGTTTACCACCGAGACCGAAGACGGCCGCGCGCTGGCGCTCAAGCCGATGAACTGCCCCGGCAGCGTGCTGCTGTACCGGCACGGACTGAAGAGCTATCGCGACCTGCCCATTCGCATGGGCGAATTCGGCAAGGTGCATCGCTACGAGCCCTCGGGCGCACTGCACGGCCTGCTGCGCGTACGCCATTTCACCCAGGACGATGCCCACGTGTACTGCACACCGCAGCAGATGGGTGCCGAATGCCGTGACGTGGTGGCACTGGTGCTGGACATCTACCAGCAGTTTGGCTTTGAAGACGTGAGCATCAAGCTCTCCACCCGCCCCGAAAACCGCATGGGTGACGACGCCAGCTGGGATCTGCTGGAAGGTGCACTGGTGCAGGCGCTGGAGGGCATGGGGCTGGACTACCAGCTCAACCCGGGTGAAGGCGCCTTCTACGGCCCCAAGCTTGAGTTTGTACTGCGCGATGCCATCGGCCGCGACTGGCAATGCGGCACCCTGCAGGTAGACATGAACCTGCCCGAACGCTTTGGCATTGAATACGTCGACGAAGACGGCCAGCGCAAACGCCCGGTCATGTTGCATCGTGCGCTGTTTGGTTCGCTGGAACGTTTCACCGGCATTCTGATCGAGCATCATGCGGGCAAGCTGCCAGCCTGGCTGGCGCCGGTGCAGGCGGTGGTGCTTTCGATCACGGAGGAGCATGCCGCCTATGTTCAGGATGTAACGCAACTGCTGCTTGGGGCGGGCCTGCGTGCGAGCTGTGACGTAAGAAACGAGAAAATCGGCTACAAGATCCGCGAGCAAACACTGCAACGCGTGCCCTTCCTGTTGGTGGCCGGCGGCAAGGAGCGCGACGCTAGCACCGTGGCCATTCGCACTCGCAATGGTGACGATCTGGGTGTGCTGCCACTGGCCGAGGCGGTAACGTATTTGCAACAGGCGGCCCAGGCCCCCGACGTTACTGCCCGCGCAGCGGCACAACAAGCCTTGATCGACAGGCTCGGTGCCAATGCCCATCACTAACAAGACATCATGACTGAATAAAATAAGGGCGGCGTGCGCCGCCCCGAATTAGTGGGTCATGCCGTTGAGATGCTCAGAAAAACAAAACGGCGCTTGAGCAAGCGCCGTGAATTCACATGACTTATCTTTCATCAGACGGCGCATAGCGCTCGAGCCAGTGGGCATAAGGTGCAGGGAGCACCCACGAAGGTTTCTCTACGCCCAGCTTTTTCGCGGCATAGTAAGTCCAATGAGGGTTAGTCAGGTGCATTCTGCCCACCATGACAAGATCCAGCTGCTGCTTTTCAATGGTCTCGTTGGCAAGCTCAGGTGTATCAACACCCCATGCCGTGGCCACTGGAATAGCAGCTTCATTGCGTACGCGTTCAGCGATAGGCGCAAGGAATGCAGGACCCCATGGAATGCTGGCTTTCGGAATATTGAAGTTGACGCTGACGTTTACAAAGTCGGCACCAATTTCTTTAAACTGTTTGATCAGCTCAATAGACTCATTCAGTGTCTGCTCGTCTTCACCGTCATATTCAATCACACCGAAGCGGACCGTTAATGGCAAGTTCTGAGGCCATTCTTCACGCACGGCACTCAGTGTTTCAAGCAGGAAGCGAGCACGGCCTTTTGCGTCACCGCCGTATTCATCGGTACGCTTGTTGGCGTGCCTGGAGAAGAAACTTTGTGCCAGATAACCATGCGCAAAGTGAAGTTCAAGCCATTCAAAACCGGCCTCACGTGCACGCTTGGCACCGTTGACAAAGTCGCCTTTCACGCGCTCAATATCGGCCTTGGTTACTTCGGTCGGGGTTACCGGCAGGTGTTCACCAAATGCCACGGCAGAGGGACCAATGGGTTGCCAGCCCTTTTCATCTGTCGGCAGGATATGATCATCCCCTTCCCAGGGGCGGTTTGCACTTGCTTTTCTGCCAGCGTGAGCGATTTGAATACCTGCAACGGCGCCTTGATCTTTAATGCGCTGTGCAACACTCCGAAGGCCGCTTACGTGCTCTTCACTCCAAATACCCAGACAGTTTGGTGAAATGCGCCCTTCAGGAGAAACGGCGGTTGCTTCAACAATCACCAAGCCGGCACCACCGCGAGCAAGTGATTGGTAGTGTGCTTCGTGCCATTGATTGGTGAAACCGTCTTCTGCCAAATACTGACACATAGGTGGCACAGCAATACGGTTACGAAGTGTTACGTCTTTCAGCGTAAACGGCTCAAATAACGCTGCCATGTTTATCTCCCTGTTAGAAATCAAAAAGCAACACAAGAAGCACCAAAGAAGACTTCGGTGCGTTGGAATCAATCATTAGTTACGCAGCTGGCGTTTGTATTTCGTACGCGTTGACGCAGCGATTGAAATAAATGGCGTTGGCAATCAGCCACGGGCCTCTCGCAGCTTGGCCATGCGTGCATCATGGCGGTCGACGCCATCGCTGCCATTTTTCATGGCCAGATGGGATGAGGCCGTGCTCGGCAGTACGTCTACACTCTGTGCATATTTACCATGAGCGTCACGCAGCTCTTTCATACGCTGCTCGTGACGGTCGATACCGTCGGCAGACGCAGCGCCTGCGACAAACAAGGAAAAAAGGGCAATCGCGGGCAGAATGTGTTTACGCATAATGATGTCTCTACTCAGAATTTGGTTAGCGGGATTTGTTGCTACCCGGCCATGATATTCGAGTCGAGGTGATGCTGTGTACCCAATCAGGCTTTGGAATCGTTGTGAGTAAAAGTTGAATCAAAACTTGCCTGCATCATGCCCACACCTGACGTAGATTTGACCTGTCGCACTTGATGTTCGATGGTCTGGAACATTAAAAAGCACTAAAACAGTGCAAAACGAACATTATTATTGAATGCTCAGGCGATCAATGCAGTTATTTACAACTTATTGTTTAAACGATTTCAAATAATAGTCGAATCATTACTCGATGCTCAACCAGGTTCAGATCGTGGCTTGCAGCCGGATTCATACAGGGCAATAGCCGAAGAACAATAAAAAAGGGGGCTGGCGCCCCCCTGAATCTGGATTGATGACGGATATCAGCCACGCGCCTCGCGCAGCTCGGCCAAACGGGCCTCATGACGGTCAATACCATCACTGCCATTTTGCCGGGCCAGATGGGAAGGATCCTGGCTCGGCAACACTTCTACACTTTGTGAATATTGACCATGGGAGTCACGCAGCTCTTTCATACGCTGCTCGTGACGATCGATACCATCGGCAGACGCTGTGCCTACGGCAAACAGGGAGAACAGGGCAATGGCGGGCAGAATTTGTTTACGCATAATAATGTCTCTACTCAAAATTTGGTTAGCGGGATTTGTTGCTACCCCGCTATGATATTTGAGCTGCCATGGTGCTGTGTACCCGCTCCCGCTTTGGAATTGTTGTAAATAAAAGTTGAAGCAACACCATGGCCTTGTGGTAATAGCCTCAGCAGGATAACGCCCGAAGACAATAAAAAGGGCGGCTCACGCCACCCTGTTCTTTTTAATACCGATGCCGATGGCGGCCGGTTTACAGCCCCAGCTTGTCCAGCAGGCCGGGCAGCTTTTCATTGATCTTGTCGCCCAGCTCGCCATTCAGTTTTTCATCCAGCTTGCGTTGCAGACGTTCCGCTTCCTTGCCGGCCTTTTCCTTCAGGTAGAGGTCAAACACCCGTTGCATGTCCAGGCTGTAACGGGGCTCCTTGTAGCTGCCACTGATGCGCACCGGCACGGTAATATTTTTCAGCTCATCCAGGGTTTCGCCATCCTGGCCCTTGAGGGTGCCAACAATGGAAGTGTTCAGCAACACGTCAAGGGAGTCATTCAGCAGGCTGGTTTCCCCCTCGCCCCGCACCCGCAGCAGCGGAGATGCCAGACGCAGGTTATCGGTACTCACCTTGCCTTCGCCAATGGCAAAATCGGCGGTCAGGGCACTGAAATCGGTTTTCTGGGCTTCCTGCTCCTCCATCACTGGCTGACCCTTTACCTGGGCATAGGCCCGGCGGATCATGGCCGCAATATTGATGCCTCGCAGGGCACCATCGGCAAATTCCACCCGGCTGGTACCGGCTAGGCTTTCCTTGATGGCTTGGGACGACAGCCCCCGTCCGGTGACATTCAGGTCCACGCTGGCACGCCCTTCGAGGGAGTCCATGCCGGCGGCATTGTTCAGCAATTGATAGCCGTCCACCCCCTTCAGCTCGGTTTGCAGGGCAAAACGGGCCGGCGTAGGATTGGCGTTCAGGCTGACGGTGCCGTTCAGGGTGCCATCATACAGCCGGGCGCTGATCTGCTCGGCCGAGGCCTTGCCCTGGCGCACCTTGATGTTCAGCTCGAGGTTTTCCATTTCCATGCCCTGCACCTTCAGCTGGTCGGCACTCAGCCGGCCCTGCACATCCAGGGTTTTCAGTATGGACAGATCCGGCTCACTGGAAGCCACGGACGGCGGCAGGCTGGCTCCCTCGGCGGGCACCTCGGCATGATTGTCGGTGGCCGCGGCACCACTGACCGCGCCACCCTGCTCACTGCTCCATTCGGCGCTCAGCTGCTCCAGATCCAGCAGCGGGGTATGCAGATCAAAACGAATCTGCGGTACATCGGGGGCATGGTTGACGTTCAGCTCACCATCCAGCGCCAGCGAGCCCACCGTCATGTTCACGCCGGTAAAGGCGGCCTGCTTGTTGGCAATGTGATAGGCCAGATCGCCGCTCAGTGTCAGCTCCTTGTTGCCGGGCACGGCACGGCCGGTCGCCCCCAGACTGACCAAGAGGTCGTCCAGCCGCAGCCGGTCATATTCCGGGGACAGCCACAGCCGGCCTTCGGCGTTCACATTGCCCTGCACCGCATCGGAAAACAGGTTGCTGGAGAAACCGAAGGGGACTTCTTCACCCGGGGCGAAACGATCCAGGGTCAAATTAACCCGGTTAAGCCGGGTCAGGCCGGCATTACGTTCGTCCTGCAGCAATACTTCGGCGTCGACCACCTTCACCCCGGCCAGGCTGACAAACTCCAGCCTGCGAGCTTGATCAGGGGCAGACTCGTTTACGTCGGGTTCGGTCGTTTCGGCGTCCGGAGCCGCGGCTTCACGCTTGCTCAGCCGCTGCAGATCGTCGAGGTTGGTGGAGCCGTCCTTGCGGGTGATCAGATGCAGGCGGGCGTTGCGCAGCACCGCATGCCCCACTTCCAACCGGTTGTCGAGCAGGGGTTGCAGCGCCACATCCAGGCTTACCTCGCCCACCGACAGGGTAGCGCCTTGCTCGAAACCGGCCGGGTTCAGCAGCGCGGTCTTCCCAAGGGTAAAACCCACGGACGGAAAGAAACGCCAGCTCAAATCCCCTTCTATCACCAGGGTGCGGCCGGTTTTTTCCCGTGTCTGCTCCACCAGCAGACGCTTGATCCTGTCGGTGTCTACCAGCCGGGTCAACGCAAAGGCCCCCAGCAACAACACCAGCACGAGTACCGCTAGCGCATATAGCCATTTTTTCATTATTTTTGTCCCGTTTTTATTCCTGTTGGATAAGACCCATGTCAACCAACCTACGCGCAACAATCATCCCCACTTAAAGCTGACAGCTTATAGCTTTCAGCTCCCCCGAAGGGGGTTCAGTCCTGATTAATGCGGCTGGCGTCGGCGCCCTTCTGGGACTTGTATTTGGCATTGGCCCGGCTCATGTAGGGCCGCTCCGCCGGACCGGACATGGTTTCAAAGTTGAGCGCACCGATCACCATTTGGGGCCGCAGCGCCAGGGGCAGCTTGCCGCTGTTGTAGAACTCCAGCACGATGCGGCCACTCCAGCCCGGGTCGATACGGTGGGCGGTTACATGCACCATCAACCCCAGCCGCGCCAGGGAGGAGCGACCGTCGAGCCAGCCGACGATATCGTCGGGCAGGGTGACCGACTCGTGCGTTACCGCCAGGGCCAGCTCCCCCGGATGCAGGAAAAACGCCTCACCGTCTTCAATCACGATTTCATCGCTCATCACCCGGTTGATCTGCTCCTGCACCTGAGCCTTGGGGCCGCTCAGATCGATATAGGGGGCGGTATGATCCTGAAACACGCGGAACTCATTGCCGAGCAGCACATCGACGGTCACGCCGCTGATCCGATCTGCCGGCGGCTCGGGCACGATTTGAATGCGGCCGTCGGCCAGATATTGCTTGATGTCCCGATCACAAAGACGCATGAGAACTCCTTAAACCAACCAGGCCCTGCCACGTCAATATCAGGGCCAGCATAGAAAACGATGCCGGATGGGCCGGCACCTGAAAAAACTGTCAGTGGTTATACCTGTCGGGTATACAGCGTAGTGGGCACCGCCTTGCCGGCAAAATACAGGCCGGCGGCCAGGCGCCCGGCCATGGCCAGGTAGCGCCGGGCCACGTCGCCATCGGGCTCAGCCACCACCGCCGGGGTGCCGGCGTCCATTTGCCGGCACAGGGTGGCATTAAGCGGCATCTGCCCCAGCAGGGGCACGCCATGCTCGCTGCACAGGTGTTCGCCGCCACCTTCGCCAAACAGGCTTTCTTGATGGCCGCACTGGCTGCACTGGTGATAACTCATGTTTTCGATCACCCCGAGCACCGGAATATTGACCTTGTTGAACATGCTGATGCCTTTGACCGCATCGGCCAGGGCCACATTCTGGGGTGTGGTCACCACCACCGCCGCCGTGGTCGGCACCTGCTGGGCAATGGTGAGCTGAATGTCGCCGGTGCCCGGGGGCAGGTCCACCACCAGGTAGTCGAGCTCGCCCCAGCGGGTTTCCCGCAATATCTGCGACAGCGCCTTGCTGGCCATGGGACCGCGCCACACGGTGGCGTCGTCGTCCCCCACCAGAAACCCAATGCTGTTGGCACGAATGCCGTGGGCCGCAACCGGCTGCATGGTCTTGCCATCGTCGCTGGCCGGCCGTGCGCCGGCCACGCCCAGCATAACGGGAATGGACGGACCGTATATATCGGCATCGAGAATACCCACCCGGGCACCGAGGCGGCTGAGGGCCAGCGCCAAATTGACCGCCGTGGTGGACTTGCCCACCCCGCCCTTGCCCGACGACACCGCAATGATGTTGCGAACGCCGGCCACGGCGGGGGCCGCATTGGCATGGGCCAGGGTGGCCACTTCCAGTTGCAGCTGCCAGTTCACCGCCCGCGCAGCGGTCAGAGCACACAGCTCGTCATTGAGGGTGTTCAGCTCATCCAGCAGGTTGTGGTGGGCAAAGGGCAGAGCCAGGGAAATGGCCAGCACGCCCTCTTGCAGCTCAATGTGCCGCACCATGCCGGCGGTCACCGGATCCTGGGCCCAGTGAGCGGGCCTGAAACGGCTCAGCCGTTGCCGAATTGGTTCAATATTCATTCACTTGCGTCCGGTGAGGGGAATGCCTGCACTGTAACAAAAAGCGCAATAGGGGGAAAACGTCCTTGATGAGTGTATATAAGAAAAAACTCGGGTAACATGCGGGGTCCTGCAAACCGATTCAACTAGAAATGGAAATTATGGCTACCGATCCACGTAAGATTCTCGTTACCTGCGCCCTCCCCTATGCCAACGGTTCAATTCACCTTGGTCATATGCTGGAGCACATTCAGGCCGACATCTGGGTTCGTTACCAGCGAATGCGTGGCCATCAGGTCCATTTTATCTGCGCCGACGACGCCCACGGCACCCCCATCATGCTCAAGGCCCAGCAGCTGGGTGTCAGCGCGGAGGAAATGATTGCCGCGGTGCAGAAGGAACACCAGCACGACTTTGATCGCTTCAACATCGGCTTCGACAACTACCACAGCACGCACAGCGATGAAAACCGGGAGCTGGCGAAATTGATTTACGGCCGGCTCAAGCAGAACGGCTTTATTCAAAGCCGTACCATTTCCCAGCTGTTTGACCCCGAGCAGAGCATGTTCCTGCCGGATCGCTTCGTCAAAGGTACCTGCCCGAGCTGCAAGGCCGAAGATCAATACGGCGACAACTGTGAAGTCTGTGGTGCCACCTACACCCCGGCGGAGCTGATCAATCCGAAATCTGCGGTGTCTGGCGCCACCCCGGTCATGAAAGACACCGAGCACTTCTTCTTTGATCTGCCCCAGTTCGACGGCATGCTCAAGGCCTGGACCCGTTCCGGCGCCCTGCAGGAAGAAATGGCCAACAAGCTGGAGGAGTGGTTTGAATCCGGCCTGCAGCAGTGGGATATCACCCGCGACGCCCCCTATTTCGGCTTTGAAATCCCCGATGCCCCGGGCAAGTATTTCTATGTGTGGCTGGACGCCCCCATCGGCTACATGGGCTCGTTCAAGAACTATTGTGACCAGCGCGACGATCTGAACTTTGACGATTACTGGCAGGCCGGCAGCGATGCCGAGCTGTATCACTTTATTGGCAAGGACATCGTCTACTTCCACAGCCTGTTCTGGCCGGCCATGCTGGAAGGCAGCAACTTCCGCAAGCCCAACAACATTTTTGTGCACGGCTATGTCACCGTGAACGGCGCCAAGATGTCCAAGTCCAAGGGCACCTTTATCAAGGCCGACACTTACCTCAACCACCTGGATCCCGAGTGCCTGCGTTACTACTACGCCGCCAAGCTGTCCAACCGCATCGACGATCTCGATCTGAACCTGGACGACTTCGTGGCCCGGGTCAATGCCGACGTGGTCAACAAGCTGGTCAACCTGGCCTCGCGCAACGCCGGCTTTATTGCCAAGCGCTTTGACGGCGTGCTGGCCGCCGAGTGCGCCGAGCCCGAGCTTTACGCCGAGTTTGCCGAGGCCGCCGGGCGCATTGGCGAGTTTTACGAGCAGCGGGAATTCGGCCGCGCCATTCGCGAGATCATGGCCCTGGCCGACAAGGCCAACCGCTATGTGGACGACAAGGCCCCCTGGGTTATCGCCAAGGAAGAAGGCAAAGACGCGGAGCTGCAGGCCATCTGCTCCGTGGGCATTAACCTGTTCCGGGTGCTGATGACCTACCTCAAGCCGGTCATGCCGCAACTGGCCGAGCGGGCCGAGGCCTTCCTCAACGCCGATCTGGCCTGGAACGCCGTTGCCACGCCGCTGACCGGCCACAGCGTCAACAAGTTCAAGGCGCTGTTCAGCCGTATCGAGGCCGACAAGGTCACCGCCATGGTGGAAGCCTCCAAGGAAGATCTGGCCGCCGAACAGGCCAAGGTCGCCCCCACCGGTCCGCTGGCGGATGATCCCATCGGCGACACCATTTCCTTTGACGACTTCGCCAAGGTGGATCTGCGGGTGGCGCTGATCAAGAAGGCGGAAGCCGTGCCCAAGGCCGACAAGCTGCTGCGCCTGCAACTGGATCTGGGCGGTGAAACCCGCCAGGTGTTTGCCGGCATCAAGTCTGCCTACAACCCGGAAGATCTGGAAGGCAAGCTCACCGTGATGGTGGCCAACCTGGCCCCACGCAAGATGCGCTTTGGCATGAGTGAGGGCATGGTGCTGGCCGCCGGCCCCGGCGGTAAGGATCTGTGGATCCTTGAGCCCCACGACGGCGCCCAGCCGGGTATGCGCATAAAATAATAGCTGGAAGCCGTTGGAACCGTAGGTTGGAATGAGCCCCGCGAATTCCAACATTCCGCTGGCGCCCGTAATACGTTGGGATTCGCTTCGCTCATCACAACCTACTCCTATCCAAATACAAAAAGCCCGGTATCGCCGGGCTTTTCATTTCATGCCTCACCCCTCGCGGGACGGCATCAGCATTCGATAATGTTCACTGCCAGGCCGCCGCGGGCGGTTTCCTTGTATTTGGTTTTCATGTCCATGCCGGTGTCACGCATGGTCTTGATCACCTTGTCGAGGGACACCTTGTGCTCACCGGTGCCACGCAGGGCCAGACGACTGGCATTAATGGCCTTGACCGAGCCCATGGCGTTACGCTCAATGCAGGGCACCTGCACCAGGCCACCCACCGGATCACAGGTCAGGCCCAGGTTGTGCTCCATGCCGATTTCGGCGGCGTTTTCCACGTGATCTATGGTGCCCCCCACCACGGCGGTGAGCGCGCCGGCAGCCATGGAGCAGGCCACGCCCACTTCACCCTGGCAGCCCACTTCGGCACCGGAGATGGAGGCGTTTTCCTTGTACAGAATGCCGATGGCGGCGGCGGTCAGGAAATACTGCACCAGGGCATCGTCATCCACCGGCTGCACGAACTTGTCGTAGTAGTGCAACACGGCGGGAATGATGCCGGCGGCGCCGTTGGTGGGCGCGGTCACTACTCGGCCACCGGCGGCGTTTTCCTCGTTCACCGCCAGGGCAAACAGGTCCACCCACTCCATCACGCTTAAAGGATCCTTATTGTACTGGGACTCGCTTACCAGGCGGCGATACAGCGACGGTGCGCGGCGCTTGACCTTGAGGCCGCCGGGCAGAATGCCCTCGGTCTTGCAACCACGCTTGACGCAGGCCTTCATCACGTCCCAGATCTCGCGCAGGCCGGCAATGATCTCTTCCTCGCTGCGATTGATCTTTTCATTGGCCATCATCAGGCCGCTGATGGACATGCCGTTTTCCCGGCACAGGCGCAGCAGCTCGTTGCCGCTCTTAAACGGATAGGGCACCGGCCGGGCGCTGGACTCGGCCACGGCGGCGGCCTTGGTGTCGGCAAATTCCTCGGCCTTGACGATAAAGCCGCCACCAATGGAATAGTAAGACTGCTCGGCCAGCACCGCATCGCCCTCAAAGGCGCGGCAGGTCATGCCGTTGCTGTGCAGCGGCAGGGTCTTGCGACGGTGAAACACGACGGCGCCGCTGCGCGGAAACGCCGCCGGGTGGGTCTGGTTGAGCACGATTTCCTGGCTGCTTTCCACCTTTTCCAGAAAACCGGGAATGATGTCCACATCCACCGACTCCGGATCATAGCCGCCCAACCCGAGGATCACCGCCTTGCCGGTGCCGTGGCCGATGCCGGTCTGGCCCAGAGAGCCAAACAGCTCAACTTCCACGCGGGTGGTGCGGTTGAGTGTGCCCTGCTCGGCCATGGCCTGAACAAAGGCGTGGGCTGCCCGCATGGGGCCAACGGTATGAGAAGAAGACGGGCCGATACCGATACTGAACATGTCAAACACGCTGATCATGGCAAACTCCAAACACTACTCGCTTAGGAACAGCGACGCCGAATGCGGTCGCTCAACTATTATTGAACGATTGTAGGTTTATTTGAGCTTAACCCCAACAACATTTTAACAAGCAAAAAAAAATCAGCGGGATTTGTGATGGGGATCGCCGCTCAGCGTGCCACCTGGCGAGCGAACTGATGGATCACGGCGGCGGTAATGCCCCACACCCACAATCCCTGCCAGCGAATGAACACCACCCGGTGCAGCTTGCCCCGACGATGCTGGCTCAACACATGGTGATGGCGCAGATCCAGCAGGTAATCCAGCGGCACCCGGTAAAGCTCATCCACTTCATCGGGGTTGAGCACAAACTCGGGCTGACCTTCCACCAGCCCGACAAAGGGCGTGAGCGCAAAACCGGAAATGGTGTACTGCGCCCTGAGTCGCGCCAGCAGCCGGCAGCGTTCCGGCGGCAGGCCGATTTCTTCCTCGCTTTCCCGAAGGGCCGTGTGCCACAGGCTGGGGTCGGTGTCGTCCACGCGCCCCCCGGGAAAGCTGATCTGCCCCGGATGCTGGCGCAGATGCCTGCTGCGCCGGGTCAGCACCAGTTCAAGTCCGGCCTCGCCTTCCAGCACCGGCATCAGCACCGCCGCCGGCCGGGCGTGTTGCGGCCAGCCGTCGTCGGGCTGGGGCGGCAACAGGTTGATGCGGGTGATCAGCTCGTCCAGGGTCATAGGCGTTCCAGTACCGGCAATATGCGGCCCAGCTTGTCGAACAACTCCTGGTATTCATCCGCCTGCTTCGAGTCGGCCACCACGCCGCCCCCCGCCCAGCAGTAAAGCCGGCCTTGCTCCGCCAGCAGGGTGCGAATGGTGATGCTGGTGTCCATGCGGCCGTGGGCGCTGAGGTAACCCATGCTGCCGCAGTAACCGTGGCGGCGGTGGGGCTCCAGCTCCTCGATGATTTCCATGGCCCGTACCTTGGGGGCACCGGTAATGGAGCCACCAGGAAAGGTAGCCGCCAGCAGATCGGTTCCATTCAAGCCTGGCTGCAACTCGCCGGTGATGGTCGACACCAGGTGGTGCACCGCCGGAAACGACTCAATGGCAAACAGCGATGGCACCCTGACCGAGCCCGGCACACACACCCGGCCGATGTCGTTGCGCAACAGATCCACTATCATCAGGTTCTCGGATCTGTCCTTGGGCGCCGCCGCCAGCTCCTCGGCCAGTTGCTGGTCCTGCTGTTCATTGTCGCCACGAGGCCGCGTGCCCTTGATGGGCTTGGTTTCCACCCGGCGCCCTTCCAGGGCGATAAAGCGCTCTGGCGACAGGCTCAGAACCGTGCTCTTCGGCAGTTGCATAAAGGCGGAAAAGGGGGCCCGGTTGTGCTCGCTCAGTCCGCAATAGGCCTGCCAGGGCTCCCCCTCAAAGGGAGCGTTAAAGCGCACCGTAAGGTTTATTTGATAACAATCGCCGGCGGCCAGGTAGTCCTGCACTCGATTAAAGTGGTCACCGTATATTTCACGGCTTTGATTGGCCTGCCAGGGCCCGGTCAGGTGAAACGGCATGCCGGGCGCGGCGGTGAGCCTGCGCCACCAGGCCAGCTTTTGTGTGAGTGCGTCCTCGTCACCCAGCACCAGCAGATGGGCCTGCTCACATTCACGGTCTATCACCCAGGTCCAGTCGTACAGGCCCACCGCCATGTCCGGGGTGGCCAGCTCATTGGCGGCCAGCTCGGGAACACGCTCCAGCCGCCGGCCCAGATCGTAGCCAAACAGCCCAAGGGCCCCACCGGCAAAGGGCAGGTGAGCATATTCCTCGGGCAGGACAACGTCACCCAGCAACCGCTGTTGCCAGGTTTTAAGCAGGGCAAAGGGGCAGTCTCGGCTGCTATCGGTGCCGTCGGCATGGGTAATGGTGGTCGCATCGCCACTGGTCACCAGGGTGGCGACCGGGCTGGCGCTCAGTATGTGAAAACGGCTGTCTGCGGCCAGCGGCGAGGCCGACTCCAGCAGCACCGCCCAGGGGCTGTTGGCCAGGGGTGAAAAAAAGTCGCGCACCGGCCCGGCAAAGGGCTCGCTGTGTATGTGCAAAGGCAGTCCCATTTATGTAATCCACTCGACAGTTTTGGCATTCCGCCCCGGGCCAGACTGGTCAGCCGGGGGCGGCAAAGCGTATCATGGCGCCGATTATAACAATACAGAGCCAGCCGATAACCCATGAGGAAGCCATGAGCATTATCAAAAAGCAGGACTTTATCGACTCCGTTGCTGACGCCCTTCAATATATCTCCTACTACCACCCGCTGGATTTCGTCAAAGCGCTGGAAAAAGCCTACGAAAAAGAGCAGAGCCAGGCCGCCAAAGACGCCATTGCACAGATACTCATCAACTCCCGCATGTCCGCCGAAGGTCACCGCCCCCTGTGCCAGGACACCGGCATTGTGACCTGCTTTGTGAAAATCGGCATGCAGGTACAGTGGGACTCGGATCTCACCGTGCAGGAAATGGTGGACGAAGGCGTTCGCCGTGCCTACACCAATCCCGACAACCCGCTGCGCGCCAGCATTGTGGCCGATCCGGCCGGTGCCCGTAAAAACACCAAAGACAATGCCCCCGCCGTGGTGCATATCGACATGGTGCCCGGTGATCACGTTGAAGTGGCCATTGCCGCCAAGGGTGGCGGCTCAGAAAACAAGTCCAAGATGGTAATGCTGAACCCGTCCGACGACGTGGTGGAATGGGTGCTGAAAACCCTGCCGACCATGGGCGCCGGCTGGTGCCCCCCGGGCATGCTGGGCATTGGCATCGGCGGCACCGCCGAAAAGGCCGCGGTGCTGGCCAAGGAATCCCTGATGGATCCGGTCGATATTCACGACCTGATTGAACGTGGCGCCGACACCACCGAAGACAAGCTGCGCCTGGAGATCTTTGAAAAGGCCAACAAGCTGGGCATTGGTGCCCAGGGCCTGGGCGGCCTCACTACCGTGGTGGACATCAAGATCAAAACCGCCCCCACCCACGCCGCGTCAAAGCCGGTGGTGATGATTCCCAACTGCGCCGCCACCCGCCATGTGCACTTTCACCTGGACGGCACCGGCCCCGCCGAGCTGACGCCGCCGAAGCTGGAAGACTGGCCGGAAGTCACCTGGGAGGTGGGCGAAAACGTGCGCCGGGTGAACCTCGACACCGTCACCCGTGACGACGTCAAGGAATGGAAAATGGGCGAGACCCTGCTGCTCTCCGGCAAGCTGCTCACCGGCCGGGATGCGGCCCACAAGCGCATTCAAGACATGATCGGCAAGGGCGAGCCGCTGCCGGTGGACTTCAAGGATCGCTTTATCTACTACGTGGGTCCGGTTGACGCCATTGGCGACGAAGCCGTGGGCCCCGCCGGCCCCACTACCTCCACCCGCATGGACAAGTTCACCGACATGATGCTGGAGCAGACCGGCCTGATGGGCATGGTGGGCAAGGCCGAGCGTGGTCCGGCCACCGTGGACTCCATCAAGGATCACCAGGCCGTGTACCTGATGGCCGTGGGTGGTGCCGCCTACCTGGTGGCCAAGGCGGTGAAAAAAGCCCGCGTGCTGGCGTTTGAAGATCTGGGTATGGAAGCCATCTACGAATTCGAGGTGGAAAACATGCCGGTGACCGTGGCCGTAGACAGCGAGGGTCAGAACGCCCACGTGGCCGGCCCCGCCATCTGGAAAGCCAAAATCGAAGAGCTGGACGCCACGCTCAAAGGCTAAACCCGATACGCATGCCGGCTCATAAGCCGGCATTTTCTTTGGCGCAGGCATCTTGTCCCCGAATGGGGGCAGCCCGCGCTCCCTTCACCCGGTTTCAAACCCGTGCACGCCCCTGGGCGCGATCTCGTCCTCTTCCAACCCATTCACTCGCGCCGTATCCGGTCCGTGGCGTAACCAGGCCACCAGCTGGCGCACCGCGGCGGCCTGCCCTTCCGCCAGTACCTCAACCCGGCCATCGGGCAGGTTGCGGGCGTAACCGTGCACCCCCAGTCGTTCCGCCTCGCACTGGGTGTAATAACGAAAGCTCACCCCCTGCACTCGGCCGCTGACCCAGATCTTTTTGGCGATAATGGTCATTTTTGTACGCCCCCCTTTGTGTTTTACTCTCGTCACTTCTAGAATTGTGCCCCTTTTTGCAAGCAAGCAGCCCAGCCTATGACCTCCTCTATAACCCTAGTTGCAGGACGGGAAAAATCCCTCCTGCGCCGCCACCCCTGGGTCTTTTCCCGTGCCGTCGACAAGGTACAGGGACAGCCCAACGCCGGTGATACCGTCGATATTCTGAGCCACAACGGCCAATGGCTGGGCCGGGGTTTCTACTCGCCCCAGTCCCAGATCCGCGCCCGCATCTGGACCTTTGACCGTCATGAGACCATCGACGATGCCTTCTTTCTACGCCGCCTGAAGCGGGCCAAAGCCGGCCGCGAGGCGCTGATTGCCGAACAGGGCCTGACCGGTTACCGGCTGTGCGCCGCCGAGTCCGACGGCCTGCCCGGGGTGACCATCGACGTGTACGCCAATGTGGTGGTGTGCCAGCTGCTCAGCACCGGCGCCGAGCGCTGGCGCAAGGCCATTGTGGCCGCCCTCACCCACCTGTATCCGGACGCCTGCATCTATGAACGCTCCGACGTGGCGGTGCGCAAAAAGGAAGGCCTGAAAGAGCGCAAGGGCCTGCTGGCCGGCACCCTGCCCAGCCAGCCGGTGGTGATCGAGGAAAACAACGGCGTGCGCATTCTGGTGGACGTGGAGACCGGCCACAAGACCGGGTTTTACCTGGATCAGCGCGACAACCGCCGCATTGCCGGTCGTTACTGCCAAGGCAAACGAGTGCTGAACTGCTTCAGCTACACCGGCACCTTTGGCGTCTATGCGCTCAAGGGCGGCGCCAGCGAAGTGGTCAACGCCGATGTGTCCGAGTCGGCGCTGGCTCTGGCCAGGCAAAATGCCGAGCTGAACCAGCTCGACCTAAGCCGCGCCCGCTTTGAGCAGGCCGATGTGTTCAAGCTGCTGCGGGACTACCGGGAGCAGGGTGAAAGCTTTGACGTGATCGTGCTGGACCCGCCCAAATTCGCCGAAAGCAAGGCCCAGCTCAACGGCGCCTGCCGGGGCTATAAAGACATCAATATGCTGGCCTTTCAGCTGCTCAATCCGGGCGGTGTGCTGCTCACCTTCTCCTGCTCCGGGCTGATGACCTCGGATCTGTTTCAAAAGATCGTGGCCGACGCCGCCCTGGATGCCGGCCGCGATGCCCAGATTCTGGAACGCCTGAACCAGGCCGCCGATCACCCCATCGGCACCGCCTATCCGGAAGGCCACTACCTCAAGGGCCTGGTGGTGCGGGCCTGGTAAGCCCTGCTCATTTCCCCCGGTCTGCGCGCCGGGGGGAAGCGGGTGCGAATAACGGCGAGAAAGAGTAGAATGGGCGCTTTCCGTTAGTCACCAAGGAAGCTCGAGTGGAACCCATTCGCCTGACCCAATACAGCCACGGCGCCGGCTGCGGCTGTAAAATTTCCCCCAAAATTCTCGACACCATACTGCACAGTCAGCTGCCCGGCTTTAACGATCCGCGCCTGGTGGTGGGCAACGCCAGTCGCGATGACGCCGCCGTGGTCGACATTGGCAATGGCATGGGCATTATCTCCACCACCGACTTCTTTATGCCCATCGTCGACGATCCCTTTACCTTTGGCCGCATTGCCGCCACCAACGCCATCAGTGACATCTACGCCATGGGTGGCACACCCGTGGTCGCCATTGCCATTCTCGGCTGGCCGGTCAACACCCTGGCGCCGGAAGTGGCGCAACAGGTGATCGACGGCGGCCGTCAGGCCTGCTTTGATGCCGGCATCTCCCTGGCCGGAGGCCACAGCATAGACGCGCCCGAGCCCATTTTTGGCCTGGCGGTGACCGGGCAGATACCGCTCAGTCAGGTCAAGCGCAACGACACCGCCGCCGCCGGCGATGTGCTGTTTCTGACCAAGCCCCTGGGCATTGGCGTGCTCTCCACCGCCCAGAAAAAGGGCGTGCTGCGGGACGAAGACAGCCAGCTTGCACCGCAAGTGATGTGCCAGCTTAATAAGCCCGGTCAGGACTTTGCCGCGCTGGAAGGGGTCAGCGCCATGACCGACGTCACCGGCTTTGGCCTGCTCGGACACCTGGTGGAAGTGTGCGAAGGCGCCGATGTCAGCGCCATTTTGCACATGGCGGATATTCCGCTGCTGCCCAACCTGGACCACTACCTGCAGGCCGGCGCCGTGCCCGGCGGCACCCTGCGCAACTTCGACGCCTACGGCCACAAGCTGGCCCCGCTCACTCAGCGCCAGCAGCACATTCTGTGCGATCCGCAAACCAGCGGCGGCCTGCTGGTGGCGGTGCGCCCCGGGGCCATTGACGACTTCCTGCGCGTGGCGGCCCGCCATGATCTCGAGTTGTCCCCCATCGGCGAGCTGATCCCTGCCGGTGAACACCGCATTGAGGTTGTGGATGCCTGAGCTGGAAACCGATCTCGACCGGCTGCTGACCGGCGATGTGCCCATGCTGGACCTGCGCGCCCCGGTAGAATTTATTCAGGGCGCCTTTCCCGCTGCCACCAACCTGCCGCTGATGACCGACGACGAGCGTGCGCAGGTGGGTACCTGCTACAAGCAACAGGGCCAGCAGGCGGCCATTGAACTGGGTCACCGGCTGGTGGCGGGCGAGGTGCGTGAAGCGCGGCTACAGGGCTGGCTGGACTGGTTTAGCGAACACCCCAACGGCGTGATTTACTGTTTTCGCGGCGGCCTGCGCAGCCAGACGGTACAGCAATGGCTGCATGATGCCGGCCGCCCGGTGGCCAGAGTAAAGGGCGGCTACAAGGCGCTGCGCCGCCGCTTGCTTGAAGAAATTGAACAGGGCTTTGCCGGGCCCGGCTATGTGCTCACCGGCCTGACCGGCAGCGGCAAGACCGACTGGCTGGCGCGCAGCCCGTTGTCGCTGGATCTGGAAGGCTATGCCCACCACCGGGGTTCCAGCTTTGGTCACTGGGGCGAGCCTCAACCCACCCCCATCAACTTTGAAAACCGCCTCGCCATTGCCCGCATGAAACAACGCAAGGCCGGCATTCAGGGCTGGCTGGTGGAAGACGAAAGCGCCATGATCGGCCGCTGCCCGGTGCCCCTGCCCCTCTATGAGCGCATGCAGCAAATGCCGCTGCTGCTGCTGGAAGTACCCTTTGAGCAGCGGGTGCGGCAAATTCGCCACGATTACGTGGAGACCATGCAACACCACTTCAACGACGACTTTGACCGGCTGGAGCACTACCTGCAGGACAGCCTCAAGCGACTGTATAAGCGCCTGGGCGACCGGGAGTGGCGCCGGCTATCGGAAATTGTAAGCGAAGCCGTGCGCCAGCAGCGGGCCGGCCATGGCTGTGGTGGCCACGACGAGTGGATCGCCACCCTGCTGGGCAGCTATTACGACCCGATTTATGCCCGTCACCAGGCCGCCAAGGAAGATCGTATCGTCAAACGGGGCGAGGCCGAGGAGCTGGCCCACTGGCTGGCACAACGGCCCGAAGCGCAGATTTCCCAGCCCTGAATGTTATGTTAAAGGAATTACCATGCTGAACCGTATCACCCTGCCGGTGACCCCCTTTATGCAAAACTGCAGCCTGGTGTGGTGCTCGGCCACCAACAGGGCGGCACTGATTGATCCTGGCGGGGAAACCGAACGCCTGCTGGCGGCCCTTGCTGAGCGCAATCTCACTCTTGAGCGCATTATTCTCACCCATGGCCACCTGGACCATGTGGGCGCCACCGGCGAGCTTCAGGCCCGCACCGGTGTGCCGGTAGAGGGCCCCGGCGAAGCCGACGCCTACTGGATAGACGGCCTGCCCCAGCAGGTGCAAATGTTTGGCTTTGACCCGGTGCCGGGCTTTACGCCGGACCGCTGGCTGGGCGCCGGTGACACCGTCACCGTGGGCGAAGAAACCCTTGAGGTGTACCACTGCCCCGGCCACACCCCGGGACATATGGTGCTGGTGCACAAGGGGCAACGACTGGCCTTTGTGGGCGATGTGCTGTTTCAGGGCAGCATTGGCCGCACCGACTTTCCCGGCGGCAATCACCAGCAGTTACTCGACAGCATCAGGGAAACCCTGCTGCCGCTGGGGGACGACATTACCTTTGTGCCCGGCCACGGTCCGGAAAGCACCTTTGGCCACGAGCGCCAGCATAACCCGTTCCTGCGTTAATCCCGGGCGCCCCCTGGCGGGCGCCTTCTCCCCCCTGCTTTTCGCTGTTCCGATAACGAGAAAAACAAACGGATGAAAATAAAACACAAACTGGTACTCAATACCCTGGTGGTGGTCGCCGCCATGGGCATGTTATTCGTGCTGTTCACCCATACCCTGAATACCATCAACACCCTGAACCATGGCAAGGCACTGGCCATGACTCTGACCAACGACGTGCTCGGCCTGCGCCGGAGTGAGAAGAATTTTATGGCGCGTCTGGACCTGGCTTATCTGCACGATTTCAACCGGCAACTGACCCAGACACACGGCCATTTGGCGGAATTGCGCGGCCTGCTGGAACGGCAGCAACTGCCCCTGGATGCCCTGACCAGCCTGGATCGGCTTTTCGCCCAGTACGGCAAGGATTTTGAAGCCGTGGTCGCCGGCTATCAGACCCTGGGGCTGGATCACGAATCCGGCCTGGAGGGCGAGCTGCGCCGGGCCGTGCATCAGGTGGAGGACGAGCTCAATCAATACGGCGCCGACCCCATTCTGGTTACCTTGCTGCAGCTGCGCCGGGCCGAAAAGGACTTTATGCTGCGCCACGAACTGCGCTACGTCGAACGTTTTAGCGCGCTGCACCAGCGCCTGCTGGCACAACTCGACACCCTGGGCCTGCCCCACACTCAGGCCAACCATTACCGGGCGCGCTTTATGGCCTATGCCGACGGGCTGCAACGCATCGGCCTGAACAGTGAGCAGGGCCTGCAACTGGCCATGCACCAGACCATTGAAAGCACGGAAACCCTGTTGGACGACACCGTTACCGCCATTGAGCAGGAGCTGCAGGCCTACCTTGATCGGGCCAGCCGCTCCGCCAGCCTGGTATTTGTGGCCATGCTGCTGCTCACCGCCCTGGTGGCCGCGCTTATCGGCCGTTCCATCTTTCGCCCGATTCGGCAAATACGCGATGCCGTGCTGCGCATTCACCGCAACCGCGATCTGGGCCTGCACATCGACACCCACAGCCGGGATGAGATGGCGGAAATGGCCGATGCCCTCAATATCATGCTCAAGGGATTTCGCGAGGTGATCATGCAGGTCAACCAGGCCGTAAACACCATGAACCAGACCACCTCCCAACTGTCGACCAATGCCGCCACCACCGCCGCCGACATTGAGCGGCAGCAGCAGGAAACCGAGCAGGTGGCCACCGCCGTCACCGAAATGGTCACTACCATAGACGACATAGCCCGCAACACCGACAACACCGCCATCAAGGCGGGTGAAGCAAACGACAACGCCGCCAGGGGGCAACAACAGGTGCAGGGCACCATAGCGCACATTCGCCGCCTGGCGGACCAGCTGGAGGCGTCGGTAGGCAGCATTGAGGAGCTGTCGCGCCAGAGTGAAACCATCGGCAATGTGCTGCAGGTGATTCGCGAGATCGCCGATCAGACCAACCTGCTGGCGCTCAATGCCGCCATTGAAGCCGCCCGGGCTGGACCCCAGGGCCGTGGCTTTGCCGTGGTGGCCGATGAGGTAAGGGCCCTGGCCGCCCGGACTCAGGATGCCACGCAGGAAATTGCCACCATCATCGGCTCACTGCAGGGCAAAACCGAGGCCATGGTACACATCATCTACCAAAGCCGCGAACACGGCCAGGAAAGCAGTCAGCAGGCGCAACAGGCCGAGATCGTGCTTGACGACATCACGCGGGAAGTCACCGAGATCTCCGACATGGCCACTCAGATTGCCGCCGCCATTGAGCAACAGAGCAGCGTGGCCAACGAAATTGGCAGAAACGTGGTCGTGATTCGGGACATTACCGACAACACGGTGCAGTCGGTGCGCAACAACGCCCACGCCAGTCAGGACATTGCCGAACAGGCCCAAGGCTTGCAGCAGGTGGTGGCGGTATTTCGCACCTGAGGCAACCGGTTTTATCTTTTGTCAGTCGTCCCACTCGTCGTCGTCATCGCCCTTTGCCGGCTCCTCCACCACCACGATGGGGGCAAGGGGGGCGATGGCGGCCAGCAGCTTGCGCCGAGGCTGCCAGTTGGCGACAAAACCAAAGCGATAACGGCCTTCACCCAGGGCAAAACGCTCCTCGGCCTGAGTCTCCAGGGTCTGATGCACCTGGTCCAGCTCTTGCTCATCGAGCTGCAAATCCAGGGTAAAGGCGATAATGGCGCCGTCGTGGCCCGGCAGCTTGCCCTTGTTCACCGCCCGCACCCGCGTCCTGGGCAGGCTCACCACCTGTTTGCTATTACCATTCACCAGATACAGCCGCTCGGCATCGAACGCCAGGTTAATCAGCCGCTGACGGCTCCAGCTGGCGGGCCAAAGGCTCACCAGCAGCAGCACGCCGCCAAACACCAGCCCCACATAGTGCATCAGCTCAAAGCCGCCTTGCCCATCCAGCAACGACCACGCCACCGCCATCAGGCTGGCCAGCAGCACGGACACCTGAGTGGCGTAAAAGCGAAAGGCGGGCGGCTGCAGCACATATTCAAGGGGCTGCTGTAATAACTGTTGCACGGTCAGGCGCTGCATGGTCATGATGGAATTCCGAACGGGTCAAAAGCCGCTACCCTAGCAAAAAACCGCAACCCCATAAATAATGGAGTCATATGGCCAAAGGACTGCATTACCTCATGATCAAAGCCGTCTGCCTGACAACCCTGCTGATCCTGCCCCTTGCGGCATGGGGCGAGGCCATTGGCGGCTATGCCGCCGGCTGTCAGACCAACGCGCGGGCGCTGCCGCAAGCCGGCGCCGGCTACCGGGTGGTGCGCGCCGAGCGACAGCGTTATTACGGCCAGACGCAGCTCATCGACTATCTGCAGGCCCTGGGTAAAAGGGCGCAACAGGCCGGCCTGCCGCCCATGCTGGTGGCCGACATCGCCAGGCGCCACGGCGGGCCCTTTGCCTACGGTCACCGCAGCCACCAGACCGGACTGGATGCGGACATCTGGCTGCGCCCCGGAAACGGGCCCCTGCCGTCACGCGCTCGGGATATGGTGGATCACAAGCTGTATATTCTTAACCGCCATTTTGGTGATAATCAGCGCCAGCTGATTGCCTTGGCCGCCCAGGACGCACGTGTCAGTCGCATTTTTGTGCACCCGCTGATCAAGCAGGCCATGTGCAAAACCTATGGCGACGCCCCCTGGCTTGGCCGGCTGCGACCCTGGTTCGGCCATTCCAGCCATTTTCACGTGCGCCTGCACTGCCCGACCCAGTCCCCACACTGTGTGTCTCAGCAGGCCGTGCCCCCCGGCACCGGTTGTGGCCGAGAGTTGGCAGGCTGGATTAATGATAAAAGCGGCGCCCTGACGGCCGGACCGCGCAAGCCCTGGCGGCCCAAGCTGCCCGCCGCCTGCCGCCCCCTCTTTGATCACAAGGAGCGTCGATAATGAGCGACCAACCCTATGTGCTGGCCCTGGATCAGGGCACGACGTCTTCCCGCAGCATTTTGTTCGACCACCAGGCCCGAGTGGTGGCCATGGCCCAGCGGGAATTTACCCAGCATTATCCTCGGGCCGGCTGGGTGGAGCACGATGCCACCGAAATCTGGGCCACCCAGCGGGCCACCCTGACCGAGGTGCTGGCCAAGACCGGCGTACGCCCCGAGCAGATCAGCGGCATTGGCATCACCAACCAGCGGGAAACCACCGTGGTGTGGAACAAACACACCGGCCTGCCCATTCATCACGCCATTGTGTGGCAGTGCCGACGCACCGCCCCCCTGTGCGAGCAGCTAAAGACACAAGGCCTGGTGCAGGAGATAAAAACCCGCACCGGCCTGGTGCCAGACGCCTATTTTTCCGCCACCAAAATTCGCTGGCTGCTGGATAACGTGCCCGGCGCCAGGGAGCAGGCCGAGGCCGGGGACCTGCTGTTTGGCACCATGGACACCTGGCTGGTGTGGAAGCTGACCGAAGGCCGGGTGCATGTGACCGACTACACCAATGCCTCGCGCACAATGCTGTTTAATATCAATACCCTGGAGTGGGATCCGCTGCTGCTGAAAGCACTGAATATTCCCGCCAGCCTGTTGCCCGAAGTGAAATCATCCTGCGCCGTGTATGGCCAGGCGAACCTGGGGGTGGAGGTGCCCATTGCCGGCATCGCCGGCGATCAGCAGGCGGCGCTGTTCGGTCAGTTGTGCTTTCACAAGGGCATGGTCAAAAACACTTACGGCACCGGCTGCTTTATGCTGATGAACACCGGCCAGAAAAAGGTGGAGTCCCGCCACGGCCTGCTCAGCACCCTGGCGGTGGGCGCCGATGGCGGCGTGAACTATGCGCTGGAAGGCTCGGTGTTTATGGGCGGTGCGGTAATCCAGTGGCTGCGGGACGAGCTGGGGCTGATCGGCCACTCCGCCGACAGCGAGGCCTGTGCCCGGCAGGTGAACGACACCAACGGCGTCTATCTGGTGCCGGCCTTTACTGGCCTGGGCGCGCCCTACTGGGATCCCTACGCCCGCGGCACCCTGGTGGGGCTGACCCGGGGTGCCAACCGCCATCACATTGTACGTGCCGCACTGGAAGCCATCGCCTTTCAGAGCCGGGATCTGCTCGACGCCATGCAACAGGACGCCGGGTTGCGGCTGGCGGCTCTCAAGGTGGACGGCGGTGCCGCCGCCAATGACTTTTTAATGCAGTTTCAGGCCGACATCACCCACAGCCGAGTGGTCCGGCCCAAACTGCTGGAAACCACCGCCCTGGGGGCGGCCTTTCTGGCGGGGCTGGCCACCGGCCTGTGGAAAGACACCGACGAGCTGGCGCAGTGTGTGGCGGTAGACCGCGAGTTCGGCCCTAACATGGACAGCCAGCACCGCGAACGGCATTACCGGGGCTGGCAAAAGGCGGTGACCCGCGCTCAACACTGGGCAGAGCCCTCATGACGGAACCGGTGGATGTGCTGGTGATCGGTGGCGGCGTCAACGGTGTCGGCATTGCCCTGGACGCCGCCGGACGGGGGCTTTCCGTGACCCTGTGCGAAATGAACGATCTGGCCTCGGCCACCTCGTCGGCCAGCAGCAAACTCATTCACGGCGGCCTGCGTTACCTGGAGCAGTTCGAATTCCGCTTGGTGCGCGAAGCCCTGACCGAGCGGGAGATTTTGCTGCAGGCCGCTCCGCACATTATCTGGCCAATGCGCTTTCGCCTGCCCCACCGCCCCCACCTGCGACCCGCCTGGATGATTCGCCTGGGGCTATGGCTCTATGATCACCTGGCTCGGCGGAATCGACTGCCGGCGTCGCGTACCCTGCGTTTGGGGGAGCACAGTCCGCTGCAGCCGCATCTTCAGCTGGCCTTTGAATATGCCGATGCCTGGGTGGACGACGCCCGCCTGGTGGTGCTGTGCGCCATGGCCGCCGCGCAGCGCGGCGCCACCATTTTACCCCGTACCCGTTGTGCAAAGGCCGAGCGGGAAAACGGCCTGTGGCGAGTAGAACTTGAACACACCAGTAGCCAACGGCGAATACTCCACGCCAGGACTCTGGTTAATGCCGCTGGCCCCTGGGCCAGCCGGTTGTTTGGCAGCGTATTATCCAGCCCGCCACCGGCCACCCTGCGACTGGTCAAGGGCAGCCACATGGTGGTGCCTCGGCTGCATGAGGGGAATGAAGCCTATATTCTGCAGAATGAGGACGGCCGCATTGTGTTTGTGCTGCCCTATGAGCGGGATTATTCCCTGATTGGCACCACGGATGTGGATCATGACGGCGAGCCGGCCGACGCCACCGCCAGTGATAAGGAAATCGACTATCTGTGTGCCGTGGCCAACGCCCATTTTCGCCGCCAAGTTGTTCCGACCGATGTGATTTACCGCTACGCCGGCGTGCGGCCACTGATGGCCAATGGTGATGGCCGTGCCCAGAAAGCCTCGCGGGACTACAAGCTGTTACTGGACGCCCCCGAAGACGATGCCCCGCTGCTGTCGGTGTTTGGCGGCAAGATCACCACCTTTCGCGCCCTGGCGGAAGACGCGGTCAATCAACTGGCCGAGCATCTACCCCAGGCCACCGCGCCCTGGACCCAGCGACTGGTGCTGCCGGGCGGCGACTTTAGCAGCCATGACAGCCTGGCCGCCGAGTTGACCTCGGAATACCCCTGGCTGGCTGACGCCCTGATACACCGCTATGTGCGCAGCTATGGCACCCTGTGCCGGGCCTTTTTACAGGGCTGCGCAGACACCGCAGATCTGGGCGAGCATTTTGGTGCCGGCCTGTATCAGCGAGAGCTGGATTACCTGATGCGGCAGGAATGGGCCCACAGTGCCGACGATGTGCTGTGGCGACGCAGCAAGCTGGGACTGCGCCTTACCCCCGAGCAACAGGCACGACTGGCGGCGTATATGGAGCAGCATGAGATGCGAGACACCTACCCCCCCGCCAAGGTGGGGGGGTAGGTGTCGGGTTGTGTAATATCGCTGAAAGCCGCGTCAGGGGGCCGCCGGCAGCAAGGCACACACATCATGCGCGGGCATGGGCCTGAAATAGTAATATCCCTGTACCGTGAGCGGGCCAAACTCCTTCAGCAGGGCCAGCTGTTCGGGTAGCTCTACCCCTTCCACCACCAGGCTTAATGACATTTGCCGGGCCAATTGCGCTATGGTGTGCAACAACGTCAGGGCACGCGGACTTTCACAGGCTTCTACCATAAAGCTGCGGTCAATCTTGAGCTCATCCAGGGGCAGGCGGTGCAGGCAGGACAACGCCGAATAGCCGGTGCCAAAGTCGTCCAGCGACAGCAAAAAACCCTGCTCCCGCAGCCGGCGCAGCATGCCGACCCCGGCGCCCATCTGCTCCACCATGGTAGACTCGGTCACCTCCAGCTTGAACGCCGCCGGGGCAAGGCCAAAGCGGGCCACGGTGGCGCTAATCCAGTCACAGAAGTCGGGCTGGCTAAACTGGTCGGCGCAGAGGTTGACCGACACCACCGGGGGCCGCCTTCCCTGCCGTTGCCAGGCTTCCATCTGAATGCACACCTGCTCTATCACCCAACGATCGAGCCGCACCGACAGCCCGTTTTGCTCCGCCACCGGAATAAATTCGGCGGGCGACAACTGGCCCAGGCTGCGATGAGTCCAGCGTAACAAGGCTTCAAGTCCCGTGATGGCTCCCGAGACCGGGCATATCTGCGGTTGGTAATGCAGGCTGATCCCGTCCGCTTCACCGGTATTGAGCATATGGCTGAGGCTGTGCTCAATCACCAGCTCCCGGTGATGCAACTCATGCTGGCGCTGATCCACAAACTGAAACCGGTTACGCCCGTTGCGCCTGGCCATGGCATGGGCGTGCTCCGCCGCCTGCAGCAGATTTTCCGGCTCGCGGGCATCCCGCGGATACACCGCAATGCCAATGCTGGGCTGCATGGACACGACATTATTGTCGGCCAGTACCAGGGGCCGGGCCAACAAACCAAGCAGTTTGTCGGCCAGCTGGGCCATGGCGGTGTCTTCCGCACGGCTGTGACGCAACACGGCGAAGATGTCGCCCTGCAGCCGTACCAGGGTGTCGGCCTCGTCTACCGCCGCTTGCAGGGTACGGGCCTGCTGGCGCAGCACATCGTCACCCCAGGTCATGCCCAGCTGCTCGTTCAGCGCCTTGAAACGGCCAAGATCAACCACCATGAGCCCAACTCGAATTCGGTTGCGTTGCGCCTCGGCCAGCGCCTGCTCAAGCCGCGATGTCAGCAACTGGCGATTGCCCAGCTGGGTTAACGGATCCTTAAAGGTAAAGGGGGTGCGGTCCTGCTCAACACTGCGCTGGCCGCTGAGATCGTGACCGATGGCCACCCTATGGGTGACTTCGCCCAGCTCATTGGTGAGGGTATTGATATTCAGCCACTGCGGATACACCTCACCCGACTTGCGCCGGTTCCAGACCTGACCGCTCCAGCTGCCGGTGAGCAGCAGCTGATGCCACATGCGTTTGTAAAAGTCGGGCTCGTGGCGGGCCGACTGCACCAGCCGGGGCGTTTTACCCAACACTTCCTCGGCCCGGTAGCCGGTAATCTGTGTAAAGGCGGCATTGACCCGTTCGATAACGCCGTCGGCATTGGTGACAATGATCGACTCCAGGGCATTATCGAACACGTGCTGTAACAACTGCCGTTTGAACTTGAGACTGTGCTCCAGGGTGAAGGCGTCCGATCCGACAGACGCCAGCGTGGTGTGATTGTCCTCGCGCACTTTAGGTATCCTTACCGTGTTTTGTTATTTTTTATAAGGCTCCATGATAAACAGTTGTGAACAATATTGAAGACATCCATGTCACAATTTGTACAGCTTCCTTATGCCTAGCGAATGACCTCGCGCCGGTTATAGGTTCGGTCACTGGCCCGCAGCCTGGGGTTGCTGAGTATGTCCAGCATGGCGGACGGGTTGGTCAGCTCACCGGCCTTCTCCTGATCAGCGAGCTTCAACCAGGCGGGCAAGTTCTCAATAGTCACTTCGATGTTTTTTTGTTCGCTGCTATAAGGAGCAACATCAATCACCTTTTTATTACCAGACTTTACAGACAAGCCTGGGAAACTGGCGCCGTCTGGTAAACTCCCCTTCGGAGTGTCGCCATCCGACAAACTGTAGTCAGTATCACCGTCTTCCTTCAGGGTGTTCAGATCATCGCCATAGTAGTTCAACTTGCTGGCCATGGTGCCCGCCTCGCCCACTTTCACCTCAGTGTCCATGAGAGTGATAAAGCCATAGCGCAGTTTATCGGCCTCGTCAGCAAGGGTGGTTTGTTTTTCCTCTATCTCAATACACTCATTATTTTTATCGCAGTCATGCGCACTGATGGTCAGCTCAAGCGGCAAATCCAGTGACATCTCCCGAAAAGGAACGTTCTTCAGAAATACCAGGCTGTCGGTATTTATGGTAATGCTGTGTTGCCCATGGCTGGGTTCACTAAAATCCCATTCAAGCAGGTTGTAATCCAGTGAGGAATTCAGGTTAATGAGTACATTCTCTTCAAGCCCGCCGGCAAACTCACCGCTATAACTGGCAAGGGTATTACCATCAGCGTCCAGCCCGACCACGGTAAATGCAGGCTTGGTGCTGAAGTTGGGCGCTTCTTCGACACCTGCATAAATCACATCACCTTCAATATCACCGGAGATGGCAGTGACCTTAAGCGACGCGGGCACGGTGCGGCCGACATAGGCACTGTCGCCTTGAGTGACAAGTCTGGTGTCGTCACCTGCAATATAAGCCGCTTGCCAATCGTCTACCTTCACCTGCAGTCGGCCCACAATATCACTGGCAAACTGATGGGTGGAAAAGGTCGCTTCGGCACCGTTATCATTCAGGGCATAATCCTTGGACGGTTTCAGCGCACCATTTTCCAGACTGGCATGAATGAGGTCGGTCGACATTCGGTCCGCCAGCCAATCCAGTGGTAGCAGTTGCTCGTTCGCGTCGAGGGCCGCCACCGAGAACCCGAGTGGTTCACCCGCCGCGCCCAACACGACACAACTGCCAGCATGGTTAGAATAGACAAAACCGCTGCTGTCACCACAGTTTGCATCCCGCTGCACCTGCCAGGCCAAGGGGACAAAGGCGGCCTTGTCGGTGAGCTGAGAACCCAGACCACCCTGCGGCAATACCTGCTGTACGCTCAAGGTCAGCAAGTCGGCATGAGGGTAGCTCAGTCTAGCGCCACTCACCGGCAGGGTCATGGTGCGTGCTTCGCCCGCACTGAGGGTCGCGATCGACTTTCCATCGGCCCCGTACACGGTAATGTTCTTGTTATCGCCACTGTCGTTGCGGTCAAAGCCAAACTTCACCTCGACTTCGCCCTCGGTGTCGAGACAGCCACCGCTAAAGGAAATGGGTGCCCCATCACCGGCGTAGGCGGTGTCCACATCAAAGGAAAAGGTACCGGCATCCCCCCCACCACTGGCTGCGGTCACGGTACAGGTTTTTTCACCGTTCACATAACAAACCAGGGGGTGAGCAGCGTCGGGATCCATATTGCCGCCCTTGCCATCGCTCTGTACCACCATGGTAAAGGGATAGCTCGGCGTTTTCTTCAACGACTGAGATTCACTGCCATAGAAATTGTTGAAGTTCGCCAGGTTAGAGCCATTGGCCTTGACATGTAACTTGGCCTTGCCGTCATAGAGTTCGTTACAACTTTCGTCGGCACAGGCATAGACAGTCAGTTGCTCGGCACAGCCATTAAGGTGTAATTCGTAGTGATGTACCGACGCCGCGGAATCGCCACGAGGGGCATAATTGATGAAACTGCCCTTACTCATTTTCAAATCGACAACATTAACTGCACCGAAAATTCCTGCATTTTTCTTTAACTCAAGCTTGCCATTCACATAAACAAAGCCATGGAGCCTGGCGTTGTCATAAAGCTGAACTTTACCTTTCTGGCCATTGTCGCTGCCGTCATCATCGTCGTCATCATCGTCATCGTCGTCATCGTCATCGTCGTCGTCGTCATCGTCGTCGTCGTCGTCGTCGTCGTCGTCGTCGTCGTCGTCGTCGTCGTCGTCGTCGTTACGATATGCATCCAGTTCACCATATACATACACAGTGATTGGCTGATTTTCTTCACCAAGCTGGGCTTTGTCTTCCAGCTTCAATTCTTCTTCAATGTGTAGTTGAACGTCTCCTGAAGATGTCAGTCTTGAGATGACCTTATTATCTTCATCCTCAAGTTTTACCTTTTTAAAGTAATAGTCTCCGCTGCTCAGGATCAGTGTTCCTTCGAGTTCGAGCTCTTCCGCCACAACCCTTCCTGTTACTGTTGAGCCGAAGCCATCAATTGTCAGTTTTTTATTCGTAAGTAGACTACCGTTGAAAGTTGAGTTATCAAGTTTGATTTCATCATAAGGCGCAGAAATATGAAGGCGATCGAGACTACCCGCATTTTTTATGCTGATTTTTTCGTTAATGTAGACATTGGCCTGACCTTCGGAAACCACCAGGCGCCCGCCATCCATTTCCAGCGTTTCAATCCAGTAATCACCAGCGGGCAGCGTTACTTGCCCTCCATCCTCGATCTGCATCGCCTTGATGCGAAATTCCCCGGCATTATTAGTCAGAGTCAATTTGCAACTGTCTTTAACCTTTATTTCCTTAAAATGGGTCTTTGAGTCTTTTCTAGTGCCGTTTTCACAATAAACCTTGTGAGAAGAGTTGGTTTTATTAAACGCGCCCGAGTCAGGAAAGCGTACCTCTTGACGACGAAAGTCGGCCGTAGATGGCAGTTCCTGATTGAAAATACGGTAACTCAGTTTACAAGCCTGATCATCATAATCACATATACCCAGGCTCGCCTTTTTATATCCATCATCGTCATCGTCATCGTCATCGTCATCGTCATGACTGTTTTTTCCCGAGTTTTTGAAGTCCAGATAGCCGAGCTTGTCTTTGGTTCCGTCAATTCGGGCGCTTGCATGCATTTCAACTTTGCCGTTATTGCTATGGCTTTGTGCGGCATAGGGAAACAACGCGGCAATGCTGCCTTCGTCCGCCAGAGTAGGCAGAGGTAATATCAGGGCTGCCAGGCATAGCCAGTCATTTTTTTTCACTCTATCACCTCAACTTCAATATTACGGATCACGGCAATGCCGCCGCCGATGCAGGTACCGGTGGCAATCACATTAACCTGGGTAACGCCGGCAACTGTATCGGTATTCGGAACACTCGCATTTCCTTCACAACCGGCGACGTCTGACGTGATGGTTTCGTTTTCAGTGATTTTATCCAGCAACACGAATACTTTTTGCTCCAGCACTGACTCGGCGGCGAGCCTCGCCTTGAGAGCCAGTGTTTCGTAGGCAAGTTGACGGCTGCTCTGACCCGACAGGGTGACCATGGCAGCCATCAGCGCAGACAAAATAAGCAGAATAAACAGCACACTAAGCAACATGCTGCCTTTTTGATTGTGGTCAGGGTGCATAGGTCACCTGTAATTGTCCTGGCAGTACCAGTTCGCCATCCCGCGTGCTCAGGATCAGTTGCAACTGAACCAATTGATTGGACTCATCGTAGTCTAAAAACGGTCTCTCTGATGTGAGTCCGGTCAACATAAGCACGCCATCCCCCCAATCGGCACCGGTTTTAACCTGACGAAACAGGCTGCCGCCGGTTGCACAATAACGCACCTGCTCGGCCCTGATCAGGGTATAGCGCAGGCCAAAGCCATCGCGATCAAAGTTGATCAGCGTGGGATCATTAAACACATCATCAAAGTCGAAACTGCTGCCACTGTATTCCTTCTGCACCAGATAAACATTGTTGTCGGGCGCGGCGGCTGGAAAGTCGCTCCACAAAGCCTCGCCGCTGGCGGCCCGAATGGCCATAAAACTGCCCTGAGGCACCTGCTTCTGCAGGCTGAGAGGCACCACAAAGCTGGCAGTGGCAGATTTGACCGAGCCCTGATAGGTGCCGGCAGCCAGGGTGGGCACAAAGGAAATACAGCGCTTGCTATCACTGAAATACACACTGGGGCCGTAAGCCAGCGCCAGCTCCCGGCGCAGGCGTTCCAGGGTAAAACGGGCGCCGGCCAGAGCCTGGGCACGCTCTGTATTCCCCATGTAGCCCTCGGCCATGTGTGCGATAAAACGGGTGCCAAATACGGCACTGATACCAATCAGCACCATCACAATTACCAGCTCCAGCAGGGTAAAACCGCGCGCCTTCATCGAATATTGTACCTGTGCAGGGTAAAGGAAAGATCACTGCCGTTTTGATCCCGAACGGTGATGTCTACCTTTTTGAAAGTAGTGCCGGCATCATCGGTGCCGATGGTGACACAGGTTTGTACCAAATAGCGGGCATAGAGTGCGGTTCGGCTCATCCCCAGTTGCTGCGCAAGCGCGTTGCCGGCAATGGCGTTGCCTTCATCGCACCAGAGGCGAAAATCATCCACATGGGTAAAGTCGTTTATCTCGGCGTCTGTTGGTATTGTTGCCTGATTTTCACAGACATCTGCCCCATCTATGCCACAGCGGGTTTGCTCCTGCAGATTATTGGCTGCATCATACGTGACCGCCAGCACCTGCTCGGCCAGGGCTTCGGCCAGGGCTACGGCGCGAAACTGAAACACCGGATCCAGCTGCCGGGGCTGACTTAAAAAAAACAGCCCTACCCCCACCAGGATAATAGCCAACACCGCCAGGCCCACCACATACTCCAGCAGGCTAAGCCCGGCATTACGGCGCAACATGAATATAGCCCTCGGGTTCAATCAGTACGGTTTTCCCGGCAAGGGTAATTTGCAGGGTGTTGGCCAGCGGCTGATACCCGGCTCCGGCATTCACAAAAAGCCGCCCCAAACGGCTGGCTTCGCTGAGGTAATCAGGATCGGATGCGACGTCGCCAAATTGCAGTGTAAAAGGTAAGGTGATATTGGCGGTCACCGGCAACTCCTGCGCCCCCAACCAAATTGACTGACCGGGATCACGGAGTTGATTCGCGCTTAACAGAGAGGCTGAATTGCAATCCGACGACAATGAAACACCATCAGTCGTTACAGCCACCACACCACAGCGGCCCATTTCAGTGCCGCTTTGCAGAGCCAGTGGATCGTTCATGGCCCTGAGCTGGGCCAGTCGCAGCAGCCCTGCCAGGTTGCGAGCCTGCAGCGAACCGTCAAAGTCGCTGTTCACCGGCAGGCGCGGAATTGCCACCGCCGCCAATATGCCCACCAGCACCAGCACGGCGACCATTTCAATAAGAGTAAAAGCCCGATGGCGTATCATAAGGTAAATGCGTTAAAAAAGGCGGCCAAAGCCGCCATTTTAAGTTTATTCACATTCTGTATTTGCTTCGACTGTAGCCGGTGTATCTGCATCTTTTGCTTCTGTGTACTTCACAAAACACTTTGTATCTACTGAAGAGCGTCCTTTGGGCTGAATAACCAAAGTCCCAGTGGTTGTTGTATCATCTAACGTATAATCTTCTGTGCTAGGAACGCTTTGTAAGGCACCTAAAATACCTTTTTCATCATCTGAAGCAATGGGATAGCCATACTTAAATTCAACATCAGTGTAACCTTTGATGCCAGTAACTGCAGTGGCATTACCGTCACTATCATCAGCACCAACACCATCTTTACCTTCCAGCACAGCTTTTGCATTTGCCAGAGTCAAGGCAGACTGAATAGAGCCTTTCAGGCTATTAATATTACCCGCATATGCATCACCCTGCAGATTTAGGAACTTGGGAGCCGCCACGGCACCCAGTATGCCGAGAATCACGATCACTATAACCAGTTCTATCAGGGTAAAACCCGCTGCTCTTTTCATATTGTATCCTTGCTTGTTCGTGTTGCTGATTTGTCGCCAAAGTTAATGTTTTTATTGTAAAAATCAAAACATTGACGGTTATGATAGCGGGGCTTTCACGGTCAATCCAGTCCCATAATGTGAGAATTTATGCTTTTCAACACAAAAAGGAGGGAAAAGCCCGTCAGCCCCCTTTGACCACATTCACCATGTCCCACATGGGGGTAAAAATCCCCAGCGCCAGCACCAATACCATGGCGGCGATGGCCACGATCAGAATGGGTTCAATGCGGGCGGTGAGGTTGGCAATGTCGTAGTCCACCTCTTCTTCGTAGAAGCGGCCCGCCTCCATCACCATTTCGTCAACCCGGCCGGTTTCTTCACCCACTCGGAACATCTGCATAATAAGGGGCGTAAATACTCCGCTGCCGGCGGCCACCGACGACAGGCTCTCGCCCGACGACAGTCCTTCTTCCATACGGTGAATCGCCTGGGTCAGAAAGGCGTTGTCGGTAGCGCTGCCGGCCAGGCGCAGCACACGGGTGATGGGTACGCCGGCGGCCAGCATCATGGCAAAGCTGCGGCAAAAGCGGGCCAGCAAAATACGCTTAATCAGGGGCCCGACAATGGGAATGCGCAGCAGAGTCTTGTGCCAGCGCAGTTTGCCCGCCGGCGTGCTGACATACCAGAGCGCCGCGGCCACCACCCCGGCCAGAATCGCCAACAACAACCCCAGGTAATGGGTAAAGAAGTAGGAGCTGCCGATCAGAAAGCGGGTGGTCCAGGGCAACTCGGCCCCCAGCCGGGCAAAAATGCCGCTGAAGGCCGGAATAACATAGAGGTTAATTACCGTCATGGCCGCCACCATGGCAATGGTCACAAACAGCGGATAGCGAATGGCGGCCTTGATGCGTCGCCGAGTGTCCAGCTCAAGCTGATAGTAATGGGACAGTTGCAAAAACGCCTGCTCCAGCTGGCCGGTGCTTTCGCCCACCTCCACCAGAGACACAAACAGGCTGTTAAACAGATGGGGATGATTGGCCAGGGCATTGGCCAGGGTCTGGCCCTGATTCAGGGCCTGGGCCACCTCGTTCAGCGCCTCTTTCAGCACGCGCACGTCCGAAGTATCGCGCAAGCCTTCCACAATGCGTAAAATGGGAATGCCGGCCCGCGTGAGCGACGCAAACTGGCGGCTCAGGATCAGCAGCGCCTCGGGCTTGATGCCGCCCTTGAAAAACTGGCGCAGGGCCAGCCAGGACTTGCTGCCGGAGCGGGCTTCCTTCATTTCCACCGGAATCAACCCGGCCTGAGCCAGGTTGCTGGCCAGGGCCCGCAGAGACGTTGCCTCCATGCGGCCCTCGTGCAGCTGGCCCTGGCTATCGCGCGCGCGATACTGATAAAACGCCATCAGTCCACCCACTCCGACAGGCGCAGCACTTCCGACACCGCAATCTCGCCCTGCAGCGCCAGCTCAAGGGCGGCCTGGGCCAGGGTCACAAAGCCCAGCGAGCGTGCCACTTCCGCCTCAAAGCCTTCGATGTGCTGTTTGCGCAGGGCATCGGCCATGGCCTGGTTGATCTCCAGCCATTCAAACACCCCCACCCGGCCCTTATGCCCGGTGTGGTTGCAGCTGGCGCAGCCCTGGCCCCGATAAAACCGGCCGCTTTCTGAGCGGGCATCCAGGTGCATCAGAAACTGGCGCTCGCCCGCATCAAGCCGATGCTCCACCTTGCAGTAACTGCAAATTTTGCGAACCAGGCGCTGGGCCAACACCGCCTTCAGGGTGCTGGCCACCAGATAGCCGGGCACCCCCATGTCCATCAACCGTATTGCCGAGCTGGGAGCATCGTTGGTATGCAGGGTGGACAGCACCAGGTGGCCGGTCAGGGCGCCGCGCATGGCGATTTCCGCGGTTTCCTGATCCCGCATTTCGCCGATCAGCAGCACGTCGGGATCCTGCCGCAGGCTGGTGCGCAAAATGCGAGCAAAAGTCAGTCCCACCTTGCCGTTCACCTGCACCTGGTTAACTCGGGGCAGCCGGTATTCCACCGGATCTTCGGCGGTAATGATTTTACGGTCCGGGGTATTGAGCTCGGCCAGGGCTCCGTACAGGGTGGTGGTTTTGCCGCTGCCGGTAGGGCCGGTGACCAGAATAATGCCGTTGGGGCTGGCCAGTTTGCGACGAAAGGCGCTGAGCAGGGACGACGGCATGCCCGCCTGCTCCAGACTGCGAATGCCGCCGGACTGATCAAGCAGCCGCAACACCACCGCCTCACCGTGCTGCACCGGCATGGTGGCCATGCGCACATCCACCGGGTTGGCCTTGACGGTGAGTTCAAAGCGTCCGTCCTGAGGCAGGCGCCGCTCGGAAATATCCAGTCCGGCCATCAGCTTGAGCCGCGACACCAATGCGGGGGCTATGGCCACTTCCTTGAGTTCGGTTTCCTGCAACATGCCGTCTACCCGCATGCGCAGGCGAATCACCTTGTGATCGGGTTCGATATGAATATCGGACGCCCCCACCTGCAGGGCATCTTCAAACAGCGAGTTCAGCAGCCGCGCCACGGTGGCGTCGTTGTCTTCAAGACCGGCGGTGTCTATCACATTCCGGCTGGGCGCGTGCTCTTCCGACAGCTGACCGGCCAGGTGGGCAATGTCGTCGGTACGCCGATAAAGCTGGTCGTAAAACTCCAGCATCTGGCTGTGGGGCGCCACCGCCAGGTGGACTTCCCGTGGCGCCAGCAAGTTGCCAATGGCGTCCTGCGTATCCAGATCCGCCGGATCCGCCAGTACCACGGTAACCTCGGTGTCGTTGGCATCGATCACCAGCGCCCGGTAGCGGCGGGCGTACACCTCAGACAGCAATTTCACCGCCTGCAGATCAATGTTGGCCTTGTTGAGATCAAGCAGCGGAATGCCCAGCTGCTCAGCCACAAACCCCAGCAGCTCACGCTCGCTGAGTATGCCCATCTGCACCAGCAGGGTCCCCATGCGGCCGCCTTGCTGATGCTGCTTTTGCAGCACGGTGTCGAGCTGAGCCGGGGTGATAACGCCGTGATCGATCAGCAGCTCACCCAGGCGTTTAGTGAGTTTGCGTTGTGGCATGGTGCTCCAGTTGCTGCTCTACGAATTGAAGGGAAGCCACGCCCAGATCCACGCTGGCCCTGGCCTGCTCAAAGGCATGGGTATAATCCTGATCCAGGCTGCGCTGGCACAGCCCCAGTCCCAACCACCAGGGTCCGCTGTCCTGCCGGGTCAGCAGTTGTCGGTACAGGGGAATGGCAGCATCACACCGATTGCTGCGCCGCCCGGCCTCGGCCTTGAGCGCATAGTAGTCGAGGTGTTCGGCAAGCACGGGTGCGGCACCGTCAAGTACCTTCCAGGCGGCGGCATGACGTTGCTCTCCGGCCAGTATGCGGGCCAGGGTCAAGCGCAACGAGGGATGCTCGGGGGCGGCTTTAAGCCCTTGCTGCAACAATGTGCGGGCACTGTCGAGGGCACCGCGCCCATAGAGTAAGGATGCCAGTTTCAGCCGCAGGGCATGGGCATCAGGGTGACTGGCGAGGGTGGTCATCAGGATTCGCTCGGCACCAGACCAGTCACCGGCAACCAGGGCCAGCTCGGCGGCATGGCGGCTTTCCCGCAGTTCATCTTCCCGGCTGGGCTTGATCTCGGCAATATGCAGTTCGCTGGCCGCCGGTGGCGCCGCCATCAGCTCGGCCCAAACCGGATCCTGCCAGTCGGGCTGAAACTCTTCCGCTTGCAGCGGGGCGCCGAGCAGCAGCATCACCACAGTCCCGATGGCCTTGTGCATTACCTTACTCCACTGTGCAGTTCATCAAGAGGGGAAGGCGGATACCATTTCTCCAGCAAATCCCGGCTACGCTGCAACTCCTGCTCCCAGGTATTGGCCGCCACCACCACGGGGCGCAGCATGATGACCAGCTCGCTTTTCTGCGTGGACAGGTTGCGGTTTTTAAACAGGTTACCCAATACCGGAATCTGGCTGATCAGCGGAATGGCACTTTCCTGCTCGCTTTGTTTCTCCTGCATCAGGCCGCCGATAATAATCACCTCGCCCGACGCCGCCTCCACCACGGTATCGGACTCACGAACCGTGCTTCTGGCCAGAGGTAGGATAAAGGCACCATCGCCAAAATCGATGATTTTGTTCGTATCTTCCACTTCGCTGACCGCCGGGTGAATATGCAGCAAAACCCGATTATCGTCGGCAATTTGTGGCGTTACATCCAGCGAAATGCCCGAGAAGAAGGGCCGCAGCTCCACATCCGGCGTCCGCTCCGACACGCCGCTGGTTCCCGTGGTGGTGGTCAGGGAAAAGTCGGTTACAAAATATTCATCGGTACCCACCTTGATCACCGCCTTCTGGTTATTGCTGGTGGTCACTCGAGGATTGGACAGGGTGTTGACCTCACCCTGGGTCTGCAGCAGATTGACCACGGCATCAAAGTTGCCATCGGTGTAGGTAAATACGGCACCGCCACCCAGCAGATCCGAGAGCGGGCTTAAAAAGCCGGGATAAGACGCGCTGGTCGAGCCGGTGGCTCGGCCGCCGTCGGACGACAGGTTGTTCCACTCAATGCCCTGCTCATAACCATCGTTCAGCTCCACTTCCACGATGCGCGCTTCCAGGATCACCTGGCGCTTGAGTTGACGCTCGGCACGCGTCAGAAAATCCTGCACCAGGGCCAGCTCGTCGGGGGCTGCCCGCACCGTCACCAGGCCGGCCTGCGGGTTGGTCACCACCACCCGCCCCTGCTCGCCGCCAATCAGCCGGCCCAGGGCGCTTTCCAGATCTCGCCAGAAATCGTTATTTGACTCGGTATTGATACGGGTAGCGCTACCATCGCTCCCTTCTTCACTGGTGGCCAGGCTGCTGCCGCTGATGGCGGTTTGGGACTGGCCATTACGGACCAGCATCAGGTAATTGACGTTAAAGGTGCGGGTACGCACGCCGTTGGGAAACACCTGATACACGCCGCCACGGCGCTCAATGCCATAACCATAGAGGCCGGATATGGCCTCGAGGATCTCCGGCAGGGACACTCGGCGAAGGTTAAGGGTAATGGTGCCGGTCACCTCAGGATGCACGGCAATACTGACATTGTGCTGATTGCCGAGGGCGGCAAAAAACTCCCGGGCATCCACCTCCCGGGCAGAAACGTCAAAACGGCGCTGGGGTGTGGCCGCGCGAGTTGCCACCGGCCGCGGCACACTCAACAATTCCTGTTCAACTGCCGCAGGCACCGGATCCGGCGTGGTGCGTAACGCCTCATCCAGCGCGCGCTTGGGCAGGCTGCCGTCGGGCGCGTGCACGCACCCGGCCAGGCCGGCGCACAACAGTGCCAGGGCAAGAGGACTCATCTTCCGTTTCATGGTGTATCCGTATTGTCAAAAGAAGGGAACAGGCTCAGGATCAGGCGCTCGCCCTGCCCTTCCAGTATCACGCGTTCGCCGGCAATGCGGACCAGGCGATAGCCGCCTACGGTATCACCCTGCACATAGCGCCGGCCGTCAAGAATGGCGCTCGCCACGCCGCCACCGGTAAAAATGGCCTGCAGGCTGGGGCGCGGCGTGGCGGGCTGAGACTCGTCTTGTACCACGGCCATCGCCGGCCCCGATAGGGGCCGGGTGGGATCCTGAACTCCGGCCGACGCACTCAGCAGCGCGAGCACCAGGGCACTGGCATTAACCACGGATCAGCTCCTTATGTTGACTCAGGGTGAAAAACTCCAGCCGAATATGGCCGTTCGGATGCGTATCCAGTTCAAAACTCAGGCTTTGCCAGAAAATCCGCCCGGTGAGGGCCTCCAGCCGCCTGACATAATCCAGCAGTTGCAGATAGCTGCCGCTGAGCTCCATGGCCAGTACATGGCGATACAGGGCCTGGCCTCCTTCGGCGGTACCGGGAATGATCTGGGCAGGCAGGTTGGTCAGGCCAAGCAAGTCAAGGCCACTGCCCTGATCCAGCACCGACACCAGCAACCCGGCCATTTGTTCAGGCCCCACCAGGGCCCGCATGCGCTGATCCACATTTTGATTGAGCCGGTTGAGTTGGCGATTTAGCCGCTCAATGCGCTGGCTCTGATCACTGGCGGTGAGCTCATCAATACGCCGTTCAAACTCGTTCGCCAGCCCTTGTTGTTCGTTCAGTCGCTGCTCCAGGCCGGCCCGCTCATCGGCCAGGCGCAGGCCGGTGGCCGCGACGGTCTGTTCAAACAGCACCAGCCCCAGCCAGCCGGTCACCGCCCACACCGTAATGGTCAACAGCCAGCGCTCCCGCCGTGGCCGTGCCATAAACCAGCCACTCAGGGCGTTCAGCCGGCGCTTCATTGGGTTACTCCGTCACTGTGCAGGGTAAAGGCCAGGGCACCGGGCTCTCTGCGATGAATGTCGAGCTTGCCAAAATCACGGCGGACCAGGCTATCACGACCTTCAAAGCCCAGAATCCAGGCGGGAACGGCGGCGGCATTCGAAGCCTCTCCGCTCAGGGTCATGGCACGGCCTTCAAGTTGCAGCCCGGTCAGCGCCACCCCTTGCCAGGACAACCGGGCCAAATCATCCAGGGTGGCCGCATAGGAAACCAGGTTATCCTGGCCCAGCACACCCAACAATTGACGGCGAATGCGAATGTCCTGCTCCAGCCGACGGCGCTGGCCGTCATCCTGACGCTGATTCAGCTGGGCCACCCGTTGCTGCAGGCCGGTGATATGCTGCTCGGCATTGCCCAGGGCCAACTGCAGCTGCGTATTGCTCTTGCTCAGGCGATGGTTGTGCACGGTCTGCCAGCCCAGAGCCATGGCCCATAACAGCGCCACCGCCAGTACACCCAGCCCGAGATGACGTACCGTGGGAATTTCGCGCACCGGCCTGAGCGCGGCCTGATAAAACTCAATGCGTGTTTTCATGATCATTCCTCCCGCAGCATGCCCAACGCCGGCAGGCTTACCGGCGACAGGTGCTCATTGCTGAGCGACTCTGGCTGAATGTCAAACACCTGGCGAATGGCCGTTTGTACCGCCGGAGTAACCCGGGCCGGCAAGGCCATAAACCATTGCTCAGGCGGGTTCAAACGGAGCTGACCTGTAGCATAGTCAATGCTGCGCTGCAGCTCCAGCAGAAGGTTGTCAAACACGAACTGATCCACCGCCATGCGCTCGTCGTCCAGCGCCTGAAAGCCACGAATGGTGCGGGAAAAATGCCATTGACGCTGGTGAATAAAGGTCATGGTCAGCTCCTGACCGGGCATTTTATGCAGCATCAGGCCCCGTTGCTCGGGATTGAGCAGGTTGGCCATGGCCAGCTCGTCCACCCCCAGGGTGTCGATTTCACACAAGGGCGTAACGGCATCCACCAGGGTCTGCAATTGCGCCCGCCGGCTGTAGTACACGGCAATGCGTGCCACCCCCTGGGGCCCCGGCGGCAGATCGATATAGTCAAACAGCAGTTGTTCTACCGGCTCATCCACCAGCTCGCGCATGCACCAGGGCAGGGCCTGGGCCAGTTCTTCATCGGGCATGGCCGGTTTGTCGAGCTGCACCTGGCGCCAGGCCTGACGACCCAAAGCCAGCCGTAGTCTGCGCCCCTGCCACTGCCGGTCGATGATCATGGCGGTCAGGGCAGACGCCATGGTTTCTCCGGCGCCCACCGGTCGCTCCAGCACCTGTTGTGGGTACTGCTCTTCCACCGCGTAGAGGGCAGAAGGTGTCAGATAAATGCCCACGGGAGTACCGCCGCGGGCGGATTTAAACCATTTGAACATGCGGACCCTGAATAGCGTGGAACATGAAAAAATCAGTATAAACAGTTAAAACCAGTTAATGAACAGAGGCTTGCTTTATTAACCGTTCGAAAAATATCACGCCCACCTTTTTGTTTGATTTGGATCAGGCCTGGCACCGCCGAACGGTTAAAATATGCGCAGGGTGGCGTATACCACCACAGGAATAATGATCACAGACATCAGGTTGCCCAGCAATACAATGCTGGCCATTTTATCCGGCTGACAACGATATTGTTCGCAAAGCAGATAATTCAGCACCGCCGGCGGTAACATCACCGACAGCGCAAGCAGTTGCAGCCACTCGGCTCTCAGTGGCAGTGTCCAGGCCACCAGGGCAAAGGCGGCGGCTCCCACCAGCAGATAGGCGAGGTTGACCCGCAGTGCCAGCCCCAGGTTACCCACCTCGCCCAACGACAGTCGCACACCCAGGGCAAACAACATCAAGGGCACCGCCATTTGCCCCAGCAGATCCGCACTGGTGTACACAAAGTCGGGCAGCAGACTTTTGTGATCCGCCAGCCAGATGCCCGCCACCGCTGCCCAGACAATGGGATTTTTCAGCCACTGCCAACGCCCGGCATCACTGGATAAAATAAAGAGCCCGAGGGAAAAGTGGATCAGGTTGGACAACACAAACAGTATGATAATGGCGCCGAGCTGCTCCTCCCCGTATGCCAGCATCATCAGCGGAATGCCGATATTGCCGGTATTGCGGAACATGCCCGCCAGCACCAGGGTGCGCCGCTCCAGGCTCTGAAAGCGAAACAGGCACAACAGCACACCGGGCAGCACTATGCAAAGGGCACCGGCCAGGATCAACGGCCAGCTGTCGCCAAGGGAAACGGGGTTATCGATTAGGGCGGAAAACACCAGGGCCGGGCAAAACACCGCCACGTTGGCCTGGTTGACAAAGCCCATGTCGGGATTGCGCTGACGCCGGCCAAAGACAACGCCTACCGCCACCACGGCAAACACCGGCACCACTATGTTAAGCAGAGTAAGCAGCATGAAATGAAAAGGCCAAAAGACGGCATAGTGCGTCTTTTGGCGTTGGGTGTCCAGTTGGAGCTATGCTCGACACCCGGACCGGTGGGGCTGAAAGCCTGCACAAACGCCGGGCCATGCCCGGAGTTTGGCGGTCTTAATTGCCTCAGCCGTAGCGGCTGAAGGCCAGACCGTCGCTGTCGATATCGGGCTGCTTGCCGGAAATCAGATCGGCAATCAGGGCCGCCGAGCCCGCTCCCATGGTCCAGCCAAGGGTACCATGGCCGGTGTTCAGCCACAGGTTCTTGTAACGGGTACCACCGATAATGGGGGTGCCGTCCGGGGTCATGGGACGGAAACCGGTCCAGAACTGGGCCTCTTCCATCTTGCCGCCTTTCGGGAACAGGCTGCTTACCGAATGGGCGATAGTTTCACGACGGGCAGCGGGCAGATCCTTGTTGAAATCGGCCAGCTCCGCGGTGCCGGCGGCGCGAATACGGTTGTCAAAACGGGTAATGGCCACCTTGTAGGTTTCGTCCATCACGGTGGACTGGGGCGCGTCCTCGTCCTTGTTCACCTCTATGGTCAGAGAGTAACCCTTCACCGGGTAGATCGGCAGGCTGATACCCAGCGGGGTCAGCAGGAAGGGCGAGTAGCTACCCATGCACACCAGCACCTGGTCGGCGGTTTCCAGGCCGTGATCGGTCTGTACGCCACGGATTTCATCGCCATCACGCACCAGGGCCTTGATCTCGGTGTTGAATTTGAACACCACTCCCTGCTCCTTGCACTTTTTCACCAGTGCCTTGGTGAACAGGTTGCAGTCACCGGTCTGATCGTCCGGAAAGTGCAGACCACCAACCAGCTTTTCCTTCACGCGCGCCAGTGCCGGCTCACGGGCAATACAATCTTCGACGCTCAGCATGGCGTGGTTAACACCAAACTCCTGCAGCACCTTGATGTCCTTGGCGGCGGCGTCCACCTGCTTCTGGGTGCGGAATACCTGCAGCAGACCCTTCTTGCGGGCCTCAAAGGGCAGGTTCAGCTCATCCTGAAGGGCATTGATGCAGTGACGGCTGTATTCGGATACCCGTACCATGCGTGACTTGTTGATGCCGTAGGCTTTTTCGTTGCAGTTGGCCAGCATGGACAGCATAAACTTCCACTGCGCCGGGTTGGTACCGGGGCGAACCTTCAGCGGTGCATGGGACTGGAACATCCACTTCATCGCCTTAAACGGAATGCCGGGGGCCGCCCAGGGCGAGGTCATGCCAAAGGATAACTGGCCGGCATTGCCAAAGCTGGTCTCTTCGGCCGCATCGGGCTGACGATCCAGCACCACCACTTCATGCCCCTGACGGGCCAGATACCAGGCGCTGGTAACGCCGACAACACCACTACCCAATACCAAAACTTTCATAACACTCCCCTATCCGAATGCGATTTTGGCAAGAATATCATCCAAAAAAAGGCGAAAATCCAGAGCAATAAAAAACAAAAATAAAGATGGGGTCAGCTCAAAGGGCCGGCGCCAGGCCGGCTTATCAAGGGGGTGAAGGGTTAAACTGAATCGGGTTTTCGAGGTAGGACAAAACTCTGCACCAACGCACAAATATCAGAACTTTAAACCAGATAGCACCGAGCTGTGACCAACATCACAAAGCTGACAATCAGCGCCCGTCATCCTGCTCAAGGGCACGGTTCAGCCGCTGCTGCAACAGGCTGAGCTCGGCATGGGGCAGAGGCTGGCCTCGTTCTGGCCAAACCAGTGCCGCCTCCGCCAGGCCGGCCAGGCTGGATTCCCCGGCTGCAGTCGCATAACGGATCAGTTCCTGCAGCAGCCGGGTGGCCTCGGCCCAGTCGGCTTCGGCCTGGGCCGCCTGCAGCAGCCACAGCTGATCGCCACAGCGCTCGGCCAGCATGCCATCCCTGGCCGGGCCGCCGTCGTTGTCGGCCGCCATGGCGTCGACGTGATCGTCGGAGCCGGGCTGGCCGCCACAGTAACGACTCAGTGCCTGATAGAGATCAAGGCGGTTAAGGGGTTTGGACAGGTAGCCGTTCATGCCGGAGTCCAGGCTGCTTTCCCTGTCACTGCGCATGGCGCTGGCGGTAAGGGCAATAATGGGCACGTCATGATGACGCAGCAGCTTGCGGATCTGCCGAGTGGCCTCGAGGCCATCAAGTATGGGCATCTGCAGATCCATAAGAATGGCGTCAAAGCGATGCCGGCTCGCCTGCTCCACCGCCTGCCGGCCGTTATCGGCCAGGCTGACCGACACCTCAACCCGAGTGAGAAACTCCACCACCAGTTGCTGATTCAGCCGGTTGTCTTCGGCCAGCAGCACACGGCAGCCGGCGAGACGCCGTCGGTAGTATTCCAGATCATTGTCTACCGGTGATGCCGCTCGGGCCGAAGACGGCGGCGGAGTAAGCACGGCGGCCAGGCTGGCCGACAGCCGGCTCCAGGTTACCGGCTTGGGCAGGTAATGCTTGATGCCCAGCTGTTTCATCTGGGCAGCGGGCCGCTCCCGGCCAAAGGCGCTGACCACTATGATGTTAAGGTCATCGAGCTGGGGGTGCTGGCGAATAAAGCGCGCCACATCCAGGCCATTGTCCCGGCCCAGGCAACAGTCGATCAGGGCCAGACGCAAATCGCCCCCCCGCTTTTGCAGCAGCTCTCTGGCCATCTCGGTGTTATGGGCCAGGTGCACCACCATGCCGGCACGGCGTAACATCTTGCCCATGACCTCCGCCGCCAGCGGGTTATCTTCCACCACCAGCACACCCAGGCCCGGTGCCAGGGCCGGCTCGGGCAGGGCGACCGCCTCGCCGGCGGGTCGAAGCGGCAGCACCACGGTAAAGGTGGAGCCGCGACCGGGCTGACTGCTGACCGCAATGGTGCCATGCATCAGCTCCACCAGATGACGGCAGATGCTGAGCCCGAGGCCGCTACCACCGTATTTGCGGGTGGTGCTGGCATCTACCTGGGTAAAGGACTGAAACAACTGCTGCTGTAGCTCGGGCATGATGCCGATGCCGGTGTCGCTGACCTCAAAACGCAGTTCATTGCCCTGATTGCCCGAGGCGATTCGCACGACCACTTCGCCCCGCTCGGTAAATTTGAGGGCATTGTTCACCAGGTTGACCAATATCTGCCCCAGCCGCAGCGGATCCCCCCGCAACCGATCCGGCACATCCGGAGCCTTGTCGATAATGACCTCCAGCTGTTTCTGCTCCGACATGTCGGCAAACAACCCCGACAGCCGCTCCAGTTGCTCATTGAGATCAAAGTCGATGTCTTCCAGCTGCAGCTTGCCGGCCTCGACCCGGGTCAGATCGAGAATATCGTTGATCAACAGCAACAGGTTGTCGGATGACATTCTGATCTTGGCCACATAGTCGCTCTGCCGCGCATCCAGTGGCGTTTGCTGCAGCAGGGAAACAAAGCCGGTAATGGCATTCATGGGGGTACGGATTTCATGGCTCATGTTGGCCAGAAAATCGGTTTTGGCCTGCGCCAGGGCACGGGCGGTGTCGCTGGCCTGGCGCAGCCGGCGGTTGTTGACGTAGAGCAGGCCGACACCGGCACCAAACAGCCCCAGCAGCAGCAGCATGACCAGTGCCAGCAGCCGGTCCCGGCTTTGCTCGGTACGCTGATGCCACCAGCTTATCCAGTCATAGAAGTCGGCGATGTCGGTGTCGGCAAACTTGTGGCGCATGGCAATAAGCCGCCGCAGGTTGGCGGTATAAATGCCGTGAGCCTGCAACAGATCGTCCCCGGCCATTTCCAGGCCACGCGCGTCCCATTCAAGCTCACGCACAAACAAGGGGTTGGTGGTATAGAGATATACCCGGCTGTGCTGCAGCAATTGCTTTAACGCGGCATTATCGCCGGCTTTGAGTCGTAGCTCAGCCTGGTTGGCAAACGACTCCAGACTATGGCGGGCATGCAGCTCTGCCTGTTGCAGGCCCTGCAGGGTTTTCAGGTAAGCGTCGGGCCGGCGATCCCCTTCCGCCATCGTCAGTCCGGACTCGCGCACATGGTACTGAAACCGCGCCAGCATCAGGCTCAGGCGGCGCACCTTGTCATCCAGCAGCACGGCGCCTTCGGCATCGGGCATCATCACCTGGTGATGAATATGATAAAGCTCATCCACTATGGGCTCGGCGTGACGCAGCAGCTGACGCCCGTCCTGATATTGCCGGAACAATTGGTGACCGTGGTTGATAATCAGCAGCAACAGCAAAATTGCCGGCAGCATCAGCCAGCGCCGTTTGCGGGCATCAAGGGTGAAGGCCCCCGTCATGTCGTGTGTCAACCTCATGCTGGCAGGAAAAAACAGATCCGAATGAGTCATCATCACAACACTGTCATGGCCCCGGCGCAACAGCAACGCCCGAACCACCGGTGTGAGAGCGAGCATAGTAACACTCCCGCCCCGGCCATGCCCGCCCCGATCAAAAACGCCGCTGACGAGCAGCGGCGTTTTTACTGAAGCGCATTCCCTTGCTGTTAGCGTTGCCAGAACGGCTTGCTGATCTCCTGGTAGCGGTCGGCTTCGTTCAGTCCTATGTCCTTCAGCAGATAGGCTGGCAGTTCGGCAAGCTCACGACGAGTGCGGCTGCGACGCAGCCAGGTTTCCAGGGTGGCCAGCAGGCCGGCTGTGTGCGCCTGAGCCTGGCCGGCCCGGCGAAGGGGTAAACGTACGGTAGTCATGATGCGTCTCCAGAATGATTCGGGGCACAGCTTAATGATCCTTCAACACCCCTCTCAACCGAGTTTTCTTGGGTTTCCGAATAACAAAAACTAATGGCAAATCACTGACAACCAGTAAGAAAACAACTTAAAAACAGCTTGTTAACAGAGCCAATCCAGGCAGTCATCCGGCATCACCATAAGCCAAACTCACCAACCTGCATAAGCAGCAAGTACGGACAATTAATTATGCAGCACCATGACAAAATATGCTGCCTGCAAGGGGCAAGGCAGCCCGGCATGCTGCATAATTTCCCAGATACCCTGTCTCCTGCCGTAATGTGCGCCAGCCATCGATTTTTATCAAAATGCAAAAAACAAGATTCCGCTGGGGCCACCATGAATACACGGCAGATAACACCGCTTTAACAACAAAAATTCATAAATAATTCTATTTATGAATAATGGGGCGCGCAGATATAAGGCGTAAATCCTAACAGACAGCAGATAGCCGCGTTGATTTTGCCCTCGCCTGCCCCTACCCTGCGCGCCGCACAGCTATCCTCAAGCTGTAAACTTTCATTCAAGGAGTGGTTATGAAACGAGAACAATGGGGTTCTCGCACCGGCTTTATCCTGGCGGCGGTCGGCTCTGCCGTCGGCCTGGGTAATATCTGGCGCTTTCCCTATATGGCCTATGAGAATGGCGGTGGCGCCTTCTTTATTCCCTACCTGTTTGCCATGCTGACCGCCGGCATTCCCTTTATGATCCTGGAGTTTACCCTGGGGCAGAAATACCGCGCCGGTGCTCCCGGCACCCTGCGCCGGCTGAATGCCCGTTTTGAGTGGCTGGGCTGGTTTCAGGTGATGATCTGCGCCGTGATCGCCTTTTACTATGTGGTGGTCATCGCCTGGGCCATTTCCTACGCCTGGTTTGCCCTTGATCAGCGCTGGGGCGACGACAGCAACGCCTTCTTCTTCGGCGACTTCCTGGGCCTTGGCGACAACTCGCCGTCCAACCTGGGCGGCCTGCAATGGCACCTGTTGCTGCCCCTGGTCATCGCCTGGACCGCCAGCTTCTTTGCCACCTACCGAGGCGTGAAGGGTGGCATTGAAAAGATCAATAAGGTACTGATGCCACTGCTGTTCCTGCTGGTGCTGGTACTGATCGGCCGTATCATCATGCTGCCCGGGGCCTTGAGCGGCATCAACTGGATGTTCGCCCCCGACTTCAGCAAAATCTGGGATCTCAAGGTATGGTCCGCCGCCTATGGCCAGATTTTCTTCACCCTGAGCGTGGGCTTCGCCATCATGCTGTCTTACGCCAGTTACCTGCCGGAAAAGTCCGACATCAACAACAACGCCTTTATGACGGTGCTGATGAACTGCGGCTTCTCCATGCTGGCCGGCATCATGATCTTTGGCGCCCTGGGCTATATGGCCCAGGCTCAGGACAAGGCACTGACCGAGGTAGTGAGCTCGGGCGTGGGACTGGCCTTTGTCACCCTGCCCACCGCCATCAACCTGCTGCCCGCCCCCGGCATCATGGGTCCCATGTTCTTCCTGGCACTGGTGTTTGCCGGCATCAGCTCACACATCTCCATTGCCGAGGCGGTGACCACAGGCTTGATGGGCAAAACCGGCTGGAGCCGGCAGAAAACCGCCACCCTCTTCTGTGGCACCGGCTTTGTAGTGAGCCTGCTGTTCATCACTCAGGGTGGCCTGCTGCTGCTGGATCTGGTGGATCACTTTATTAACAACATGGCGCTGCTCGGCTCCTGTCTGCTTGAACTGTTCCTGGTGGGCTGGCTGTGCAAGCTGTCCGATTACCAGAAGCGGGCCAATGAGCTGTCGGAATTCAGCATTGGCATCTGGTGGCAGCTGTGCATCAAGTTTTTGTCCATCGCCATGCTCGCGGTGATCCTGTTCAACAACATTGTCGGCGCCTTCAAGGAAAATTACGGTGGCTACAGCGATAACGAAATTCTGTTTATCGGCTGGGGCATGATTGCGGTGATGCTGGTGGTGGCCATTGTCATCAACGCCAGCAGCAAACAGGAGGTAAAAGCATGACGACCGGCGCCATTATCATGATGCTGATAGGACTGGGCATTACCTGGGGCGGTGCCGCCCTGTGCATTCGCCGGGCCATGAAGGCCAGGCAATAAGCCCCCCATAAACCAACAAAGGCAGCCGATTGGCTGCCTTTTTAATGCGCAATATATAACTAACGCTTACTGCTCGACGGGCTCGAACCTGGGCTGCACAAAGCGGCGGGACGGATCGATGAGCACGTCGTCACTCATAAATTCCCGGCCCAGCAATACCGGATAAAGCATGCGGGTGCGATCTTTAAGGGTAAATTCCACCTCTTTCACCAGCCCGCCAACCTGCACCGGCAGCACCACCACAGGGCGACGATCGGCCTTTTTGCTGTTGGCCTGGCGAATTTTCACATAACGGCTCAGCGGCACCTTCAACCGGGCACTGTGACGCTCATGATGGAAATTAAAGCGAATCCAGGGCTCACCTTCCCGCTCGAACTCCTCAATCTCGGTCGCGGAGAGCGACGAGGTCTTGGCTCCAGAGTCAATACGCGCCTTGACGCTTTCTTCCAGCGCCGGCAACCACAGCCATTCCACACGGCCAAGTAACCACTTTTCATCTATTTTCACGTCTTCACCATTTGCCGCCTGGGCAGAAAAACCAGGGAGCAACAACATCATACTCGTAAACCATACTACCAGACAGCCCCGTTTCATCGGCACTCCTCACGCGTCGGCTTTTGTCGTCATCCATTTTAACCGGGCTCGAACATCCGTGAAAATGGGAGAAAAACAAAATTTTGTGAACACCGACATCCAACAGGTATGCTTGGCGGTTTCACCGTTGGACGACCGCATGAACTGGGATCCCGATTTTACCACGCGCAATGCCATCCTTGCTCAGCTGGGCACCCTGCCGGACCTTGACGCCAGCGGCTGGCCCAATATCGTCACCCTTAACCAATGGCTGGCCCCGGACCTGCCGGTGCGCTTTATTGGTGATGATGCCTTTGCCACCCTGGGTTGTTATTACGAAGAAGCGGTGGCCCGGGGGCTGGTGCCCACGCGAGAGGCTAACTGGCATGATTTTTTCGGCGCCATTATCTGGCATCTGTTCCCACAAACCAAGACGCTGCTGAACCGGCTGCACATGGAGCACATTGCCGAGGTCGGTGCGAGCCGGCGCACCCCCCGCCGTGACAGGGTCACCCATTTCGACGAGTGCGGGCTGGTGCTGGCGGTGCCCGCCACCGACGACATGGATGATCTGCTGCTGGCCCATGACTGGCACCGCCTGTTTCTGGAGCACCGGGCACGCTGGGGTCATTGCTGGCAGCCGTTTATTTTTGGCCATGCGCTGTATGAGCAGGCGCTGGCTCCCTTTATCGGCCTTACCGCCAAGGCGGTGGTGCTGCCCATGGCCGAGGGCTTTTTTGGCTTGCCCCGTGCCGAACAGTACCCCGTGCTGGACCGGCACCTGTGCGAACGGCTGCAGGCTAGCGCGCTGTTCGACCAGCCCAGACCGCTTCGTCCGCTGCCGCTGCTGGGCATTCCCGGCTGGTGGCCGGCCAACGAAGATCCGGCCTTTTATAACAACACCGACTACTTTCGCCCGCGCCGGCAAAGGTGATTTGAATCGGTTTTTTTCATACACTTGGCGCCCTTGCACTGGCTAGGGTGTCGCCACACCCGCCCTCGGCGGCGACAATAGCATGTTCAGTATTCCCCAGAGGATGAAATTATGTCCGGGCACGATCCCGTTTACGATACACAGTTCAAATCCCGTTACCTGCACCCCCGCTACTGGCCAACCTGGCTGGCCATCGCGTTGCTGTGGCTGTTGGCCTGGATGCCGGCCCGGGCACGGGATGCCGTTGCCAGCGCCTTTGCCCCGCTGCTGGTAACATTCGCCAAAAAACAGTGCTACATCGCCCGCACCAATATTCGGCTGTGTTTTCCCGACTTGTCCGACGCCGAAGTGGAGGCCATGTTGCTGCAGTCCATTCGCGCCGGGCTGATGGCCTTTTTCGCTTACGGCGAGTGGACCGCCCGCAGCCGCGATTACCTGCAGGGTCGCTTCAAGGTGCACGGCCGGGAGCATATCGACGCCTGCCTGGCCGAGAACAAGCAGATCATCTTTATGATCCCCCACACCTGGGCCATCGACGCCGGCGGCCTCTACCTGACCTCCCTTGGCATGCCCATGTGCACCATGATGCACAGCGCCAAGAACGAGGTATTCGACTGGTTTATGACCCGTCAGCGGACCCGCTTCAATGGCATCGTTTATGAGCGGGATGCGGGTATCAAGGCCATCATCAAGACCATTCGCGACGGCAAGCACTTCTTTTACCTGCCGGATCAGGATCACGGCCGTGAAGCCAGTATTTTTGTACCCTTTTTTGCCGAGATGAAGGCAACCCTGCCGGCCCTGCCCAAGCTGGTGAAACTGACCGGAGCTCGAGTGCTGCCGGTGCTGAGCGTGTACAACAGTGAAGCGCATCGCTATGAACTGGTGATTCGCCCGCCCATGGACCCCTACCCGACCCCAGATCTCACCGCCGACACGCGGGCCATGAACGCCGAAATAGAAGCCCTGCTGAGCGAGTGGCCCGAGCAGTACATGTGGTTCCTGAAATACTTTCAGACTCAGGTCGACAGCCGGGAAGGCCGTTATGAGGCAGGTATTCGCAAAATAAGGAGGCGCTGATGGACTGGCTGCACTACGCCGGCATGGTGGCGCTGGGCCTGCTGATCCTGTGGGCCGTGGCCTGTGTGGATGACTGGCTGGCTGCCAGGGAGAAGCAAGACTAGCGCCACAGGTTGGGACAAGCCCGGCGAATCACAATCTGCCATTTCACCTGCTCCCAGGCGCCGATTGGGAGCAGGTCTCACTCACTCCCCTCGACGCCCCAGTCCCTGTCTTATGCAGGGAAAAACAGGAACTTGGCCCCAACCAACAGCAAAAATACCGCGAAGCCACGCTTGAGCATCACCGCCGACAGCTTGTGCGCCAGAATGGCGCCCACTCGAGCAAAGGGCATGCTGGCCACGCTGATGCCGATCAGCGCCGGCAAATAGACATAGCCCCAGGCTTCGCTCGGCAGACTGTCGTGATCCAGGCCATGCACCACATAACTCAGCGCCCCCACCAGGGCAATGGGAAAGCCACAGGCAGACGACACCGCCACCGCCCGTTGCATGGGCACCGAACACCAGCTTAAAAACGGCACCGTCAGCGAGCCGCCGCCAATGCCGAAAATGCCCGAGGCCCAGCCAATCACGCCCCCCATTGCCACCTGCACCGGCTTACCCGGCAATTTGCCGCTACCGCTCGGCATCAGGTTGAACAACATCTGTGCCGCCATCAGCCAGGCGAACAGGCCAATGACCCGCTGCAGCTGCAGCCCCGACATGTTGTCGGCGGTGTATCCCCCCAGCCAGGCGCCGATCACGATGCCCGCCGAGAGCATGGCCGCCAGCTTCCAGTCGATGGCGCGTCGCTGATGATGGGTATGAATGGCACTGAGCGAGGTAAACATGATGGTGGCCAGTGAGGTGCCCACCGCCATATGGGCCACCAGCTCGCCGCCAATGCCCTGCAGGTTGAAACTGAAGATCAGCACCGGCACGATAATAAGGCCGCCGCCCACGCCAAAAAGCCCCGCCAGGGTGCCGGCAAAGGCTCCCAGCACCATATACATCAACCAGGTCATGTTCATTCCTTGAAAAGAATAAAAAGAAGAAAAGGCTGCATAAGCTACCCAAGACGGGCGCAAAGAAAAAGGGGGAATGTGATTTAAACTGCCATATCGTTATTACGACAAAGGAACACTATCCGCTCGAAAGCGGGTAATAGAGCCTGATGCATGAAGTACTTTACTCTGCAGGCAATACACCGTTGTTCGCGGAATGTACTCCGCCTCGAAGGCCGGAATAACCGAGGCAGACCGGCATCAGATCGGGGCCCGTCCCAGGCTTATCACCACTCGACGGTTGCTGTCTCGCCCTTCCGGAGTGCTGTTATCGGCCACCGGCCGGCGCTCACCATGGCCTTCCACCCGAATGCTGATCTCCGGCAGGCCCAGCTCCAGAAAACGATCTCTGATGGCCTGGGCTCGCAGCAGCGACAGCTGCTTGTTATGAAATTCGGTGCCAAAGCTGTCGGTATAGGTGTTGATCACCACTTCGCCGATATTGGGATCGGCACGTACATAGTCGGCAATCATCGCCAGCCGCTCACGGGAGTGCGGCGTCAGCTCGTCGGCGTTATTGACGTAGTTGAGCACACTGAAGGCGATGTCTTCAAAGCCATAGGGCAGCAGATTGTGCTGACAGTCCAGAAAGGCGGCATAACGGGCGCGAAAATTCACCGACGACAACCCCACCCCCGTGGTTCGATCGCCGGCGTACCAGTCACGGAAATAAAAGGTCGGCCAGCGCCCCTGGCTAAGCTCGTCGAGCATGATCCAGGCGTTCTGTTGCTCGACCAGGGCGTCGAACTGCTGATAAAAGGTCACCTGACTGATGGCACGCGCCGCCCGTCCGGGCTGCCAGTAGGGCGATTCGCTGCGCAAGGTAGCCTGGCGGGTGGTGGGCATGGCCCGCAGCGGGCTCAACTCAAACACCAGGTTCACCTGCTTGCCGGCCCGGCTCACAAAGGCGCCGCTACCAAAACCGGGAATGCCGTGCTCAAGCCGGCATTCCACCGCCGAATCGGCGGCCAGCCGCCAGCGGGAATGATCCAGGCTTGCCACATAGGTACGGGGCTGGGCCCAGCTTGCGGTGCTGAGCACCAGCCCCGTTACTGCCATGAGTTTGCGCACGCCAACTGCCTCTTGTTACAACCTGCTACTGTTATCGACCCGCCACTGCGCTTCTTTAGCCGGTGCCGGTATAAACGCCGAACTTTTCACCATGGCCGCGAATATCCCGCATCAGCAGGGTCTTTTCTTCCGGTGATAACCAGCTGGCCTCCACCCCGTTCAGGGCCAGCTGCAGCAACTCTCTGTCGGTCATGCCCAGCCCCTGCTGCAGGGCGAGAAAGTTGGCGTTCATGTAACCGCCGAAATAGGCCGGATCGTCCGAGTTCACGGTGACGCACAGGCCCGCCTGCAGCAGCTTCGCCATGGGATGATCGGCCATCGAATCCACTACCTTGAGCTTGAGGTTGGACAGCGGGCACACCGTCAGGGGAATGCGCGCCGCCGCCAGCTCGTCCATCAGTGCCGGATCTTCAATGGCGGCCACGCCGTGGTCGATACGCTCCACCCTGAGCAGCTCAAGGGCGTCGCGTATGTATTGTGGCGGCCCCTCTTCGCCGGCATGGGCCACCAGCCGGTAGCCTTGCTCCCGGGCCAAAGCATAGGCCCGAACAAATTTCTCCGGCGGGTTGCCTTGCTCGGCCGAGTCCAGCCCCACTCCCGCCAGCCAGTGCCGGAACGGCTCGGCCTGACGCAGGGTGTCGATGGCCGAGGCTTCCGGCAAGTGCCGCAGGAACGACAAAATCAGCCGGCTGCTCATGCCCCAGTCGTGACGGGCCTGCTCCAGCGCCCGGTGCAGACCGGTGATCACCACCGAAAAGGGCACGCCCCTGTCGGTGTGGGCCTGAGGATCGAAAAAGATTTCCACATGGCGCACATTCTCGCCATGGGCCCGGGCCAGGTAGGCATGGGCCATATCAAAGAAGTCCTGCTCAGTCTGCAGTACACTCATGCCCGCGTAGTAGATATTCAGAAACGACTGCAAATCGTCAAAGTCATAGGCCGCCCGCAGGGCGCTTTCGTCGGGGTAATCCAGGGTGATACCATTGCGCCGGGCCAGGGCGAACACCAGCTCGGGCTCCAGGGAGCCTTCAATGTGCAGGTGCAGCTCCACCTTGGGCAACTGTTCGATAAATGCAGACATGTGCTGTCTCCTCAAGCTCACTGAATTACTTCATAAAGATAACAAAGAATGGCACCCTGCCCCTCGGCTTTTGGCACCGCAAACCAAAATCCGTGATCGATTCGCAACATGGAGAACACGCCTCATGACCACCCTGTTCAAACGCCTGCTCGGCTGGCTGGCCGTGTTGCTGGTGCTGGTGCCCCTGGCACTGACCCTGCTGTACCGGGTGGTGCCGGTGCCGGTCACGCCACTGATGGTGATCAGGTTGTTTGAAGGCGAATCCCTGAAAAAAGACTGGCAACCCGCCCCGCGCATCTCAAACCAGCTGAAAATGGCGGTGATCGCCGCTGAAGACAACAAGTTCTGCCGCCATCACGGCTTTGACTGGGAAGCCCTTGGCGATGTGCTGAGCGAGGCCGCCGACGGCGGGCGACTGCGTGGCGGCAGCACCATCAGCATGCAGACCGCCAAAAACCTCTACCTGTGGCCGGGGCGCAGCTACACCCGCAAGGGGCTGGAAGCCCTGTATACGCCCATGCTGGAGCTGCTGCTGCCCAAGGAACGCATTCTGACGCTGTATCTCAATATCGCCGAGTTTGGCCCCGGCATCTATGGCGCCGAGGCGGCGGCACAAGCCTATTTCAATACCTCCGCCGCCCGGCTCAGCCGTTATCAGGCGTCACTGCTGGCGGCGGTGCTGCCCAACCCCCGTCGTTTCTCCGCTGGTCGGCCATCGGCCTATGTGCAGCAGCGGGCGGCGGCCATCTCACGACGCATCAATGGCCTGGGTGGCTGGCTTGAGTGCATATAAAGGCTGACAAAAACCTTAACGCTGTCATGAGTCTGTCATATTCTGGCAACAGAGTGGATATCAGGCCGGCATCGCAACCGGCACAAGGAGAACCAATGCAAAAAACCAATCTTATCTGCGATATCGACGGCGTCATTCTGCACAACAATGACCTGATCCCCGGCGCCGATGTCTTTGTTCGCCGAGTGCTGGAGCAGAACATCAACCTGCTGTTTCTGACCAATTATCCGGCCCAGACCCCGAAGGATCTGCAAAACCGTTTCTATTCCGCAGGCATCGAAGTACCGGAAAACTGCTTTTATACCTCGGCCATGGCCACCGCCGACTTTCTCAAGCGCCAGAGCGGTGAAAAGGCCTACGTCATCGGTGAAGGGGCATTGATTCACGAACTGTATAAGGCCGGCTTTACCATTACCGACATCGACCCGGACTTTGTAGTGGTGGGCGAAACCCGCAACTACAACTGGAGCATGATCCAGATGGCGGCCCGCTTTGTGGCCGACGGCGCCCGCTTTATCGCCACCAATCCCGACACCCACGGCCCCCAGATGCACCCGGCCTGTGGCGCCCTGTGCGCCCCCATTGAGCGCATGACCGGCAAAAAACCCTTCTATGTGGGCAAGCCCAGCGCCTGGATAGTCCGCGCCGCCCTCAACCACATGGATGCTCATTCGGAAAACACCCTGATCGTGGGTGATAACCTGCGCACCGACATTCTCGCCGGCTTTCAGGCCGGGCTGGAAACCGTGCTGGTGCTCACCGGGGTCAGCCAGGTGGCCGACATCGACAAGATGCCGTTTCGCCCCCAGCACATTTACAGCTCGGTCAACGAAATCGACCTGTTCTGAGGCGTTGTGCGGCAGTGCCTGCCGTCCTTTCCTGTAAAAACCGGCTTCAAAGCGGCCGCCTTTGTTGACAAGGTGCGGCCTGAACGGGACTATATCGTCCATCACTGAAGTCGGTTACAACCTATAACAAGCGCATCATGGATCCCGTTTTTATTGCTGTCGCCTTTGGCTGCGGCCTCGCGATTTACCTTATTGGGCTGCCGCCGCTGATCGGTTTTCTCGCCGCCGGCTTCGTGCTCAATGCCATGGGCTTTGAGCCCAATGCCACCCTGGATACCCTGGCCAACCTGGGTGTCACCCTGCTGCTGTTCAGCATCGGGCTCAAGCTCGACATCAAGACCCTGCTGCGCAAGGAAGTCTGGGGCACCGCCACCGGCCATATACTCTCCTCCACCGCGCTCTTTACCCTGGTGCTGCTTGGCATCAAGGCGCTCGGCTTCGCCCTGGCCCAGGAGCTGCACTGGCAGCAGGCCATGCTGATGGCCTTTGCACTCAGCTTTTCCAGCACGGTGTTTGCGGTCAAGGTGCTGGAAGAGCGCAGTGACATGAACACCTTCTATGGCGTGGTCGCCATCGGTGTGCTGGTCATGCAGGATCTGTTCGCGGTGGCCTTTCTCAGCATATCTGCCGGCAAGGTGCCCAGCCCCTGGGCCCTGGCCCTGCTGGTGGCGCTGCCGCTGCTGCGACCGGTGTTCTGCCGCATTCTGGAGCGCTCCGGTCACGGTGAACTGCAGACCCTGTTTGCCATCTTCCTGGCGCTGGTGGTGGGCTATTACGGCTTTCAGCTGGTGGGGCTCAAGGGGGATCTGGGCGCGCTCGTTATCGGCATGATGCTGGCGTCCCACTACAGTGCGGCAGAGCTGGCCAAGTCCTTCTTCAACATGAAGGAGCTGTTTCTGGTGGCGTTCTTCCTGAACATCGGCCTGAACGGCATGCCGACCCTGGATACCCTGTGGATCTCGCTTATCCTGCTGCTGGTGCTGCCGCTGAAAAGCCTGCTCTACTACAAGTTTTACCAGCGCGGCTTTTTACGCCCCCGCACCTCGCTGCTGGCTACCCTCAGCCTGAGCAACTATTCCGAGTTTGGCCTGATCGTGGCGGCACTGGCGGCCCAGCAGGGGATGCTCAGCAATGACTGGGTGATCGTGGCCTCCATCGCCCTGGCGGTGTCCTTTGTGGCCTCGGCACCGCTAAACGCCAACAACGAGAACATTTACCGCCGGCTGGTGCACCGGCTGTCGCCCCGGGATCCCAAGCGGCTGCACCCCGACGACATGCCCATACAGCTGGGTGACGCCAATATTCTGATCGTGGGCATGGGCCGCATTGGCCAGGGTGCCTATATGGAACTGGAAAGCGTCAACCCCCACAAAAGGCTGGTGGGCATCGACTCCGACGAGAAGAAAATTCCCCTGCTCAAGGAGCTCAATATCAATGTGATCAAGGGCGATGCCTCAGACTCGGATTTCTGGGACAAGACCAATATCGGCAGCCAGCTGGAGTACATTTTCCTGGCCATGCCCAACCATGCCGGTAACCTCTACGCCCTTGAGCAGATTCGCCACGCCAATTTCACCGGCCGGGTGGCTGCCATTATTCGCTATCCGGAAGAAGGCGCCCAGCTGCGTGAGCTGGGCGCCGACGATGTGTTCAATATCTATGAGGAAGCGGGCAGCGGCTTTGCCCGTCACGTGATCGAGCACACGGGCTGACTTTGTGAGGGGGTGAGGTAAGTCACACCACCTTCCCCCTTACTGCCATCAGTGCCCGCCTTCGTCCTTGTCGTAGGGATATTTCACGTGGCCAAAGCGAATGGCCAGAATGGCCAGCGCCAGCACCAGGGCGGCACCGGCCACGGTGATCAGCCGCCAGTTGTCCATGCCCTTCATGTCGAGGATCAGGTAACGGGCCAGGGCCACGATGGCGATATAGAGCGGAATGCGAATGGGCAGCTTGCCTGAACGCAGGTAGATGGCCACCATGGCCAGCACTTCCAGGTAGATAAACATCAGCAGCAGATCTGCCAGGGTAACCGTCCTGGCCCGCCACATGGTGTTTACTTCTATGCCCACCGCCACCACGGTGGCAATGGCCACAATAATCAGGCCGACATGCTGCAAGGCATCCAGCGCCCGGCTGCCCAGCATTCTGTTGTTACTCATTCAACTTAGCTCCTTTTGGATACAGTACGTTCAAGTCACCCACCGCGGTATTTCGCCAAACCGGTGCCGGGATTCGGCCTTGTTACCGGACAGGCAGGCACCTATAATACTGCCTGCCTCGTCAATGAAGCTTATAAAAAACTACACTTTTATGAAATTTTTGCATAGCGGCGTTACGCCACCCTAGCCCCGGATCCCCGCTTTCGCCGCGCCTTGCGGTGTCTTTTGCTCGCTGGCTGCGAGCGTTCTGGTGTACCCGTTTACAACCTGAACCCCATGTCCCAAGCACCGGCCCGGCATGGACTGTTATTCCCCCAACCTGGAACCCACACCATGTTATCCAGTCTCAAGCAAACCTGGTTTTTCAACGTGCGCGGCGATGTGCTCGCCGGCCTGGTGGTCGCCCTGGCCCTGATCCCGGAAGCCATCGCCTTTTCCATTATCGCCGGCGTTGACCCCAAAATTGGCCTGTATGCTTCGTTCAGCATGGCAGTGGTGATTGCCTTTGCCGGCGGCCGGCCGGGCATGATCTCTGCCGCCACCGGCGCCATGGCGCTGCTGATGGTCACCCTGGTAAAAGAGCACGGCCTGCAATATCTGCTTGCCGCCACCCTGCTGTGCGGCCTGCTGCAGATCATCATTGGCTACCTGCGCCTGGGCGAGCTGATGCGCTTTGTGTCCCGCTCCGTGGTCACCGGCTTCGTCAACGCCCTGGCCATTCTGATCTTCATGGCCCAGCTGCCGGAGCTGACCAACGTCACCTGGCATGTGTATGCCATGACCGCCGCCGGCCTCGGCATCATCTACCTGCTGCCGCTGGTGCCGGTGGTGGGCAAGCTGCTGCCTTCCCCCCTGGTGTGCATCGTCAGCCTGACCATCATCGCCATTGCCTTTGGCATTGACGTGCGCACCGTAGGCGACATGGGCGAGCTGCCCGACACCCTGCCGGTGTTCCTGTGGCCCGACGTGCCGCTGAACCTGGAGACCCTGGCCATTATCTTCCCCTACTCGCTGTCGCTGGCCATCGTCGGCCTGTTGGAGTCGATGATGACCGCCACCATAGTGGACGATCTCACCGACACCAAGAGTGACAAGAACCGTGAATGCAAGGGCCAGGGCCTGGCCAACATCGGCACCGGCCTGCTCGGCGGCATGGCGGGCTGCGCCATGATTGGCCAGTCGGTGATCAACGTTAAGTCTGGCGGCCGCGGCCGACTGTCCACCCTGGTGGCCGGTGTGGTGCTGCTGATCCTGGTGGTGTTTCTCGGCCCCTGGGTATCACAAATTCCCATGGCCGCCCTGGTGGCGGTGATGATCATGGTTTCCATCGGTACCTTCAGCTGGGCCTCCATTCGTGATCTCAACACCCTGCCCAAGAGCAGCAGCCTGGTGATGATCGCCACCGTGGCCGTGGTGGTTTACAGCCACAACCTGGCCTGGGGCGTGCTGGTGGGCGTGCTGCTCAGCGCCCTGTTCTTTGCCAACAAGGTGGGCCAGATCCTCTATGTGGGTTCAGACAAAGCCGCCGATGGCACGCGAGAATACCAGGTGGTGGGCCAGGTGTTTTTTACCTCCGCCGAGCAGTTTGTGGCCGCCTTTGACTTCAAGGAAGTGCTGGACCGGGTACGCATCGATCTGAGCCGTGCCCACTTCTGGGACATTACCGCCATCAGCGCCCTCGACAAGGTGGTGCTCACCTTTAAGCGGGAAGGCACGGAAGTGGAAATTATTGGCCTGAATGAGGCCAGTGCCACACTTGTTGACCGCTTTGCTGTTCACAACGACCCCAAGGCGGTAGAAAAGCTGATGGGCCACTGATGTCCCCTGCAACGGAGAAACAACAATGACGGAACAAGTACTGGCATGTATCGACGGCTCCGGCCATGCGGCATCGGTGTGCGACTGGGCCGGCTGGGCCAGTCAACGCCTCGAGGCCCCGCTCACCTTTGTGCATGTGCTCGATAAAGAGTCCGCCCCGGTGCAGGGCAACCTGAGTGGCAGCATTGGCCTGGGCAGCCAGGAGCAACTGCTGGCCGAGCTGGCCGAGCTGGATGAAAAACGCGGCCGGCTGGCCAAGGAGCAGGGCCGGCTGATGCTGGCCGCGGCGCAGGAACGCGCCCAGGCAAACGGCATTGAGCAGGCCGAAACCCTGCAGCGCCATGGTGCCTTGGTCGACACCCTGGTGGAGCTCGAGCCCACCACTCGGCTACTGGTGCTGGGCCGCCACGGCGAAGCCTCCGCCTCGGCCCATGCTCACCTGGGCAGCCATGTAGAGCAGGTGATCCGCGCCCTGCATCGGCCCATTCTGGTGACCCTGGGGGAATTTCGCGCGCCGCAAAAGGTGATGCTGGCCTTTGATGGCAGCGCCACCACCCGCAAGGGCGTGGAAATGCTGGCCGCCAGTCCGTTGTTCAAGGAGCTGGAGCTACACCTGGTGCTGGCCGGCGCCGATACCGACGACAATCGTGCCCAGCTGCAATGGGCTCAACAGCTGTTGGAGCAGGCGGACATCGCCGCGGTGACCACCATTGTGCCCGGCGAAGCCGACAAGGCCCTGACCGGCTACCAGCAACGGCATGCCATGGATCTGATGATCATGGGCGCCTACGGCCACTCCCGCATTCGTCAGTGGCTGGTGGGCAGCACCACCACCGCCATGATGCGGGATTCCCAGGTGCCGCTGCTGGTTTTGCGGTAACGCTGACGTCACTCACCGTGCCGGTTTGCATAATATGTCACCCCCGCGAAGGCGGGGGTCCATGTGTGAAGCGGCACAATTCCACAGTCCGGCGCCGCGTTTCTGGATTCCCACCTTCGTGGGAATGACGACAAAAGAAGCCGTGGGAATGATGACCACCGTAGCAGGGATGACGGTTGTTGTTGCCCCTCCCTGTTCTCGCTGATTCCGGCTCTTTACTCCCCTTCCGCCGCCATGCGTCTGAGCCAGCTGCACAGGCCCAGAGGGCTCAGGGTGGTCGCCTCCATAATCAACCGCCGGCCCAGCCACAGCGCCCGGCGCTGACAGGCTTCTCTGCCGTTATCGTCGGGAATATCATCCAGATCCGCCACATGGGCAACGCCTATGGTACGGCGAATCAGCTCGGTGCCGGCAAAGCCCAGCGTGTCCTGCCATACCCGTTGCACAAAATCGGCCACGAATCCCGGCTCACTCAGCAAGGGAGATTGAGTACCGCCGGCCTGTGCCACAAATGCCTCGCTAAACCCCTTCCACAGCGCGCGAATGTCCTCCACCCGGGCGAAACGGGCCTCTTCCGCCGCCCTGGCCTGTCGCCATCCCGGCAAGCCACAGAAGTTCAGCAACAGGTTGGCCACGACCAGTCCCACATCAAAGCCCATGGGGCCGTAAAAGCCGAATTCGGCGTCAAACACGCGGCATTCGCCTTCCCGTACAAACACCGAGCCGGTATGCAGATCCCCGTGCAGCAGCGCCTGAGCATCACACTGAAACCGCAGCCGCAGGCCGGCGACCTTGTGCTTCAGTGCCCGGTCGCTCCACAATTCGGCGGCGTCGGCTTCCAGCCCGGTCGGCACCCGGTTGCGCTCGTGATCCTGGTAAGGATCATTGAAAAACACCGTGTCGGTGGTCGCACACAATTCCGGATTGGCCAGCCGGGCCACCTCAACCCGTTTGTCCGCCGAGGGCAGGGCGAAATCGGAAGTGCCATACAGCACCTTGGCCAGGTGCCGGCCCAGGGCGGCGGCCACCCCTCGTGTGTTGTCGCCGACAAGCAGGGCCTGGCGCCAGACACGCCAGCCGCTTAGATCTTCCAGCAACAGGGCCGACTGCGCGTCGTCATGGTGCAACAGGGCCAGGGTACCCTCTGGGCTGAGCCTGCCGTGGCGCAACAGCACCTGCGCTTCCCGCGCGGCCCGGTGCCGGGTCAATGGCCAGCCCTCGCCGATGCAGCGAATGTAGGGCAGAGCCTGCTTGACGATCACCCCCCGCCCATCGGTAGCGGTCACTCGAAATACTCGGTTGAGGTTGCCGTCTCCTATTTCTTCGACAGCAAGTGCGGTAGTGCCGTCAAACCCGCCATAGTGACGTCGCGCAAAATCGATGGCGTCGTTCAGGGAAAACTCGTGATAGCCCGTCATGGTGTTCCTCCGCCGGAATAAGGATGCTGCCGCTAGCCTCCACTATAGATGCCGGCTTTACAAAGAAAATGGTTCATATGAGCCTTTTTTAATTCCGCTGCTACCTTTTTGTAAGAAACCGGCCTGGCCGCGCCACTATATAAATATGCTGTGTTTAAACGGAGTTACCCATGCGAGACACCCTGCCGCTGCTGGATCTGACCGCGTTTCCCCCCCTGCGCCGGGAACGCCTCGACACCCTGCAGGTCAATCTGGGCTATCTGTGCAACATGAAGTGTGTGCACTGCCATGTGGCCGCCGGCCCCCACCGTACCGAAATGATGGATGCCGACACCCTGGCCCTGATCCCCAGGGTGCTGCAGGCCAGGGGCATCGGTACCCTGGATCTGACCGGCGGCGCCCCGGAAATGCACGACGGCTTTCGCAACCTGGTGCGGGCTGCGCGCGCGCTCGGGGTCAAGGTCATCGACCGCTGCAATCTCACCATATTGCTGGAACCGGGGTACGAGGATCTGGCGGCGTTCCTGGCGGAAAACCGAGTGGAAATAGTCGCGTCACTGCCCTGCTACGCCATGGAAAACGTCGATCGTCAGCGCGGCAAGGGCAGCTTTGACAAAAGCATTATTGCCCTGCAACGGCTGAACGCACTGGGCTACGGCAAGCCCGGTTCAGGACTGGTGCTGAATCTGGTATACAACCCGCAAGGGCCCAGCCTGCCTCCCCCTCAGGACGAGCTGGAAGCCGCCTACCGCACTGAACTGCACCGCCATTTCGGCATTGAGTTCAACCACCTTTTTGCCCTGGCCAACATGCCCATCAAGCGTTTTGGCGATTACCTCATCAGCAAGCGGCAGTTTCATGATTACATGAAGCTGCTGAAGGACAACTTCAGTGCCGACAACCTCGCCGGTGTGATGTGCAAAAGCCTGGTGAGCGTGGATTGGCAAGGCTACCTCTACGACTGCGATTTCAATCAGCAGCTCGGCCTGGCCCTGGCCGGTGACGGTCGCCCCCACCTGAAAAGCCTGCTGCAAGCGGATTATGTAGGCTGCGCGATTCGCGTGGCGGGCCACTGTCACGGCTGCACCGCCGGCCAGGGCAGCAGCTGCGGCGGCGCCCTGGATCACGAGCCCCATTCATGACCCTGAGCATTATCATTCCCACCCTGAACGAGGCCGTCGCCCTGCCTGCCACCCTGGCGGCGCTCCCCAAGGGCTGCGAAATCATTGTGGTGGACGGCGGCAGCCGCGACGGCACTGCGCCACTGGCCGCCCGGCTGGGCGCCCGAGTGATCGTTTCGCCCCCGGGGCGGGCCCGGCAGATGAACGCCGGCGCGGCCGGCGCGCACGGCGAGCAGTTACTGTTTCTGCATGCCGACACCCTGGTGCCCGCGCGGGCAGAGCAGTTGATCGCCGACGCACTGATGCATCATCACTGGGGCCGGTTTGACGTCCGGCTGACCGGCCGCCATCCCATGCTGGCGATGATTGCCCGGCTGATGAACCTGCGCTCGCGCCTGAGCGGCATCGCCACCGGGGATCAGGGCATTTTTTTGCACAGACATACCTTTGAGGCGATTGGTGGTTTTCCCGAACAGCCGCTGATGGAAGACATCGAGCTCAGCAAACGGCTCAAGCAATGGGGGGCGCCGGCCTGTTTGCACCAGCGGGTGTGCACCTCGGGACGACGCTGGGAGCAGCATGGAGTCTGGCGTACCATCTGGCTGATGTGGCGGCTGCGCTTTGCCTACTGGCGCGGGGCCGACCCGCACCGGCTGGTGGAGTTGTACCGATGAACATCCGTATTCTGGTATTCGCCAAGGCGCCCCTGCCCGGCCGGGCCAAAACCCGGCTGGAGCCGGCACTGGGGGCCAAAGGCGCCGCGCAGCTGGCAACAGCCATGTTGGACGGCACCCTGACACACTGCCTGGCCGCCGAGCTCGGCCCGGTAGAGCTGTGCATGAGCCCGGCCCCCGGCCACTCCGACTGGCGTGCCTTTTCATTGCCCGCAGGCCTGGTGCAAAGTGATCAGGGCGACGGCGATCTCGGTGCCCGCATGGCTCGGTCTGCACAACGGGGCCTGGCGCAACAGGATGCGGTGATACTGGTGGGCACCGACTGCCCGCAGTTGTGTGTCAATCTGCTGCAAACGGCGGCAACACGGCTGGCACGGTGCGATGCGCTGCTGCATCCTACCCGCGACGGCGGCTATGCCCTGCTCGGGCTGCGCCGCTTTTCCCCAACGCTGTTTGAACATATACCCTGGAGTACTTCTCAGGTTGCCTCCCTTACTCGGCAACGGCTTGACGCCCTGGGCTGGCACTGGCACGAGGGAGAAACCTTGCAGGACATAGACGAGCCGGGGGATCTGTTGCAACTGCCCGGTCGCTGGATGAACCATTATGCTGAACGAATGTGAACCCTGGCTGCGGCTGGGCAGCTTTATTGGCCTGCTGCTGGCGTTGATGCTGTGGGAGTCTGCCTCTCCCCGCCGCCCACGGGAGCAGCCCCGCGGGCCGCGCTGGCTTCGGCACCTGCTGCTGACCACCCTTAACACCCTGCTGGTACGAGCCCTGTTTCCCCTGGCCGCGGTGGGCGCAGCCTTGATGGCACAGCAACATGGTTGGGGCCTGTTGCCCTGGCTCGGCCTGCCCGGCTGGCTGTCGTTGTTGCTGGCGGTGCTGGCCCTGGATTGTCTCATCTACTGGCAGCACCGGTTGTTTCACCGGGTACCGCTGCTGTGGCGTCTGCACCGCATGCACCATACCGACACCGAGCTCGACGCCACCACAGGAGTACGCTTTCATCCGCTGGAGATATTGCTGTCGATGGCCATCAAGCTGACCGCCGTAGTGGCACTGGGCGCCTCGCCCCTGGCGGTGTTGGTGTTCGAGGTGTTGCTCAATGCGACTTCACTGTTCAACCATGCCAATATTTGGCTGCCCACACGACTGGATACCGCACTGCGACAGGTATTGGTAACCCCCGACATGCACCGGGTGCATCACTCCGTACATGTCGCGGAAACCGACAGCAATTTTGGTTTCAACCTGAGCTGGTGGGATCACCTGTTCGGCAGCTACCGGGCCCAGCCTCGAGACGGCCACCAGGGCATGAGACTGGGCCTGAAACAGTTTCGCGGCCCGGCCGAACAGCGGCTGTTGCCCTTGCTGCTACAACCGTTCCGGGCGGCTTCGCGCACTAAAAAGGAGCCTTGAGGCTCCTTGCAATTATGTGTATGACTTCAGCCTGGATCAGGGCTGGCAGAAACCGGGCAGCTTTTTACCCTGTTTTTTCATAATCATACACTTGCGGTTATCTATTCCGTCACCCCTGGAGGCAAGGTTGTCGGCAAAGGGCTGACTGGCCATGGTGGCACTGGTATGAAGCGGCACCATGCTCAGCGCGAAAACAGCGGCAAGCATGACTGACGTGAACGTCTTCATGGTACATCTCCTGTCTACGTTATCGAAGCCTGGGTCTGCCTTGTCTGACCGGCCCGATTTTTTTGGGGAAGTCCCCCTGCGCCGGATGACACCGACGATTATCCATTAGACTTGGCATCCACCGATTTTATTGCAATTAATTTAATAAGAATTACGCATTTAGAACGGACATTTTCATAACCGCTTGCTCTAAATCAATGAAGCCTCCACCCGCCCTTGCCGCCATCTGTTCTCTTTGCCGAACTGTGATACAGTGCTTGCCAAGCCCCCACAAGCCTTTGATGTCAATCACCTATTTCAGGGGAAACGAATAATGAGCACCAATGTACTGGCCGGCATCGACGGCTCCAAACATACCACTTGCGTGTGTGATTATGCGGCCTGGGCGGCACAGCGCCTTTCTGCCTCCCTGGTACTGCTGAATGTGTTACCCAAGCCAGAGCCCACCCTGCTGTATAACATGGGGGCGGCCGCCAGCCTGAACGCCCAGGACAAGATTCAGGCCGAGTTGGCCGATCTCGACAAAAAGCGGGCCGAGCTGGCCAGTGAGCGGAGCAAGCTGATCCTGAGCCAGGCCAGCCAGCACGTGCAGCAGGCCGGCTACTCGGCACCCCGCACCATTTCTCGCGAAGGCCGTCTGGTGGACGTGCTGGAGCAGTATGACGATTATGCCGATCTGGTGGTGCTGGGCCGGCGCGGCAACAATGAAGACGACAACCCGGAGCGCCTGGGTGGGCATGTGGAGCAGGTCATTCGCACCACCGACAAGCCACTGCTGCTGACCGACGGCGACTACGCCCAGCCCAAACGTATCATGATCGCCTTTGACGGCAGCGACACCACCCGCAAGGGGCTGGAATACATTGCCAGCTCGCCCCTGTTCACGGGCCTGGAATGCCATGTGGTGATGGTGGCCGGCGCCAGCGAAGAGAAGCAAACCCAGTTGGAAGCGGCACGCCAGCGGCTTGAAGACGCCGGCCTGCAGGCCACCGCGGCCCTGCTGCAGGGGGAAGTGAAGCAAAACCTGCTGGCCTATCAGGAGAAGCAGAACATCGATCTGATGGTCATGGGGGCCTACGGCCATTCCCGCATTCGCCTGTGGCTGCTGGGCAGCATTACCAACCTGATGCTGCAGGAATCCCACAAACCCATGCTGGTATTGCGCTGATATTCATACGCCACTCATAACAACGCCGGGCAAGTGCCCGGCGTTTTTTCGTGCGGATGAATGCGCTGATGGAGTCGTGGTCAGAGCACGCCCTGCTCGCGCAGGTAGTCGTCGTAGCTGCCGCTGAAGTCGCGAATGCCGTTTTCACTCAGCTCCAGGATGCGGGTGGCCAGGGACGACACGAACTCCCGGTCGTGGGATACGAAGATCAGGGTGCCCGGATACATTTCCAGTGCCATGTTCAGCGACTCGATGGACTCCATATCCAGGTGGTTGGTGGGTTCGTCCATCACCAGAATATTGGGTTTGTGCATCATCAGCTTGCCAAACAGCATACGCCCCTGCTCACCGCCCGACAGTACACCCACCTTTTTCTTGATGTCGTCCTGGCTGAACAGCAGCCGGCCCAGCACCGAACGCACGGTCTGCTCGTCGTCCCCTTCCTGTTGCCACTGGCTCATCCACTCAAACACGGTGAGATCGGTGTCGAAATCAACGGCGTGATCCTGGGCGTAGTAACCAATGCTGGCGTTTTCCGACCATTTGATATTGCCGCTGTCCGGTGCCAGCTCACCCACCAGGGTTTTCACCAGGGTCGATTTACCGATACCGTTGGTACCCAGGATGGCGATGCGCTCGCCCACTTCCACCATCATGCTCAGGTTCTTGAACAGGGGCGCTTCACCATAGCCCTTGGCCAGGCCTTCCATTTCCAGAATGTTGCGATACAGCTTTTTGTCCTGCTCGAAGCGAATAAAGGGATTCTGGCGGCTGGAAGCCTTGACCTCTTCCAGCTTGATCTTGTCGATCTGCTTGGCCCGAGAGGTGGCCTGGCGGGCCTTTGACGCGTTGGCGCTGAAGCGTGACACAAACGATTGCAACTCGGCAATTTGCGCCTTCTTCTTGGCGTTGTCGGCCAGCAGCCGCTCCCGAGCCTGGGTGGCGGCCAGCATGTAGTCGTCGTAGTTGCCCGGATAGACCCTGAGTTCGCCGTAGTCCAGATCCGCCATATGGGTGCAGACACTATTCAAAAAGTGGCGGTCGTGAGAGATGATGATCATGGTGCTGTTGCGCTCGTTCAGCGCGCCTTCCAGCCAGCGAATGGTGTCGATGTCCAGGTTGTTGGTGGGCTCGTCGAGCAGCAGCACGTCCGGATCGGAAAACAGCGCCTGGGCCAGCAGCACCCGCAGTTTCCAGCCCGGCGCCACTTCGCTCATGGGGCCGTTATGCTGCTCCAGGGGAATGCCCACGCCCAGCAGCAGTTCGCCGGCCCGGGCTTCGGCGGTGTAACCGTCGTATTCGGCCACCAGGCCTTCCAGCTCGGCGGCACGCATATAGTCTTCGTCGCTGGCTTCCAGATTGGAATAGATGCTGTCGCGCTCGTGCATGGCGGCCCACAGCTCGGCATGCCCCATCATCACCACGTCGAGCACCCGCTCGTGCTCGTAGGCAAACTGATCCTGACGCAGTTTGCCGATACGTTCGTTCACGTCCAGGCTCACGTTGCCGCCGCTGGGCTCCAGGTCGCCGCCCAGAATCTTCATGAAGGTGGACTTGCCGCAACCGTTGGCGCCGATAAGGCCATAGCGGTTGCCGTCGCCAAACTTGACGGAAATGTTTTCAAACAACGGCTTGGAGCCGAACTGCATGGTGATGTTATTGGTGGAAATCAAGAAACAAACTCGCTGTGGTTAAAGAAGGAAAACGCAGAAGGCGAACCCTGAAGGCCGCCAAGGATACCGGCGGCCGCCAGAAAGTTCAAAGGGTTGTTCAGGAATCAATCAGTTTTCGGGTTACCGGGCCACCAGCACATCGCAGGGAGGCGCGCTGAGAAAGCTCATGGCCAGGTTGCCGATGAGCAAGCGGCTGATGCCCTGACGACCGTGATAACCCAGCACCAGCAGCTGGGCGCCGCTGTCGTGAACCACGGAGGTGATGGCCTTTTTCACTTCTCCCGACAAAATACGGGTGCTGATGCGGCCCTGATCATCGGCGGGAATGAAGTGGGACATCTCTTCCCTGACTTCCTGCTCGATGCGGGTGCGCTGATGCGCCATCAGGCTGTCGGTGTGCATGGGCTCGTGGCGCAGAAACCCCAGCAACATGGGCGGCTCAAACACATGCACCAGGGTCACACCGGCCTCGGGCGCCAGCGCCAGTCCGGCCTGCAAGGCATGGTGGGAGCTGCGGGAAAAGTCGGTGGCGGCCACCACCTTTTCATAGGGCCGATCGCCGCCCTGGCCGACCACCAGCACCGGCATGGTACAGTGACGCAACAGCCGCTCGACCGTGGTGCCGAGAAACAGCTCCTGCACCGGCTCCAGGTGATGGCGACCGGCCAGCAGCAGATCCGCCTTCAGCTCGGTGGCCTTGCGGGCCAGGGTGTGCGGTGGCTTGCCCAGCAGCACATGGCGCTCAATGTTGTCACGCTGCCCGGCAGGCAGGGCGTCAACCAGTTGCTGCAGTGCCTGGGTGGCCCCCTGCTGCAGCCGGCGCCGTACCGAAATTTCCACCATGGGTTCATACAGCACCATGGCTTCGTCAATGACATGCACCAGATGCAACCGGGCCTGCAATTGGGCAGCCAGGGCCGCCGCCCGTGCCACCACCTTGTGGGAGCCTGCTTCCAGATCCACCGCTGCCAGCAATATCTTCATATTGTTACCCTTTTTGTGTTGCACGGCCCCGCTTTGGGCCCTGATGGCAGCTTTCCCCTTTTTCGCATAAAAAGCAACCAGGCCGTCCGGTTTTGCCGCACACCGGCTTTGGTTTACAATGCTGCCCCTTCTGGCTTTATTTTATCGGGACATCACGTGTTAACAGCAGAAATCGCCATGCGCTGGCTGGTTGCCGGCCACATTGATCACTACATTTGCGAAAACTGTCATGGCATTCACCTTGCCGAGCTGCAGGGGCTGGACGGCGTGCTGGAAAGCCGGTTGTTCGTGGAGCATGAAGACGCCATTCTCACCACTGAGGTGGAAATTCGACCCACCGCCCTGCTGAGTCTGGTGGCCGATCTGGGCCGGCTGAACATGAACTACCCCAGCCTCAAGATTTTTGTGGATATCGTCGATGATAACCTGCCCCGGCTGATCGTGGCCGACTACCTGCATACCCAGGCCGGACTGGAGCAGCATCAATTCCAGTGGATTGTGCAACAAACCATGATGGCCACCCACCAGCTGGTGCAGGAGCTGGGCGAAGTCGGCTACCTGATGCAGGACGAACCGCAGAAAATGCCGGCCGCTGTGCATTAAGCCGGCAGAATGCACAGTAAAAAACCACTTGAATCACGAATGATGAAAAGTGCTTGAACCCGCTTCGGCAAGCCAGTACATTACGCCCCGTTCCCAAGGGAACACCACGGAGTGAAGCGAACACTCTAAAAATAAAAACGCGAAAAAAATGTGGTGAGGTGTCCGAGTGGCTGAAGGAGCACGCCTGGAAAGTGTGTATACGGCAACGTATCGAGGGTTCGAATCCCTCCTTCACCGCCAGCATTTTTAAACCCCGCGCAGCAATGCGCGGGGTTTTTTGTATTGCTGGCATTTGTCACTATTCTTTAATCTGTTCTTTCTGACGGGAAAAATTTCTCGCTGTTCCCCGCGTTGTTGAAGGTGTACATAAGCGCTCCACAGGAGGGTTTTGCCATTGACTACTGCGCCGCTCACGACTTGCGTTTTTGACGACATCATTACCGCCATTGCCGGCCCCGGCATGGGGATTTTTCCCGGCTTTCTCGACCCCGGCCAAACCGCCGCCCTGCGCCGGGACTTTACCGCCCTGCCCGACTGGCAACTCACCCACGCCGGCATTGGCCGGGAGCATGATCATCACAATAACGAACGCATTCGCACCGACAAGACCCGCTGGCTGGACGGCACCACTGTGCCCCAGCAGGCCTACATGGCCTTGATGGCCGAGCTGCAGCAGCTGTTTAACCGTCAGCTGTTCATGGGCCTGCGGGATTATGAATGCCACTATGCCCGTTATGATCAGGGCGATTTCTACAAGAAACACCTGGACGCCTTTCGCGGCCGCAGCAACCGCCGGCTGACCACGGTGCTCTATCTCAACGACGACTGGCAACCCGATCAGGGCGGCGAGCTGCTGATCTATGGCGACCGGGGCGAACCGCTGCACCGGGTGCGGCCCGAAGGCGGCACCCTGGTGTGTTTTTTGTCGGAGCGCTTTCCTCACGAGGTGCTGCCGGCGCGGCGGCCGCGGCTGAGCATTGCCGGCTGGTTTCGCGTGGATGACCCCATCGCCCCCACGCTGCGGCTGTAGCGGAAAGGGATTTATCGAATATTCATTTTAGAGGCCTTATTTTTAATCCTTTACCAAATAAGGCCCCTTTAATTCACGAAAAAAAATCATGAATGGTTTTATAGTGAGTTTTCATCATTTTTCCTTTTCACCAACGGCATCCTCTGTCAACCTGAAGTCATTCGACTCATTCGTTAAGGAAAACCACCATGTGCTCCATCTTCGGTATTCTTGAACTCAAGTCCGATCCGGCCGCGCTGCGCTCCCGGGCGCTGGAACTGTCTCGCCTGCTGCGCCACCGCGGCCCCGACTGGTCGGGCATTTACAGCAACGACAAGGCCGTTCTGGTGCATGAACGCCTGGCCATCGTCGGCCTCGACAGCGGCGCCCAGCCCCTGCTCAACCCGGCCGGTACCCACGCCCTGGCGGTGAACGGTGAAATCTACAACCACAAGGAGCTGGAAGCCGGCCTCACCTGTGGCTTTGAGTTTCAGACCCGCTCCGACTGTGAAGTGATCCTCGGCCTCTACCAGGAAAAGGGCACGGAGTTTCTCGACGATCTCAACGGCATCTTTGCCTTTGTGCTCTACGATGAGGAAAACGACGCCTACCTGATTGGCCGTGACCACATGGGCATTATTCCCCTCTACACCGGCCATGACGAAGAAGGCAATTTCTATGTCGCGTCGGAGATGAAAGCGCTGACCCCGGTGTGCAAAACCATCAGCGAGTTTCCTCCCGGCCACCTGCTCTACAGCAAGGAAGGCCAGCCCCGCCGTTATTACCACCGTGACTGGGAAGACTTTGATGCGGTGAAGGACAACACCTCCAGCGTGGCTGAGCTGCGCGAGGCACTGATGGCGGCGGTGAAGCGCCAGCTGATGTGCGACGTGCCCTACGGCGTATTGCTGTCGGGTGGCCTCGACTCTTCCATTGTGTCCGCCGTGGCCAAGCTGTACGCCGACAAGCGTATTGAAGACAACGACAACAGTGAGGCCTGGTGGCCGCGACTGCACTCCTTTGCCATTGGCCTGGAAGGGGCACCGGATCTGATTGCCGCCCGCAAGGTGGCGGACCAGCTCGGCACCGTGCATCACGAACTGCATTACACGGTTCAGGAAGGCCTGGATGCCCTGCGCGAGGTGATCTACCACCTGGAAACCTACGACGTCACCACGGTGCGCGCCTCCACTCCCATGTATCTGATGTCCCGGCGCATCAAGGCCATGGGCATCAAGATGGTACTCTCCGGCGAGGGCTCCGACGAGCTCTTTGGCGGCTACCTGTATTTTCACAAGGCCCCCGACGCCCAGGCCTTTCACGAGGAAACCGTGCGCAAGCTCAAGGCCCTGCACCAGTTCGACTGCCTGCGTGCCAACAAGTCCATGGCCGCCTGGGGCGTGGAAGCCCGTGTGCCCTTCCTCGACAAGGAGTTCATGGACGTGGCCATGCGCCTCAACCCCGCCGACAAGATGTGCGTCAACGGCAAGATGGAAAAGCACATTCTGCGGAAAGCCTTTGAAGATCTGCTGCCCCATGAAGTGGCCTGGCGCCAGAAGGAGCAGTTCTCCGACGGCGTCGGCTATTCCTGGATAGACAGCCTGAAGGCGCTGGTGGAAGAGCAGGTGAGCGATCAGATGATGGCCACGGCGGCGTTCCGCTTTCCGCTCAACACCCCCACCAGCAAAGAGGCCTACTACTACCGCGCCATCTTTGAGGGCCACTTTCCCCAGGACTCCGCCGCCAAGTGCGTGCCCTGCGGCCCCTCGGTGGCCTGCTCCACTCCCACCGCGCTGGAATGGGACGAGCAGTGGAAGAACATGGCCGACCCATCAGGCCGCGCGGTAAAGGGCGTGCACAGTCAGTCTTACTGAGCCCGGAACCCATAACCCCGGCCCGTCACGCCGCCCCGCAGCGTGACGGGCCGCTTTGTCATCGCCACAAAGCGCCACCCCGTTTTTCACCACGGGAATGATCACGTTTTCACAACTTTCGATAATTTTTTGTTCGGCGCACGGATCCTGTCATGGGGCTGGGTTACAGTCATGGTTTCCCCATTCGGTTTCCGTACACTGAGACATTATTGACCGTGAGCACCCACAACCATTTCCGCCTGTTAGAGCAGTATCAGCAATACCAATCCGTGATCCACAGCCTGATGGAATCGATCATGACCAGCCTGAACGGCCAGTCACTGTTGCAGAGCGAACAGGCCCAGCAACAGACCATTGATTACCTCAGCCGGCCCTACCCCTTTGTCGAGCTGCTTTACAGCCTGGACAACAACGGCATTCAGATGACGGAGTCGGCCTACAGCCCCACGGTCAGTGAACGACGCCGCCGCTCGCTGGGCAAAGGCAGCGATCGCAGCCGCCGGCCCTATGTGCAGGCCGCCAAACAAAGTTCCAACGCCATTGTGGTGACCAGCCCCTACCTTTCCAACGCCACCCATCAGCTGGCGATCTCGGTCATCCAGCACCTGGTTGATGAACAGGGACGGGATTGCGGCTATCTGGTGATTAACTTCAACCTGCGCCGCCTGATTTCCTATCTCAACGGCGATGAAAGACGTTTTCGCTGCCATCACTATTTTCAATGGATATACACCCTGATTGGCGGCCTGCTGATCGTGGTGGCCGCCCTGTTGCTGTATTCGGCGCTGGAGTCCCTGGTCTCGCTGTTTGATGATGACAGCAATATCGCCACCGGGGCCTTTGGCATCGTCATTCTTATCACCCTGGGCATGTCCATTTTCGATCTGGGAAAAACCATTCTCGAAGAGGAAGTGCTGGTGAACAAGGATATACACCATCACGATTCCACCCGGCGCACCATCTCCCGCTTTATGGCCGCCATTATTATTGCGGTATCTATCGAAGCCCTGCTGCTGATGTTCAAATCATTGCTCGACGGCGGCGATGGCGGTAACCAGCTGATCAATGCGGTATGGATGCTGATGGCGGCCGTGGCCATGCTCAGCGGACTGGGGGTTTACCTCAAGCTGAGCCGGGACAGCCAGACCGCCGAATAACCCCGAGCCGCGGGCACGACTTGTTCCTCCCCGTTACCGGGGGGTACACTGCCCGCCCCGTCCCGCATTAACCCGAAGACCATGTCGCTCGATTCCGGTCGTACTCGAATACTGACACAACCGGGCTTTCTGCCCTTTCTTATCGCCCGGCTGGCGGCGGTGTTCGCCATGCAGATCCAGGCGGTAGTGGTGGCCTGGCAGGTGTACGATCTGACCCGGGATCCCCTGGCCCTCGCCTATGTGGGCCTGGCCCAGTTTATTCCCATGCTGGTATTGCTGCTGCCGGCGGGAGACCTGGCCGACCGCCACTCACGCAAGCGACTGCTGGCCGCCAGCTGGCTGGTACAGGCCCTGTGCAGCGGCTTGCTGCTGTGGCTATCACTCTCTCCCTCCCCCCAGGTACCCTACTATTATGCGGTGCTGGTACTCTACGGCTGTGCCCGCGCCTTTACCGGCCCTACCCTGCAAAGCCTGTTGCCGCAAATTGTGCCCCGTGAACAACTGGCCCGGGCCATCGCCGTCAACAGCATGATCATGAAACTGGCGGTGATCGCCGGCCCCCTGGTGGGCGGCCTGCTCTACGCCCTGGGGGGCAGTCTGGCCTACGGGGTTTGCCTGGCAGCCTTTGTGCTGGCGCTGATGCTGCTCATTCCGGTGCAGACCCGCTATGCCGACAGCCAGCGCCCGCCTGAAGCCACCGCCTGGCGACGCTTTACCGCCGGTATTGGCTACATTCGTTCCCGCCCCATCATTCTGGGTGCCATTTCGCTGGATTTGTTCGCGGTACTGCTGGGAGGCGTGGTGGCCCTGCTGCCCATTTACGCCCAGGAGGTATTGCAGGTGGGGCCGGAAGGCCTGGGAGCATTGCGCAGCGCCATCGCCCTCGGCGCCCTGCTGATGGGCATGGTGCTCAGTGTCTGGGCGCTCAGCCGCCATGTGGGGCCCGCCATGTTTATCGCCGTCATCATATTCGGAGTGGCCAACCTGGTCTTCGCCTTCTCCACCCTGTTCTGGCTGTCTTTTGTGGCCTTGCTGATAGCCGGTGCGGCAGACATGATCAGCGTCTATGTTCGCTCCACCCTGATCCAGCTGGCCACGCCGGACAACATGCGTGGCCGGGTCAGTGCCGTCAACATGCTGTTTATCGGCTCATCCAATGAACTGGGGGAATTCCGCGCCGGCACCAGCGCCGCCTGGTTCGGCACCGTGCCTGCGGCCGCCATCGGCGGTGTGGCCACCCTGGTGGTGGCCGGCACCTGGATGTGGGGGTTCAGATCCCTGCTGCGGGTGGACAAGTTCAGTGACGTGGAAATACCGACGAGATAAATGTGAATGAAGACGGCCGCCGGCAAAGGCGGCCAGAAGAAGGCATGACTCAGAAATAATCGGCGCAGCGCAGCACAATGCGCTGCGACATCGACATGGCGCTGTGACTTCGATGATAGGCAGCCTCATTGATAAACAGGGGATAGGCGGTATAGTCCCCTTCCCAGCAAATCGGGACACCGTCAAAGGTTTCCATGATCACCTCGCCCGGCTCAACCGGATGGAAGTCCCGCCGCTCAAGGCGCTTTGACACCATGGCGAGCCGCTGGCCCTGTTCATCCGTTGGCAGCACCAGGTCTTCCGTATACTGAAAGGCCTCAAACTCGCCCGGCAGCGACGCCAGTTCCCCCCGGTTATACAGCACCACATAGTCAAGAATGTGACCGGTCATGGTTTCCATCAGTTCCAGGGTTTCCTGCTGCAACACCGAATTCGGCTGGGGGCCCACCTCCACGGTAACTCCCTGCTGGGCCACGGATATCAGAAAGCGGTTGCGCTCTTCCGGCAGGTTGTCCTGAAAATAGATAACGGCTTCCGGCATGCGATCCTTCACATAGGCCGCCATGCCAATATTGAAGGCATCCTTGCGCAGCAACATCAGGCAAGCCCCCATGTTGGAAGTGGTATTGTGCAGATCGATCATCAGCTCAACCGGCGACCGGCCTCTGGGGCCAAACTGCTGGTTGAGTTTCTTGGCCAGCAACTGCTCGTAACCCACCAGCCGGTCATTCTGCAAATCCTCAAGGGCAAACTCCCGGTTCAGATCGGTTTCCATGTAGCGCACGGAGTGCTCGCAGGCCCTCGGGTTGGCGATGGTTTGCGTCAGCTCGAGCTGAGGCCAACGCGTGAACTGGCTGGTTTTCTCCCATTTCTTCAGCAGATAAATGCCGGACAGCTCATTGCCATGAGTGCCGCCCACCAGGGCAACACGAGTAATATTGTGCATGATGTTCTCCGTCACGGGGCCTCAGGACAAGGCCAGGTTGACAATGGGTAAGCCGGATCAGTGATTCGGCCTGGCTCGGGACGCCGGCAGCAGCATCCCGAGCATGAAGGATTTGGTAACAGGGTCAGGACCACTGCAACCATTGCGCCAGCATAATGAAAGCCCAGCTAAGCGCATAGATCAGGGCGACCAGCGGGAAAATCACTTTCAGCCAGTCGGAGTAACCGACCCGGGCCAGGGCCAGCATGGCCAGGGTGCCTCCCGAGGTGGGCACTATCATGTTGGTCAGGCCATCCCCCACCTGAAACGCCAGTATCATGACCTGATAGGTAATACCCACCAGATCCGCCAGCGGGATCAATACCGGCATGGTCACCAGCGCCTGACCGGAGCCACTCGGAATAAAGAGGTTAATCACTCCCTGAATCACACTGATGCCGACGGCGATCAGCGACTCGGGCATCACGTCGAGGGCAAGATTAAGGGTATTGACGATGGTGTAGATGATCTGTCCATCTTCCAATACCACCTTGATCGAGGCAGCCAGGCCTATTACCAGGGCACCGCCGGTAACCCGGGACGCCCCTTCAACCATGTGGGCCACATAACGATCGGGGGCAATGCGGCAAATGGCAGCAATGACAATCGACATCAGAATAAAGACGGCGGTGATTTCCTTGATATACCAGCCTCTTCCCAAGGTGCCCGTACCAGCCAGATAAGAACAGCCTGCAATCACCACAATGCCAAGGAAGAACACCGAGATGATGCCCAGATCCCGGGAGCTGAGGCGATAATCCTCAATCTTTTTTGAAAGCGCTCCGGCGTCCCCCTCGCCTTTGCGCGCCGAATGTCTGGGCGCCACAAAGGTGGTGATATACCAGGCCAGCAGGCTCAGGGCCACAAAGGCCATGGCAAAACGCAGCAAGCCGCCAGAGAAGATGGGCAGGCCGGCAATGCTCTGTGCCACACCCACGGTATAGGGATTGATGGGTGACAGGGTAAAGCCGATGCCGATGCCGCCAATGGCGATGCACGCCCCCACCAGGTTGGTGTAACCCAAGGCGCTCGACACAAGCAGCGCGACGGGCACCAGGGCAATGTTGTTTTCATAGCCAACCGAAATTCCGAACAGGCCATAAAGATAGGTGGCCAGCCAGATCAGCAGGTTGCCCCGGCTCAGGCCAATGCGCTTCACCGCGGTGCCCACCAGGTTTTCCAGCGCATGGCTACGATAGAGAATATTGAACAGCCCGCCGGCAATAAAGACGATAAATAAATACTGTCCGGACTGAACCAACCCCTGGGGAATGGCCACAAAGAGATCGAACAGCTGGTTGATGGCGCCACCGATGGAATAGCCCGTGTTGTGATCTTCAAGGTAATGGAAGGAGTCTGCCACCACCCGTTGCCGGCCATCTACCAGCTCGGTCTCATAGGCACCCTTGGGAACAACCCAGGTCAGAAAGCCGGCCAGGATCAGGATATAAAAGATAAGCACCATGGGATCGGGAAATTTCTGATACCAGCGCTTCCCTTCTTTGGAGACCAGTACGCCCGCCCCGTTCTCATGTTCAAGATGCTCTTGCATTGTCACTCTCCATGTTCGTTGCTTGAGTGCAGGTTAAATGTGTGGGACGGGACTATTCCATAGCGAGAACATTTGCACAATGTCACTTTTTGTGTAGCATTATTTGAAAATGCTATATGGAGATGTCATGAAATACCGGCAGTTACAGGCTTTTTTGGCCACCATTCAGCAGGGCAGCTTTTCCCGGGCCGCCCTGATACTCTCCCTGTCTCAACCCTCCATAAGTCGTCTTATCAATGATTTACAGGATGATGTCGGCTTTGAACTGTTCAAGAAACAAAAAGGCAGGATGGTGCCGACCCCGGAAGGCGTGGCGTTTTACGACGAGGTCAGCACTATTTTTAACGGCATTCACCATCTGGAAAATTTTGCCGACAAGCTGAAAAAATCCACCCACGGCAGCCTGACCATAGGTGCCACCCCGGCCCTGGCGACGATTCTGACTCCCATGCTGATCAAGTCGTTTATCGATAAGCACCCGCAGGTGCATGTCAGTCTGCTGGTTGACAGCGTGGAGCAGTTGATCAGGGGCCTCGACAAACAACAGTATGACCTGATCATGACCAATCAGACCGAAGCCCACTCCGGTTTCATCGAAGAGCCGCTGGCTGAGGTTTCCTGGGTCTGTGTTATGCCGGCCACGCATGCCCTGGCCGAAAAGGCGATCATTACGCCCGCCGATCTGCAGGGTGAATGCCTGCTGAAGCTGGTGGATGAAAACGGCATTGAATGGAGCCACCATAAAAGCCTGCTGAAAGAGCATCACATCAAGGTGAACGAGCAGTTTTCCACCCAGCGCTCCTTATCGGGCTATGGTATGGTGGCCGCCGGCCTGTGCATTGCTCTGCTCGAGCCCTTCAATGCCTCGTTGTGGGAAGGTAGCAACCTGGTAATGCGCCCTTTCGCCCCCGAACTCAAATATCGCTATTCCATGTATTATTCCGCCGGCCAGGTTCGCAGCGAACTGTCCCGGGCCTTTACCCTGTGCGCCCGAGACTCGATCGGCCAGCTGCCCGGCTATTGCTGAGCCGCCGACAAAGGCCGGCGCGCGGGCTAATGCGTGAGTCGCCGCCGACTGATGTGTATTAACGCCGCTATAGCCTGTCCCTTCTCGGTAACTCGGCCACTTTCAATATTTTATAAAAACTTATTCGTAATTACCCCTGATTATCAACAGCGAATATCATTGATAAGCTTGATGTCGATTACGGCCCATACGCCGAGAAGCACACCGCTGAACGTGATGCTCAGGCGCCGGTGCCGACATGCCTATCATCAGGGGAAATAACCCATGCCAAAAACCATTCTTGTCACCGGCTCCACCGACGGCATTGGACTGGAAACCGCCAGAGTGCTGCTGTCTCAAGGTCATCGCGTGCTGCTGCACGGACGCAACCCGCAAAAGCTGGCCGACGCCGAGGCGTCACTCTCTGCCATTCCGAGAGCAGGTCACATTGAAAGCTATCTGGCGGATCTGTCAAACCTGGCCGAGGTAGTGACCCTGGCGAAGGCGGTAAGCGCCCGCCACGACAGGCTCGATGTATTAATCAACAATGCCGGTATCTTTCGCACGGCTTCTCCCGTTACCCGGGATGGTCTGGATGTGCGCTTTATGGTCAATACCCTGGCTCCCTATCTGCTGACCCAACGGCTGTTACCCTTGCTGGGCGACTCCGGGCGGGTCATTAACCTGTCTTCAGCGGCACAGGCTTCGGTGAATCCTGAAGCATTGGCGGGGAATACCAGGCTGACCGACGACTTTACCGCTTACGCCCAGAGCAAACTGGCGCTGACCATGTGGTCCCGCAGCATGGGGCTTGCCCTCAAGGACAAGGGCCCGGCCATTATCGCGGTCAACCCGGGCTCCCTGCTGGGCAGCAAAATGGTCAAGGAAGGCTTTGGCGTGGCCGGTGGCGACATTGGTATTGGTGCCGACATTCTCACGCAGGCGGCATTGTCGAAGGACTTCGCCGACGCTTCAGGTCGTTATTTCGACAACGATGCGGGCCGTTTTGCCTCTCCTCACGCCGATGCGCTGGATGATCGGAAACTAACCGACATGGTGAGCCTGATTGACATGCTGATTGCCAAGCATACCCCTGCATAAGTAGTTAGCGTTCCCCTGACCGGCTGGAAGCCCAGTCTTCCTGCCGGTCCCAGTAGGGCTCGCCACCGAAACACGCCGAAAAATAGTCGATAAAGGCCCTGACCTTGGGGGCCAGCAGCCGTGAACTGGGATACACCGCCCAAATGGCGGTGTCGGAAACATAGGGGTATTCCTGCAGGATCTGCACCAGCTCACCCCGCCGCAAATGCTGATATACATTCCAGGTGGAGCTCATTGCGATGCCCAGGCCTGCTACACAGGCATCCCGCACCGCCTCGCCGTTGTCGATATGCAGGCTGCCGCCGGTTTTAACATTGAGCGGCCCATTCGGGGTCTCAAAGGTCCAGTGCTCCAGCCCCATCAGATTAACGCACTGATGCTCGCCCAGTTCCTGCGGCGTGGCGGGCTCGCCAAATCTGGCCAGATAAGCCGGTGACGCACAGATGATTCGCCGGTCAGACGCCAGCCTGCGGGCGATCAGGGTGGAGTCCTTCAGCTCGGCATTGCGAATGGCAATATCAAACCCGCCCTCGACCATATCGATAATGGCGTCGCTCAGCTTCAGATCCACCTTCAGCTCGGGATACTGCGACAAAAATCCGTTCATCGCCGGGATCAGGTGCATGCGGCCAAAGGACGCCGGAGCCGACACCCTCAGGGTACCGGTGGGTGAGGCTTTCCCCGCTCCCACTGACGCACAGGCGGCCTCCACCGACGACAGCACTTCTTCCGCATGGGGCAGAAACGCCTTGCCCTCTTCGGTCAGGGATACCTTGCGGGTGGTGCGGTGCACCAGTCTCACCCCCAACCCTTCTTCCAGCTTGCTGATATACGAGCTGGCCACCGCCGGCGACAGGGCCAGTTCCTGGCCTGCCAGGCTGATGTTATGGGTTACGGCCAGCCGTACGAATAACCTGAGGTGCTCTACTTTCATGCGCATTCTCAACAAAAGGGCGAAATTCACCCAAGAATATAAGCGATTACTCTAGCTTTACCTAACAGTCCGTCTGGCAACCTGCCCGTTGTTCGAACCAAAGCCACGCAGCCCGGCCTCACGGTAAGGCTCGAGGGCACTTATATTTTTAATAAAAAATAAAAACTGATTGGTAATTTTCCAGCATTATCATGAATTGAATGGTCGGCTAAAGTGAATCGGTGCAATCCAACAGAGGTAACAACCGATGAAAGCAATGGTAATCCGCGCATTTGGTGGCCCCGAGGCATTCGAGCCGGCCGAGATGGACAAACCCGACCTCAACCCCGGCCATGTGCTGGTGAAAGTCGCCGCGACCAGCGTTAACACCATAGACCTGATGATCCGTCAGATGGGAGCGGATCTGCCGTTTGCTCCCGCACTGCCCGCCGTGCTGGGCATGGACTTTGCCGGTACCATAGTGGCCATTGGTGAGGGTGTGACCGAATATACGGTGGGAGATGAGGTCTATGGCTGTGCCGGTGGCCTGGGGGAGCTGCAGGGCACCCTGGCCGAATATATGCCGGCCGACGCCCGGCTTATTGCCCGCAAGCCCGCCAACCTGTCGATGCGCGAGGCGGCGGCCCTGCCCCTGGTGGGAATCACCGCTTTTGAGGCCCTCACCCGGGCCGGTACCGGCAAGGGGCAACGTGTGCTGGTGCATGGCGGTGCCGGAGGCGTGGGTCACGTTGCCGTACAATTGGCCCGTCATTTTGGTGCCGAGGTGTTTGCCACCGGCGGCGGTGACAAGCAACTGTCACTGATCGAAAAGCTCGGAGCCAAAGGTATTAACTACAAAACGGAAAAGGTTGCCGACTATGTGGCCAGTCATACTCAAGGCGCGGGTTTTGACGTGATTTTCGATACCGTTGGCGGCGCCAACCTGCTGAATTCTTTTGATGCTGCCGCCCTGAACGGCCAGGTTGCCACCACCCTGTCTCTGGCCGAGCTGGATCTGTCGGTGGTGCACTTCAAAGGCTTGTCTTTGCACGTGGTATTTATGCTGCTCCCGATGATCCACAACCATGCCCGCTCTGTCCATGGCCGCATCCTGGCCGAATTGACAACCCTCGCAGAAGCCGGTGGCCTTCGTCCGGTTGTGGATGAGCACCGCTTCGGCCTGAGGGACGCAGGTAAGGCACATGAACGCCTGGCCAGTGGCCAGGCCATGGGCAAAGTGGTGATTGAACTCTAGGGCCGGGGGTTATAACCGGAGTAAGATCCTGGCAAGCCCCCTCCTAACAAAAGCCCCTGCACTGCAGGGGCTTTTCATTTACTCAGGAAGCAGGAATGATTTAACGCGATTCTAAATAACGATATTAACAGGTTTAAAATAAGCAACTTAGAAACAAATAATCGGATGGTGCCATGCAAAATACCACGCACAGGCTGTTTATAAACCTTTACCGATGTTAGATGGCGGCCCTACCTCTGGAGTCAGCAAGGCCACCTTACTGTTCACACTAACGTTTTGTTCATGAATCATGAAAAAATCAAAACAATGAACAACAAGAGCGGTGAGAGGAGCCGTTGCCCCAAGTGATACAGCCACTTGGTCATATACCGCATTTTTGCTGTGCCATTCATAATGGGCTGCAACCAGCAACCCATTACAAACCTGGTGACCAATGCACACCAATCAGCTGGCCGCCTCGTTTAATATCGAAAACCTGGCCGCCGCGCTTAACACTGCCAAAACCGAAGCGGTAACGATGTTCAGGTGCCGCCCCACACCAAAGCGGGACCCGGGAACGCCGGGTATGGCCGCCTCTACAATAGCCAGTGCCTCTGCATCAGAGCCCGCGCCCAGGCTGCGCTCCTCATAACTATCGATACGCAACGGCAGTCCCAACGCAGCCACAGTGGCGGAGATCAACCCTTTGCCTGTTCCTTCGACAGTGTTGATATTGCCATTCGCATCCGCAATATCCAGGGTAATGCCTTGGCCGTCTGCATGTTCGTACAGGCGATGGCCGCGATAGGTGAAGCCGGACTGTTCCCGTATCAAAGCAAAATAAGTGCTCTCGAACAGCTCCCAGATTTGCTCGCTGCTCAGCTCCGTTTCACTGGTGTCGGCCAAAGCCTGAACAACAGAGCTGAATTCCACTTGCATGCGACGGGGCATGGTGATGCCGTGATCCCGTTGCAGTAAAAACGCGATACCGCCTTTTCCCGACTGGCTGTTAACGCGCACTATGCTGTCGTAAGTACGCCCCAGATCCTGTGGGTCGACCGGCAGATAAGGAACCCGCCAGGGCATATCGGCCTGCTGCGCATCAAATCCCTTGGCGATGGCATCCTGATGAGAGCCCGAGAACGCCGTAAACACCAGATCGCCCACATACGGATGACGTGGGTGCACAGGCAAGGCCGTACATTCCTCAGCCACACGGGCAACGGCTGCAATATCGGAAAAATCCAATCCGGGTGCAATGCCCTGGGTATACAGGTTCAACGCCAGCGTGACTATATCAACATTGCCGCTGCGTTCACCGTTGCCAAATAGGCAGCCCTCAACCCGTTGCGCGCCGGCCAGCATGGCTTGCTCGGCGCAGGCCACCCCCGTTCCCCTGTCGTTGTGAGGATGCACGGACAGAACAACATGCTCGCGGCGCTCCAGCCGCCGATCCATCCATTCGATTTGATCGGCAAAGACATTGGCCGTGGAGACTTCTACCGTGGTCGGCAGATTGACGATCATCGGTCGCAGCGGCCCGGCATCCCAGACGCGGATGGCGGCGTTACACATGGCCAGCGCGACATCCGGCTCAGCCATGTTGAATGTCTCGGGCGAGTACTGCAAAACCCATTCCGTCCCTGGATGGTCGGCCGTCAGTTGCTTAAGCAGCCCAATGTGGCGTTCCACCATTTCTATCATCTGGGGCACGCTCATGCCGAACACGATGTCACGCCAGGCGGGCGCAATGGCGTTATAAACATGCACAATGACACGCCGTGCACCCGCCACACTGCGTACCGTCTCGGTGATTAAGTCATCGCGTAATTGCGTCATCACCATGGGGGTAACGTCTTCAGGGATCTGGTCTGCTTCAATGAGATGGCGCACAATCTCGAAGTCGGTGCGCGAGGCCGCGGGAAAGCCTATTTCAATTTCTTTAAAACCGATCCGCACCAGTTCATGGAACAAGTGCAGCTTGCGTTCGCGGTTCATTGGCTCAAAGAGTGCCTGATTGCCATCGCGCAAATCCGTGGACAACCAGACCGGCGCTTGCGTCAGGGTACGGGACGGCCATTGACGATCGGCCAGATTAACCGGAGAAACAGGACGATATTTACGGGAAGGATCAGCCAGCATTAAAAATACTCCAAAAGAATCGGTTAATTCCTGATTCCCCTGGCTCGAAACAAGCTGACGATGGTCGGGGTCAGGGGAAATCAGGATGGGTCGCAGCACGAGTAAATACGTGCGGACCCCGACCAGGAGCCAGCGTTAGTCGCTGTGGCGAAAGATCAAAATTGAACATGGGGAATGAGATCCGGTGATTTGCCTAGACCCAATATTAGACTTGTACAATTTGTCTAACTACATAAAAATGGACAGATACTTTATCCAAATAGACAAATTTTCTCTGTATGGGTTTTTCCTCTCCTGAAGACGGCAGTCATGCACTTGATCTCAGCCTGGAAGAAGCCAGCGGTCTGCCAATCTTTGGTGTGGCGGTGCACTACCCTGCCGGTCATGTCGTTCCCATGCACACGCATTCGCATGGTCATTTAATTTATGCAGATCGGGGTTTGCTGCGGGTAGAAGCGGAAAGTGGTCAGTGGCTGGTTCCTCCCACTGCAGCGGTCTGGTTACGGTCAGGTGTTGAACACCGTCTGGTTGTTCCGGTGGCGCTGCAAGCACACGGTCTGTTCGTGCACAATGATATCTGCGCCCGCCTGCCGGAGGCAGATTGTGTGATACATGTTTCCAGTTTGGTAAGAGAGTTGATCATGGCATTGACCCAGGCCGACAAACAGAGCCTGTCTGCTACCCGCATGGGTTTACTGGGCGAACTTTTGATCGAGGAAATACATGCCCAGCCTGCCCTTCCCTTCCATCTTCCCTGGCCTGCAGGCAATGCCGACAGCCCGATACAGCGAGTGTGCCAGTCACTGCTGAACAACCCTGGCGATGTAACCACCGCCACCGGATGGGCTGACAAACTGGCAATGGGCGATAAGACTTTTCACCGGCGTTTTCTGCAATCAACCGGCATGACCTTTGGTAAATGGCGTCAACAACTGCGGTTAATGTCGTCACTCACGCTATTGCTAAAGGGAGTACCCATCACTCAGGTAGCACTGGCGAGTGGTTACGAGAGCCATAGTGCTTACACTACGGCGTTCAGCAAACAGTTTGGTCAGCCACCCTCTGTATTTTCAGCAAAACTATAACGCCATGCTCAATAGCCATTCGATATTTCGCATGGGCAATATATAAAAAAACATGAGCAGTCGACTTGGGATAATATTAAAAACCATATAGACATTCTGTTTAAAAGGGAAAAACTCCAGCTTCCTCAGAAGAAATAGAAAGTTGTCACCTTATAAAAATATAAAGGTGAAAACCAAATAGAAACCTAAGCGACTTCATTAGGCCAAAGCTGTCACTTTACTCTGCATATAAAAACAATAAATCACAGGGATTTATATATCGCATTCAAGTACATACTATGCTCTTTACCATAAACAATTTTTTCTTTCCTATCTCAATGCGCACCGTTAACTCTGGTCGAGTCTCAGTCAACCTTCACTTCGTCGACGCTCCGGTACAGACACCACAGTGTGATTCATGGTGTTGTCCTTCTCCAGCGGATCTGTTTCGGTTTTTATTCCTGATCTGTTCCTGTTTTCCTGTTGGCGACGTAGGTTTAATATCACGGTTTGAGAATGGATGTTCAAAGTCATATACAGGATGCCCGCTATGGAAATTTGTCACCTGGATCGACCGGTTTCGGATCAAGAACGTGCCGAGCGGCTGTTCGCCGGCGATTTGCTGATCTACCGTAATATTCCCGCCATGTCTGAGCTGGTGTCCTACAGCGATAAGCATCTGCGAGAGGCTCTGGATGGACGAGATCCGACAACGGCACAACAGCATTTCTCGAGAGAAGCCTTTATCGAACGAACGGGAAAAGTTCAGACAGCGTTTCGTACCAGCGAAGCGCCCAAGACAATGTTCTTTCGAGCCCTGAAGTCATGCGGTGTCGACCTGAATGAAACCTATTATGATCATTTTCCAATGCGGGTGGTGCCCTACTCCGATCAGCACCAGGGTGCACTGCGAGCCGCCATCGGTCATCATCGAGATACCTGGGGCAGCAATATTCAAAGTCAGATCAACTGGTGGGCACCGCTCTACCCACTGGAAGAGGAGCGCACCATCGCCTTTTACCCGCGTTACTGGGATCGTTATCTGGCCAATAATACGTCAACCTGGAGTTTTGATGACTACCTGGCAACACGAAAGCGAACACCGATAGAACGCCAGGTCAACTACCCTTCTGCTCCTCACCCGACTGAAGCCGTCGACGAATCCGACGTGGTTAAAGTTGTATTGCAACCGGGTGATATCCTGAATTTTTCCAGCGCTCATCTGCATGCAAGTGTCGTGAATATCACGAACGCAACGCGTTTCAGCGTCGAAATGCGCACTATCAATCGTCAGGATCTGCGATTGGGGCGTGAGGCGCCAAACCAGGACAACGCGGCGGCAACTCCCATGTATAGTTGGTTCCGCTCAATTCTAGATAAAAGCCCCTTGGTAGTTTGAGACAGTCGATATATCCGATGTTGCGGCTGCAGTGCGAAAGCGATTTGCTTGACTGAAATACCATTATTGAAAAATGAGATATCTAGATGTTTCCACCAACCAGTGAAGTATGTGGCAGCCCCAAAAACTGCACTCTTCATCTCAACGCTCTTTTATTCTTCGAATGACGGTTCGGTAATCAGCAACAAGAGCTTGTCTCTGGCTTCAGGTGGCGCAAATTGGTATTGGCTCTCACTTATGGCATCGCAAACCGATAATACCAAGTTAAATACCACGCTCAAGCCGTGCTTCCCGCTGCTAATTGTTGCCAGACTGTAGTGGCCAACTAATCCGGACAGTAAATTAGGCCGGTTCTCGGCCTGAACCGGCGACCGCCCGTCATTATGTAGATGGGGGCGGCAAAGAGTCCATAGACACCTTCGCCAGTTGTTCACGCTTCTCGATCAGGAAATCCGTAAGTGCCCTTATCTTGGCTGGCATTTGTGCGCGTGACGGCACATACAGATAAAAACCGGGAGACGGCTTACACCAAGGGCCAAGCACCCTTATCAGCCGACCTTCGGCCAGATGCTCGTGAATGCACAGATCCAGATATTTAATCAGGCCTACGCCCTGCAACGCAGCGTTCAGCATGTTCTCGTCATCATTGAATACCGCATTGCCTTTAGGTTCGAACACTAAAGTGCGCTTCTCGGCATCGGGAGAAGTAAACGACCAACGGTCAATCGTACCGCTGGATGTGAAACGGTAGGCAAGGCAGTTGTGCTGCATCAGATCTGCTGGCGTTTTGGGTATGCCGTGCCGTTCAAAATATTCCGGCGACCCAACAATGGCCATCTCAAGGGGGGGCGTTACGGGCACTGCCACCATGTGCTCGTCCAGGCTCGCACCCAGTCGAATGCCGGCGTCCATTCCGTCAGCCACAATATTTGATAAACCGTCATTCATTACCAGCTCCAGCCGTACCTTGGGATGGCGCGAGAGAAATTCGCCCATATGCGGCTCGATCAGCAACCTGGTGGCAATGCGAGAAGCGTTCATGCGGATCAAGCCCGAAGGTTCGACATGGGTTTCCCCCAGTTCCGACACCGCACGTTCGATGGCCATCAGCGCCGGCTCCAAGACATCCAACAAGCGCTGGCCTTCCTCGGTCAGAGACATATGCCGTGTCGTACGGTTAAGCAGCCGCACATTTAAGTGCTGCTCTAATCCTTTCAGATGCTGAGACAAGGCTCCACGCGTTACCTCCATCTCTGTGGCGGCTTTGGTGAAGCTGCGGTGACGGGCGATATGGGCAAACCACGTCAGGGAAGCAAGAAGTGCAGGCTCGATTTTCATTTGTATAGTCTAGCTAAACACTCATGTCTCTAAAAGGGCGTTTATTAAACCCAATCACTTTCCTACTATTTGTGCTAATCCCTATATCACAACCCCGTTTGTAGGAGACTCCATATGCCTAACGTCACTTTCAAGAACCTCAACGGCCAGGGCATCACCATGGCCGCCGTTATCAACGTCCCCGCAGGCTTCGACGAGAGCAAACAGTACCCTGCTGTTGTTGTATCTCACCCCGGCGGCGGTGTGAAGGAACAAGCTGCCGGCCTGTACGCCAAAAAGCTGGCTGAGCACGGTCTGATCAGTATCGCGTTTGATCGCTCCTATCAAGGGGAAAGCAGCGGAGAACCGCGCCAACTGGAAAACCCCTACATCAGCACCGAAGACGTCAGCGCCGTGGTGGACTACCTGATCACACTGCCCTACGTAGACAGTGACAAGATTGGAGCCATGGGCATCTGTGCCGGTGCTGGCTACAGCGCCAATGCTGCAATCAATGATCGCCGTATCCGGGCACTTGGCATGGTCAGCGCGGTGAACATCGGCCAGATGTTCCGTAATGGCTGGGATGGCTCCGTCAAGGATGCCGAGGCTCTGCCCTATATAGAGGCAGGTACGCACGCCCGTACCGCCGATGCCAGGGGCAACGACATGGCCGTTATGCCCCTGGCCCCGATGAAGGAAGAAGACGCCCCCAACAACGAACTGCGTGGCGCCTGGGAGTATTACCACACCCCTCGTTGCCAGCACCCTAACGCCCCTGGCTTTACCCTGGCACGCTGCCTGACACAAATCATCACTTATGACGCCTACCACAAGGCTGAGGCCTTTCTGACCCAGCCGATCCTGGCGGTGGCAGGCAGCAACGCGGGCAGCAAGTGGATGAGTGACGATCTGCTCGCCCGCGCTGCCAGTACCGACAAGACACTGCACATTGTTGAAGGTGCCGATCACATGGACCTATACGATGTACCCAGGTACGTGGATGAGGCCATTTCGAAGCTGGCACCGTTCTTCCTGACCAAGCTGAAGTAATCCTGATCAGGGGCGTACCTGCCCCATCATTAATTTAATGGAGCCCGACATGAATTCCGTCCAGACTGTCGCCTATCAGAACCTGGGGTGGGAAACCGCCGCCGATCTCTACCTGCCGCCCGGCTTTGACGAGCACAACAAATACCCTGCCATTGTCAGTACCCACCCTATCGGCAGTTGCAAGGAGCAGACTGCCGGCAACATCTACGCCAAGGGCCTGGCTCAGGAAGGCTTCATTGTGCTGGTGCACGATGCGAGCTTCCAAGGTGCCAGCGGCGGAACGCCACGCGGCATTGAAGATCCGTCTATTCGGGTGTCTGACATTCGTTTTGCCGTGGATTACCTTCAATCGCTGCCCTACGTCAATGCCGACCGTATCGGTGCGATTGGTGTGTGCGGCGGCGGGGCCTACACGGTGCATGCAGGAATAACCGATCATCGCCTCAAGGCGCTGGTGTCCATCACCGGAGTGAATTATGGCCGCCTGATCCGCGAAGGTTTTGCCCAGTTCAAGCCGCGCGAATTGGCGCAACACATTGCCGGGATGCGTACTGAGCAGGCCCAGGGCACGGCGCGTGAGGTGACCGACCTGCTGCCCGAATCGGTAGATTCGGCAAAACAGGCCGGTATTACCGACATTGATGTGCTCGAAGCCACCGAGTACTACAAAACAGCCCGCGGCCAGCAGCCGAACGGCACCACCAGCCAGCTGATGTCGTTCAGTGGTGCCGCCATGGGCTGGGATGCTTTTACCCATGCCGAAGTGCTGCTGACGCAGCCGCTGATGATCGTTATCGGCGACAAGCCTGGCGGTTTCGGCGCCTACCGTGATGGCTGGGAAATCTACGGTCGTGCCGCATCGGAAAACAAGCACATCGTGGTGGCCGAAGGTTGGTCGCACTATGATCTGTACGACAAACCCGAGCCGGTGGGTATCGCCTTGGCCCAGGTGGTACCCTTCTTTAAGGAGAACCTCTAACAGGCATGCCGTAATGTCTTCCCTGAAGCGCGCGCTGCAGAAAGCGGCGCTTCCATCGTTTAACCAGGACAATAGATGTTGAGGTGCAGCTCTGTGAAGTCACTGTCATTCATGCACTGGAGCCTTATTGTGCTCGTGCTGGCCATTGTCGTTATATCGGGTGTATTACTCGCCGTGACCTGGACTGAAAAGCGACAGGCCCGCCAACTGAAAGGCAAACTTCCCTTTGCGGGCACCTTGGTCACGGACTCCCGTACGGCTGTGGTGTATTTCTCGCGCTCGGGCAACACTGCACTGGCTGCCCGCCATGTCGCCGCACGGATCAATGCACAGCTATTCCCCCTGGAAGCACCAGACTACCAGCTCGGCCTCAGCGGCCTGGCCCACGCCCTTAAGGACGCCAACGCACTGAAAACCGAACCAGAGGCACTGCCCGACATCACCCCGCATGTCCTTGACATGACCCCCTTCGAGAGTATTTGGCTCGGTTCACCGGTGTGGCTCTACAGTCCTGCTCCGCCGATCTGGGCCTTTCTTGAACACAACCGCTTCGATGGCCAGCATGTAGTGCTCTTCAATACCTTTAATAGTCATTTCAGCGATGAATATATTGAGAAGTTCAGGGCCAAGGTAATGGCCCGCGGCGCACGTTCATTTGAGCATCGGCACGTGTTACGTGGCCGGATGACACAGCAACTGACCCCCGACGACATGCTCCGGCTCATTGAGGATGAGTGGCTCGATGGTTAGCAAAGCATCATTACCGGCCCGTATGCTTTAAAAGCCGGTATTGTAGAACCCGAACACTGCTAGAAACGGGCCTATTCCAGTGCCTCCCCCACACCAGATAGCACAAGGCTTGATAAAGCCCACATAATAAAAAGCCCCTGCATGCAGGGGCTTTTATCATTCACCGATAACCGGGTTTATTCCCACTCGAATATCAATGAGAAAAAAATAAGATTACATAACAGCTAGTTAGAAAAATGGTCGTTATCGATACCATCATCTATACCATGCGCAGAATTTTTTTGATTTTTTGCGTCTCGTCGACGTTTTAGTTCGGCTTTGGCCCAAGCAGAGGATTCTGCCATATCACGACGAAGCTTTTGTTTCTCTTCAGCAGTGAGCGGGCGCGATGCAACTCTATCCACCTTGTATCTCCAACTTGTCGTTGTACATTTTAGATAGCGTATCAAAACATGAGTTACCAGCAAGGAACCTTAAGTGTATTTTTAGATTATTTTTCATACACATCTTGAAAACCACTAGCATTGACCAAATAGTGTACAGCGAGGAATAACCTCATCATAAAAAAGGATAAAATCATGGGTTTGAAACCAGGGCCAAAACCAATAGCCAAGTCGACCGGCAAACCAGATCAACGTCGACGTGACAACAAAAAAACTCCAGGCAACACTCCGAGCTTAAAACCGAGTAAATCCTCGATCAAGTAACTCTACCTCAATATCGAGTCAGAGTAAGCTGTACTAACTCTTGTTGCTAAAACAAGCAAAAATGAATAAATCTAAAACAGAAATGCCCCATTCGGTGTTAAGACCAAAACTTACTACCTCTGTACGCAGCTAATTTGCCTGAATTTTTCTAATGTTAATGTGTCGCAGACAGACATAAGAGTGCCACAAAACTTAGGCCACATGACTCTAAAGAATACCGTTTATATTAGGTTTTAGAATAGACATAACGAAAGCGATGAGATTTCATCGCTTCCTTTTAGGTCACTATTTTTAGTTAAGCTCTAATGGATTTGGCCCCATGCGGTAGCCTTTATCCAGATTAGCAATTTCAGCCATATCTGCTTTAGATAACTCAAAATTGAACACATCCAAGTTACTTTCAATTCGTTCAGGTATTACTGATTTCGGGATCGCAACGTTACCCAATTGGATATGCCAACGAATAATGACTTGCGCCGCTGTTTTTCCGTGTTTAGTCGCAATCGTACCGATGACCGGGTTGCTTAGAACTTTGCCTTGACCCAAAGGACTCCAAGCTTGAGTCACGATGTTATTTTCACTGTGGAATTTGCGTAGCTCTGATTGCTGAAAGTAAGGGTGCAGCTCAATCTGGTTAATCACCGGAGTAATACCGGTTTCATCAATCAGTTTCTGGAGGTGATCAGTATTAAAGTTTGAAACGCCAATGGAGCGGACTTTTCCTTCTTTTTGTGCTTCAATCAATGCTCGCCAGCTTTCAAGATATAAGTTTTTTTCAGGTGCTGGCCAGTGGATGAGTAGCATATCAACATAATCCAGTTGAAGGCGTGCCAAGCTTGCATCTAACGAAGTCTTTGTCGCCTCAAATCCTTGAGCGTCGTTCCAGATTTTTGTCGTAATAAACATCTGGTCGCGAGCAATACCGGAGTCTTTTATTCCTTTGTCTACACCTTCTTCATTCTGGTAAATCGAAGCAGTATCAATATGGTGATAACCTGACTTTAGTGCATGGCTAACCGCAGTTCTTGCTTGATCTTGACTAACCTGCCAAACGCCCAGACCAATCTGTGGAATAGTATTGCCATCCGACAATTGAATAAATGCTTGTTCGTTTTTCATAACGTTATCACCTTAAGTTATTACGTGAGATTATTATCAGTATTTATTCACTGATAATTTAGAGTTCATTCTGGGCAATTTCTTGCTGTCCACGAGCAGTTTGATAGTTTTGATAGATCATGGAGAAAGCCATGAGTAGCAACCCTAAAATGGCAAGTACACTTGCTACCCAGCCGGTTGATGCCCATCCAAAACCATAAGCAATGGAAAGCCCCCCAAAACTGGCACCAATCGCATTTGAGATATTGAATGCACTGTGATTTAACGCTGCCGCTAGAGTTTGAGCGTCTCCCGCGACTTCCATTAATCGTACCTGTAGTGCTGGAACTAACGCGAACCCACAACCAATCATAAATAGTGTTATGAGCGTCCCAATAACACTGGACGCTAATAGAGCGAAGAGAGCCAGACTGACCAGGTTCCAGATCATAATGATGAAAATGGTTCGGATCAGATTTTGGTCCGCCATTCTACCTCCAATGATATTGCCACAGACCATACCAGTCCCCCATAACGCTAAAACCATAGGTACGTCATTGAGTTCAAGTCCGGTCACTTCAGTTAAGGTTGGCGTGATATAGCTGTAAACAGCAAACATACCGCCAAAACCAATAGCAGCAGTCGCTAACGTTAGCCAAACCAGTGGCCGGGTTAAACCTTTTAGTTCTGACCTTGGACTGGCTTTACTGTCGGGTTGAATTTCCGGAATGAAGTACATAAACAGAGCGACTGTGATAAATCCTGAGAAGGTGAGAGTCCAGAACGTTGCTCTCCAGCCTAAATGTTGCCCAATCCAAGTTGCAACCGGTACTCCTATCACATTGGCCGCTGCAAGTCCTGCCATGACATACCCTGCGGCTTGTGCTTTTTTATTATCAGCGACTAAAGAGGCTGCGACTAAACAAGCAACACCATAGTAGGCTCCATGAGGAAGTCCTCCAATGAATCGACCGATTAAAAGTGATTGATGACTCCACGCCGCAGCGCTTAAGGCATAACCAGCAGAAAATAGAACCAGCAACGCTATCAATAACACTCTGCGAGGCCAGCGTGCAGCTAAGATGGCGAGCGCCGGAGCGCCTATCACCACTCCCAGAGCATAGGCACTGATATAGGAGCCAGCATCAGGGATAGATATGTTCATGGTGCTGGCCAGATCGGGCAGCAAACTCATGGACACAAACTCGCCGGTACCAATGAACAATCCGCCAAAGGCTAAGGCAATAAAGGCCGCAAAGAGTCCATGAGGTGGAACGGGTCTGGTTAGCGCCTGGTTGTTATTCGTAGCCATACAAATATCACTCTTTTTCAATTTATTAGGGATGAAGTGTGCTGCTCATTTATTCTTTAGATTGGATAAATGACTGGAACGCTTCTTTATATTCAGGGTGCCAGCGAGATAAGGCTGGACGGTTTTTAATCATGTCGTCAGCGGTCCACTGCATTCGTTTCTGATCGAGTTCCTTAGTGACCTCGTTATCTTCACAGAAGATATAGAATTCGTTGAGGCTCAACCCTTCCAACAAACGGTCAGCAACCTGGGATGCGTTCCACGGTGCTTGTGGTTTTTCAGAAGAATCATTCATTCCTGGGAAGTTCATGGGAGTGAATGTGTAACCGGGAATGAGCAAATGAGCTGTAATGAGGTTATCCGGCAATTGTCTCAATTCATGGGACAGTTGCTCTGTCAAAACTTTCAAACCTGCTTTTGAAACAGAATAAGCCGCATTACCTGGGGGCGTTGTAATACCTTCTTTTGAACCCAGGTTCACAATAGCTGCAGGCCTTCCTTTTTGAATCAAATGCTCCGTAAACAGTGTCTGTATTTGGAGAATACTCCAGAAATTGACCTCCATTAGGTGACGCCACTGTTCAAGGTCTTGCCATGGGCCAGCGCCTTGAATGATGCCTGCATTGTTAATAATTACGGAGACATCTCCGAATTCAGTTGATGCGTGATAAAGTTTTTCCAGCGATTTAGTTGAAGTGACATCACCCAAAATAGGGTTTAGTTGAGCATTTGGATGGAGTTTGAGCAATGTACTGACGGCATGAGCCAATAGAATCCCGTCTTTATCAAACAGAACAACTTTCATTCCTTCTTTGCATAATCGCTCAGCAATGGCAAAGCCGATACCAACTGCTGCACCTGTCACGACTGCAACATTGTTTTCTCTAATAGCTGGATGATTCATAGGTTTCTCCTAATATTATTTGGATAGATACAATGTAAATTCGGTAATTTCGGCAGGAACACCTAAGCGGATGGGAAATCCATTCCACAATGCAGCCCCGTTGCTGACATATAACTGCATCGTTGGCAGTTGATATAAACCCGATATAAATCCTTGGTTAGCATACTTTGCTATCTGATTGAGCCCCCAAATCATGCCTCCGTGTGTGTGCCCAGATAGCTGAAGTGTCACCCCTTGTTTATCTGCTAATGCAGCGTCCGATGGTTGGTGTTTCATTAAAATAATCGGAACTGAACTTGGCACGTCTTTTAAAGCCGTCGGTATATCTGGAGTGGGAAAATCAAATTGCTTTGCAGATTCATCGGTGACACCTGCCAAGGTCAACAATGAGTCCCTGATGTTTAATGTACGGTGTTCATTATTTAGGATCGTAATACCCAACATCTCGAAGTGTTTGTTCCAGTCCATCGCATTAAAGTAGTACTCATGATTTCCGAGGACTCCGTAGGTACCGTAACGAGCTTTTAAGTTTTTTAATGGCTTTATATCTTTATCTCTGTCCTGGATAGTGCCATCAATGAAGTCTCCGGTTATCAAAATAAGATCTGGGTCTAACGCATTGACCTGATTGACCACCGATTTAGTCCAAGGCTCAGGAAACAAAGTGCTGACGTGTAAGTCTGTCAGTTGAACTACCCTTAGCCCATTCAAGGCTATTGGCCACTCGTGTAATGTGAGGTCAAGTTTCCGAACTTTAGGAGTCTGAATCGCGTTACTAACACCAACTCCGGCAAATGATGTTGATAGCAGCAAGGTGATAACAGAACACACATTGTGACGATGAACAGCCCACTTTTTTCTTTTATTGATAAAAAATAAGACGATAGATAAGAGATCTTTTATCAGCGTTATAGCGACGATAAGTACAAAGGTACAAAACGCCCACCCAAGTAAAATGACCAGCCATCGTGGTAACTCTGGTGAAAACATGGTTCCAAATATTTGGATTTGTATTAGGTGATATTGAGAAATGAATAGAAAAATAGTGGCAATAAACCATTTAAAAGGTTTATGTACCTTCATTGGCCCGATAAAACGCCATGACAAAAAAACGAAACCTAATGCAATATAAAGATGAAACATACCATCAAAACCAATACATCATTGTTGAACCAATATTTATAATATTAGGAATTTAATGGCTTATCTTACGTGTTTTGTACACGCTTCATTGAATTCAATTCAACTAAGGAAGCTGTGATCAAGTCTGCCGCATGAGATAATGTCCGCTGCACACGATTGGGGACATAGAGATGGATCAGCAACTTACATTCGCGGACAGCGAGTTCAGCAACAAACGCCGCCAGACCCGTAAGGAGAAATTCCTTGGCCGGATGGACAAGCTGATCCCCTGGACGCGTCTCGAAAACGTCATCGAACCTCATTATCCCAAGCCCGGTAACGGCCGCCGTCCTTATCCGTTGTCTACCATGCTGCGGATTCACTGCATGCAACAGTGGTACAACCTCAGTGATCCGGCCATGGAGGATGCGCTGTACGAGATTGCTTCCATGCGCCTGTTTGCCGGTCTGTCACTGGATAAGGCCATCCCAGATCATTCCACGATTCTGAAGTTCCGCCACCTGCTGGTACAACATGGCCTGGCACGCCAGATCTTCGACGAGGTCAATCAGTGGCTGTCCGAGGCCGGTGTGCTGCTCAAGGAAGGTTCCCTGATCGATGCCACCATCATCGAGGCCCCCAGTTCAACCAAGAACCGCAGTGGCGAGCGCGATCCTGAGATGCACCAGACGAAGAAGGGAAACCAATGGCACTTCGGGCTGAAAGCCCATATCGGCGTGGATGCCCGCACCGGTATCACGCACAGCTTCACCACTACGGCAGCCAATGAGCATGACCTGAACCAGGCAGAGCACCTGCTTCATGGTGATGAAGCGTTCATCTTTGCCGATGCGGGTTACCGAGGCGCCGAAAAGCGGGAAGAGCTGAAAGATGTCAGTACGGACTGGCACATCGCCGAACAACCCGGGCAGCTGAAGACCCTGAAAAAGCATCCTCGCATCAATAAGGTCAGAATCCGCACCGAGTATCTGAAGGCCAGCCTGCGTGCCAAGGTTGAGCATCCGTTCCGGATCATCAAGTGCCAGTTCGGCTTTGTAAAAGCCCGTTACCGTGGTCTGAAGAAAAATGACGGCAAACTGGCGATGCTGTTCGCGCTGTCAAACCTCGTGCGCGTGGTTCAGATGTTGCGAGCACAGGGTTAATCCGTCTGAAGTGCCTGAAAAGGCGCCTCGCCGATGGAAAACGCAGGATAGTGACGTCTAAATGGGGCCCCAGTTGCTACGGGTGCTGGTTGCAGCAGAAGTGGAGGCTTAATCACACGTTCCCTAAAAGGATACGAATGTTTTTCGACCTTACGGTTTGAAAACACAAGGTGAAATCAGTTCAAGGCCGGTATAGACTAATGATGAATTCCATTCAACTACATAGCGTATTTATCAATGAGCAGCCAGACGACAAAGTTGTCCAAAAACGATCTCTCAAACCTTAATGCTTTTTGTACTGTTGAGCGGCTACGGAGCTTTACGAATGCGGCTAACGAACTTGGTATTACTACCTCGGCTTTGAGCCACGCAATTAAAAATCTGGAAGAGCGATTAGGCGTAAAACTGCTTAATAGAACCAGTCGCACTGTAGCTCCGACGGATGCTGGTGCGAATTTGGCACGTAGGCTCGATGTGGGCTTTAAGGAGATCGGGTTAGCGCTGGATGATGTAAACCGTTATCGCGACAGACCATTTGGAAAGCTACGGCTGAGCGTACTGACAGACAGTGCCAGGCTTATTCTGGGAAAATACGTCCATCAGTTCTTGGCCAAATACCCAGATGTTCAACTAGAAATATCGGTAAATGATCAGATGGTTGATATTGTTTCTGAGGGGTTTGATGCTGGTATTCGGTTTGGTGGTACGGTTCCCGAAGACTTTGTCGCAGCGAGATTAGGAAATGAGTTGAAATGGGTCACTGTGGCATCACCGAAATATCTATTTAAGCGGCCAGAACTGAACGTACCAGAAGATTTAGTGAATCATACTTGTATTCGTCTGCGTTCCGGGCGAGGTGAAGTCTTTAAGTGGGATTTTCAAAAAGGCGATGAACACCGAGCTATTGAGGTTCAAAGTAATATTTGTGTCAATGAAACAGCATTGTCAGTCGAGTTATCGCTCGCAGGCGTAGGTATTACGTATTGTTTAGAAGAGATCGTTAAAGAACATTTGAAGAGTGGCGAGTTAGTGACCGTTCTTCCGGATTGGTGCACGATCGATCCACCTCTGTACCTGTATTACCCTGGCCATCGACAGGTACCACAAGGTTTAAGAGAGTTAATTGCAACATTACGTGAAGAGATTTCGTTTCACAATAAAATGAGTAGCAATAGATATTGAATTAGATAATTTAATACAATCTGCGTATCGTAAAGAGCATAGCATTGGTGTTTTCCCATACCTGAAGTAATCCCGGTTTTCCTAATTTAGCAAAATCACTGACACACAAATGCCCAGAAACAAGTTACAGCTTCACCATAATCGGTGTGATGTATGTGAAAATGCGGGCCGGTGTAACATCACCGGCCCGTGTGCTTTCTAACTACTTGCGTCGGCCAAACGGCCAACGTCTCATTTTGTCGATTTGATCGGCCGATCTCGTCATGTCCTTATAGGCACGCCCGGCCTGCTTGTTTTGGAGTACCTCCATTTTGTCGGCAATGGCTTTCATCTTCGGGCCATGTCCGGTGTTGTGCAGCCACTGGCCCCAAAAATAGAAGGCCAGCATCACAATGAACATCACTGCGAAGAAACCAAATACCTCCGCAAGGTTTTGGGGTGGAAAGTTAAACTCCATAATCAGTAATCCTTATCTAGTTAGGCCATGCGGCCTTTTTTAACAAAGCTGGCAATCTCACTATTTCGTTCCTGCTGACGTTCCTGGGCAAACGAAACGTAATCCTCAACGTCGAAGGTGTGCTTTTCCGGGTCGCGCTCTTGCCATTCTGCGTGTGCTTGGCGGGCTTCTTCCTGGCCCTCACTGGATAGGCCATCAAAGCCGTCCGTTTGATTCATCCAGCCAGTGCCTCCACCGCCTAAGCTATCGTTGTCAAATGCAGGGGAAGCGGCGTCAGTCGCCCTCCTTGTCGTCGTCATCCCCGTTATCTTTCGTACTGTTTCGGATCGAGCTGGCTAGACGACCTCCAGCAGTTCGGCCAATCCGATCCCCGGCCATATCACCCATACCCTTCATCAAATTTGCACCGGTATCCGCTGCAATACGACCAGCTTTTACAGCGCTGCCTTTAAAGCCGCCACCAGAGGATTCGCCACCGCTAGAAGATTGGCCGGACGCTTGGGAAAATGAGCCAGCTTCATCGGAGTCGCCGCCACCGCTAAATGCTCCGCCCAGGCTCGACATAACGTCAGTATTGTTCGCTACGTTCTCACCTGCTTTTGCAAATGCAGCCTGAATAGCAGACGCACCGCCGGCGGTAGCCATTGCTGCACCAGCAGCCATACCGCCAGTGGCAACAGCCGCTCCAGCCATCGCTCCGGCACTGATACTGCCAGCACCTGCCGCCGCGCCGCCTCCAGGAACCAGGCTGGCGACCACATTGGGAACCGAGTGAATGAGCATCACAAGAACCAGTGAAACGACAAAGATCACCAGCAGTTCACGCATAGGGGCATCATTGGATAGATCGGCATAGAAACCGTCCATGATCGACATGGCAATGCCAATGAGCAACGTCATTGTCATCAACTTCAAAGCAACGCCCAATACACTTTTGAAGTAGTTGATTGCTATATCTGAAGTCCAACGCGAACCACCAAACCCCAGCACGAAGACACCGGCATAGGTCAATATCCAAGCCGTCACCAAGGCCAACAACACATTGGCTGCCACTACCGCCATACAAGCCAAAATTGCCAGCGTGATTAAGAAAATAGACAAGTTATCTATCGGGCTTGTGATGCTGTAGGACTTACCAGCTTTCACAATAATGTCGAACGCAATACTAATAGGCTCTGACGGGGTTAGGTCTCTCGGAAGGCCACCGGCTTGAGCACCAATCATTCTCAACGAGTCGATGATAGACGTCGCAAAGTCTGGGCCGTTTCTGAGCAACCAGAGAAAGAAACCAAACGTCAAGATGAAGCGCACGAACTCGGCAAAGAACTCCCTTATATCCGCTTGTTTAAGGATTAAGGTCCCGCCAGTCCAAACAAGGGATATAGTACCCAGCGTCCAGAACAGCCAGGCAGCATAGTTTGTAATTACCGTGCCCCAAGTAGCACTGGCCGTCATGAAACGCACGGCCACTTCATCCAAGACACCATTAGGCTCAATGGCCGCTGACGCAGTTTGCGAAGTCAGTAAAACTGCAAGGAGCATCACAAGTCGAATGAATATCTTGCTCATGGTTAGAACCCCTTGTTCTTGGAGCGATCAGTGGGTTCGCCCATATCCCAAAGACAGTTCCCTTCTTCCCTCTGCTCTTTCGTCAAGCTTGGGTTGTCACAGTTGATCGTTGCAGGCTTAGGCCCGTCATCTTCACCGCACCCCACCAGAACGAAAGAGGCCAACGCGCTAACGATAAAAACACGGGTGATATTCTTCATGATTAGAACCCCCTGTTTTCTGAACGGTCGGTTGGCTCTCCCATATCGAACAACCTTTCACGGGACGCTTGATATTGAGCTTCGCGGTCAGCATCCGCCTGCATTCGAGTGCCAACGGCATTCTGCTGAGCAATCAGCAGGCTACGGATTTGCAGGAGCTGGTTAGCCTGGTTGCTGGCGAGCTGATTGGCGTAGCCAATGGCAGCAAGTTGGCCGTCTGCGCCCTGGGCGGCAGATTGCAGACGCTGGAGCTGCCGCGAGTCGGCTTGCAAGTTGTCTTGCTGCTGCTCCAGCCCTCTGAACAATGCGTCGTTGGCTTTTTTTTGCGACTCAGACGCCAAGCGGCGGTTTTCTTCCATTGCCGCTTGTTCACTCGGCGTACAACCGCCAGAGCCATTAAAACAGGGAGATCCGCGGTAATAGGCCACGTCCTGAAACTTGCCCAGATAAGCATCCAAGCTGCCAAGCTGATTTTTGTAATGCTGAAGAGTATTGGTTGCCTGAACCAGGTCATTGATGGTGGCCTGAGCTTGATCCCAAATGTAAGCAGCCGGAGCCATGGTGTTTTGCAGCTGGTTTTCGTACTGCTGCAGCTGGGTCTGATATTCCTGAATCTGTTTCAGGGTCTGTGCAACGGCCTCCATCGCTGACATGGTGTTCTGCGCCAGGTTGGTGCCATCCACCACGGGAATGCCCGCTTGCACAGGCACAGGAGAGATCAGGGCGACTGAAAAAGCGAGCGCAGCCATTTTAGCCGCTAAAATCGGTTCTCTTTGCATGATTGAGTGCTCTTAGTGTTGTCGTGACCAAGTTGCACTCACCAACCTGTAGCGAGCTACCAGAAATGATGGTGATCGCTACCCCTGCTGAACATCAGCGGTGAATGTGGACCTCTACTGAGATAGCTCGTCACTTACTATCCCGGCGTCCGACCTGCGCGACACCGTTAGAACGCGCGGCCGCATGGTTGTTGAACATCGGTGTCATTGTCCTGGGGAGCGGTTAGGCTTCCCGAGGGTTAATCAAAGAAGGCCCTACAGTGACCGCCCTTTCTTTTGTCTTTTCGCTTTTTTGGCATCCATTTCTGCTCGTAGCCTGGCTTTGCGCCGCTCCTGTTCACTTGGTTTTGGCTGAATGGACGCTCTGCTTGCGCGTTTCTCAAAGCTCAATGCATCAAGCTGAGATAGGGTTTTCAGCCGGTTACGGCGCATTGATGGCGGACACTGGCCGATTGGTGGCACTCCGGCGCGTCTGCTTCGAGCTTTGGCATCGGTTGTGCTCCGGCTCCGGACTAACGACTGGCGGCGTTGTTCCAGGCCAGGATCTGCAAACGTAACCGATAGCTGCCCATCCACAGCCGCACGGATCACTCTTGCCTTAAACTCCGGCGAGCCATTTACAGTAATACGGTTGCCATAACGTTCCATCGCCATTCTGAGCGCACTCTGCACAGCCGCCTGGCCGGACTCTCTGGAAACCTGCAGCCGGTCGCCGTCATCGCGTACAGCGCTGGAGCCAACCCGGTAAATGATGGTGCCCTTTTTGGTGATGCTGTCGATCACCGGCGTATGCCCGGGCTTGGTCTGCCCTTCTCCCCTGAGCGTGTTGCCCTTGAGGCCCTGAGCAGCCTCTCTGGCCCTCAGCGCCGCCAGCGCCTCGGCGTCGCCCTGTTGGGCCTTCTGTTTGAGCCAGTCGGCCCAGGTACGCCGGGCGTTGGCTTCATAAATGGTACTGCGCTCTTGTTGATACTGTTTCTGGATGGCGTCAATGTCCGCTTTCAAAGCACTGCTGGCCTGTGCATAAAGCAGCTTCTTGGTCAGCTTGCCGCTGCCGGTCAGTTTTATGGCTGCCCGCCTCGCTTTGCCTTTGACCTTGGCGCTTTCAAGTCGCCGGTCTTTATGCCGCCTTGCCGCTTCCAGGGCCGCTGTTTTGTTAGCCGTTGCTGTCGCCTGTTCAGCCTTGTATTTGGCGTAAAGTTCGGTGGTATTCACCCGCAGCCGCACCGGATCTTTACGGTACGTCCGGCGGGGGCTTGCCTGTTTCGTTTGCCCTGGCTCGAACGGACCGAAACGTGCTTCCAGCTTCGGCTTGGAGAAATCACGCCCCAGGGAGCTGGCTTTAACCGTTACATCATTGCTGGCCACCACAACCAACCCGTTGCCCCGTGCTTTAAGCTCCAGACCATTAGCACTCATCACCTGGTGCAGCTGGCTCCAGGACTGAGCCGTTTTCAGCTCGTCCAGACACTCGCGCTTGATCCAGCCAATCAGGCTTGTAATGCCCGCATGGCGTTCCATGTCTGCCGCCCGAGCCTCGGCTCCCTGCCGGCGCGGCATGTGGTTATCCTGCTGCAACCCGTAGTCCTGCTCCATGGCCCCGCACAGTTCGGCCAATGCTCGGTGTGAGTAGTAGGGCTCATGAATGATGTTGCGCTTTGGATGGATCTTGTTGATGGCAATATGAACATGCAGATTGTCAGTATCATTGTGAACGGCACTGATGCGCTGATGCTCACCAAAGCCCAGTCCCTCACAAATGCAGTTTTCAATGGCGGCCAGAGTTTTGGCATCTACCTGCTCACCGGGCCGAAAGCTGACAATCAGATGATACGTCTTGTCACTCTTTGCCCTGGTATTGGTAAACTGGGTTGCCAACACTTCGCTGATGGCATCCCTGATTGAATGCGCCTCGCAATTGGTCAACCGCACCTGGCCCAACCGATGCTCCTTGCTCTGTTTGTCGGTGATGTAATTCACCAGCCCGGCAAAGTCGGATTTGCCCTGTGAGCGCATGGCAATGTGTTTGGCAATCATGATTCGGCCCTTGGCCGAAGAATGAACTCCATAAGGTGGCTCATTCGATCCTGATTCGTTTCGATGCGCTGGAGAAGCGCCAGTATCGTATTGGGTCCAAACGCAGCTACCTTGGCGTCATTCATCAGCCAGAGCTTTAACAGCCCACCCAGGCGGCCCAAATCACCATTTACCCTGACCAGCTCACGCACCTGCTCCGCATCGGTTACTCCCTGTATCTGATAACCCTGCCCCACCTCCCGCAGGTAGGTTGACGCACTCAGTCCCGCCCTCCTGGCATTCTCTTCAATCACCGCTCGCTCTTCAGGCAAGCAATACACCTTGATCGGGGTACAGCTCTTCCTGGTTATTTTGTTTTCCTGTGCCTCCATCTTGGTGTCCTCTTTGTGGTCGCCAGCAAAGCGTTATAGCCCCGCAGGGCAGGATGAACATTGAGCACCGCAGGTGCGAATAAGGGCCAGTGAAGAGGCTCCGTCATGCTTGCATGGTGGGACTACTTCACACATCCTGCCCGCACCTCAGCCTTGATTCTTGTATGTATGCCCTGTGCATTTCTCTGCTTTTCTTTGTTTTCATCTGTTTTTTGCTGTGTATTTCTGCCATAACAGCCTGAATGAACGATTAGCCCGACAGTGACAGCGATCCAGTTGTGCTCCAACAGCGGTAAAATAGCGCTCTAGCAGCGTTTTCCTGTAGCGCTGTCATTATGTTCTGCACACTGGAATACACAGCTTTCCACCCGGTATCCTTATTTACTCAGGTCACCGCCCCTCATATGTCAATAAAGCCCGATTTTTGCGCCCCTCAAGTGTCAACAAAATGGGGGTACTGTGAGCAGAATAAAAATAAAAACCTTAAGTTTTAATAAGTTAAATGAGCATAAAGTTTGTAAAAACCCGTTTCATTGACACTTTCAGCATCTACATACGCAACAACACACCGAAGTGCCCTGATCATTTCCTCCCTTCGGTCGGGTTGAACGCCAAGGAATAAGAGTTACTGAGCCGTATGGGCCATTTACCTCCTGGCGTTAAACCTTCGGCCGCAGGCCGTTTAATAAAGCTCGGCAGAGCTTTTCTCCTTAAGGTGTAAACGCTCGCATAAAGCGAGCGGTTATACCGCCTGGATATCCTGAATATCCTGAAGATCCTGCTAAAACGGCAAAAAATCGGGCGGGTGTGCCACGCTTTCGGGCGGGTGCGCCACGTCTTCGGGCGGCTGTACCACGCTATCGGGCGGCTGTGCCACGCGTTACTCTGTTTTCATCAGTGATTTCTATCCCCAATGTGGCCAGCCCAGTAGCATCGAGTCTCAGCCGTCTGCGCCCATCACGCATGGCCTGGCCAGCGACATCATCACCGCACACGGCACGGATCAGGGTATCCATATGCCAGCCTCCAGCTGGAGCGTACTTATGGGTCAGCACATGGCGAGCGACTGCTTGACTGATCCCATGCTTAAGCCTGGTGATAGGTGCTGGCTGATAGTGAAGAGATAAATCATGCTCTAGCAACATAACCAGGGCCACTCCCAGCCGAACACGCCACAAATTACGCTCCCCCCGCGTTAGGGGATCCATTCGAGTCATTTGTGAGGGTATGACATGATCGATCAGGCCACCGATAATGGGGAAATCAAACTGCGGCGTCTCTATAGTGATGGTCGCCGCCCGCAGTTCAGCCAACAGCTTCTCAATCTGGGCAAGGCTGTATTGATGATCGGACATTGTCCGGCGAAGCTTCGCAGGGTCTACCAGAAGCTCCACTCCGCCATCCGACACATCCCGCTTCCGTTCGGCAACGTACAGCATGGATTCCAAAAGGTCGGCATGGCGCTGTCCGAGCCTGCCGGTGACTCGACAGCGACCAAAGCAGGTGTCCATCCATTGTCCCTTGCGTTCTCGGGGACGCTGAGTGGGCTGATAGATCATCACACGCGCCTGTAATGCCGTGCTGGTGGGAGTGACCTTGTTACCAATTGTCATCACCAAGCCCTACCACTGCTTTCGGCTTCACAAACTGCTGCCGCTTTTGGCGCTCCAGAATGGCGGGTTTGAGCACGCCACCTTCATGCCGTCTAAACCAGCGTTCCGAGAATGGCTCACCGTAATTCGCCTTACTCACACCAAAGCGGACAAAGTACCTCCGCTGGTTAGCATCCACGCCCCATTCTTCGGCTTCTCCTGCCGTCATGCCGGCAAGATAGGCTTGCCAACGGATATTATCGACTAACACTGACGAGCCCCGGCTGGCTTGCTGTTGATCGCCACTCCCCATCATGGCAGCTCCTTTGCTTGCATGGTGCAAAAACACAATGGAGCAGTCCGTTTCAGCAGCAATGGCTTCCATTCGACCTATCACCTGCGCCATAGGCCCGCTGGCGTTCTCTTCTTCGATGTGAAAGCGGCGAAGTGTATCCAGAATCAGCAGGCGTCTACCCTCTGCAACCTTCCTGAGGCCGTCGAACCACGCTGAAGACATAATGTCGGGGCACCTGCCAATCAGTGGCTCAATAAGCAACCCATGGGCTACTGCTTGTTGTTGTATGGGCGAGAGGTGTGATCCCAGAACGTGCAATCGGTGATGGATAGCCGCTGTCGGGTCTTCGGCAGGCAGATAGGCCACAGAGCCGGTAACTAGCTCACCAATGCCCAGCAAGTCAGGCCCTCCAGCTATCTGTGCCGCCAATTGAAGAGCCAGCATGGACTTGCCTGCTCCACCAGGTGAAACAATGGCCCCTACGGTTCCCGCAGCCATATTAGGCAATACGTAATCAATAGGCAGCGGCGTTTCGGTAAATGCAGACATGAGATCAAGAGCCACAGCGTTGGCCTCCCATGAAATAACCAGGCCGCATAGCCTGAAGGCCAGATAACTTCCGTTCTTCAATCCATTTCTCAACCTCTTCCAGGTCCCAGGCAACATTTCTGCTGGTTAGCGCAATACGGCGAGGAAATTCACCACGCTGTTCCATGTTGTAAATTGTCCGAGCTGAAAGCGGAATCATCTCCAGAAGTACCCTTTTATTAATAAGTGTTTTATGTGCCACTGTTTGCATTTAATTGCCTCCCAAGACCAGAAGAGACTTTAATACTAACAACAAAAATATTTTTTTAAATAAAAAACAAAATTAAATTTCAACTTTAAAATAAATTTCGATATATCGAAAAACAAAAAAGAAAAAGGCATAAAAAGTTAAGCCAGACATTCTGAATGAAAACAAACATGAGCACTAAGGAAGAAATCATCACATTATTTTTAGCCGCTAAAATTTCTTAAAAAAACAAAAATTAACATAGTAAAAATAAACAGAAATCGTACTAACTGGCACAACAAAGCAAGGTTCGGCACGCCAAGCTGCATGCTTTACCGACAGGAATTTGCTCAAAAAACAGCTGACATAATTTTAGCGGCTAAAATGAAGCTGTTATCCAGTCCTACACGGGTGGCGCGGGGTTAGGTACGATAGCCCCAGTTCAAGAGGGTCTTTGGAGGCATAAGTCATAATGATAGTTTGAACTTTCTAAGTAAAAGAGTCATATTTAGCTGTTGCCTGAGTACTTAATTCCCTTTATAAGCAAGGAAAACGCTGTAGCCCATAAAAATCAGATCCCTCTAGCACATACAAAGGAGTGTTAACAATGATCACCAAAATCCGTATTCGTGGGTATCGGGTATACAAGGACTTCACACTCTGCCCAAACCCTAAAAAGAACATCCTCATAGGTGATAACGACGCTGGTAAGTCCACCCTGATGGAGGCTGTATCATTAGCACTTAACGGTCGAATTCATGGGCGTAATATTCTGGAAGAATTGAATCCGCACTGGTTCAACTCCGAGTTGGTTGATCAATTCGTTGCAGCCCGAAATGCGGGTGATAAGCCATCCTTCCCCGAAATTCTAATTGAACTGTACCTGCATGATGATCCAGAACTCCAGGTGCTGTGTGGGGCGGTTAACACCGACGTACCGACTAATGCTTGTCCCGGTGTGTTCCTAAGGATATTTCCGAATGAGGAATACCAGGATATGTTGGACGAATGGTTAAAGGCCCCAAACGAGCTATTGCCCGTGGAGTACTACATGTACGAGTGGCGCTCGTTTGCAGACTGTGAGTTGGTTAAGCGCCCGAGAGTCCTGTCTGTTGCTACAATTGACTCCCGCACAGTCAAGTCCACAACCGGCGTGGACTACCATTTACGGCAGATCCTAAGCGATCACCTAGATCCCCCTGAAAAGGCGGCAATATCGCTGGATTACCGAAAAATAAAAGCATCGATGACTGAGGGAGCACTTGCGCCGGTCAACGCGCGCATCGCGCAGCTAGGTGCTGCATTGCAAGCCGAACCCATGGCTCTGGCTATGGATCAGACATCCAGGACGTCCTGGGATAGCGCCATTACTCCCCACGTGGATCGTGTGCCATTTGCGATGGCAGGGCTTGGCCAGCAGGCAACTATAAAGATCTCACTAGCTATGAAACGGCATGCAGCTAAGGTGAAGATCGTGATGGTCGAGGAGCCTGAAAATCACCTTTCACATACCAGCCTGAGAATTTTGCTGGACCGTATTGAGTCGCTAGCCTCGGATGAGCAGCAGCTCTTCATCTCGACCCATAGTACCTACGTGTTGAACCGACTTGGACTGGATGCCTTACATCTCCTGAACCGTAATAAAGTATCGAAAATTACTGACCTATCACCAGAAACTGTCCGATATTTCCAGCGACTGCCTGGATACGACACCTTGAGATTGGTTCTGGCCAAAAAGGTGGTACTTGTTGAAGGACCTTCCGACGAAATAATCTTCGAGCGAGTGTTTAAAGATCGATTCGGACATAGTCCAATGGAGGCAGGAGTTGATGTCGTCAGCATGCGTGGCCTTGCCCTCGCGCGTTGCTTGGAGCTATGCCAGGCTATCGACAAACCGGTAGCGGTCATGCGAGACAATGATGGAGTCGAGCCCGAGGAGCTAAGAGAGACTGTTAAGCAGTGGCTGGACGAAAAAAAGCGGCAGCTTTTCATCGGCGCTGTGGCCGATGGACGAACTCTTGAGCCTCAGTTGGTCAAAGCGAATGGAGAGGAACATCTGAGGGAAGTACTAGGAATCGCTGCAAGGGCTTGTTTGAATACCTGGATGACGCGCGAGAAGACCGAAGGAGCGATACGAATCGCCGAGTCAGATAAGCCTTTGACGCCGCCAGAGTATATGAGCGAAGCTGCAGAGTTCATCCAGCATGTCTAACTTCCTTACTTTAGCGGTGGCTGGCGGTCGAAAGACTCAAAGTCTAGTGAATCACTGCCAAGCATTGCCCTCAGAGCGTAAGGTTGCGCTGCTGACGTTCACTCAAACGAACCAACAGGAGGTGAAGGCTAGGCTAACTGCTCAGGCTGGTCATGCGACTGGAGTGGAAGTCATGGGGTGGTACACGTTTCTGCTTAGGCATTTTGCAAAGCCATTTCTGCGCTTCAAGTTTCCCGGTGAGCGAGTCGGGGGCTTCGATTTTGACGGGCGTCCAGGCAGATTTGCGCGAGGCAAAAGTAGGTTCATGACTGCCGACAATAGAATCTTTAGCTGCGAACTAGGCCGGCTTGCTTTTGAATTAATGGAAGCCACACCGGCGCTGCTAAACCGTTTGGAATGCATCTACGACGAAATTCTAATCGACGAGGTTCAGGATCTTGCTAGCTACGATTGGGAGATCTTGCAGTTGCTACTGCATTCCAATATTGAAGTGCGGTTGGTTGGTGATGTGCGTCAGGCGGTTCTCTCCACAAATCCTCGAGGGCGCAAGAACAAGCAGTTTGATTACGCCGCTTCGTTGGAATGGTTCCTAGAGCGCGAGGCAGAAGGCTGCCTAAACATCACCTATGCAACGATTACTTATCGGTGCCGGGAGGAAATTGCGGCATTTTCGGACAGCATTTTTGATGCTAGATGGGCCTTTCCGAGGACCACATCAGAAAACAATGATGAGACAGGGCACGACGGTGTTTACCTAGTGCGTTCCGAGCATGTCTATGAGTACATGGCCCGGTTCAGCCCTCAATGTTTAAGGTACAGTATAAGCTCGGCCAAACATCTGGATCTTCCATTCCAGAATTTCAAAGGGGTTAAGGGTGCCACCTTTGAGCGTGTGCTGATTGCTCCTACCAAAAACATAGAAAACTTCATCAAAAACGGAACACCTTTGGAGTCGACAGCTGCTGCAGCGTTTTACGTTGCAGTCACCCGCGCCAAGCAAAGCCTTGCAATCGTGCTCGACCTGCCAGGGAAGTCTCACCTGCAATACTGGGCTCCCTGATTCCAGCCAACTTCACTAATGGAACGCTAGTGGTTAACCCTGTCAGTCGCTACTGTTCCTTCTTTGGTCATTTAACTTGCTGAAAGAACTAGTTCAGACTCGCCGACCAATCGAGTCTGACTAGTCCTGCGTATTATCTATCAGTCCAGCAGAGTTAGCGGTCTTCAAAAACCCACTCATCAATCATATCCGCCCAGTCCTGCAGCATGGCCGTGCGCTGTTCGCGGTACTCGGCTTTGTTATACACGGCCCTCACCCCCTTCTGTTCGTGGGCCAGACATTTCTCTATCCAGTCAGTGTTGTAACCAGCTTCATGGAGTAAGGTACTTGCTGTACGCCTCAGATCGTGGGGCCCAAACTTGGCCAGGGGCTGCCCTTCTTTCTGAGCCAGTTTATAGGTCAGGTCCAGAACGCGGTTCAGGGTGGCGCTGCTCATGGGCAAGTCGGAGTCGTAGCGGGATGGCAGTATGTAGTCTGAACCACCGGAGAAGGTCTTGAGGGCAATGAGAATGTCCAGGGCCTGGCGGGACAGGAACACCAAATGGGGATTTCGCCGTTTCATCCGCTCTTTGGGAATGGTCCACAACGCTTCGCTGAAGTTAATTTCGCTCCAGGTGGCATTGGTCAGCTCGCTTTTTCGTACCATGGTCAGCAGCAACAGCTTTACCGCTGCCCGAATGGACGGTGAGGTCCCGATCCGCTCAATGTACTGGTACATGAGTTTGATTTCCTCCGGTGACAGGGTGCGGTCCCGGGGTTCAAACCTGGCAATGCTGGAAGGCCTTACCGAATCGGCCGGGTTCTCTACCTTTTGCCCTCGTTCAATGGCCCAGCGGTATACCTGGAGCACAATATCACGGGTATGAACGGCAGTAGCAGGAGCTCCACGGTCTACAATGGCATCGGTCAGCGTTCGCAAGTCTTCATGGGTGATCTCGGTCAGCTTCTGGTTACCGAATTTCGTTTCCAGTTCTCTGGTATACACCGAGCGGCGCATATCCCGGGTGGAGTCCGCCATCTGATAGCCTCTCAGCCATTTCTCCGCCCAGGCACCAAAGGTTTCCGCGTCTTTCACCCGGGCCTTTTTCCGGGCTTTCTCCTTGGCCGGTGATTTGCCATCGGCCACCATGCGCTTGGCTTCATGCAGCTGCTCCCGTGCTTCCGCCAGGGTAATGCCCCCCACACCATAGCGGCCAAAGGTGATCGTCTCCTGTCGTCCATGAATGGAGTAGTTGTAACGGAACGAGACGGTGCCGGCCGGCGTCACGGCCACATAGAGGCCATCCCGGTCGTTCACCTTGTAAAGCTTGTCTCTGGGCTTGAGGTGGCGCAGCTTGGTATCAGTCAGCATGAGTCTGGTCCTTAGTCGATGTTGATACCATGCTGAAAAAGCCTTATGAATTGGCTATTTATTACTTTAAAAACAGTGTGTTATGAAAAGTTGATACCATGTAGTCATAAGGCAAGGCAGCATGGTATTGGCTCTCACTTATGGCATCGCTCACCGATAATACCAAGTTCGATACCACGCTCAAGTTGTGCTTTCCGCTGCCAATTGTTGCCAGATAGTGCAGGCTATAAAAACAAAAAAGCCCATGTAAACATGGGCTTAAGTGTCATTTCATGCCGGTTGGTGCCAGCTGTTACCTAACAGAGTGATTATTCCCACTCAATGGTCGCGGGCGGCTTGCCGGAAATATCGTATACCACGCGGCTGATGCCGTCGATTTCATTAATGATGCGGTTGGACACATGGCCCAGGAAATCGTACGGCAGGTGGGCCCAGTGGGCGGTCATGAAGTCGATGGTTTCCACGGCACGCAGAGACACCACCCAGTCGTACTTGCGGCCATCGCCCATGACGCCAACGGAGCGCACCGGCAGGAACACGGTAAAGGCCTGGCTGACCTTGTTGTACAGGTCGTGCTTGCGCAGCTCTTCAATGAAGATGGCGTCGGCCCGGCGCAGCAGGTCGCAGTATTCCTTCTTCACTTCACCCAGCACCCGCACGCCCAGACCCGGACCCGGGAAGGGGTGACGATAGAGCATGTCGTAGGGCAGACCCAGCTCCAGGCCCACGCGGCGAACTTCGTCTTTAAAGAGTTCGCGCAGCGGCTCAACCAGACCCATCTTCATGTCGTCGGGCAGACCGCCCACGTTGTGGTGAGACTTGATCACATGGGCCTTGCCGGTGGCAGAGGCGGCAGATTCAATCACATCCGGATAGATGGTGCCCTGGGCCAGCCACTTGGCGTTCTTGAGCTTCTTGGACTCTTCGTCGAACACTTCCACAAACACGCGGCCAATGGCCTTGCGCTTGGCTTCCGGCTCGTCGATGCCGGCCAGGGCGGTGAGGAAGCGGTCTTCGGCGTCGGCCTTGATGATGTTCAGGCCGAAGTGGTCGCCGAACATTTCCATCACCTGCTCGCCTTCGTTCAGGCGCAGCAGGCCGTTGTCCACGAATACACAGGTCAGCTTGTCGCCAATGGCACGGTGCACCAGCATGGCCACCACGGAGGAGTCAACACCGCCGGACAGACCCAGAATCACCTCGTCGTCGCCCACCTGCGCCTTGATACGGGCCACGGCGTCTTCAATGATGGAAGCAGGGGTCCACAGGGCTTCACACTGGCAGATATCACGCACGAAGTGCTCCAGCATGCGCGCGCCCTGGCGGGTGTGAGTCACTTCCGGGTGGAACTGCACGCCGTAGAAACGACGGCTTTCGTCGGCCATGGCGGCAAAGGGGCAGCTGCCGGTCTGGGCGACCTTGTCAAAACCTTCGGGCAGGGCCACCACCTTGTCGCCGTGGCTCATCCAGACGTCCAGCAGGGCATTGCCGTTGTCGTCGATGGCGTCTTCAATGTTGGCGAACAGGGCGCAGTCGGCCACGCGCTGCACCTGGGCGTAACCGAATTCACGCTCGTTGGAGCCGGCCACGGCACCACCCAGCTGCTGAGCCATGGTTTGCATGCCGTAGCAAATGCCAAATACCGGCACACCGGCATTAAACACGTATTCCGGCGCCCGCGGGCTGCCTTCCTCGGTGACCGACTCCGGCCCCCCGGACAGAATGATACCGTTCGGATTGAAGTCGCGGATCTGCTCCTCGGTGACGTCCCAGGCCCACAGCTCGCAATACACGCCCAGTTCACGCACACGGCGCGCAATCAGCTGAGTGTATTGTGAGCCGAAGTCCAGGATCAGGATCCGGTTGTCGTGAATATTCTTGGTCATCGTCTTCCTACTCGTTACAAACACCGCCTGTGGGGGGAGCAGGCGGCAATAGAAAAACGGGGGGACCAGCCCCCCGTTCGTCGCGTTCCGGGATTAACCCAACCGGTAGTTGGGCGCTTCCTTGGTAATGGTCACATCGTGCACGTGCGACTCCTGAATGCCCGCGCCGGATATCTTAACAAATTCTGCCTTGGTGCGCAGGTCATCTATGGTGGCACTACCGGTGAGTCCCATGGCACTGCGCAGACCGCCCATCTGCTGATGGATAATTTCCTTCAGTTTGCCCTTGTAGGGCACCCGGCCTTCAATGCCTTCCGGCACCATTTTATCGGCGGCGTTGTCGCTCTGGAAGTAGCGATCGCTGGAGCCCTTGCTCATGGCACCCAGGGAGCCCATGCCACGGTAAGACTTGAACGCGCGGCCCTGGAACAGCTCGATTTCACCGGGAGACTCTTCGGTGCCGGCAAACATGGAGCCCATCATCACACAGTTGGCGCCGGCCGCCAGGGCCTTGGCGATGTCACCGGAGAAACGAATGCCGCCGTCGGCAATCACCGGAATGCCCAGATCCTTGAGTGCTTCCACGGCGTTGGCCACGGCGGTAATTTGCGGCACACCACAACCGGTGACGATACGGGTGGTACAGATGGAGCCGGGACCGATGCCCACCTTCACCGCGCTCACACCCGCTTCGGCCAGGGCCAGGGCGCCGGCGGCGGTGGCCACGTTGCCACCGATGATGGCCAGATCCGGATAGGCGGCACGGGTTTCGCGAATGCGCTGCAGCACACCCTCGGAGTGACCGTGAGAAGAGTCGATCAGCAGCACGTCAAGGCCGGCGGCCACCAGGGCGGCAATGCGCTCTTCGTTGCCGGGTGCGGCGCCCACGGCGGCACCCACGCGCAGGCGGCCCTGAGCATCTTTACAGGCGTTGGGTTTGCTTTCCGCTTTCTGGAAGTCCTTGGCACTGATCATGCCGGCCAGGCGACCGTTGTTTTCTACCACCAGTACCTTTTCAATGCGGTGCTGCTGCATCAGGGCTTCTACCTGATCGCGGCCGGCGCCCACCGGCACGGTAACCAGGCGACTCTTGTCGGTCATGACTTCATGCACGGGCTTGCTCATGTCCTGCACAAAGCGCACGTCACGGCCGGTGATAATGCCCACCAGCTCGCCGTCGGCGGCAATGACCGGGTAGCCGGCAAAGCCGTTCTGCTGAGTCAGTTCACGCACATCGGCAATGGTCATGTCGGGAGTCACGGTGACCGGATCCGACACCATGCCGCTTTCGAATTTCTTGACCTTGCGCACCTGGGCAGCCTGGGCCTCAACGGACATGTTCTTGTGAATAAAACCAATGCCGCCTTCCTGGGCCAGGGCAATGGCCAGATCGGCTTCGGTCACGGTGTCCATGGCAGCGGAGACGATGGGGATGTTAAGATTGATTTCCCGGGTCAGCCGGGTGCGGAGATCCGCCGTGTTGGGCAATACGGTGGAATGAGCTGGGACCAGCAGTACATCATCAAAGGTCAGGGCGTCTTGGGCAATCCTAAGCATCGCAATATTCACCATAAGTTGGGGGGTAAAAATATTGCCAAAGAATTTTAGGCATTCACCCCCTTCGGGTAAAGCGATTTTTTGTTATTTTGGTCGGCAAGACGAAAAATTCTCCCCAAAGCGGTTTATTTTCAAATAAAAATACTCACCAGAGGTGATTTTGCAGCAGGAAAAGTTAACCAATATCTACACCGTCAGCCGCCTTAATCGCCACGCCCGGCTGCTGCTGGAAGGCGACATGGGTGCGGTATGGCTCACCGGTGAAATCTCCAACCTGGTCATGCCGGCCTCGGGCCACTGGTATTTCTCGTTAAAAGACAACCAGTCGCAACTGCGCTGCGCCATGTTTCGCGGCAACAACCGCAGCGTGGGTTTTCGGCCGAAAAACGGCGATCAGGTACTTATCTTCGGCAAAGTTACGCTCTATGAGCCAAGGGGCGACTTTCAGCTGGTAGCCCAGACCCTGGCTCCCGCCGGCGAAGGTTTGCTCAAGCAGCAGTTTGAGGCCCTTAAACAGGCGCTGGCCGCCGAGGGCCTGTTTGCCGCCGAGCGCAAGCGCCCGCTGCCGGCCCACCCAACGCGTATTGGCATTATCAGCTCTCCCACGGGCGCGGCGGTGCACGACATTCTCACCGTGCTGGCCCGCCGGGCGCCGCAGCTGGAGGTGATCCTCTATCCCAGCCAGGTACAGGGTGAAGGCGCCGTGCCCCAGCTCATTCATGCCCTGAATGAGGCCAACCGGCGCAACGAGACCGATCTGCTGCTGCTGGCCCGAGGGGGCGGTTCGCTGGAGGACTTGTGGTGCTTTAACGATGAGCGCCTGGTGCGGGCCATTGCCGCGTCCCGCCTGCCGGTGGTCAGTGCCGTGGGCCACGAGGTGGATGTGAGCCTGAGTGATCTGGTGGCCGACCTGCGCGCCCCTACCCCCTCTGCCGCCGCCGAGCTCATCAGCCAGGACTGCGGCGTGCAGCGGCGCCAGTGGCAACAGGGCGGCCAGCGCCTGGAGCAGGCCATGTTGCGCTGGCTTGCCGACCGGCACAACCGCCTGCAGCAATGGCAGCACCGACTGGAGCGACAGCACCCACGCCAGCGCCTGCAGCAGCAAAGCCAGCAGCTCGACCAGCTGCAGCTGCGCCTGGAGCGGGCGATGAGCCGGCGGTTGGAGCAGGCACAGCAGCGGAGCGAGCAGGCCACACTGCGCCTGATACACCAGCACCCGGGTCAGCGCCTGGTATACAGCGCAGAGCGACTGAACACCCTGGCGCAACGCCTGCACGGAGCCCTGAGTGCCAAACTGAACCGTCTCGAACATAAACTGGCCCTGGCCGGCTCTCGGCTGCACGCCATGAGCCCCCTGGCCACCCTGTCCCGGGGTTATAGCATCACCCTGCACAACAACGGCGTGATCACCAATGCCGGCCAGCTGAAGGAAAATGACGTTATCACCACTCGGCTGGCCCAAGGCGAAGTGGTAAGCCGGGTGGAAGGCGTGACGGCCGAATCAGACTGATTTGGTGTTGAACCCGACCGGCGTTCAGAAACATGAGTATCCGTGATCAGAAAAGAGATGGCCGCCGGCTTTCCCATTAACCTTGGCGTTAATGCACCGCCACCGGCCGTACCGGCAAGGACTCGGTACCGGCATGCATATCATGCTGCAGCCGGTACCGGGCAATCATTTGCTCCAGAACCCGGCATTCCTCCACCAGTTGCAGGCTGGCACTGGCGGCGGCTTCGGCCTGCGCCAGGGTGTCGCCGGAGCTGTCCCGCACGCGCGTGATGTTACGGCTGACCTCGGAGCACACCGCACTTTGTTCATCCGCCGAGGTAGACACCTGGGCATTCAGCTCATTGATGCGCGCCACCTGATCGATAATGGATTGCAGGGAGCCCATGGCATCCTGAGTGCGGGCCACGCTGTCACCGGCCTGACCTTCTGCCTTTTCAATGGCGTGCACCGCCTCCTTGGCTTCGTTCTGCAACAGCCGAATCATGCCGGTGATCTCTTCTGCTGAGTGCTGAGTGCGCAGTGCCAGGGTGCGCACCTCGTCGGCCACCACCGCAAAGCCCCGCCCCGACTCGCCGGCACGCGCCGCCTCTATGGCTGCATTCAGCGCCAGCAGGTTGGTCTGTTCGGCAATGCCCTTGATCATGTCGAGCACCTTGTCCACCTGATCACAACGGCCGTCCAGTTCGCGAATCACTCTGTCGATACGGCCAATTTCGCCGCTCAGGGCCTGAATGCCCATCACCGCCACCCGGGCCTGATCGCTGGCGGTCAGGGCAAAGGCATGGGTTTGCTCCGAGGTCTCTGCGGTCAGTCTGGCGTTCTCCCGCACTTCCCGCGCCGAGGCCTCCATTTCATTGATGGCGGTGGCGATCAGGGCGGTTTCACCGTCCTGAGCCTTGACCGAGGCGTCGGTCTGCTGGGCGGTATGCTGAATTTCTCCGGCGGCGGCATAAATGTTACCGGTCACCCGGCGCACCTCGGCCAGGCTGTGCTGAAAACTGCCAAGCAGGACATTAATGGAGTCTACCAGGCCACCCAGCTCATCCTTGCCGAGCTCGGGCAGGCGCCCGGAGAGATCCCGCTCCTTGGCCACCTGCTGCAGGCGCCGACGAATACCGAGAATGGGTCGCTTTAGGTAAAGATGCTGCACCAGCCACAGTCCTCCCAGCGCCAACAGGAACACCGCCAGCAGCATGGCCGCCAGTTGCAGGTTGTTGTGTTTGATTTGCGCAAAGGTATCGCGCAGATCGTAACTGATGCGTACCGCCCCCATCACGGTGCCTTCCGGCACCTGGTGACACTGCAGGCAGGCGGTACCGCGATATGCTTCATGGGCCCGAAACGGCTTGACCATGGTCAAACTGGGACTGTCCCCCTTCAGGTTCAGCTCCAGCACGGTTTCACCCTGTTCAATGGCACGCCGGTCAAGCTCGTCTTCCACGCCCTGATCCGGTGCCCCCGGGCCAAACACCTCGGTCACCGCGGGTGCGCGGATCACTCGGGCACTTTCAATGCCCTTTTCCTGCTGAATTTTGGACTGTACCAGGCCACGCCGGTGAATGGCCCCGTTTACCATCAGCACATTCAGCTCATCCATATAGAGGTTGGCGGTGGTCTCTATTTTTTCCTCGGCCAGGCTCAGGGCCAGGCCACGCTGCAACTGGGTCGACACGCCATAGCACAACGCAAACACCAAGATGAAGGTCGCCAGCAACGGCAGTAGAATTTTCCAGTTCAGTGAGAGGTTACGCATGTGAGGTGAGTTTTCGTATGGGGCCAATACATTCATTCTAGAGCAATTTCATTTTGGGAAAATGACAATCCAAAGTGCGCTTGATTTGGATCAATAGACTCTTACGAATCTTTAATTCGCACACCAATACATCAGCCGAACTATACTTTGAGTGCTGTTATAGAAAGCAGGGTGTTTTGTGCCTGTTTTCGGGAGGTAATCATGGGTATGTCACTCAGACTTAAACAGTTTCTTGAACAACGCCGTGTTCCCTACAACATGGTGCACCACCCCTACGCCGAGGGCGCAGCCCAGAGCGCCATTGCCAGCCATATTCCCCTGGCTCAGATGGCCAAGGCGGTCATGCTGGAAAGCGAAGACGGCCGTGCCATGATGGCGGTGCTGCCCGCCGCCGATAAACTTGACATGGAGCGGCTCAGTTATCTGATACACGCGCCCATGGCGCTGGCACCGGAACATCACCTCAGTCACTGGTTCAACGACTGCGATCCGGGCGCCATTCCGGCCATGGGGGAAGCCTATGCCGTGGATACCATGGTGGACGACGAGCTGCTGGGCATGGCCGATATATATCTGGAAAGCGGGGATCACCGCGATCTGGTGCATATCAGCGGCGACGACTTTCGCCGACTGGCCAATGACTGGAAACACGGACAGTTCAGTCGCAAACCGGATCCCTGGAGCCGGGTGGAACGTATGTAACAGGTCCCAGACCTTCACACACTAAAACGGGTGCCAATGGCACCCGTTGTTTTATGTAGCCGGTCGCATTAATTAGGACCACAGTAACCGGGCAGTTTCATGCCGCGTTTTTTCAAGATTTGACACTTCTTGCGGTCAATCCCGTCCCCCATCGACAGGGTTTTGCTGACAATGGGGCCTTCGGAAGCAAGCGGTGCGGCCTGGGCAGGCACCACGGCCACGGAAAACAGTGCCGCCAGGGCCAGTGACATCAGGGTTTTCATGGTATGTCTCCTTATTGGCATTATTTGACAACCCGACTGCACGGCGCAAGCCAGTGCCTTGATACCCTGCAGTGGTTATTTATTTGTCGCAACCACCCCGGCAGTTCTTACACTGAATGCATAACCTTGTACCTGCCACCCTCTTTGTGACCCCAAGGAGACCGACATGAACATTCTGATGGTGCTGACTTCCCACGATCGGCTCGGCGACACCGGCGAGCCCACCGGCTTCTGGCTGGAGGAGCTGGCCGCCCCCTATTACCGGCTGAAAGACGCCGGCGCGCACATTACCCTGGCGTCACCCAGGGGCGGCCGGCCGCCCCTCGATCCCAAAAGCCGGGATCCCGACATGATGACCGACGACACTCGGCGGTTTGAGGCCGACGCCGAAGCCATGGCCGCCCTCGACAACACCCTGCCGCTCACTCGAATTCACGATCGGGACTTTGATGCGGTGTTTTACCCCGGCGGCCACGGCCCGTTGTGGGATCTGGCTGAAAACGCCACCTCGGTGGGGTTGATTGAACACATGCTGCGCCGGGGCCGCCCGGTGGCAGCGGTGTGCCATGGCCCTGCCGTGCTGTGCCACGCCAGAACGCCCGACGGTCAGCCGGTGGTTCGGGGCAAGCGAGTGACCGGTTTCAGCAACCGCGAAGAGGCCGCCGTGGGGCTCACCGAGGTGGTGCCCTTTTCCATTGAAGACATGCTCACCGGCCAGGGGGCGCATTACAGCAAGGGCGAAGACTGGAGCAGCCATGTGGTCGCCGACGGCGGGTTGATTACCGGACAGAATCCGGCCTCCAGCGCCGCCACCGCCGACGCCCTGCTGGCGGTGCTGAAGGCTTGAGGGTACATTGGGCGCTGTTGCAACCAACCGGAGCACAGCGCCAGCCATGGGCCGTTTGCTTTCTCTTACCACGCGCCTCAGCCTGATTTTTACCCTGACCATGCTGGCCATCTGGGGCCTGGTCAGCCTGGTGCTGATGCAGGCGCTGGATCAGCACTTTGCCCGCCAGGACGAGGCCGCCCTGCAGGGCAAGGCCGTGCTGGTCAACAACCTGCTCGCCAGCCAGCTGAACAGCGGCCGGCCCGACTGGCCGCGGCTGCAGACCCGCCTGCACCAGGCCCTGGCCGGTTATGGCGACCATGCCCTGCAGATCAGCACGCCCGAGGGCAGAGTGCTGGCAGACACGCGCGCGCCCGAAGCCCGGCACCACCCACTGCCCCCGTTGCAGGCCCTGCCGGTATTTGAAAGCTGGGTTGAAAACGGCACTCGCTACCGTGCCCTCACCTCGTCCTTCACGCCGCCCTCTGCCACAGCGGGGCTGCCCGACACACTGATGATCCGCGTGGTGCTCGACACCCGCTACCACCAGCATTTTCTCGATGACATTAAGGCCGGCCTGCTCTGGTTGACCGCAGGCATGGCACTGGTGTCGGTATTACTGGGCTGGTTTGCCTCCCGCACCGGGCTCAGGCCATTGCGGGCCCTGGCCGGGCTCGCCACCCGTATTACCGCCAGCAAGCTGGATCACCGGCTGCCCCTGCACGGCGCGCCGGCGGAACTGCATGCTCCCATTGCCGCCTTCAACAATATGCTGGACCGGCTGGAAGACTCCTTTCAGCGGCTGACCGATTTTTCTTCCGACATCGCCCACGAGCTGCGCACGCCGATAAACAGCCTGATGCTGCAAACTCAGGTGGCCCTGAGCCAGCCACGTCATGCCGCGGACTACCGCGAAGCCCTCTACGCCAACCTGGATAGCGCCGAGCGGCTTGGCAGAATGATCAATGAAATGCTGTTTCTGGCCAAATCAGATCGGGGGCAGCTGGCGCTGCACCCCAGTACACTGGATCTGGCCGAGGAGATGGATGAACTGATTGAATTTTTCGAGCCCGTGGCAAGCGAGCAAGAGGTACGGCTGCATCGCCAGGGACAGGCCGCTCTGCAAGGTGACCGGGCCATGTTACAGCGGGCCTTCAGCAATTTGCTGAGCAATGCCATTCGCTACACGCCGGCACGGCAAGCGGTGACCATCATCATTGGTGAAAACGAGAACGGCGTCACCGTGGCCGTGGCCAATCCGGGGCCGCCTATTCCGCCGGCACAGTGGCCGCGGCTGTTTGATCGCTTCTATCGGGCAGACAGCGCCCGTCAGCCAACCACCGAAGGCACCGGCCTGGGTCTGGCCATTGCCAGAGCCATTATCGTCGGTCACGGCGGCACCCTGACGGTGCATTCCGATAAGCGGGAGACCTGCTTTACCGCCCGGTTTCCCGCCCCTGCGTCAACGACATGACGCCTTAATGTATGCCGTGACGGCGCTGTTGCTCCCGCACATACGCAATAATGGCGCTGACTTCGTCGCGGCTTACCCCGGCCACCGGCGGCATATCGCCAAAGCGCCAGTGATGCGCATGCACACCCTTTGCTGCGGCCCGGTAAAAGGCCTCGTCGCCATGGTGTGACGGCTCGTATACCTTGTGCAAAAAGGGCGGCCCCTGGGGCGTGCCCCTGAGGTCGGCACCGTGACAGCTGGCACAATATTCACCGTAAGCCACCCGCCCCTGGCGGGACAGCTCCCGGTCGTGAGGCATGCCGGCCCCCATAAAGCGGCCGCCCATCATCAAATAGCCGGCGATCATGGAAAGCCCCACCACTACCATGGCGCCGGCAAGCCAGATCACCCAACGGTTTGCACCCAATGTTTTTTTCACCTCTTGCCGTCCTTTTTGGTCACAGGATAGGTCAGCGCTTTATTGCGCCACGCTTACCTGTCCCTTCATGCCGGCCTCCATATGCCCGGGGATCAGGCAGGCGAAGTCCACGGTGCCGGCCTGGTCAAAGTGCCAGACCAGGCCCCCTTTCTGGCCGGGTTTCAGGCTGATCATATTCGGCTCGGCATGATCCATATGCGGCATCTCCCGCATCATCTCGGCATGCTGCTGCAGCATGACCAGGTTGCCCAACACCAGCTCGTGCTCAAGCCGGCCCCGGTTGCTCACAAAAAAGCGCACCGTTTCGCCGGCCTTCACCTCAATACGCGCCGGCGTGAAACGCATGTCGTCGTTCATGTCCACGGCGATGGTGCGGCTGACCTCCGCCGCCTGCCCTGGCCGGCCCATACCACTCATGGGCTGCGCCATATCGTGGCCGCCCATATGCTGCTCCATGTTGGCCGCGCCATGTTCGTGACCACTGCCATGGCCGCCGCCGTGTGTGCCCGCCGCCACTGCCAGACCAGGCAGCAGTGCCAGCATCATGATGGAATACTTTGCTTTCATCGGTTTGTTTCTCCCCTAAAACAACGTAAGGCCCTGGCTTAAAACCAGAACCGGACCCCGGCCACCCAGCGGGTGTCCTGGGTTGATTCACCTTCATCCCGCGCCAGATCCGCGGTCTTGCCCAGGGCGGCGGACCATTCCCAGCCCACATAGGGCGCGAACTGGCGGCTGAACTCGTAACGCAGGCGCGCGCCCGCTACCAGCTCCGACAGCCCCCGCCCCTGGCCACGCTCGGCGTCATCCTGACCAAAGGCGGTGAGCTCGATGGCCGGCTGCAACACCAGCCGCTGGGTCAGCAACAGCTCGTATTCCGCCTCCAGCGCCAGCGCCGTTTGACCGTCGTCACCCAGGTAGGCAGTGGCGTCCAGCTCCACCCAGTAGGGCGCGAGTCCGGAGACGCCGGCGGCCAGCCAGCCCTGATCCGGACCATGGCCGGTGTCGTAACGAACGCCCAGTTCGCTGTTCCAGAACGCCGTCAGGGCGTGGCTCCACAGCAGCTCGGTGCTGGCTTCTGCCAGCCGGCCGTGTTCGATGTCGCCTTCCGCCTTCACCACGGTGCGGTCGTAATCCCGCCCGGCCCAGGCGCTCACCTCATAGGCCAGGGCCTGGTCATCGCCGTTGTCCACCCGCTCCAGCCGCTCGGCCAGCACACCGTAAAACAGGTGCTCGTCGGCCAGTTTCAGCTGGCGGGGTCCGGGCAGGGCGTACGGCCCTTCATCCAGGGATACGCCACCGGAGTAGGCATGGGGATCCCGGGCGTCAGCCGGCGGCTTGCCGCCCTGCATTTGCATATCGCCATGATCCATTTGAGCCATGGCCGGCCAGGCGGTCAGCGCCAAAGCGCCCAATACATGCCTCATCATTACTGTGTGCTTGCTCATGACACCACCACCATGCGGAACATGCCCGCATCCATATGGAACATAAGATGACAATGCCAGGCCCAGCGACCGAGGGCGTCGGCGGTCACCAGAAAGCTGATGCGCTGGGCCGGCTGCACCGGTATGGTGTGCCGGCGGCACAGAAATTCACCGTCCGGGCTTTCCAGCTCGCTCCACATGCCATGCAGGTGCATGGGATGGGTCATCATGGTGTCGTTGTGAAGAATAATGCGTACCCGTTCGCCGTAGCTGAGGTGCACCGGGGTGGAGCTGCCGAATTCAACGCCGTCGAACGACCAGGTGTAGCGCTCCATGTTGCCGGTGAGATGCAATTCAATCTCCCGCTCTGGCGGCCGGGGATCCATGGGGCCGCCGGGGGTGCGCAGATCTGCCAGGGTGAGCACGCGCCTGCCGTTATTACGCAGACCCACACCGGGATCGTCCAGGTTGGTACGAGGGGTATCGACCCGCATGTCGACACTGGGGCCATATTCGGTGCGCGCATGGCGCACCGCTGTGCTGGCCGCCGTCAGTCCCCCCGCCATGGCGCCGTGGCCCATGGCCGCATGATCCATGCCCGCCATACTGCCGTGACCCATGGCACCGTGATCCATGCCCGTCATACTGCCGTGACCCATGGCCGCATGATCCATAGCCGCCATACTGCCGTGGCCCATGGCACCGTGATCCATGCCCGCCATACTGCCGTGGCCCATGGCACCGTGATCCATGGCGCCCATCATGTCGGCCATGGTCAGTTGCTGGGGTTCATCCACCGGCGGCACGGCGGCGCTCAGCCCCTCACGGGTGGCCAGGGTGCCCCGGGCATAACCGGTTCTGTCCATGGCCTGGGCGAACAGGGTATAGGCCTCGGCGGTGGGCTCCACCAGCACATCGTAGGTCTCACCAGGGCCAAAACGGAATTCATCCACCTCCACCGGCGCCACGTTGAGGCCATCGGCCTGCACCACGGTCAGTGTCAGTCCCGGTATGCGCACATCGTAAAAGGTGTTGCCGGCACCGTTGATAAAGCGCAACCGCACCCGCTCGCCCGGTCTGAACAGCCCGGTCCAGTTACCGGCGGGAGTGGTACCGTTCATCAGGTAGGTCAGGGTTTCGGCGGACAAATCCGCCAGATCGCTGGGGCTCATGCGCATTTGGTTCCACATTTGCCGCTTTTCCAGCGCCGCGCCCAGGCCATCCTTGCTCATGTCCCGAAAAAAATCCGCCACCGTCGGCTGATTGAAGTTGTAGAAGTCGCCCTGATTTTTCAGCTTGCCAAACACCCGCATGGGGGCTTCATCGGTCCAGTCCGACAACACCACCACATGCTCACGATCGGCCCTGATGGTGTCGGCTGCTGCCGGCTCGATGATCAGTGCCCCATACATGCCGGTCAGCTCCTGCATGCCCGAATGGGAGTGATACCAGTAAGTGCCGCTCTGCTCCAGGGTGTATCGGTAGGTGAAGGTCTCGCCGGGGGCGATGCCGGCAAAACTGATGCCGGGCACGCCGTCCATCTGAAACGGCAGAATAATGCCATGCCAGTGAATGGAGGTGGGCTCCTTGAGCCGGTTGGTCACGCGAATGGTGACGGTGTCGCCCTCGCGCATGCGCAGGGTGGGCCCGGGAATGGAGCCGTTAATGGTGGTGGCCATGCGCGGCCGGCCGGTGAAATTGACCGGGGTTTCGTCGATCACCAGATCGAACTCGGTGCCGGAGAGCACCGGCACATGGCCGGTCACGGTGCCGGGGGCCGGCTGCCTGGCCGTGGCCAGCATGGGAGCCAGCCCCAGCACGGCACCGCCGGCGGCCAGGCCCTGCACAAAGCGCCGCCGGGGCAGGTTGAGGTTCTTTTTTGGTTGTGTCATCACATTCCTTACCTATGCCGTTGTCCTACTTGGTGTGCATACATCAAGCATAGAAAGGCGCACCTGAAGCCAACATGACGGGAAAATGACAAAGTTGTCATCTTGGCACCGCCGCCTGCGGGGCTTGAGCCCGCCGGCCCTTGTGCGTCATCATGCTGTCCTTGCCTCAACGGAGACTGTCATGAAACTGCTGATCATCGAAGATGAACACAGCACCGGCGACTATCTGCAAAAGGGCCTGCGCGAGGCGGGCTTTGTGGTGGATCTGGTACGCAACGGCCTCGATGGCCTGCACCAGGCGGTGAGCGAGCCTTACGACCTGGTGGTGGCAGATGTCATGCTGCCGGATCTGGACGGCTGGCGCATTGTGGCCGCCCTGCGGGAGCAGGACCGGCAAATGCCGGTCCTGTTTCTGACCGCCCGCGACAGCGTGGAAGACAGGGTGCGTGGCCTGGAGCTGGGCGCCGACGACTATCTGGTGAAACCCTTTGCCTTTGCCGAGCTGCTGGCCCGGGTGCGTAGCCTGCTGCGCCGGGGCGCGCCCCGTCAGGACGAGCACCGGCTGCAGGTAGCCGACCTGGTGCTGGATTTGCCCCGCCGCCAGGCCAGCCGTGGCGAGGTCGCCATTCATCTCACCAACAAGGAGTTTGCCCTGCTGGAGCTGCTGGTGCGTCGCCAGGGTGAAGTGTTGCCCCGCTCGCTGATTGCCTCGCTGGTGTGGGACATGAACTTCGACAGCGACACCAATGTGATCGACGTGTCCATTCGCCGGCTGCGCGGCAAGATAGACGACGGCTTTGAACCTCGGCTGATCCACACCGTAAGGGGCATGGGCTATACCCTCGATACCCACAGGTGACCCTAGCCCCGAGTGCCTATACTGACACCACCTTCATCACTCGGGAGAGCCCTTATGTCTCGGCGTTATCACATGCAATGGCTGGCCTTGCTTGATCCGGAAAAGGCCGGTGACAAAGCCCGACCGCCCCTGGAGCAGGCCCGGCAGAAACTCGGCTTTGTGCCCAACATGTACCGCGCCATGGCCAATGGCCCGGCGCTGCTCAACACCTACCTGCACGGTTACCAGCAGTTTCGCGAACACGGCAGCCTGAACCCGGTGGAGCAGGAAGTGGTACTGCTGGTGATCAGCCGGGAGAACGGCTGCGACTATTGCCTCGCGGCCCACAGCACCCTGGCCGATACCGCCTCCGGTGTGCCCGAGGCGGTGACCAACGCCATTCGCGCCCGCCAGCCGGTGCCCGATGCCAGGCTGGCGGCACTGGCAGCCTTTACCGAGGTCATGTTCAGCAGCCGGGGCAACCCCACGCCGGACCAGGCAAGGGCCTTTCTTGACGCCGGCTTTGATGAAGCCGCCATGCTTGACGTGATCCTGGCGCTGGCGGTGAAAACCCTCAGCAATTACTGCAACCACCTGTTTGACACCCCGGTGGACGACGCCTTTGCCGGCCGCAAGGTGTGAGCCCGGCAGGCCCTAGATTCGGCTCAACACCCCAGCCCCGTTCAGCCGATACAGGGCCAGATCCTCGGCCATAAACAGCCGCCCGGCATAGTGGGCCCGGGCTTCCAGCTCCAGATCCGCCACCGTCAGGCCGGGGCCGCCGTGCCGGTAACGGGGGCTGAAATGGGTGAGCACCAGATTGGGGACCCCCGCCTTTGCAGCAAAGGCGGCCACCGCGGCGGCACTGCTGTGTTGCGGCTCGGGGCCCACCCTGGCCGCCACCTCACGGGTATAAGTGGCCTCGTGCACCAGCACGCTGGCGCCCTTCACCGCCTCATTGAGCAGGGCCGGGGTGTCGTTATCACCGCCAATCACCACCTTGCGCGGGGTGGGCGGCGCCAGCTGATAGTCCCGCCCCTTGATAATACGGCCATCGTCCAGCGTGATCACTTCGCCCCGGTGCAGCCGCCCCCACAGCGGCCCGGCGGGCACACCGTCGGCCCTTAACCTGGCGGTGTCGAGCCGGCTGGGCAGGCCGGTTTCGGTGAAGGCATAGCCAAAGCTGGGCAGCCGGTGCGACAGCGCGGTGGCGGAGACCTCAAACTGCTCCAGCGCCAGCGGTGCCGCCCCGGCGGCCAGCTCCTCCACCGACACAAACCGCAAGGCATAGTTCAGCTGCAGCTGGCTGACGGCGGCGGTATGCTCCACCCAGGCCTGCAGGCCCGCCGGGCCAATAATGGTTAGCGGCGCCGTGCGCCCGTTCAGTCCGGCACTGGCCAGCAGCCCGGGCAGGCCGTAACAGTGATCCCCGTGCAGATGGGTAATGCACACCGCCTGCAGCCAGTGCAGCGACAGGGGCGCCCGCAGCAACCGGTGCTGGGTGCCCTCACCACAGTCCACCAGCAACCAGGTTTTGGCCTTGTGCCGGCGCAGCGCCACCGCCGACAGGCTGCGCCCCCGAGTCGGTACGCCCGATGAAGTACCCAGAAAAACCAGCTCCATATCTTGTCCGTATTGATTCCTGACGGTGTTTTTCACTGCATTTTATGCCGGTTTTTGCCAATTATCATTGCCGGGCGGGCTATGTTACCCTGCCCCTTCATACCCTGTTAACCGGGCGACATTGCTGATGTCGTAACATTCACCGCACCAAACGCCAACCGGAGGCCATGGTGACCCTACCCACAAGACGTTTGCTGCCGCTGCTGTGGCTGCTTTTTGCCCTTCCCCTTGGCCTGGCACAGGCTCAGAGCCAGACCACCGACACGCCACCCTATTCCGCCCTGGCCGACCTGCTGGAAAACGAGCAGTCCCGGGACGCACTCGTTAACGAGCTGCGTAACCTGGCGCAAGGCACGCCGGCAGAAGCCAATGCTGCCGCCTCGGCCGCCGCGGAGCCTTCCGCCTCTCGTGAACTGGCCCAGAGTACTCGCGCCATTGCCGAAGGCTTGGGCGATCAGTTCACCGTGCTGGCCGACGTGCTCAATAATCTGGCCGAGGGCCGCCTGACCGGCGATAACGGCCAGTTCAGCATGAGCGGGTTGCTGGATGCCAGCCTGAACCTGGGCCTGGTGATCGCCGCCACCCTGGCGGCCTTTCTGCTGCTGCGCCGGCTGGCGGGACCATTATTTTCCCGGCTGGACCACTGGTCCCGCCACGGCGCCGGCAACACGCCGGTGCTGCGGTTGGTGCTGTGCGTGGCGCTGGCAGCGGCGCTGGATGTGCTGGCGGTGGGGCTGGCCTATGTGGGCGGTAACCTGGTGGCCACCTTTGCGGTGGGCGTCACCGGCGAGCAGAGCACCCAGGCTTCGCTGTTTCTTAACGCCTTTATGGTGATCGAGTTGCTCAAGGCGGGCCTGCGCATGCTGTTTTCCAGCCGCTACAATGGCCTGCGACTGTTGCCCATTCACGCCACCGAAGCCGCCTACTGGAACCGCTGGCTGGCGCTGCTGATCAGCCTGCTGGGCTATGGCGTCATGGTGATGGAGCCGCTGGTGGCCATTCATGTGTCACCGGCCCTGAGCCAGGGCCTGAACACCCTGCTGATGCTGGCGGCCTTTGGCTATGCGGTGGCGGTCATCCTCAAAAACCGTCGTCGCCTGAGCGCGGCACTGCGGGATCGGGCCAATCAAAGCAGCCTGACCGCCAGCAAGCTCAGCCTGCAATTGCTGGCCCGCACCTGGCACTGGCTGGCACTGGGCTATTTCACCGTGGTGCTGGTACTGGTGCTGCTGAGCCCGAGCAACGCCCTGCCCTTTGTGCTGTTCGCCACCCTCAAGACCCTGGGGGTAATAGGCGTGGGCGCCTTGCTCTCGGCCCTGCTCGGCCAGATCATAGGCCGGCGCATTCGCCTGTCGGACGATCTGCGCCGCAAGCTGCCACTGCTTGAGGCCCGGCTCAACAGCTATATCCCCAACGGTCTGCGTTTTGTGCGCCTGCTGCTGCTGACGGCAGTGATCCTGCTCAGCCTGAATGCCTGGCAAGTGCTGGATCTGGCCACCTGGTATGCGTCCGACGCCGGTGGGGTGTTGATGGGTCGTATTGTTTCAGTGGCGTTCATACTGGCCATGGCCGCCGCCATCTGGGTCGGCCTGGCGAGCCTGATCGAGCACAAGCTTAACCCCGAAACCGGCACCGGTATGCCCTCGGCCCGCACCCAGACCTTGCTGTCGCTGTTTCGCAGTGCCCTGGCGGTATTGCTGGTGACCATGACGGTGATGATTGCGCTGTCGGAGCTGGGCATTGATATCGGTCCGCTCATTGCCGGCGCCGGTGTGCTGGGCCTGGCCATTGGTTTTGGCGCCCAGAAGCTGGTGCAGGACGTGATTACCGGGGTGTTTATTCAGATTGAAAACGCCATGAACACCGGCGATGTGGTGACCCTGGGCGGCATTACCGGCACCGCCGAAAAACTCAGCATTCGCTCGGTGGGCATTCGTGACCTGAGCGGCACCTATCACATCATTCCGTTTTCCAGTGTGGATACGGTGTCGAACTACATGCGCGACTTTGCCTACCATGTGGGTGAATACCGAGTGGCCTACCGGGAGAACATTGACGAGGCCATTGCCCATCTGCAGCACGCCTTTGAAGAGCTGGTGGCCGATCCTGAGCAAAAGCCTTATGTGCTGGAGGCACTGGAGGTGGCCGGTGTGATTGCCCTGGCCGACAGCTCGGTGAACATTCGCGTGCGCATCATGACCGCCCCCGGCATGCAGTGGGCCGTGGGCCGAGCCTATAACCGGCTGGTGAAGATGCACTTTGAACAGGCCGGCATCGAGATCCCCTACCCGCAAAGCACGGTACATTTCGAGGGCAGTCGTCAGGGAGAAGCCCCGGCACTGAAGCTGGAGCGGGCAACCTCATCGGCGCGCCATACCGGCACTTGCGGCTAACACGTAAAAAAACCGGCCGAGGCCGGTTTTTTATTGGTCCAGAAACCGCTCGCTAACATCCTCCGCCGGCACCCAGCAGTGCTCGGTGCGGCCAAACCAGCGGTAACGGCGGGCGCCAATCATGTCATAGACCCGGTCGCGCAGCGGCCGCGGCACCAGCAACAGCACCTTCAGCAGCGGCCAGGGGGCGGAAAGCCGGCCGGCAGTGCGCAACGCGGCGGTGGATCTGAGCCAGACGCCCTGCTCATCAATCAACACCACCGAGCTCAGATTCGCCGCCGCCTTGATGCCGTAACGGGCCAGCAGTTGCTGCGCCACCGGCGATTGCAGCGAGGCAAAGCGAAACTGCTTGCCGGGATCGTGCTCAATGACGAAACGCACCGAGCCGGTACACAGGTTGCACACGCCGTCAAACAGCAGAATGGGGCCCTGTTCAGCAGCTGAGATCATAACGGCGGCTCCGTTGTGGCGGGCGTTCAAAGGGCACCCGCAGGGGCAATATCCAGTCGGCCTGACGCAGACTGCGCTTCACCTGGGTGAGATCCCGCTGTGGATCTATCAGCAGCGCCGCCGGGCGGCCGTTCAGCGACACACAGCTGCGAACCCGCACCTCTACATCACTGACTCCCAGCTCCCGCTCCCAGACCCGCTCAATATGATGGGCCAGCTGCACGATCAGATCCGGGCGAGTGCCCACCTTGCGGGCCTGGTGCGGAAACAAAAAGTCATTCGGCTCCACCCGCCATTCCCGACGGGTGGGCGGGTCGAACACACGAAACTCAATATCGGCCTTCTTGTCGCGCAGCTTCATCATCCAGGCAAAGGTGTGACCTTCCTCGGTCCAGCTGGGATTGCCCTCATAGAGCAGGTGGCGCAGCGGCAACAGCACCTGCACCGCAAACCATACCACCATGCCTCCCAGCACCACCCGGCGCAGCGCCAGGCCGGGTGTTGGTCCCGGTAATGAAGGCCGATACGGTGCCGGCGTGAGCCCCATCCGCCGCCGCAGGCCATGCAGCACCTGTCTTGGCCAGTCGGGATCCAGGAACAGCAGCGTGGCCGCCATGGTCAGCCACGGGAAAATGCCGATGGTGAACATGAAGTGATTCGACAGGTGAAAGCCGCAGTAGGCCAGAATGATTGGCAGCCGAGTGCGCCGCCACAGCAGCAGCGGCGCCCCCACCAGGTGTACGGCAATGGCGCCGTAGGCGGCCACCGCCACCATCCAGTCCTGTTCCAGCCAGGGGCCGATGAGCGGGGCCTCGGCGCGGCGCGCCAGCCACATGCCCAGGGGCTCCAGCCTGAGCCAGTCGGGGTTGAGCTTGACCAGGCCGGCAAAGATCAGCATGACCTCCATCTGGCCCCGCAACAGCCATACCGACCACAACCCCACCGTGGTGCCATCCCGGCCGCCCTTGCGCCAGGCATCCACCGACCAGATGCGATGGGCCGGCACCCATGACAGCAAAAACAGCATCAGGCTGACCAGGTAGAAGTGGTTGAGGTAGCGCGCCTGATCCAGCAGGAATACATAGGTAAAGCCCAGCCACAACAGCACGATGGCCAGCCGGTAAAACAGGCCGATGGTCACGCACAAGGACAACAGCGCCAGCGCGCCGAACAGCCAGTACATGCCATTGCCCGGCAGCGGCGTGATCCATTCAAAGCCGTAATAGCTGAACAGAAAATCGGGGCTAATGTAGTAGCGCTCAATCCAGTCATGGCGGTAGAAGCGACCGCACTCGACCAGCATGATCACGCCAAAACAGATGCGAAAAAACGCCAGCGACGCGGCATCCACCTGCTCAAACAGGCGGCCGGTCACGAAAGAGGAACAGGGTCGACTATGCATCATAACACCGGGTTGGTAAGTGAATAACGATGAGCGTGGCGCGCAATGGACCAGCATACCCGTGGGCGGCCTCGGAGCCCAGCGTTTAACACTGCCGGCGCGCCAGAATCCGCCCCTGGCGCGGGCCGGCCTTTCGTTTCGGCCTGTGAGGTTACGCACCGTTTTACTGCTTGGAAATGCCGGCAGCCACACACTAAAATGGACGGCTAACATACGAACACGGGCTGGCATGCGCTGAGCCGCGCCATAAACGACCAACGGGATAATAACAATGGCCTCAAGCACACCGTCTTCTGCTCCTTCCCCTGCGCTGCTTAACCCCGTGCTACTCGGTGGCTGCATCATCATTCTGGTCAGTTTTTCCGTTCGGGCTTCCTTTGGACTGTTTCAGCTGCCCATTGCCGAGGAGTTTAACTGGCCGCGGGCCGACTTTTCCTTTGCCCTCGCCCTGCAGAACCTGTTCTGGGGCATAGGCCAGCCTTTATTCAGCGCCCTTGCCGAGAAATACGGCGACCGCAAGGCCATTGTGGCCGGGGTGGCCTGCTACGTGGTGGGCATGGTGCTCTCCGCCCTGGCCATCACTCCCGGTCAGCATCAGTTGCTGGAAATGCTGGTGGGCTTTGGTATTGCCGGTACCGGCTTTGGCGTGATCCTCGCCGTGGTGGGGCGGGCGGCTTCGGATCAGCACCGCTCCCTGGCCCTGGGCATTGTCACCGCCGCCGGCTCGGCCGGGCAGATAGTCGGGCCGCCACTGACTCAGCTGCTGCTGGACCACCTGCCCTGGCAGTCGGTGTTTGTCAGTCTGGCGGGCTTTATTCTGCTTTCGCTGCTGGCCCTGGGGCTGATGCGGGTTCCGCCTCCGGCGGCCAAGGGTCCTCAGGATGAAGGCATGGGTGTGGTGCTGAAACGGGCGCTGAAGGATCCGTCCTTTCTGTTTATTTTTATCGGCTTTTTCTCCTGCGGCTATCAGCTGGCGTTTATTACCGCCCACTTTCCGGCCTTTATTGCCGAAATGTGCAGCGCCATTGCGCCGGACAGCATCATTCAGGCCTTGGGGGTGAGCTCCACCTCCAGCCTCGGTGCCATGGCCATTGCCCTTATCGGCCTGTTCAATATCGGCGGCACCCTGCTGGCCGGCTGGCTTGGCAACCGCTATTCACGCAAGTATCTGCTGGCGGTCATTTACGCCCTGCGTACCCTGGTGTCGGCGGTGTTTATTCTCAACCCCATTACTCCGGAAAGCGTGGTGCTGTTTTCCATGGCCATGGGTGCGCTCTGGCTGGCCACCGTTCCCCTCACCTCCGGCCTGGTGGCCCAGATATACGGGCTGCGCTATATGGGCACCCTGTATGGCCTAGTGTTCTTCTCCCATCAGCTGGGTGGTTTTATGGGGGTCTGGCTGGGCGGTACCCTTTATGACCTGCACTCCAATTACCTTATGGTCTGGTGGATTGGCGTGGGCTTTGGTGCCATCTCGGCCCTGGCGCACCTGCCCATAGAGGAAAAGCCCTGGGCCCAGCGGGGCACGCCGCTGGCCACGGCCTGAGCCCACGGGCGCCGGCCGCACGGGCCGGCACCTAACTGCGGCGCCGCAGGCGCAGATCCCGCCACAAGGGGATCACTGCAAAGACCACCTCCAGCTCCGAGTTCATCGCCGCCACTCCTGCCGGGGCGGTAAGGGAAATATTTTTTCTTATGGCAAAAAGGTACTCATAAGAGAACTACACTCAGCGGGCACCGGTGCGCTTGTGCGCGCCTCTCACCTCGAGCACGGATAAAGGAGCCCCCCATGAACCGGGCATTACGACCAGTGATTACCCTCTCGCTGCTCACCCTGAGCATCACCCTGCAGGCGGCCCCCGCCGTCAGCACCGGCCAGGGCGGCGCCGTGGCAACCATTTCGGAGCAGGCCAGCCGGGCCGCCATTGCGATCCTCGACCAGGGCGGCAATGCCATCGACGCCGCCGTGGCGGCGGCCGCCACCCTGGGCGTGACCGATCCCTTCAGCTGTGGCATTGGCGGCGGGGGCTTTATGCTGATTTACTCCGCCGATGACGACAAGGTCATCAGCATCGACCACAGAGAAACCGCCCCGGCCTATTTTCACCCCGGCATTTTTCAGCAAAACGGCGAGGCCATGGCCTGGGAAGAGGTGGTGCCCACCGGCATTTCCGTGGGTGTGCCCGGCACCGTGCTGGGCTGGCAGGAGGCCCTTGGCCGCTACGGCACCATGAGCCTTGAGCAGACCCTGGCCCCCGCCATTGAGGTGGCGGAGCAGGGCTTTACCGTGACCGACAACTTTCACCGCATCGCTCAAAAAAACGAACACAAGTTCGCCCGCTTTGAGCCCAGCCGCGCCCTGTACCTGCAAAACGACAAGGCCCTGCCCGTGGGCAGCCATTTCAGCAACCCGGATCTGGCCGCCACCTACCGGGCCATTGCCAAAGGCGGCGCTCAGGCCTTTTATGAAGGCGACATCGCCCGCGACATTGTGGCGGCGGTCAACCAGCCGCCGGTGGTGGACGGCGTCAGCGTGCTGAGCGCCACCATGACCCTGAACGATCTCAAAGATTACGAAGTGCGGCTGCGTCAGCCCATTCATTCCACCTACCGGGGCTATGACGTCTATGGCATGGCGCCGCCGTCAAGCGGCGGCATTGCCATTGCCCAGGCACTGAACCTGCTGGAAACCCGGGATCTGTCGGCGGCTTCACGCACCGAGGCGGAACACCTGTATCTGGAAGCCTCGCGCCTGGCCTTTGCCGACCGGAACGCCTATGTGGCCGACACCGAATTCACCGACGTGCCCATCGCCGGCCTGCTGTCCAAGGAATATGCCAAACACCGGGCCCCGCTGCTGGAAGCCCGGGCCGCCGGCCAGCGCGGGCCGGGAGATCCCTTTGCCTATCAGGACGATCCTTCCGTGCCCCTGCGCCCCGCCGCCGCCGGCCTGATGCAGGAGTCGGCCCACACCACCCATCTGGCGGTGTCGGACCGGCACGGCAACGTGGTGGCCTACACCTTTACCATTGAAGACTGGGGCGGCAGCGGCATTGTGGTGCCGGGCCGGGGCTTTTTGCTCAACAACGAGCTCACCGACTTTGACTTCAGTGCGCCGCACCCCAACGTGGCCGAAGCCTTCAAGCGGCCCCGCTCCAGCATGAGCCCCACCATAGTGCTGCGCGACGGCAAGCCCGCCTTTACCATAGGCTCACCCGGCGGCTCCACCATCATCACCACCGTGCTGCAGACCATGGTCAACCACATTGATCTGGGCATGTCGCTGGCCGATGCCCTGGCGGCCCCGCGCATGAGTCAGCGCAACGGCGACACCACCCTGGTGGAAACCCTGCTCGGCTTTCCCGGCAGCGAGCAGGCCAGGGCGCTCGAAGCCCTGGGCCACCGCTTTGTGGAAACCGACCAGATCGGCGCCGCCAACGGCATTGCCTTTCATGCCGACGGCTCGGTCACCGCGGTCAGTGAACCCCGCCGCCACGGCGTGGGCACCGCCCTGGTGCAGCAGCAGTAAGCCCCGTCAAAGGGCGGCTTGTCCGCCCTTTGAGTTATTCCCATGACGTCGGTTGCACCCCAGCAACCGGCACCTCTCCGTCGAGAAATATCTCCGGCCGTCTTCGTCACTAAATAACCGGATTCGGCCGGTTTTTATCGATTTCTATTACCGAATGCGTATAATTCCGCTCGCCTTATAACCAAGGCCAAATCCTAAGGGGTGGCATTTCCGCCTGAGATGCGCAACGCGCGAACCCTTTGAACCTGATCCGGTTGATACCGGCGTAGGAATAGGAAGCTCACAACGCCCTGCCCTGCTCGTATTGTTACCGGGTCTTCGCACTGAAATGGAGATGTAAAGTGCCGAGACTGACCCCCTTTGTTCCTTCTGCCCTGACCCTGGCCATGGCGGCCGCCCTGCCGGCCCAGGCCGAGGAAAATACAGAATCCGTTTACACCCTGGCCCCCGTGCTGGTGACTTCCAGCTTTCGGGAAGACACCCTGCAGGACACCGCCGCCAGCGTGAGCGTGATCGATGAAGCCGAGCTCGACAAGCCAAACACCAACCACCTGGAAGACGTGTTGGCCAAGGCCCCCAACGTCAACCTGAGTGCCGGTGCATCCCGGGGCAAGTTTTACCAGATCCGTGGTGTGGGCGAGCGCAGCCAGTTTATTGGGGTGGTCAATCCTTCGGTGGGCGTGGTGGTAGACGGCATAGACATGAGCGCCATGACCACGGGCGCCACCCTGCTGGATGCCAGTCAGGTTGAAGTGCTGCGCGGCCCGCAGGGCAGCCTGTATGGCGCCAACGCCCTGGCCGGGCTGATTAACGTGCGTGCCAACGAGCCCACCGATACACCGGAAGGCAATGTGGAGCTGACCCTGGGGGAATACAACACCCGCAACCTGAGTGCGGCCGTGGGTGGCCCCATCAATGACAAGGTAGGTTATCGCATTGCCGCCCAGCGCAACCTGAGCGACGGCTTTATTACCAATGATTATTTAAACGCCGACAACACCAACAACATTGATGAAACCCTGCTGCGGACCAAGTTTCGCATTGCCGCCAGCGACGATCTGGATCTGGATCTGACCGCGTTTTACGCCAATATCGACAACGGCTACGATGCCTTCTCCCTCGACAACAGCCGCCATACTCTGTCGGACAACCCGGGTCACGACCGCCAGGAAACCATTGCCCTGTCGGGCAAGGCCAGCTGGTATGGCGTTGAAGCCTTTATTCTGGAAACCGCCCTGGCGGTGAACAAGAGCAACCTGGAATACGGCTATGATGTGGACTGGACCTATTCCGGTCTGCACCCGGATACCTACAGTGCCACCGACAACTACCAGCGGGACGAGCGCGGCGCCACCGCCGATATTCGTTTTATCTCCACCGAGCAGTCCGCCCTGTTCAATGGCCGCACCGACTGGACCGGCGGGGTCTACTTCTTTCACCGCAGCTCGGATCTGGATCGCCGCTACACCTACTTGGCTGCCCCTTTTACCAGCGAATATGAGGCCAACCGGATTGCGGCTTACGGCGAGCTGGAAACGGCCCTTACCGACAGGCTGACCCTGATCAACGGCCTGCGGGTTGAGCAGGACAGCACCCTGTACCGTGACAGCGACGGTATTCATGGTGAGCCCGATGATCTGCTGTGGGGCGGACGGGTGGCACTGGAATACCAGGCCGATACAGACCGCATGTATTACGCCCTGATCTCCCGGGGTTACAAGGTGGGCGGCTATAACGTGAACAGCGAGCTGGCGGCCGAACTGCGTACCTTTGAAGCCGAAACCCTGTGGAACTACGAGATTGGCGCCAAACACAGCCTGCTGGACAATCGCCTTAACACTCAGCTGGCCCTGTTCTTTCAGCAACGGGACAACGCCCAGATCCGCACCACCTACACCTATGTGCGGCCCGACAACTCGTCGGCCTACATCGACTATTCTCACAACGCCGAGCGGGCTTACAGCTATGGCCTGGAAGCCCAGGCCCAGTGGCAGGCCAGTGCCGATCTGGACATCTACGGCAGCCTGGGCCTGCTGGACACTCGCCTGAAAGAGGCCGATGCCAGCTTTGATGGCCGCGAAGCCGCCCATGCACCGGAATATCAGTTTGCCCTGGGTGCCAATCTCGATCTCGGCAATGGCTGGTTCTCGGGGCTGGATGTGGAAGGCAAGGACGCGTTTTATTTCTCCGATGATCATAACGCCGAGTCCGACGCCTACGCCCTGCTGCATGCCCGCCTGGGCTACCAGCAGGATAACTGGAGCGTGACCCTGTGGGGCCGCAACCTCACCGACGAAGACTACGCCGTGCGTGGCTTTCAGTTCGGCAACGATCCGCGCAAGGGCTACATTACCGAGCAGTATGTGCAGCTGGGCGCGCCACGCATGTTTGGCGTGACCACCCGTTTTATGTTTTAACCCCCAGCCAGGGATACCGGGTGGCAACCGTCACCCGGTCAATACCCGGTCATTTCCAGATAGCCTTCCCCGAGTGGCGCACCGCTGACGGCGTTGCTGACGCTGACCGCCCCTTCCCAGTAGGACACCGACGTGTTCATCCAACGGTTGGCATGGTAGGCACTGACGTTCATGACGAGGTCTTGCACCGGCAGTGTTAGTCGCCAGCGCACCGGCAGCCGCCGGCCGGCAACCTCGGCACTGGCCAGCGGCGTAAGGGTTAATGTCTCGGCATTGAGCGGGGTTACCTCGCCGGTGGGTGTCATCCAGCTACCGGACACATAATTACCGTGGTGGTCGCCTCCGCCGCGCAGGCGAAAGGCCATCAGCTTGTGGCCGCTGTCCAGGTGCAGGGAAAACCAGTCCCAGCCGGTCTGACGCTCACTCAACAACTGGCTGCTCCATTCCCGATCCAGCCAGGCCTGCCCGCTGACCGTCAGCCGCTCATCGTTCAACCATACCTCACCGCTCACCCGGTAAAAGGGCTGACTGTAATACATGGAGCCCTGACCATCGTCCGACTTTTGGCTGAAGCCGTGAATGCCATGGCTTACCAGCGGGCCGCTGGCCTGCAGCGCCAGCGTATAACCAAAGCGGCCCTGCTCATCCTCGGCTTCGGCCGAGAGTCGCAGCCGGTCCAGCTCGTTCCCGGTGGTGCTCAGGCTGGTCAGCTGCCAGTTATCCAGCCAGGCACGAAAAGGAGCCGCAATGACCCCGGCCTGCCCGGCCCGGCTCACTTGGCCGCCTCGGGCAAGGCGCTCGGCCACTCTGTGCTGCCCGCCTCGGGACAGCGCCATATGCGCCATCCAGATCTGCTCCACCGCCCAGGGGGCGGCGGACGGTGTTTCCGCGGTGTCGGGCCGTTGAGCCTGACGAAACAGGGTCCACTGCAGCCCCAGGGGCTCGCCTTGCCGGTCTTTCAGGTTGGCGGTGAGATACCACCACTCAATGCGAAAGTCGGCGTGCGGGCCGTGATCCTCGGGAAAGTTCAGGGTCATGCCGGCGTGAGCCTGGGTATAGCCTTCACCTGCGGCTCCCAGGCCGGCAAAGCCGCTGTGCTCATTGTTATGGCGGGTATCGCAGGCACTCGGCAAACACAAAAGGAGTAATACGCGAAGCAGGGTGATCATGGGTATTCATCCTCCGCCAACAGCGCGCGGGGTGGCGTGCGAAAGAGTTTGAGCATGGGCAGGGCCGCCGCCAACAGCGCCACCAGCACGGCAAGGGCCAGGGTCAGGCCCATTTCACCCGGAAACACATGCAGCGGCAGCCGCCAGCCAAAGGCCGCCACATTAATGCCCCACACCAGGCAGGCGGTCACCGCCACGCCCAGGGGAACGGCCAACAGGCCGGTGGCCAGCGCCATGCCGGCGAGCTGTGCCAGCTGAATGGCCACTAACCGCCGCCGTGACACTCCCAACGCCCAGAGTACGGCCATGGCACGACGCCGTGCCCCGGCCTGGGCCAGCAGGGTGGCCAGCAGCGCCAGCGCCGCTACCGCCAGGGTCAGGGCATTCAACGCCCGCGTAATGGCAAAGGTTCGCTCAAAAATGACGGTGGCCCCGGCCTTCACCTCCCGCTGATCCTGCAGCTGTTGCTCCCCCAGATTAAAGCGCTGGCGCAGCGCCTGCCTGAGTGAACCGGCACTGATACCGGGCGACAGTACCACCCCCATGGCCGTTGGCGGCACCTCGAACAAAAGTTGCACCCGAGCCGTGGTCAGCACCAGTTCGCCCCTGGGGTTGCCATAATCCGGGTAGATGCCCGCCACGGTGATCACCTGGGCTCCGCCGGGAGTGACCAGGCTCAACCGGTCTCCCGGTGCAATACCTTCCCGCCGGGCCAGTTGCTCGTTGATAAAGGCCTCACCGCGGCGAAGTGCTTGCCATGCCGCGTCGCGCTCACTCAAGGAGGCCAGCAGCGGCCAGCGCGCCACCAGCTCGGGGGCCGGCGTAATGCCGAACACGGCCACGGTCAGGCTCAAACGGCGCGCCGTGGCAGTTGAGGTGATCTCAAGCAGTTCGGCCTCGGCACTGACGGTGGTCAGCCGCGCCTGTACCTCAGGGCGCCGGCCCAGCCAGGCGTGTATTTCTTCGAACTGCGCCGGCGGCGGCCTAAGGTACAAGTCCGCCATCAACCGCCGCTCTAGCCAGTCGAGAAAGGTCAGCCGAAAACCGCCAACCATGCTGCTTACCCCCAGGTTGGCGGTCAGGGCGATCAGCAGCGCCATCATGGCCAGCGACAATCGGGGCAGTTGCAGTTGCATGTCCGCCAGGGCCCATTGCATGAGTGGCCGCGGTCGCGCCCAGGGTAATAGCAGCATCAACAGCCGGGCCAGCAACGGCGGCAAACAGAGTGCCGCAGCCAGCAGCAGGGCCGCCACCAGGCCAAACCCGGCGAGCAGTCCCTCGCCGGCGGGGGAGCCCCACAGCACAAGCCCGCATACCAGTGCCAGCAGGGCGGCCATCACACCCAGCCGCGCCTGCCAGCCCAGTTGTCGCTCAAACCCACTGCGCCATACCTGCGCCTGACCCAACCCCAGTAGCGGAAGGCGGCTCGCCCGCCAGAGCACGCCGCCGGCGGCCACCACCAGGCCGCCCAGGGTCACGCCCATGCCCCCCAGCCAGTAATGCAAGGGCAGGTTAAGGCTGGCACTCACTTTTGCGCCATACAGACTTTGCAGGGTGGCGGCCACGTCGGGCAGCAGGGCTTTGGCCAGCCAGACTCCGCTGATCAGCCCCGCCGAGGCGCCAATCAGCCCAATCCCCAGCAACTCGAGCACCAGCAAGGCCAGCAGGGTAAGGGCCGGCACGCCCAGGGCACGCAGGGTGCGCAACAGTGCCAGGCGCTGCTCCAGCGCCAGTCCCAGCGCCGCCTGCACAATAAACAAACCGACGATCAGTGCCAGCAGCGCCATGGCGGTGAGGTTTAAGTGAAAGCTTTCGGTTAGCTCACCCGGGCCGGCCCGGGTCATTCTTATAAAGCCCGCGGGAGCTGCCTGCTCCTTATCAATAAGCAGTGCGGTGATACCATCATTGGCCTGCAGCAATTGGGCGGCGGCGGCAATATCCATCACCAGGGTTTGGGGAGGCAACGCGAAGGCTTCCACCAGGGGAGGCAGCAAAGTGCCGTCCTGCAGCCGAGGGGAATCGCCCAGTTGCGCGCGCGTGTCCGGCGCCAGCCGCACCTGCCAGGGCGGCTGAATAAAATCCCGCAGGCTTCCGCTCGTGTCGGCCAGCACGCTATTGGCCGGCAAGGTAAGCGGATCCATGCCCACCAGGGTAAGCCGCAAGCCGCCCTTGGTGGTGATCTCTCCCTGCAGCAGAGGCGAAACCGGCACGCCGGCCCGGCGCAGCACCACAAAATCGCGGTAGGTAAGCGGCTGGCCATCCTCGCGCACCAGCCAAACGACACCACTGCCCAACCAGGCCTCGGCCCGGCCATAGCTCTCCCGTGCCGAGGCGTTAATGGCCTGCACTCCGCTCCACAACGCCCCTGCCACCCAAAGCCCGAGCAGCAGCATCGCCAACTGCCCCGGATGACGGCGGTAGTGGGATAACAGGGTTGCCAGGCCCACTCGCATCATGGTGTAGGACGCTCGGGCAACAGCCGGCCGTGATGCAGGATTAAGCAGGCGTCCAGCGGGGCGGCAACCCTGGGGCTGTGGGTCACCATCAGCAGGCTGCTGCCGCTTTCGGCCACCAGCTCCAGCAGCAGGCCAAGCACGGTATCGGCGGTGGTTTCATCCAGGTTGCCGGTAGGCTCATCGGCCAGCAACAAGGCCGGCCGCGGTGCCAGTGCGCGGCCAATGGCCAGCCGCTGCTGCAGACCACCGGAGAGCTGCTCGGGGTAATAATGTTGATGCTTCACCAGCCCCAGCCGCTCCAGCAACCGGGCGGTCCAGCGTGAATCTTCCCGCCCCGCCAGCCGGGCCTGCAGCAGCAGGTTGTCGGCCACATTCAGGCTTGGAATCAGGTGAAACTGCTGAAATACCAGACCAAGGGTATGGCGCCTTAACGTTGCCCTGCCCGTTTCGCTCAGCCCGGCCAACGACGTGCCGCCGATCAACACCTCCCCGCGCTCGGGCAAGTCCAGCCCTGCCGCCAGGTGCAGCAGGGTAGACTTGCCGCTGCCCGACTCCCCCATCAGCGCCAGGCTTTCACCGGCAGCCAGCCGCAGATCCACCCCCGACAGCACATACTGCGGTCCCTGAGGAGTGGAATAGCTTTTGTGAACCTGACGAAACTCGAGCATGACGGCCTCCTGGAGGTTCCCGGCCTGGGCTAACACTAGGATAGCGCCATGAGGTGGTAGAGGTCAGGTTGCCGCCCCTTCACGTTCACGGCCGGGAGTCGTTGTGCGCTTACCGGTCTGGATCAGCACCACTCCGCCCAGGATCAGCCCCAGTGCCAGCAGCAGGCCGGCAGTGATGCTTTCTCCCACCGCGGCCCCAATGATCACCGCCACCACAGGAGCAATGTAGGTGGCCACGGATGCCCGCACCGAGCCAAGCCTCTCGATGATCAGGTAATAGATAAAAAAGGCGCCACCGGTGCCCAGCATGCCCAGGCCAATCACGGTGCCCAGCAGTGCATGCATGTCGGTTGCGATGGCAGCCATGCCGTCAACGTCTGTCAGTACGACCAGGGTCAACAGCGCCAGCCCCGTTTGCCAGGTCGCCAGTGCCAGCGAGGGCAATTTCAACGGCAACAAAAACCGCTGGGCATACACGAAGGACATCCCCAGGCTCAGAGTGCCCGCCAGCATCCAGAGCACGCCGAGCACATCTGCCCCGGCAGCGCCTTGCCACGGCCTTGCACTTAGCACTATGCCCACAAAGCCGAGCACCATGCCCACCGTCATGCGAGGAGTTGGGCGATCCTCACGCAGAAACAGGAATGCACAGATAAAGGTAAACATGGGAATTGAGCCGCTCAGCAGCCCGGCGATGCTGGACGGCAACCGGGCCGTGCCGGCCACAAAACCGTAATAGTAAAACGTCGTGGCCAGCACCGACATCACGGCAAAATGCGGCAAGTGGCGTAGCTGACGCCGTGTCAGGACCCCGGTTCGCCACGCCACCAGGGCCAGCGGCAGAAAACCGAAAAGCACCCGCAATAATACCGTTTGTGTGGGCGAAACCAGCTCCGTGGCCCACTTCATGAAAATGAAGTTCGAACCCCAGATAATCCCGAGTGCAATGAGTGCCGCATAGATGCGCAACATGTCTGATCTCCTTCAATGGCAATGACGCCCACCGGTGACCATGCATCCCCGTTTTACTGGTGCTGCGCATTCGCCGACCGGTCAGGACTTACGCCATTATGACCGAGGCCAACGCTGGTTTCGCGCGATATAAAAACGTGCCAGACTGTAGAAAATCTACAGGTAAATGCCATGACGCCATCTCGCCGCGGCTTGCCACCGCTAAATGCCATGCGCGCCTTTGAGGTAGCAGGCCGCAGACTGACCTTTCGTGCCGCCGCCGACGAACTCGGGGTCACCCAGGGCGCCGTTGCCCAACAGGTACGCGCCCTGGAAGAGCACCTGGGCCTGACACTCTTTCGGCGGCTGCCCAGAGGCCTGGCCCTGACTCCGCAGGGAACCGCCTACCTGGCGGAGCTGACCCGCGCCTTTGATCTGCTTGCTGAGGCCACGGGGCGGCTTTATGACGCGCCGGCGGCGGTCACGATCAGCGTCACCCCCACCTTCGCGGCCAAACTGTTGATCCCTCGTCTAGCCGCACTGAACGCCGCCCTGCCCGAGGTGGAGCTGCGCACGATCGCCACCGAGACCCTCTCCGATTTTGACCGCGATCAGGTGGACATGGCGGTGCGCCTGACCCGCCCGCCCTTTCCCGCCGCGCAGGAAGCAAAACTGCTGTTCCGCCAAGAGCTGGTGGCGGTCGCCAACCCGCTGCTGGTAAAGGAACTGTCACTGCCACTCACGGCGAAACAACTGGCCGGGCTACCACTGTTGCATGACGCCCACAACCACTGGCCTGCGTGGCTGCAAACCGGCAAAACGCTGCCCGGCGCCGTGTTCAGCCAGACCACGCTGGCCCTTGATGCGGCCATGGCCGGCCAGGGCGTTGCCCTGGTCTGCCGGGCCTTTGTGGCGGCTGATCTGGCGGCCGGTCGGTTGGCACAGGTGACGGAAGAAAGCCGTGAAACGGACTCAGACTACTTTCTGGTACGCAAGCGTTCCCCTTCCCACGGCAAGGCAGCGGAAGCGGTATGGGACTGGTGCCTGAACCGCTTTGGCTGAGACTGCGGTAGCGCGATTAACAGGCAATTACTGCGTCGTGGTAAAAACACGAGCGAGCCGCCTGTGCTCCCGGCCATGCCCGAGCCGGTTAATCTCAACCACAACAGCATACAGACGACAACGATCTGCCCGGCCACACGAAAGCCGTGCGCAGGTTTTAACAGATGTCGGAAGTTCAGCTTCTTGAATGAGAAACGTAAAGAGAAGAAAAATTAGAAAGATTCTTAATGAGGATTGGAGGTGGCGCCCGCCAGCCACATCCCGGCACTCGAAGCTCCTCGCCGTGGCTGCTCCCTTCCGGGCCTGACCAGGTAGACAAGGTTTCGATGCGAGAGGACCAACGGGGCCACCATCGAAGCGCCGCCAGTCTAGCAAAATGCCGTTTCAATGCAACCATCGCTGAACCGACTGCGGATTTATTGGCCGTTTATGACCATTAATGCGCAGTCACGGTACCTCGTTGTGGCTACTTCACTTCCTGGCCTGACGCTTGTGTATTGGCTCAGAACGGAAAGAACAGCGGCACCAGAACCAGCACCCCGGCGCTGTAGAGCAGGCTGATCGGCAGGCCGGTCTTGATGTAGTCCATCACCCGGTAGCGGCCCGGCGAATACACCATCAAATGGGTCTGATAGCCAAAGGGCACCATAAAGCAGGCACTGGCACCAAACGCCACCGCCATGATAAAGGGCATGGGATCGGCGCCAAAGCCTTGCGCGGTAGACAGCCCAATGGGAAAGGCCAAGGCCGCGGCGGCGTTGTTGGTCACGGTTTCGGTCAGCAGCAGGGTGATGAGATACACCCCCACAAAGGCCCCCACTACGCCATAGCCGTTGAAAAAGCCGCGCATGGCGTCGGCCACCAGTTGGGCGGCCCCGGAGCTTTCCAGGGCCCTGGCCACGGTCAGCGCCGAGCCGATCACCATCATCAGTTCAAAGGGAAAGCGCCGACGCAGCTCCGACACCGTTAGGATGCGGGTCAGCAGCAGCGCCGCCAGCAGCAACAGCAGACCGTTCAGCAGCGGCACCAGCCCCAGTGCCGCCAGGCCGATCACCACACCAAAGCCGCCAAAGGCAAACAGGCTCTGTCGCACGCTCAGCTTTGGCCGTTGCAGGCTATTGCTGAGCAGGTGAAAATTGCGGTCCAGGTTGCGGTGCTGCTTGAAGTCCGGGCCTACCGCCAGCAGCAGGCTGTCGCCAACCCGGAGCGGAATTTTTCCCAGGGTGCCGTAAAGCCGTCGGCCGCCCCGGCGAATGCCCACCACACCGGCGTTGAACATGGTGCGAAAGTCCACTTCCTGCAGGGTGCGGTTGGCCAGCTCCGACTCATTGGACACCACCACTTCCACCAGGTTGGACGCCAGCAGCCGGTCTACCCCGTTGCCAAACAGCTGCAGGCCGGCAAACTGCTGCAACGCCTGCACCTTTTCCACCTCGCCGGTAAACACCAGCACGTCGTCGGCCTCCAGCACTTCGTCCGGTGACACCGGGCTGATCAACCGATCGTTGCGGGCAATTTCCAGCAGAAACAGACCATTGAGCCGGCGCAGGCCGTTATCTTCAATGCTGTGGCCAATGAGCGGTGAGCCGTCTTCCAGTCGCGCCTCCAGGAAATAGGGCTGGGTGCTTTCTTCGCCCTGCATCTGGTGCGCGGGCAGAAAGCGCCGGCTGAACAACAGGCCCAACAGGCACAGCAAGGCCACCGGCAGCCCCACCAGGGTAAACTGGAACATGCCCAGTGCCGGCAGGCCGGCGTTCACCACAAAGGAATTCACCACCAGATTGGTGGAGGTGCCCACCAGGGTGGTAATGCCCCCAAGAATGGAGGCGAACGACAGCGGGATCAGCAGACGCGAAGCGGGAATATGACGCTGGCGGGAGATCACACCAAGCAGCGATCCCACCACGGCGGTGTTGTTGAGAAAGGCCGAGAGCCCGGCGGTCAGTCCCATCAGCCTCAGGCTGGCGCGCCATTCCCGGCCCCGCAGCAGGGCGTCGGACAAGCGTTCCAGCAAGGGGGAACGCTCCAATGCCAGCGACACCAGCATCAGCACCAGCAAGGTGATCAGTGCCGGGTTGGAAAAGCTCGACAGCATGGCCTGCTCGTCCACCACGCCGACAATCACGTAGCCTACGGCCCAACCGCTGAACAATACCGCCGGTGATATTCGGCCATGAACCAGCAGCACCAGCAGGGCGCCAATCGATGCTAATACCAAATATGCTGACATATATAACCACTCGCTCTTTAGCAGGGCTACCATTGTACGCATATATCAAATAGACTGGATACATGAAGTATCTATAACATTTTGTTATTAGTATAATCCAAAGGCGAGAACAGTATCACTATGAATCTGACGCACCTGCAACGGCTGGAAGCCGAAAGTATCCACATCATGCGGGAAGTGGTGGCCGAGGCCGACAACCCCGTCATGCTCTACTCCATCGGCAAGGACAGCGCCGTGATGCTGCACCTGGCCATGAAGGCCTTCTATCCTTCGGTTCCGCCCTTTCCCCTGCTGCACGTGGACACCCGCTGGAAGTTCCGCGAAATGTACGAGTTCCGCGATCACATGGCCAAGAAGCTGGGCATGGAGCTGCTGGTGCACATCAACCCGGAAGCCATTGAGAAGGACATCAACCCCTTCACCCACGGCTCCGCCATTCATACCGATATCACCAAGACCGAGGGCCTGAAGCAGGCGCTCGACAAGTACGGTTTTGACGCCGCTTTTGGCGGCGCCCGCCGCGACGAGGAAAAGTCCCGCGCCAAGGAGCGTATCTTCTCCTTCCGTACCGCCCAGCACCGCTGGGACCCCAAAAACCAGCGTCCCGAGCTGTGGAAGCAGTACAACACCCGCAAGCTCAAGGGCGAGTCCATTCGCGTGTTCCCGCTGTCCAACTGGACCGAGCTCGACATCTGGCAATACATTCACCTGGAAAACATTCCCATCGTGCCGCTGTATTACGCCGCCAAGCGCCCGGTGGTGGAGCGTGACGGCACCCTGATCATGGTGGACGACGAGCGCATGCCGCTGAAGGAAGGCGAAGTGCCGATGATGAAAAACGTGCGCTTCCGTACCCTCGGCTGCTACCCGCTCACCGGCGCGGTGGAGTCCGAGGCCGACACCCTGCCCGCCATCATTCAGGAAATGCTGCTGACCAAAACCTCGGAGCGCCAGGGCCGCATGATCGACCACGACTCCGCCGCATCCATGGAAAAGAAAAAACAAGAGGGCTACTTCTGATGGCGCACCAATCCGATCTTATCGCTTCCGATATCGAGCAATATCTGCAACAGCACGAGCAGAAGAGCCTGCTGCGCTTCATTACCTGCGGCAGCGTGGACGACGGCAAGAGTACCCTGATCGGCCGCCTGCTGTTTGAGTCCAAAATGCTGTTTGAAGATCAGCTCGCCGCCATGGAGGCCGACTCCAAAAAATACGGTACTCAAGGGGAAGACATCGACTTTGCGCTGCTGGTGGACGGCCTGGCCGCCGAACGCGAGCAGGGCATCACCATCGACGTGGCCTACCGTTTCTTCTCCACCGACAAGCGCAAGTTTATCGTGGCCGACACCCCCGGACACGAGCAGTACACCCGAAACATGGTGACCGGCGCCTCTACCGCCGATGCCGCCATTCTGATGGTGGATGCGCGCAAGGGCATTCTCACCCAGACCCGCCGTCACAGCTACCTGATGTCGCTGCTGGGCATTCGCCAGGTGGTGGTGGCCATCAACAAGATGGATCTGGTGGATTACTCGGAGGCCACCTTTAACCAGATCAAGGAAGACTACGCCCGGTTTGCCGCCCAACTTAACCTGGACAACATCACCTACATTCCCATGTCGGCGTTCAAGGGCGACAACATCGTCGAGCCCAGTCAGAACATGACCTGGTACCACGGCACCACCCTGATGGGCTACCTGGAAACCGTGGAAGTGGATGACACCCGCATGCAGCGCGCGCCCTTCCGCCTGCCGGTGCAGTGGGTCAACCGCCCCAACCTGGACTTCCGTGGTTTCGCCGGCACCGTGGCCAGTGGCGTGGTCAAACCCGGTGATCGCATTCGGGTGCTGCCGTCCGGCAAGGAAAGCACCGTGGATCGCATCGTGGTGCACGGTGGCGATCTGGCGCAGGCCGTCGCCGGCCAGTCGGTGACCCTGACCCTGAAGGACGAAATCGATATCTCCCGGGGGGACGTGATCTCCACCGCCGAGGCACCGGTGGAAACCGCCGATCAGTTTGAATCCACCCTGGTGTGGATGCACGAAGACGCCCTGCTGCCGGGCCGCCCCTACCTGCTGAAGATCGGCACCAAAACCGTGACCGCCTCGGTGACCGACATCAAGTATCAGGTGAACGTCAACACCCTGGAGCACGTGGCCGCCAAGAAGCTGGATCTGAACGGCATTGCGGTGTGCAACCTCAGCCTGGATCGCGCCATCGCCTTTGACGACTACCAGAGCAACAAGGACACCGGCGGCTTTATCCTGATTGACCGACTCAGCAACAACACCGTCGCCGCCGGCATGCTGCACTTCTCGCTGCGTCGCAGCCAGAACATTCACATGCAACACGTGGACGTGAACAAGGAAGCGCGGGCGCTCGCCAAAAACCAGAAGCCGTCGGTGCTGTGGTTTACCGGCCTGTCCGGCGCCGGCAAGTCCACCATCGCCAACCTGGTGGAGAAAAAGCTGCACGCGCAAGGCAACCACACCTACCTGCTGGACGGCGACAACGTGCGCCACGGCCTGAATAAAGACCTGGGCTTTACCGACGCCGACCGGGTGGAGAACATTCGCCGGGTGGCGGAAGTGTCGAAGCTGATGGTGGATGCCGGCCTGATTGTGCTCACCGCCTTTATCTCGCCGTTCCGTGCTGAGCGCCGCCTGGCCCGGGAGCTGCTGGAAGACGGTGAATTCATCGAAGTGCACGTGGACACCCCGCTCAACGTGGCGGAAGAGCGTGATGTGAAGGGGCTGTACAAGAAGGCCCGCCGCGGCGAGCTGAAGAACTTCACCGGCATCGACTCCGCCTACGAGCAGCCGGAGAACCCGGAAATTCGCCTCGACACCACGGCGCTGAGTGCCGACGAAGCGGCGGATGCGGTCATCGAACTGCTGAAGGAAAAAGGCATTATCGAGGGCGGTGACTGGTCTATCTGACCCCAGCCCTGCTGAACGCAAAAGGCCGGCTCATTGAGCCGGCCTTTTTATTTGCTGAGGAGCTTCGTTTCTTTGGCGTCCCGACCTTCGCTCGGGTAAGCCAATCAGTTTTGCCAATGGCCCACTACATAGTGTCCTGCCAGTTACGCGTCGGCTTCCGCCTTGGCCAGCAACTGGTTCCAGTAATTGAACACCAGCTTTTGATCGTCGTCGTTGAGTTCGCCGCTCAGAATGGCCTGGTTCAGGCTGGTTTTTACCCGTGCCTTGACGTCGCGCACATGGTTGCGCCCGGCCAGTTCGCTTTGGGCTACCGCCAGGGTGATGTGGCCGCGCAGGTAACCGCCGGCGAAGAGCTGATCGTTGGTGGCGACCGCCACCTTGCCGTCGATCTCGTTCAGCAGCCGTTGTTCAAATTCAAAAATATTCATTCATTTGCCTCGTATTCCGGGTTTGCCACCCGTACCAGCACTTCATCATGGTAGCCAGTGATCACCCGCATCAGGCCGCCCAGTTCGCGGTCCAGTTCGGGATCATTGGTGTCGACTCGCAGCGGGCGCCCGTTCAGAGAGCTGAGCTTGGACTTGGTCGCCAGCAGCCAGATATTGTCGCGCCCCACGGCGTTAATCACCGCCGGGCTGAGCTGCTGATTGCCCCGGCCAAACACATGGCCCTGGCCCCCGATCAGGGTGATCACCAGCTTGCAGTTTCTGTCCCTGATGTGTTCATACAGGCCCTGGGCATCCAGATCCGAGGCAATTAACCGTTTTTGATAAACCAGATCCACCCCCAGCAGGGTGTTGGGCAGGCCCAGCCGCTCCATCACCGCCGCTACCGTGCTGCCCGAGCCCATGATGAAGTAGCAATCGTCCTCTTCCTCCATGCGCTCAATCACCTCGTCGGCAATGTCGGTAAGCACCAGCTCCGCCGACTCCTTGCCGGCCACCTTGACCGCCTGCACATAGCTGAGCTCGCCAGGAATGAGCATTTCACCGTAACGACGGGCGCGCACCTTACCTTCACGAAAGGCGGTTTCGTCGATGTCCATCACGTCCGCTTCCATCAGGCTCACCGGCTCGCCGCGCACCAGCTTGGCCAACAGCCGGCCGGTGCCGGCGGGGGTGACGCCATAAACCCCGGAATGAATCTTGACCCCAGCGGGAATGCCCAGCACGCACAGACCCTCCGGCGCCACGGCGCAAATATCCCGGGCGGTGCCGTCGCCACCGGCAAACAGCAGCAAATCCACGCCCTGCTCCACCAGGCTGGCCACGGCGGCCCGCGTGTCGTCGGCGGTGGTGGGGTGGCCCGGCTGGTGGCTGACCTCAAAGGGCAGCGCCAACTCCCGGCACAACTGCTCGCCCATGTCGCCCGCCACGGTGTAGATGCAAAAGCGATCTTTCAGTTCACGCAGCTCGGCCAGGGCCAGGCCACTGCGCAGCTGGGCGCGGGGCTCGGCGCCCCGTGCCAGGGCTTCGGCGGCCATACCGTCACTGCCCTTGAGGGCAACGCTGCCCCCGAGGCCTGCCAGGGGGTTGATGATTAGTCCGATTCTGAACATCACGGCTCCTCAAACAAAGTCGGCGGCGGTCAGGGGGGAGCGCCGGTAATGACGCTGCAGCTCGGCCATAAAGCGCTGCGCCCGGGCCGGAAATCCGGCTTCAAGGTAATGCAGCGCCTGCTTTCGTACCTTGCTTCGAAAGGCATGGCGATCCGGCTCCACCGTGCCCTCGAGGTTGTCACAACTCACGTTAAAGGTGAACCCGCAACTAAGCGACAGCGCCCATTCAATGGCCTGAGGCTTGACTTCCACCGCCTCAAACGCAGCCTGGGCCTCGGCATCGCGGCCGTCGGGATGATACCAGTAGCCATAATCTATCTGTTGCCGCCGGGCCTCGCCCGCCAGCAGCCAATGAGCCACTTCATGCAGGGCACTGGCAAAGAAGCCGTGGGCAAACACAATGCGGTGATGCGCCACCACGTCGTCGGCGGGCAGATAGATGGGCTCATCCTTCCCCAGCTCAAGCCGCGTGTTATGAGTGTCGAAGAAGGTGTGATCAAACAGGGAGATCAGCTCCCGGTAGCAAAACGACATAAACAGATAAAGAAACGGCCCTTCACAGGGCCGCTATTCTACCCGCTGGCTGCGGGCACACAAGGGGCATGGCTGTGACGCCGGTTTTATTTCAGCTGCGGCGTACCGGTGTGCACGCCGGCATTCTGGGCCCGGTGCATCAGCAGGTGATCGAGCAGCACAATGGCCATCATGGCCTCGGCAATGGGCACGGCGCGAATGCCCACGCAAGGGTCGTGGCGGCCCCGGGTAACCATTTCGGTGGGGTTGCCGTCCTTGTCGATGGTCTTGCCCGGCACCATGATGCTGGAGGTAGGCTTGAGCGCGATGCTGGCGACAATGTCCTGGCCACTGGAAATGCCACCCAGAATGCCACCGGCATGGTTGCTGGCAAAGCCCTGCGGAGTCATTTCGTCCCGGTGCTCGGAGCCCTTCTGCTCAACCACGTCAAAGCCGTCACCGATTTCCACGCCCTTGACCGCGTTGATGCCCATCAGCGCATGGGCAATATCGGCGTCGAGCCGGTCAAAGACCGGCTCGCCCAGGCCCACGGGCACGCCGGTGGCGACCACCTGAATTTTGGCGCCGATGGAGTTGCCTTCCTTTTTCAGGTCACGCATGTATTCGTCCAGCGCGTCCAGCTTGCCGGCGTCGGCAAAAAAGAAGGGGTTGGTTTCGATAATGTCCTGGTCAAAGGCCTCGGCCTTGATCGGGCCAAGCTGGGTCAGGTGGGCATAGATGGACACACCGAACTGGGCCAGCACCTTTTTGGCGATAGCGCCGGCGGCCACCCGCATGGCGGTTTCCCGCGCAGAAGAGCGACCACCGCCGCGGTAGTCGCGAATGCCGTATTTCTGGTGATAGGTGTAATCGGCGTGGCCCGGACGGAACAGATCCTTGATGGCGGAATAGTCCTTGGAGCGCTGATCGGTGTTCTCGATGATAAGACCGATGGAGGTGCCTGTGGTCTGGCCTTCAAACACGCCGCTAAGAATTTTGACCTCGTCCGCTTCCCGCCGCTGGGTGGTAAAGCGGGAGGTGCCGGGCTTGCGCCGATCGAGGTCCTGCTGCAGATCCGCTTCGGACAATGCCACACCCGGGGGCACACCGTCGACCACGGCGCCCAGGGCCAGGCCGTGGCTCTCGCCGAAGGTAGAGACGCGAAAGAGGGTACCTATACTGTTCCCTGCCATGAATGTTTCCTTGACTGTAAATGGTTAAAACTGGTCTTTGTGCGGCAGCAGATCCCGCCGGCTGATCACGAACACGCCATGGCCGCCGTGCTCGAACTCCACCCAAGACAGGGGCAGCTCGGGAAAGGCGTTTTCCATGTGAATTTGGCTGTTGCCCACTTCCACCACCAGCACGCCGTCGTCGGTGAGGTAATCACAGGCCTGAGCCAGCATGCGGCGAGTAAAGTCGAGGCCATCAAAGCCCGAGGCCAGCGCCAGCTCCGGCTCGTGCAGAAACTCCTCGGGCAGATCGCTCATGTCCTCTTCGTCCACGTAGGGCGGGTTGGCCACGATCAGATCGTACTTGTCGCCGGCCGGCAGCGCCGAAAACAGATCCGACTCGATGGGGATGACCTGCTGCTCCAGACCGTGGTTCTGAATGTTGATCTCGGCCACGTCGAGGGCGTCGCGAGAGATGTCGAGGGCATCCACTTCCGCCTCGGGAAAGGCGTGGGCCAGGGCAATGGCGATGCAACCGGAGCCGGTGCACATGTCCATGATGCGGGCCGGTTCATGGGCCAGCCAGGGCGAAAAGCGAGTGTCGATAAGCTCCGCAATGGGCGAACGTGGAATCAGCACCCGCTCGTCCACATAAAACTCGTAACCGGCAAACCAGGCGGTGTTGGTGAGATAAGGCGTGGGCAAACGCTCTTCCACCCGGCGGCGAATGGCCTCGAGCAACACACGGCGCTCGGCAGGCACCAGGCGGGCATCCCGCGCCTGGGGAGGACAGTCGAGAGGCAGATGCAGCAGCGGCAGCACCAGTTGCACGGCATCGTCCCAGGCGTTGTCGGTGCCGTGACCATAAAACAGGCCGGCCTGCTGAAAGCGGCTGGCGGCAAAGCGCAGCCAGTCACCCATGGTGTGCAGCTCGTTGAGTGCCTCGTCGTTAAAAAGCGTGTCCAAATCCCCTCCGCCTCGCTAAAATGGCTGTTTTTCAAGTGACAAAAGCGAACATGACCGCCTCATCCCCTCCCGAAGACGACGATAAAACGCTGTTTATGGAAGCGGTGCGCGGTGTCCGTAAATTGAAGCAGGATACCATAAGTCCGCTCCGGGCGCCGGTCAAGGTGAAAGCGACCCGGGCGATGGCCCGCAAAGACAGGGCCGAAGCCCATCCGTTTTCCGACCTGTATGAACCCTGGCTGGATCAGGACGGCCCCACCCGCTTTCGCGCCGACGACACCTCGGCCTTTGAGCTGAAGCGGCTGCGCCGAGGCGATTATGCGCCCGAGCTGTTTCTCGACCTGCATGGCCTGACTCAGGAAGAAGCCAAACAGGAGCTCTCTGCACTGCTGCTGGCGGCCCGGCGCAACCACATCGACTGTGTGTCGATCATGCACGGCCACGGCAAGCACATTCTCAAGCAGCGCCTGCCCATGTGGCTGGCCCAGCACCCTCAGGTGCTGGCGTTTCATCAGGCGACCAAGGAATGGGGTGGCGATGCCGCCCTGCTGGTGCTGCTTAAAACCGAGCAATAAAACGCAACAAGGCCGGGCGAGAGCCCGGCCTTGTTAAAGGGTTATATCACGCCGCGATCAGGCCGCGGGCTGGGGTGCATTCAGCTGGCCGATAAGACGGTTGATTTCACTTACCGTCTTGCGGTGACGGTCATCGGCCTGCTCGGGCATGATCAACATGCCCTTGGCGTAACTGTAGGCGCCGCGGCCGTGAATGTAGAGCCTTCCCTTGAAAAAGGTTTTTACATACTTGGCAATCAACAAAGGCTGATATTTGTTAAATATGCGCATTTTCCACCTCAGTTTTATCTTCTGTGCTCGTATTGTTATTGATTGAGATTCAGCCCATAAAACCGCATAGCGGCGTGGGCCGCGAATAGTGAGGCCGCACGTTGTGAGGTCCTTCAAGCCAGTTAAACAAACCACCCTGCCCCTTGTGCAGGGTTACCTTGGCCATGCCCGCCGTAACAAAAATCGGCGCCATGGTGCCCGGACACAGGCTTTCCACCAGGTAGCCAACCAAGGGCATGTGACTGACCACCAGCAGGTTACTGTCTTTCTCCAGCTCACCGTAGGCCAGCAGCAGGCTGGCGGTGATGTCGGCATCGGCATTGGGCAGCAGCTCGTCGCAATATTCCACCCGGCTGCCGGTAATAAAACGGGACAACTGTTGCCAGGTTTGCTTGCTACGCAGATAAGGACTCACCAGCACCCGGTCAAAAGCCGGCACCTGGGGTGCCAGCCACTGCGCCATCAGACAGACTTCCTCACATCCCTGCTCGGTTAGTGGCCGCAGTGCATCTGTCGACGCCTGTGGCGCAGCCTGCCCATGACGCATGATAAAGACGTTCATCTCCACCTCACCTTCAGGCGAACCCGCCCTGTAAAAACGGCGGGCATCATACCCCTGCGACGTATTGTGCTCAAGGATCCAGCTCACCATTTGAACAGTCGCCTGAGTCCTTGCACTGGTCGCTGCCTTTATAACATATATAGAACATTTCGCTCACATAAATCATTCATGTTTAAGGCTGGGGCCCGCCGGTTTAACCAGCGGCCTTATAATGCCGACGGCAGGTGACGCTTTCATGACGGCGCTTCAAGGGCAAAAAAAACTGGCCAGCAGGCCAGTATGAAAGAGTGAACAGAAACCAGAATCCCAGATCACCCCGGTGATCTGCAACGTGTTGGCATGACGCCAACACGAAGAATCATAGCCGACTGACACCTCTTCTTATTGATCCCGGTCAATAGACTTGCGTTTATCCAACCAGCTCAGCACCAGACAGGCGGCCACCGACACGGCGATAAAACCGCCCAGAAACAGCAGGGGCATGGTCACATAGCCAAGCACGTTCCACAGCAATTGTTCCATGACACTCATGGGTGACTCCTGAACTCTTTAAAGAATGACGATGCGGCCACACACGCGCTCATGCCCTCAGCAGGGCATATTTCATGCCCCTGGCACACACCAGAGACCAGCGCCGCCGCGCCATAAACAAGGGCAGCACGGCGGGGCCAAACAGGCAGCCCAGCATGGCCCAGCGCCGGGGCGGCAGCGCACTTTTCAGCGCAAAAACGTAAAACAGCAGCCCGCTCAGCGGCGCCAGCAGAATAATGGCAACAAGCATGTGAATCCTCCTGAGTGGCGAAATAGTAACACATTGCCCTTTGTCGAAGTAAGGACATGCCTTGCCCTGATAAACATCATAAAAATTGATATAACACCTCATTAATCTCAATTTTAATTATTAAATTCCTGCACCTAGACTGGCCGCCTGTTGTCAATGGAGCACTCCATCATGAAGCTGATTCACGGCCTGGCGCTAGCCGGACTGCTGGCGGTACTCAGTGTGTCCCTGGCCGAGCGTATGGGCGGACTGGTTAGCCCGCTGATCTTCGCCATTTTATTCGGGCTAGCGGTGGGCAACCTGTTGCCGGTCATCACTCAGGGCAAATGGCATGCCGGCCTGGAATTCTGCAAAAAACGGCTGCTGCGCATTGGCGTGGCCTTCTACGGCATTAACATTACCCTGCAACAGATTGCCGACGTAGGTGCCGGCGCCCTGCTGGTGGATGTGCTGATGCTGAGCTCTACCCTGTTGCTGGCCTGGTGGCTGGGACGCCGCTGGCTGGGTCTGGATGGCCCCACCGCCCTGCTGGTGGGTGCCGGCTCCGCCATATGCGGGGCTGCCGCGGTACTGGCCACCGAGCCGGTGGTGCGGGCCCGGCCCCAGCAAACGGCCATGGCAGTGGGCACGGTGGTGGTGTTCGGTACCCTGGCCATGGTGATCTATCCTTTACTGTATCCCCTGCTCGGGCTGTCGCCCCAGGCCATGGGTATTTACACCGGGGCCACCGTTCACGAGGTGGCGCAGGTGGTGGCCGCCGGCAGCGCCATGGGTGACGATGTGGCCCAGGTGGCGGTGATCAGCAAGCTGACCCGCGTGCTGATGTTGGCACCGGTGCTGGTGCTGCTGGGCTGGTGGCTGAGCCGCCGGGAGCCGGATCGGACGGCAAGCCGGGCTCCCCTGCCCTGGTTTGCCTTTGGCTTCGTGGCCGTGGTGATCGCCAACTCGCTGCTGCCACTACCTGCCGGGCTGGTGGAGCAGGTCCGCCATATTGATACCTGGGCGCTGACCATGGCCATGGCGGCACTGGGCACCAGCACCCAGCTGGGTGCCCTGCGGGCAGTGGGGATCAACCCCCTGTTACTGGCGGGCATGCTGTTTGTGCATTTGTGCCTTGGTGGGCTGCTGGTAACACACATGGTGTCGGCCTGAGGCTTATCGGTGCCGGCTTGACAGGGTTCAGCCAGGGAGGTGGCCATGCCCTATCGCAATATTCTGGTGGCGCTGGAGCTCAACCACAGGGAAAAACCGCTGCTTAAACGGGCGGCGGATCTGGCCGAAAGTTATCAGGCGGCACTGCATCTGGTACACGTTGAGCCTGATCTGAGCGGCGTTTATGTGGGCAGCCTGAGCATGGATCTGCGCCAGCTTAAAATGAAACTGCGGCTGGAAAGCGGCCACGAATTGATGCGCCTGCTGAGAACGCAGCAGCATCATGTGGCCAGCGTGTCGTTGCCCAGCGGCGATGTACGCCAGGCGGTGCGCCTGGCGGTCAGGGAAACCGGGGCAGACCTGTTGATCTGTGGCCACCGTCCCGATCACCGCTTCTGGGGTCACCTGTTTTCCAACAGTGTCAGTTTTCTCGACATCAGCGACTGCGATCTGCTGGTGGTAAAACTGGATCCGGTTACTTCAGACAAAAACCCTGCTCACGCAAAAAATCCAGCATAAAGGGCCGGGCCTCCTTGGCCAGGGTGGCGGCTATCTGCCCGGTCCAACTGGTGTCCTTGTTGCCGCCGGTTCGGGTCTGGTAATAGTGCCGCACCCGCTCGTCATAATTCGCCATCGCGGCCACATCAGGTTCGCTCTGGTAACGGTTTTCCATGAATACCAGCGGGGCCGGCAACCGCGGCTTGGGCTCGGGATCCTGGGCCGGATGCCCCAGACAGAGGCCAAACAACGGAATCACGCCCTGCGGCAGCCCCAGCAGGGCGCTCAATTCATGGGGTTGATTGCGCACCGCACCGATAAAGACCCCACCCAGCCCCAGAGATTCCGCGGCGGTGATGGCATTTTGCCCCATCAGGGCGGTATCGATGGCGCCGATCAGCAGCTGTTCGGCATAGCCGGTTTTGGCCTCGGGCACCCAGTGCAGATGGCGGTAAAAGTCGGCGCAAAACACCCAAAACTCGGCGGCTTCAGCCACGTAGGCCTGATTGCCACACAAGGGCATCACCGCCTCGCGCAGGGCCCTGTCGGTCACCCGAACCACACTGGACGCCTGCAAAAAGCTGGAGCTGGACGCCGACTGGGCCGCGGCCATGATGGCCTGCAGTTGTTCAGCCGCAATGGTCTCATCGGTAAACTTGCGAATGGATCTGTGCTGGCGCATCACCTCAATGGTGCCTGTCATCTCTACCTCTTGCTGTCGGTCTGTGTGTATCATCACCTTAAAGCAAGCCGCCAAGCATTGGGAGCCCGAGTGAAGGAAACACAGCACATAGAGCCCATGTCGCGCCGCCATGGTCCGACCCTGATCCTGGCCGGTAGCGCCGGCCTGCTGGTGTTGCTGCCGCTGCTCTACTGGCTCGGCAACCGCGGTCAGCTGGTGCTGGTGTTCTTGCTGCTGGCCTGCCTGGTAACCCTGGTGCTGGGCCTGCTCAAGCTGCGCGAGCCGGTATACAGCTTTTCACTGAGTGAAGACAATCTGCACTTTCATCACCGCATCGGTGGCTGGAGCCTGCACTGGAGCAACATTATTCGCGTGGATCAGCCAAGGGTAAACAGCGGCCTGGAGCTGGTGTCCCTGCCCTATGTGGGCATCAAAATTCGGAACTACGACGAATTTCTGCCGCTGATGACGCCCAGGCTGATTGTGCACCTGCTCACCGAGCAGCGCCCGCTGCTGGCCATGGGCGTGCGCCACGGCGCCATTGATCGCGCCCGGCTGCAGGACTGGCTGATCGAAGATAATCACTACCGCTCCGCCGCCGGTCGGCATTACCATGGCCTGGCCGCCATGCTGGGCCATCGCATGAGCCATTTGCGCGAGCTTTACGGTTACGATCTGCTGGTGCACGAGTCCAATCTGGATCGGGACAGCGCCGACTTTGTGCAATTATTACGCCATTACCTGGCCACTGGCCCCGGCGCCCTTTCCTGAGCAGGCCAAGCCGGGCACAATGCGCCGACCTGCCATTCCTCAGCCCGGAGTCCCATCACCATGAAACATCTGGACGCCTTCTACCTGTTCGTCAAGGTGGTGCAGCAGGGCGGCTTTTCCCACGCCGCGGCACAACTCGGCATGCCCACCGCCACCCTCAGCCGGCGCATCTCCACCCTGGAGCAGGTGCTGGGCTGCAAGCTGCTCAGCCGCACCACCCGCAAGCTGCAGCTGACCGAGGAAGGCCGGCGTTATTTTGAACGGCTGCACCCGCTGCTGAGCGAAATGGAGCAGGTTACCGGCGACATTCAGGGCCAGAGCCAGCGCATGAGCGGGCTCATCAAGGTGGCCGCGCCCATCGCCATTTCCAACACTTTTCTGATGGATGGCATTATCGAGTTTTGCCTGCAATACCCGGACATTCGCATCGACTTGCTGCAAAGCAACGACTATACCAGCCTGCTGGATACCGATCTGGATGTGGTGTTCTTCAGCGGTGAACTGCCCGATTCCAGCCTGCATGCCCGTCAGCTGGGTGAGGTGCAATATGGCCTGTTCGCCTCCCCCGGCTACCTGGCGCAAAAGGGCGAGCTCGGCAGCCCCGAAGAGCTGGATCAACACCACATCATTCAGTGCTGGCCGCACCGCAACTGGCAGCTGACCGACAATCAGGGCCGGCGTTTTCATTTAAAGCCGGTGGCCAGGCTGTCGGTCAACCAGATGCAGGCGGCGGTCAAGGCCGCGCTCAAGGGGCTGGGCATCGTCAACGTGCCCCGCCACTACGTGGCCCATTATACCGAGGCGGGATTGCTGCGCCCGGTGCTGCCTGGCTGGCTGGGCGGCAAACGTCCCTTTCACATGGTCTATCACGGTCGGGAACTGGCACCGGTGCGGCTGAACGCCTTTATCGAGTTTATTGATCGGCACATGCGGGAGCGGCTGGCATCGACCTGGGTGATGGCGGAAGAGGGAAAGCAGGAATGATGGACAAAAAAAAGGGCAGTGTTTCTCTGCCCGACTCCACTAACAAAAGATACTCAGTAAGCTGAATTCAAGGTAACACAGCGAGGCCGTGTTAATTAGCGGTTATTTTGCAAAACGAAATATGTCATTATTCCATTTTTGGAACAATCATGACGGCGCGAGATCCTGCTCCCATAACACGGTGTTGCCCTTGACCCAGCGCTGATCCAGATCCTGGTATTGCTGCTCCAGCAGATGCCGCTTGATCTTGAGGGTGGGCGTCATAATGTGGTTTTCCACCGTCCAGGCGTCCTTCATGACCAGCATGCCCCCCAGGCGCTGGTGGCTTTCCAGGGTGTGATTGACCTGCTCGATACTGGCGCCCAGGGCAGTGGCGAGTTCGTCCCTATCACGGGCGGCGGCACTGTCGGCCAGCTGCACCAGTGCCACGGGCTGGGCCAGGCCGCTGCCCACCACGCACACCTGCTCGATCAGCGGGTTATCGATCAACTGGGATTCGATAGGAACGGGCAGCACGTATTTGCCCTTGGCGGTCTTGAAGGCGTCCTTGAGCCGGCCGGTGAGGGTCAGATAGCCGTCGTCGTCGAGCCGGCCCTGATCGCCGGTATGCAGCCAGCCATCCTGCAGCGCCGCCCGAGTGGCCTCTTCATCCTTGTAGTATCCCTGCATCATGCCGTCACAACGACACAATACCTCACCCTGCTCGGAAATACGGATTTCCACCCCGGCACCGGGTCTGCCCACGGTGCCGACCTTGTCGGAACGAAACGGGTAGTTGAGGGTGGAATAGGCCAGGTTTTCGGTCATGCCCCAGGCCTCGGTGATCGGCATGCCCAACCGCTCGTACCAGCGCAGCAGCGCCGGGGCGATGGGCGCCGAGCCGCAGCCCAGAATACGGGCCTGGTCCAGTCCAAGGCCGGTCTGAATCTTTTTCTTCACCAGACCCGATAACAGCGGAATGCGCAGCAGCAGGTTCAATTTGGAGGCCGGCACCTTGTCGAGAATGCCGCTGCGGAAGTTGGTCCAGAGCCTGGGCACAGAGATGAATACCGTGGGTGAGATGGTTTTGACGTTGTCGATAAAACTGTCGAGGCTCTGGGCAAAGCCCACCTGGGCGCCGGCGTAGAGGCTGGAGCCGAGAATGTAAACCCGCTCGGTAATGTGCGCCAGCGGCAGGTAGGAAAACGCCCTGTCATCCGCATTGAGCCCCGTGGTCTCCAGCACCCCCTGACAGGCGGCGGCATAAGCGCCATGGGTTATCATCACCCCCTTGGGTTTGCCGGTGCTGCCCGAGGTATACACCAGGGTCATCAGCCGCTCCGGCTCGGGCACCGGCCGCTCGCTGATGGGTTCGTGCACCAACAGGCTGTCCCAGTCATGGTCGGTACGAATGCTGCTGTCATAGGGCATGGCCAGACGCAACAGCCCGTCGGGAATGCCCGGAGCCTGCTGTTCGGCATCATCGAGTTTGCCGACAAACACCGCCCGGCTTTCACTGTGCTCCAGCACGTAATTGACGGTATCGGCCCCGGCGGTAGGATAAATGGGCACGCTGACATAGCCGCCCATCTGCAGGGCAAAGTCGCAGATAAACCACTCGGCACAGTTCTTGGAGAGAATGGCCACCTTGTCGCCCGGGGTCAGTCCGAGCCGGCTCAGTCCCGTCACCAGCCGGGCGGCCATCTCCAGCACGCTGCTCCAGCTGTGTTCGTGCCAGCGCCCGTCCCTGGGCTGGTGCAGATAGGTTTGATGCGGGCTGGCGTCGGCCCAGTGATACAACATCTGCAGCGGCAGTGTGTGTGAAGAGGTACTCATAGCTATCCTTATTGCCTGGCGTGAGACTCAACCCTCAGTATTGCAAACATTTTCCAAGTCAGCAGCCCGAATGGCACCACCTGGTTTCAAATAAAACGTGCACACTATGTGTGTGCCCTGACAAAGGCGGAAAAATCCTCGCCCAGCAACGGCCGGCTGTACCAGTAGCCCTGAATGGCGTCACAGCCCTTGCGCCGCAAGGTTTCAAACTGCTCCTCTGTCTCCACGCCCTCGGCAATGGTGCGCATCCCCAGGCTGCGTGCCATGTGAATGATGGCGTTGACGATGGTTTTGTCTTCGTGCTTGTGGGTGACCTCGTCCACAAACGACTTGTCGATCTTGATCTTGTCGATGGCAAAGCGTTTCAGGTAACTCATGGAGGAATAGCCGGTGCCAAAGTCGTCAATGGAAATTCGAAAACCGGCGGCACTCAGGGCGGCCATCTTTTCACCGGTGTCTTCCGGGTTCACCATGGCCACCGATTCCGTCAGCTCGATGTCAATGGCCTGCGCAGGCACGCCGCTGGCGTGCACCCTGGCCTGCAGCTCGGTCACAAAGTCGGGCTGCACCAGTTGGGCGGCAGACACATTCACGGCAATGGAAATATTATCCCGGCCGGCGGCGCGCAGGGCCACCAGCTGTTCCAGTACCCGATCAATGACCCACCAGCCAATGCTGACGATAAGGCCGTTCTGCTCGGCCAGGGGAATGAACTCGGCGGGCGAAACAAAGCCCCGTTCAGGGTGGCGCCAACGCAACAGGGCTTCGGCACCGATCATGCGCCGGTGAGAAATATCCATCTGGGGCTGGAATGCCAATGCCAGCTCCTGGCTGGCAATGGCATTTTTCAGCGCCGTGGCCAGGGACAGCGCCCGTTCACTGTGCTTTTGCATCTCGGGAGCATAAAAGCGCAGGCCATTGCGCCCATCCCGCTTGGCTCGGTACATGGCCAGCTCCGCCGCCTTGAACAGGGCCACGGCGTTATCGCCATCATGGGGACAGGTGGCAATGCCAAGGGACGCGCTCACCGACAGAAGCTGATGGTTGAGGGTGACCGGTGCCTGAATGCCCTGCAGCAACTGCTCGGCCAGCAGGGCGATCGTTTCCTGTTCGTTGCCTTCCACCGCCATTACAAAGCCATCCCCCAGCGGCCTGCCTATCAGGCTACCCGGAGCCAGCTGAGCACGGAGCCGATTGGAGATCTCCACCAGCAACTCGTCGCCGGCAACATAACCCAGGCTGTCGTTGACCGACTTGAAGTTGTCCATGTCCAGCCACAGTAACGATAGGCCACCACCACGCATGCGGCTACGGCGCAGCTGCTGGATAAGTTGTTGTTCAAAGGCCCGCTTGTTGAGCACGCCGGTAAGTTGATCACACTGGGACAGCTGACGCAGGCGCTCCTCGTTGTTACGGTGCTGAGTGATGTCCTCCTTGTGGGCCACATAGTTGATCACCCGACCGGCGTCATCGGTGATGGGGTAGATGGACGCGCTCTCGATATAGCAGCTGCCGTCGCGTCGGCGGTTGATCAGTTCGCCTTTCCAGGGCTGGCCCCGGTGAAGGTGTGCCCACATGTCGACATAGGTTTTGTTGTCGGTCTTGCCCGACTGAAGCATGCTCGGATTACGCCCTTCTACCTCATCAACGGCATAGCCGCTGACCCGGGTAAAAGCACGGTTAACATACTGAATACGCACCTGCGCGTCGGTAATGATGACCGGATAGGGATTTTGCTCCAGGGCCTTGGAAAGCCGGTGGATCGCCCTGTCCTGACGGCGCTGCCGAATACGGCTCCACAGCGCCGAAGCCACCATGCCGAGGGTAGTTCGCTCCTGCTCGCCGTAGCCTTCTTTCCTGCCGAACACACTGACAACCAGTGCCACCCCCTGATGATCGCGCACGGGCAGGCTGATGCCCTCGCCGGCGGAGACTCCCTCCCAGGCAACCACCTGGTCACTGCGGGCGGCCTGCTGCCAGGGAGAAGCCGATTGCCCGTCAGTCAGCCAGGGCGCCGGGCTAGCGCCAAAGGTGCGAGGCTGTTCGGGCAGTTGGTCGGGGGTATTTTCCGGACACAGGTGGATCAGGCTGCCGGCACTGGCGGTCAGACCAGCCAGCTGCTCGGCACAACAGTCCAGCAAGGCGTTTTCGTTATCGTCCCGAGCAAGGCGCTTTATCTGCAGCAACAGGTTGTTGAGCCGGGTTTCATGCAGAATACGATGCTCATTTTCCACCTGGGCGCTGATATCCCGGCATAGCACCAGATAGCACCATCCCTCATGGCGGGATACCGACAGACCAAGGTGGCAGCCCCGCTCAGACACAATGCGCAGATCGTGCACCACCCCATCACGCTCGGCGCGACTGAGGGCATCCAAAAACACCTTCGTGGCCGGCGCCGGCAGCCAGTCACGCACATACGTGCCCGGTTGCCAATGCGCAAACTCACCGTTCTCTTTTCGGGCATTCACCGACAGCACCCGCCCTGCCCCACTCACCTCCAGCAGGGTATCGGGAAGGGCCTTGAGGGTGGCCTGCAGCCGATTACGGGCATCATCCAGCTCCTGATAGGGCTCGTATACCATTTCCCGAAACAGTGCTCGGTACAGAAAGCAATAAGTAATTATTTTGTAGAGATGCCCGAAAATATTGTAGGCGTCGGTAAAGTCCACATTAATGCTGAAGAAATACTCGCCCATGGCCATGATGACGGCCGAGGCCGCCAGATAGAGGTAGCCGAGGTAGCCTTCCTGCAGGTAGCGCCTGGCCAGGCCAAGGCCCGCCAGCAGATGCGCCATGATAATGACGTATTCACTGTGGATCTTGAAGTCGGTCAGTCCCTGCCCGACGATAAAGGTATCCGGCACCAGCTCGGGCCAGTAGAAAAACCAGAGGTGGGCCACTGCCACCCCTGCCAGCATCAGCACCAATAGCCCCAGACGCAGCCCTTGGCCAGGCCTTTTGTTGACCAGCGACGGCACAAAGGCCACATACAACAGCAGCACCGCGGTCAGACTGCGTGCAAGCAGCCAGAAATTGATGCTTTTTTCCGGCGTGTTGGCGGTCACAAAGTCGGGCAGGACTCGATAAGACAGCACATGGGAGAGATCGAGCAGGCCGATGCCCAGAAAACCGACGCCGATCACCAGGGTCTGCAAGGATGGCCGGTAACGCTGGGTCACCCAGGCCATGCCAAAGATCATCATGGCAATGGCAAAGGCCGCTACCTCAAAAATAATGTTCAGCGGTACATAGTTGATCAGAAACTCCACGCTTCTGAAAATGGAGAACCACTGTGACAGCCCCAAGATCAGCAACAGCGTAATAATACAGCAACAGGCCTTTTGTACCTGTGGAACATGCCATGACGACTGCCGACTTGTGGTAACTTCACTCATAATTTACACCCATGGTGACAGGCAAAAACCCGAGGAAGCTAACGGAATTACCCACGCTATTCCAGGCTTAACATTGGATTTAATTGAGTCGCCCACGCGTCAGATCAAACAATGACCTTTTTTCCACCAACGCAGGCGAGTTATTGTTCAAATAACTCTCTGCCACAGGAGGGCCGGCCATAACGTCACCAAACCGACCGATGTCGTTAATCAGGCCGCATCTATAGCCCTAATTTTTTACGAGGTGGGGTGGTCATATTGCTCAATCTGCCGGACAAGGGCTGACGGCACTCTCTGGTGTCGTCAGTCCCCTCATCCGAGCCCTGATATAACCGGCGTCGAAGCGACACATTCATCAACTGAAGGTGAAGTTAATAACCCTTTCACCAGCGAAAGGCCGCAGAAAGCCTTTGGCATGAGGGCGGTTACTTATGTTTTGCCGCGCTTTGCACGCCCGCTGTCACCTGAGCCCGTTCGTCAGAAAAGCAGTCGTGGCTGAAAAATGTTTCTCTGCTTTAGGCAGCAACGCCCTTCGCCAGGAGTTCTCTGCGAAGGATTTCTGCGCCCGCACTCAAGGCCTCCAGCTTGCCTCTTGCTACCCGGCGAGACAAGGGAGCCATGCCACAGTTGGTGCTGGGATAGAGCTTGTCGGCATCCACAAATTCAAGTGCTTTTCGCAACGTATTGGCGACTTCTTCCGGCGTTTCAATGCTGTTGGTTGCCACATCAATGGCCCCTACCATTACTTTTTTACCTCGAATGAGCTCAATCAGCTCCATCGGAACACGAGAGTTTTGACATTCCAGCGAAATGATATCGATATTAGACTGTTGCAGTTTGGGAAAGACCTCTTCATATTGTCTCCACTCGGAGCCCAAGGTTTTCTTCCAGTCCGTGTTGGCCTTGATACCATAGCCATAACAAATGTGTACGGCAGTTTCACATTTCAGGCCTTCAATGGCTCTTTCCAGGGCGGCAATCCCCCAGTCATTGACCTCATCAAAGAACACATTAAATGCCGGCTCATCAAACTGGATAATATCAACACCCGCCGCTTCCAGTTCCCTGGCCTCTTGATTGAGTATTTTGGCGAATTCCCAGGCCAGTTTTTCACGACTTTTATAATGATCATCATAGAGCGTATCTATCATGGTCATGGGGCCAGGCAGTGCCCATTTAATGGGCTGTTTGGTCTGCTGTCGTAAAAATTTTGCATCTTCAACAAACACCGGCTTTTGGCGACTGACGGCACCCACAACCGACGGCACACTCGCATCATAGCGGTCACGAATTTTAACGGTCTTGCGCTTTTCAAAATCGACACCGTCGAGGTGTTCAATAAAGGTAGTGACAAAATGCTGACGCGTTTGCTCGCCATCACTGACAATATCAATACCTGCTTGTAGCTGCTCATGCAGCGACACACGCAGCGCATCCTGTTTGCCTTCGATAAGTTCCTCTTCTTGCAATTTCCAGGGTGACCACAGTGTCTCGGGTTGTGCGAGCCAGGATGGTTTGGGTAAGCTTCCGGCAGTGGAAGTAGGTAATAATTTTTTCATGATAGGTACCGTTTAAGTTATCGTTAATTACAATGCGTAACTGGCAGACCATTGTTCCAGAACAGACTGGTATGGTTTAATGAAATTTTCCTCAGCAAGCTTTCCCTGTTTGATCGCTAACTGGCTACGTTCTTCTCGATCATAAACAATTTGCGTCAACGAATGATCCGAGTTTTTCAGGTTAGGCTTGTAACATTTCCCTGCCACGGCATTAGCATTATAAATCTCAGGCCGATAGATCTTCTGAAATGTCTCCATCGTACTGATGGTGCTGATGAGCTCGAGATTGCTGTAATCGTTCAGCAAATCGCCAAAGAAGAAGAAAGCCAGAGGCGCGACGCTATGTGGCGGCATAAAATAGCGCACCTTCAGCCCCATCTTCTTGAAATATTGCTCCGTCAGCGATGACTCATTGGGCAGGTATTCAACACCCAATACGGGATGCTGATTTTCGGTCTGATGATAGGTCTTGTTGTCTGAAACACTGAGGCATATCACAGGTAGCTTAGTAAAGTGTTGTTTGTAGGCAGGAGAATTCACAAAGCACTTAAAGAGCTTTCCATGCAGATCACCAAAACCATCTGGAATGCTAAAGCTGGCTTTACCCTTATTATGATTCAACAGCAATACACTAAAGTCATAATCGCGAACATAAGAGGAGAAGTTATTACCTACAATACCTTCAATACGTTTCTTTGTTTTATTGTCAACAATATTTGTTTTCAAAACTTCAATCGTGGGAAAACTTTGGCCGTTGCCTTCACTATCAACATCCATATCAACAGAAATAATTTCAAGCTCGACTGAATAACGATCCCCTTTGGGGTTATCCCAATTCGCCAGGGCATTAAACCGATTATCAATCATCGTTAAGGCGTTGCGCAAGTTCTCCTGACGGCTCTCGCCTCTGGCAAGGTTAGCGAAGTTGGTAGTAATACGCGTACTGTCTGACGGCTGATAATGTTCGTCGAAGGCAATGCTGTTGATAGTAAATGTAAATTCGTTACTCATAGTCTGGCATCCAATTTCCGAGATAAAACCTGAATTTGTTTCTTGCTCTTTCTGGGCCTGACGATTCTTTTCTATCCAGAAGTCCAGATGTCTAGAGCTAAGCATGAGTATGTTATACAGGGACGGTTACATGAAAAATAATGATTTGATTTCATAAATACATGAACAAATTTCATGATTTGTGGTAAGCCAAGGCTCTCGGTCGAACGATGTGCCACGTTCTTGGTATGGGACGCTGACAGAGCAGGCTGCAGCCCGGCAGTACAGGCCGGTTCTGTCGGTTGAAAAGTGGCGGCACCACTAGCGGGTAGCCTCTTCATCCATCTGGCAGGTCAGTAAACGTCGATGGACCAGGATTCGGTTGCACTGCCAGCAGTTGCTGAGGTAATGCCGTACTTTATCATGGGCTCACTTCGTGAGCCCGTTCGTCAGTGGGCCAGTTCAGGAGAAGGAGAGACAGGGTTACCTGTATAGAAGGCAGCGCCACCTTACAGTGCCCACAGCAGTATCAGCTTGGAAATATGCGAGATCGAGCAAGGCTGAGTCATTACCTGACATTCTGAGCCAGAGCAATGAAGTCACTCAGGTAGTGAATCTGTTCTTCGCCTTTTCGCACCCCCAAAAAGATTTGCTTTTTTATGCCATGCTTGCCGAATCGCAGGCTCTTAATGGCCATATGTTTGGCAAATTCATCCACTAGCCAACCAGGGAGAGCACATACGCCTCTGCCTGCCGCCACCATCTGCAACATGATTTCCGTCGTTTCGATGGTTTTGTGCTTTTTGACCGAACATTTGGCGGGGTTTAAGAACTGACTGTAAATATCCAGTCGCTCGGGCTCTACCGGATAGCTGAACAACACCTCTTCATTCAGCTCATCAGGCATAACCGAGTCTTGCGTCGCAAGGGAATGGGATGATGCAACGACGAGTCTGTGTTCATAATCAAATACCGGTATAAACGTCAGATTGGGTTTATATAAGGGATCGGGAGTAACAAGGATATCTATCTCGTAGCTATAGAGAGCACCCAGGCCACCGAACTGAAATTCCTGCTTTACGTCAATATCAACGTTTGGCCATTTTTCAAGATAAGGTTCAATGACCTTTAACAACCATTGATAGCAAGGATGACATTCCATGCCGATGCGCAGTGAACCCATTTCGCCTGTCGCTATCTGGCGCAATAAATGCTCAGTATGTTTAAATTGTGGCAATACCCGGTTCGCAAGAGTCAATACTTGTTCACCCGCATTGGTAAGCCGCAAGTTTCTGCCTTCTTTTTGCCAAACAGGTGTTTTGAGCTGACCTTCCAGCTTTTTAATGCTGTGACTCAAGGCAGACTGAGATAAATTTAATGACTCAGCAGCCTGAGTTAACGTTCCTTGCTCTTTGATTGCTGCCAGTACTTCAAGATGAAACCTCTCCAACATGCCTTAACTCCGGTCTATAGCACCCAGATCAATGAATATAATTCATGACTCAGTAAAAATACATCATTATTTTCATCATTAATATTTCACTCATGCGCCCATGAATGTCCGGTCAATTCGAAACTCGATAATGCCCGCTGATTGATATTACTGCTCAAAAAAGAGCCGGAATGTTTACAGCCTCACTCGAGCAAGACAGCTCATCACGACATGCCTTGAAACACTCCAAGTTGGGCGTTGACGATATTGCAGCCAACATAAACCAGCAGTAGCGCCATTAATGCATTAAGCATGCGAAAAAAAGCCGGTGTCCGAATGAGCTTGCCAAGTCGTGCGCCCAGCAGCAGGTAGCTACCCGGGGCTCCAAGCGCCATCCCCCCCAGCAGTACCGACCATAAGGCAATACCTGCTCCGCTGATACCGACAGCCGGAAACTGAACGGTGACAATCGGCAGGATTGCGACCGGCGCCTTGGGGTTACATAACTGCATCAGCAGGCCTGAACGGAACGACAGGGCGGCTTGCCCCACTTTGGCGTCGTCCGCCTTGGCCGGCGTAGTGGATTGAATGGCCGTCTTCCCGATTTTAAGTGCCAGCCATAAGATATAGAGGCCGCCGAACAACCCAATGACGGCCTGAAACGCTACAGGCAGCAAGGCACCGCTGTAACCGAACACAAAAAACAGCAGAAACATGGCCACGCCCACACCAACACAAAAAGGAACCGTCCTCTTTCCCTGACCGTTCAGCCCGGCATTCAGGCTCAGCAGGTTTACCGGGCCTGGGGTATACATAATGCCAAACGCATACATGAGTATCTCGACCATGGTCGAACTCCTAATGAATCAAGTTAGAGTGGATAAGTGGAAATCAGTGATTCAAAACGATTTGCTGATATTGACGAGGGGTCATGCCAAAAACGGGTTTGAAGCGGCGGTTCAGATGACTCAGGTCGGCAAAACCAAAAGAGTGAACCACATCATCCAGCTGTACACCTGCGGCCAGGGCTTCACGGGCACGATTGAGGCGGCAGTTCAACACGTACTGATACGGTGTCATGCCAAACTGCCGCCGGAACAAGCGCAAAAAGTGATACTTTGATAACGCCGCCTGCTGGCTGATCTGCTCCAGTGAAAGAGCGTCAAACACATGGGCATGAATGTAATCGCGCGCCCTTAGCAACAGACTGTCAACCCTCTGCTGGGTCTGGTTCGGTGAGTAATCGCTGTGCAGTTGGGCAATACGCGCCGCTAACGAGTAAAGCAGGCTCTCCTGAACCAGTGGCTCGGCCTCATCGCATTCAATCAGGGTGCACAAACGCAGCAGTTCGGCGCGCAGCACACCATCTTTTAGCAGCGTGTCTTCGATTCTGAAATCATGCGGTCGCCTTACCCCTGCCGCCGCCAGGGCCGGAGCCAACTGCTCGGGGTGAATGTAGAGCATTTTATATTGCAGCACATCATCGGTGCCGGAATGCCCATCGTGGGCCACGTCCGGGTTAAAAACGATGACGTTGCCGGGCGTGCTGTAATGAAACATGCCGTTGGAGAAAAAGTCCTGGCGACCGGCGAGCGTGATACCCAGCGAGTATTCTTCGTGCGCATGTTTGCCATAAGCGAAATCATGCATGAGCGCACTCAGGAGCATCACCTGGTCCAGATGCTTGCTTTTGCGGTATTGGAATTGGTTGTCCTGCTGCATAGCCTGTCGCCTTGCCGAGTTCATTATTACGCTCAAGAGAAACAATAGAAATTATAGGGAGGCGGTTGCATTGAGACTTGAACAAAATTGCTGATAATAAGGCGACCCAGCGGCAAGACGAAAGCCGGCAACAGACAGGTCTTTGGTCTTGAGTGATACCTTCCACTCACAGCGACCAACGACGGTTAGAATATCGGCGGGCACTTGACGACGAAAGTAAAAGTACCCCGACTCAGAATGCTTCCACGGTGTAGCCATGACACGCATTCTGTACCACCCTTCTGTACCAATCGGTGAAAGGCGGCTTGGGTTCTGAAACGAAAAAACCCTTGAATCCGTTAAGAATCAAGGGCTTATCTTGTTTGGCGGTGAGGGAGGGATTCGAACCCTCGATACGTTTCCGTATACACACTTTCCAGGCGTGCTCCTTCGGCCACTCGGACACCTCACCAAATTGTTGCTGGTCGGAAGCTCGTCCTCGTCAGCGGGGCGTATAGTAGGCAAGGCCGGCGCCGGGTGCAACCCTTTTTCTGGCTTTGCGTTTCGTTTGCGCAGAATTGCGCCACTCGCCCGTCTGGCTGCCGGGACGGGCGACGATAACCCCGGACTCTGGCATAATGGACGACCGTTTTTTGCAGCAACAGGACCATCATGACGGCAACAACTTCAGCCAACCAGCTTCACGAGCGTTTTCGGGGTTACTACCCTGTGGTGATCGACGTGGAAACCGGCGGCTTTAACGCCCGTACCGACGCCCTGCTGGAAATTGCCGCCATCACCCTGAAAATGGACAAAAATGGCTGGCTGAGCCCGGATCAGACCTTTCATTTTCATGTCACCCCCTTTGAAGGCGCCAACCTGGAGCCGGCGGCGCTGGAATTTACCGGCATTGATCCCTGGAGTGCCCTGCGCGGGGCCGTGACCGAGCGGGACGCCCTGGAGCAGATATTCAAGGGGGTGCGCAAGGGCATCAAGGCCAATCACTGCCAGCGCGCGGTGATCGTGGCCCACAACGCCTCCTTTGATCATGGCTTTGTCATGGCGGCGGCGGAACGTGCCGAGCTCAAGCGCAACCCCTTCCATCCTTTTGCCACCTTTGACACCGCCAGCCTCGCCGGCTTGGCCCTGGGCCAGACCGTGCTGGCCAAGGCCTGCCGCGCCGCCGGCATGAGCTTTGACAACAAGGAAGCCCACAGCGCCCTGTACGATACCCGCAAGACCGCCGAGCTGTTCTGCACCATCGTTAATCGCTGGAAGCTGCTGGGCGGCTGGCCCCCCGCCCCTGCCGACATGCCGGATTTCACCGACCCCGAGCAGCAGGCATAATACAAAGCCCGCCAATGGCGGGCTTTGTGGTTTTACCGGGGGATTCAGACGGCGCGGCTCACCGGGCTGGAGGCCACCAGGTGGCCGGTGCGCACCCATAGCCGAGTATGCCCGGTCACTTCAAGTGCCGGCACCGCCATGGGCGGCAGACGCAACCAGCTGAGCGGGCCTAAAACACTGGCGCCGTCATGCAGCTGCCCTTCCAGTACCAGTATTTCCAGACCGGCGCGGTAGCAGCAGGCGGGAAAGCGCCCACCCTCGGCAAACTCCAGCAGACTGGTATTGATCCCCTGATAACGATGCAGCGACAGCCGGCGAAAGCCGTGATCGCCGGTCAGCCAGAGTCCCTGACGTTCATCCAGCGCTTTAAAACCATTATCGTCGGCGACAAACTGGTTGAGCTTGACGAAAATCAGGCAACCTTGCCGGCTGAAGGCCCGGTGTCGGCTGCCCGGCGGATGACGCACATAGGTACCGGCACCGTAATCACCGTTGTCATCGGAAAAGGTGCCTTCCAACACCCAGAATTCCTCACCCAGTGGGTGCTCATGCTCGGGAAACGCCGCCCCCGGTTCAAAGCGCACCAGGCTGGTCACGTGTCCGCTTTCAGCGGATTCGCGCTCCAGCGGATAGCGCCACACGCCGTCTGCCGGTGAGCGCTGCCAGCGCTCGGCCTGGTAAGGAAGGGTCAAGGATTGAGAGAAGTCCATATTCAGCATCGGTCAAGGATCCCGACGAACAAGTGGGATCCCCATCCTGACCCCGTCCCGGTTTCGGGTCAAGCTTTCTCAAGTGCCTCGGTGGGATAACGGTAACCGCCTTCCTCATTGGCTACAAAGCTGAGCCGATGGCTGATGCACGCCGGTGCGTCGGATTGATGGTGTGATACAAACAGCAACTGGGTGCCGCCCTCGGCCACCAGCAAATCGATCCAGCGCTTGACCCAGTGCCGGTTAAAGGTATCCAGCCCCTGCAGTGGCTCGTCCAGGATCAGGATGGGGGGATGCTTGACCATGGCTCGCGCGATCAGCAACAGCCGCTGCTGACCATAAGACAGGTTGCGAAATGGCTCGTTGCCCAGGCCTTCCATGCCCAGCAGTGCCAACCACTGTTCGGCCAGCTTGAGCTGAGCATCCCCCGGCTGCTGATAGACACCGATGGAATCGAAAAAGCCCGAGAGGATCACCGCCCTAGGAGTGGCGGTGACCCGATAGTCCTGCTGCATGGTGGTGCTCACATAACCGATGTGCTGCTTGATGTCCCAGATGGTCTCGCCACTGCCGCGGCGACGGCCAAAGAGGGTGAGGTCGTTGCTGTAGCCCTGTGGATGATCGCCGGTAACCAGGCTCAGCAGGGTAGACTTGCCGGCACCGTTGGGCCCCATGATCTGCCAGTGCTCCCCTGAATTTACCTGCCAGTTCAGGCCGTCGAGGATGACCTTATCGCCAAAGCTGACGCGTATATCACGCATGACAATGCGCGGCGTGCCGGCGTCCAGCTCCCGGCGTACAGCATCGGGATCCGCCGGTGGCAGCGCCTGGGTGCTGGCCTCAAGTCGCACCAGGTGATTGAGCTGCTGCAGCTCCACCGAGGCACTCACGTCGTCCCGCGGGCCGGCCTGGGTCAGTTCGCATTCGACCAGAATACCCAGATGGCTGGCAAAATCCGGCAGCTCTTCAAAGCGGTTGACGATCAGCACCAGGGTCTGCCCGGCGGCCACCAGCTCGGCCAGCAGGCTCATCAGGCCCTCGTGGGCGTTGGCATCCAGGCCATCAAAGGGCTCGTCCAGCACCAACAGCTCGGGCTGGCTCAGCAGCGCCCGGCACAGCAGCACCTTGCGGGTTTCACCGGTGGACAAATACTTGAAACCGCGATCCAGCAGGGAGGTAATACCAAAGCGCGCCGCCAGCTGCTCCAGGCGCTCGTGATCCCGAGCACCTTCCTGAATGATCTGGCGGGCGCTGTGGCCGTCGTCCTGGGCATCGAGCAGATCGCTTTCGTCTTCTTCCCGCTCCCGGTCCGCCAGTTGCTGTAACTGCTCAAAGGACACCCACTCCACATGGGCAAACTCATGGTCGGCTTCGCCTTGCACGCATTTCAGCTCTCCCGCCAGGGCGCGGGCCAGGGCGGTTTTGCCGCTGCCGTTGGCGCCTACAAACGCCCAGCACTGGCCCTCGGCCAGGCTCAGCTCGGGAATATGCAGCTGGTGGCGTTCACTGATGGAGAAGCGGGCGTCCTTGATACGAATGGCGCTCATGCGGGATTATCCTTTATTGGCGTGACAAAACTCACATAATCCGCAACAGTGCCCATGGATGCAAGCCTGAAAAAGACCCATCCGGTACGCTAATTGTGAGGTGTGCCTCACTCAAAAGCACAATTACCGGCTAACGTCATAAGAGGTGGCCAACGTACAAGGAGTACTCATGCATTATCACCAGGCACTGATGGACGAACTCAACTTATTGCTGCATTTTGATCTCGATACCACCCGGCAAGGCATCAAGGTGCATCACGATGCCAGTCCCGGCATGGTCCAGGCCGCCAGCCGCCTGCACGACAAGGGACTGATCACTCAGGTCGATGGCGGCTACCTGACCGAGCTGGGCCGGGAAACCGCCGAACATGCCCAAATGCTGCTGGGTCTGCTGAAAGAAAAAGTGCCCTCCTGAATCCGGTTGGCGGGCTTCAGTACCACGCCCGCCGGCCTTGCAGCCCCTCAAACACACCATCTCCTTTCCGTATCGATACCATTCGCTTTTTTGCGCATTTTCATTTTGCAATTGCAGCTATAGTGATTTCGAAAAACAAAAATAACAGTACGGAGTCGGGATATGTCAATCATTCGTTGCCACCAGTGCAACAGGCACTTTTACGATCATCATGATCGCTGTAGCCATTGTCACTCACTGCGGGAGGGCTTGGAGGACGGCACTGCACTGCGCAAACCCGTTCCCTGGTTGCTGAGTGGCATGGCTGCCGTGGTGTTGATGGTGTTGCTGGGTCTGGTCAACCCGGGACAGTTGCAGGCGGCGGGCAAGGCCAACCCTCAGCTGGTTACGGTTACCCCAGAGGGAGAATAACGCAAACAAAAAAATGCCGGCAAATGCCGGCATTTTTTATGGAATAACGTCGAACCTTACAGGCCTTCGGCGTTCTCGGACAGGTACTTGGCCACGCCGTCCGGAGAGGCCTGCATGCCAGCCTTGCCTTTTTCCCACTGGGCCGGACACACTTCGCCGTGCTCTTCGTGGAACTGCAGGGCGTCAACCATACGCAGCATCTCGTCGATGTTACGACCCAGGGGCAGATCGTTCACTACCTGGTGGCGAACCAGGCCGTTGGCGTCGATCAGGAAAGAGCCGCGGAAGGCCACACCGGCTTCCGGGTGCTCAACGTCATAAGCCTTGCAGATTTCGTGCTTCACGTCGGCAACCAGCGGGTATTTCACCTGGCCGATACCACCGTTCTCAACGGCGGTGTTGCGCCAGGCATTGTGGCTGAACTGGGAGTCGATGGACACACCGATCACTTCCACGCCGCGCTGCTGGAACTCGTCAAAGCGGTGATCAAAGGCAATCAGCTCGGACGGACACACGAAGGTGAAGTCCAGCGGATAGAAAAACACCACGGCAGCCTTGCCCTTGGTGAACTCCTTGAGGTTGAAGTTCTCAACGATTTCGCCGTTACCCAGAACGGCAGCAGCGGTAAAGTCGGGAGCCTGACGGCCTACCAGTACGCTCATGTCTATCTCCTTGGTGTATTGTACGGGGATGGTTCATCAAACCATCGCACTCGAACAGACAGTATATGGGCGACACATGACAAACCCAAGACCCGACCCACCGATAACGTTGCGCTTGCACAAAGTTCACACAATGCGGTTTTTCCCCGCTTTTGGCAAATAATGCTCGACATTCCCGGCTCGATTTGCAAACTACCCGCTTCATTTTTCGTAAAAACCTGAAGGATATTTCATGAATCCCGTTGTCGTCGCCGTGTGTCTGATGCTGGTGCTGAGCCTGCTGCGCATCAACGTGGTGATTTCGCTGGCGCTGAGCGCCCTGGTGGGGGGCCTGGTAGGCGGCCTGTCGCTGACCGACACCGCGAAGATATTTGCCGATGGCCTGGGTGGCGGTGCCACCATCGCCCTCAGCTATGCCATGCTGGGTGCCTTCGCGGTGGCCATTTCCCGCTCCGGCATTACCGATCTGCTGGCGGTGCGCATTATTCGCGCCCTGGGACAGGATGCCAGCCAGGGTCGTGTTGTGTGGATCAAGGCTGTGCTGCTGTGTGCCCTGTTGCTGTCGGCGGTCGCCTCCCAAAACCTGATCCCCATTCATATCGCCTTTATTCCCATTCTGGTGCCTCCCCTGCTGCACGTGATGGCGCGACTTCAGCTGGACCGCCGTGCAGTGACCTGTGTGCTGACCTTTGGCCTGACCGCCACCTACATGATGCTGCCGGTGGGCTTTGGCGGCATTTTTCTGAACAACATTTTGCTGGCCAACCTGATTGAAAACGGCGTTGAAGCCACCAAGGGCATGCTGCCCCTGGCCATGGGCATTCCGGTGGGCGGCATGTTTCTCGGCCTGCTGGTCGCCCTCTTTGTGAGCTACCGCAAGCCACGCCGTTACGATGAGAGCAAGATCATTGCGGTGGAGCCGGAGCACATTCAGATAAACCCGCTGCACATTGGCATTGCGGTGGTGGCCATTGTCAGCGCCCTGAGCCTGCAGCTTTACAGCGACTCCATTATTCTGGGCGCCATGGTGGGCTTTGTGATCTTCACCATGGGCGGGGTGATCAAGTTCAAGGAAAGCCAGGACGCCTTTACCCAAGGGGTGAAGATGATGTCGCTGATCGGCTTTATCATGATCTCCGCCGCCGGTTTTGCGGCCGTGATCAAGGCCACCGACGGCATTGTCAGCCTGGTGCAGGCGGTGGCCACCGTGCTGGGCGACAACAAGGCGCTGGCGGCTCTGGCCATGCTGGTGGTGGGCCTGCTGATCACCATGGGCATTGGTTCCTCGTTCTCCACCATTCCGATCATCGCCCCCATCTATGTGCCCCTGTGCATGTCTCTGGGCTTTTCGCCCCTGGCCACCCTGGCCATTATCGGCACCGCCGGAGCCCTGGGTGACGCCGGCTCGCCGGCATCGGACTCGACGCTGGGCCCCACCTCGGGGCTGAATGCCGACGGCCAGCACGATCATATCTGGGACTCGGTGGTGCCGACCTTCCTGCACTACAACATTCCGCTGGTCGGCTTTGGCTGGCTTGCCGCCATGGTGCTGTAAACGGAATTTCAGCAGTAAGTCATCAGTTTGTGTGCCGGGCCCTGCCCGGCACACTGGTTTTCATTTCCTCACTCCTTTCCCCCTCGCACCCAGCAGCTAACTCAAATCAGCGAGCGCAGCACCTCCCGCAGCCACTGCAGGGCCGGCTGGCGGTCGTGCAGCGGGTGCCAGACGCAGTTGAGGTGATAGGCGGGCAGATCCGCCGGCAGCGTTACCTTTTTTAGCGGCCAGGCACCGGCCAGCAGGCCCGCCACCTTGTTGGGCAGCACCAGCAGGTGATCGCTTTGCGCGACGATGGCCGCCGCCGACATGTAGCTCTGGCTGTTCACCGAAATTTGCCGTTTCAGCCCCTGGCTGGCCAGCCAGGTATCGATGCTGGCCTCGCGGGTGCCCAGGGGCGAGTGAAACACATGGGGCAGCGCGGTCAGTTGCTCAAGCGACAAGGCTTCGCCCACCTCGGGGTGATCGTCGGCGACGATGCCGGCCAGGGGCTCGGTGAGCCAGGTTTCGGTGCAGAGTGACGCCGGCACCTTCATGTATTCGTCAAACCCCAGCACCAGATCCACCTCGCCGTTGGCCAGCTTCGCTTCGGGCAACTGATCCCGCAAAATATCGATTTCAATGTGCACCCCCGGTGCCAAGGTCTTCAGTCGGCGGATCAGCGGTGGGATCAGCACGCATTCCACATAATCGGTGGTGCTGATCACAAAACGTCGGCGGGAGTTGGCCGGCTCAAAGTGCTCTTCCCGACCCAACTCCTGCTCAAGCAGGGTCAGTGCCCGGCGCACCGCCTGGTGCAGGCCCAGGGCCCGCTGGGTAGGCTGCATGCCGGTGGCGCTGCGCACCAGCAGCGGATCTTCAAAAAACTGGCGCAACCGGTTAAGGGCATGGCTCATGGCCGGCTGGCTGATAAAACACTGCTGCGCGGCCCGGGTTACGTTACGCTGGCTCATCAGCGCATCAAAGGCCAGCAACAGGTTGAGATCGAGCTGGTGAAGTTTCATGCAAAATTCACATCATGGATAATAAAATAAATATTATTCATTTGATGGATGGACTGGCAAGCCGCAGACTCATCCCATGACTACCGGCGGCAGCAAATGACGCCGGCCTTTTGACCTCATACAAGGAGCTTTCCCATGACCATGGTAACCGTGGCCGCCACCCAGATGGCCTGCAGCTGGAACCGAGACGAAAACATCGCCCGCGCCGAGAAGCTGGTGCGCCAGGCCGCCGGTCAGGGGGCCCAGATCATTTTGATTCAGGAGCTGTTTGAAGCACCCTATTTCTGCATCGATCAGAGCCCGGAGCACTTTGCCCTGGCCCAGGAAGTGGATAACAGCCCGCTGATTCGGCACTTTCAGGCCCTGGCCAAGGAGCTGGAAGTGGTGCTGCCGCTCAGCTTCTTTGAACGCGCCGGCAACGCCTATTACAACTCCTTGGTGGTGATTGACGCCGACGGCGCCGTACTGGACCTGTATCGCAAGACCCACATTCCCAATGGCCCCGGCTATCAGGAAAAGCAGTTCTTTACCCCCGGTGACACCGGCTTCAAGGTGTGGCAGACCCGCTACGCCAAAATTGGTGTGGGCATCTGCTGGGATCAGTGGTTCCCGGAAACCGCCCGCAGCCTGGCGCTGATGGGAGCAGAACTGATTTTCTTCCCCACCGCCATCGGCAGCGAGCCGCAGGATCCGACCATCAACAGCCAGCCCCACTGGACCCGTACCCAGCAGGGTCATGCCGCCGCCAACCTGGTGCCGGTGATCGCCTCCAACCGTATCGGCACCGAACAAAGCAAATACGAAGACGGGCTGGAGACCACCTTTTACGGATCTTCCTTTATTGCCGATCAGTTCGGCGAGCTGGTACAGCAGGCCGACAAGACCTCCGAAGGCGTGCTGGTGCACAGCTTTGATCTGGCAGAAATTGCCAAGACCCGCACCAGCTGGGGCCTGTTCCGGGATCGCCGCCCGGCCATGTATCAGACCCTGATGACCTCCGACGGCAAACAAAACGGAGGCCGCTGATGGACGCGCTCAAGGGCTTTTACATGCCCGCCGAGTGGGCGCCCCAGCAGGCGGTGTGGATGATCTGGCCCCATCGGCCCGACAACTGGCGCAACGGCGCCGCCCCGGCCCAGGCCACCTTTGCCAAACTGGCCGAAGCCATCTCGGCGGCCACGCCGGTGTTGATGGCGGTGCCGGCGGCGGAAATGGACAAGGCCAGGGCCACCATGCCGGCGGCGGTGACCCTGGTCGACATTGAGAGCGACGATGCCTGGGCCCGGGACACCGGCCCCACCGTGGTCGTTGACGGCCAGGGTGGCATCAAGGGCATCGACTGGCGCTTCAATGCCTGGGGAGGCGACCATGGCGGCCTTTATGCCCCCTGGGATCAGGATCAGGCCATGGCCCAGGCCATGCTGGCACGGCACGACATTGCCGCGGTGGAAAGCCCCCTGGTGCTGGAAGGCGGCTCCATTCATGTGGACGGCGAAGGCACCCTGCTCACCACCAGGGAATGCCTGCTGAACGCCAACCGCAACCCGCACCTGAGCCAGGCCGACATCGAACAACACCTGCGCGACACCCTGGGGGTCAGCACCTTTATCTGGCTGGATGAAGGGGTATATATGGACGAAACCGATGGCCATATCGACAACATGGCCTGTTTCGCCCGCCCGGGTGAGGTCATTCTGCACGGCTGTGACGATCCCCAGGATCCGCAGTACCTGCGCAGCCAGGCGGCATTTGAGGTGCTGAGTCAGGCGGTAGACGCCAAGGGCCGCAAACTCAAGGTGTGGCTGCTACCCCAGCCGGGCCCGCTTTACATCAGCGAGCAGGAAGCCGCGGGCATTGCCACCGGCAGCGGTGTGCCACGTCCGGCGGGTGAGCGGCTGGCGGCCTCTTACGTGAACTTTCTGATCACCAATGGCCGGCTGCTGTTTCCGTTGCTGGACTCACGTACCGACGGCGAAGCCAAGGCCAGACTGGAACAAATCTTTCCGGAGCTGGAAGTGGTGGGCATACCGGCGCGGGAAATCCTGCTCGGTGGCGGCAATATTCACTGCATCACCCAGCAGATCCCGGCGGTATAAACGCCGGCATCAGGGCCTGCAACCGGGGTCGGTCGACCCCGGTTTTTTTACCGGCCAAACCGGCTCAGGGCAAAGGAGCCCAGATCAAACCCCGGCTCGCCGTCCAGCATCCAGCGCGCAAAGGTTTCCCCCAGGACGGCGGCAAACTTGAAACCGTGACCGGAGCAGGCACTGGCGAAAAATACCCCTTCGTGCTCCGGATGGCGATCCAGAATAAAGTGCTCGTCGGGCGTGCGAATGTAATGACACACCTTACCCTCGATAAACTCTCCCACGCCCGGCAGGTAGTCATGTACAAAGGCGTCCAGCTCCGCCCTGTCCTGGGAAAAAGAACCAAATGATGCCAGTGGCTCACCGGGTTCCAAGGGCTGACCGGCATCATGACGGCCAATTTTGAATCCCTCTCCATTCAGGGTGGGAAACCCATAGTAGACGGCATTGGCAAGATCGGCGGAAAAGCCGGGAAACGCCGCCGGCCCGTAACGCATCACATCTGCCCGGTACCAGGCAAAAGTCTTGCGTACTCGCTGCAACGGCAGGTGCAATCCCAGCTGGGCCATCAGCGGGGCCACCCGCTGACCGGCACACACCAGTACTTGAGCGGCGGTGAACCGCTCACCATCGGCCAGCTCGACCCCCATCCCGCCGGGAATGGCCTTCAGCCCGGTGACGGTGCGGCCACCCAGTAACCGCGCCCCTTGCGCGCTGCCGAGCCGGTGCCAGGCACTCAGTGCGCGTTCGCAATAGAGCACACCGGCCTCGGGTTCATACCCGCCCGAAAAGCCGGCGGGCAGTCCCCAGCCCGGCCAGCGGGCCTCGATGCCGGCGGCACTTTCCTGCTCCAGCGCCAGCCCGTATTCGGCGGCGCTGCGCCTGACCTGGGCCAGGAAAGGGCTGTCGGCCACGCCCAGATTGAGCACACCACAGGGCTCGAACAGGCGCTCGCCGCTCAGTTGTTCGAGCTCGGTCCACAGCGCCCGCGCCCTCAATAACAGCGGAATATAGGCCTCTCCCTCACCATAGGCGGTGCGGGTCAGCCGAGTGCTGCCATGGTGGGAGCCCAGTGTATGGGGCGGATGGCCCTCGTCGAGCAGCAGCACTCGGGCGCCCTGACAGGCCGCGTAATATCCCGCTGCCATGCCGACCGAGCCGGCACCGATAATAAGAATGTCTGCATCCATGGAAAGTGTCCGTTGTACCTGGCGGGTGAACAGGTCGAAGCGTCATCGGCGTGGCCGCAACACTTGATCAGAAAGGCAAAAAAAACCGGCAGCCTGAGGCTGCCGGTTCAACATCAAGCCTGTTCGGGCTTGGGATGCTTGGCGGCGGTGTCCTTGATCAGGGTCTGCAGTTCCCCCTGCTGGAACATCTCGATAATGATGTCACAGCCACCGATCAGCTCGCCTTCCACCCACAGCTGGGGAAAGGTCGGCCAGTTGGCGTATTTGGGCAACTCGGCGCGAATTTCCGGGTTCTGCAAAATGTCGACGTAGGCAAAGGGCTCGCCGCAGTTCATCAGGGCCTGGGACGCCTGGGCGGAAAAGCCGCAGCTCGGAAACTTGGGAGACCCCTTCATATACAGCAGAATGGGGTTTTCACTGATTTGGGTTTTGATCTTTTCAATGGTGTCCATGACCACTCCGGACAAGGGTTGTTAAAGATTCCATTCTACTTTATCCCTTCCCGGTCTCAAGGGCCGCGACCGATTAATTGCCGCCGGTGGTATCCGTACAAAAGCTGTTGTTGTTTAGCCGGCGCGCTAACTGTTACACTCCCGTCAGCAATTTAGCGAAGGGCGACTATGCTGATAGCGGTCGTCATCGTCACCAATAATAAGCAAGCAGCAATGTCTTCGCCGGTGTCATCCGGCGCATAAACATGGAGAACTAAAAATGGCATTTGAACTTCCCGCTCTGCCCTACGCCAAGAACGCTCTGGAGCCGCACATCTCCCAGGAAACCCTGGAATATCACCACGGCAAGCACCACAACACCTATGTGGTTAACCTGAACAACCTGGTTCCCGGCACCGAGTTCGAAGGCAAGTCTCTGGAAGACATCATCAAGACCTCTTCCGGTGGCATCTTCAACAACGCCGCTCAGGTGTGGAACCACACCTTCTACTGGAACTGCCTGGCCCCCAACGGTGGCGGCGAGCCCACCGGCGCCCTGGCCGATGCCATCAAGGCCGCTTTTGGCTCCTTCGACGCTTTCAAGGAAGAGTTCACCAAGTCTGCCGTGACCAACTTCGGCTCCGGCTGGACCTGGCTGGTGAAAAAGGCCGATGGCACCGTGGGTCTGGTTAACACCTCCAACGCCGGCTGCCCGCTGACCGAAGCCGGTCTGACTCCCCTGCTGACCTGCGACGTGTGGGAGCACGCCTACTACATCGATTACCGCAACGTACGCCCTGACTATGTGAAAGCCTTCTGGGCCCTGGTCAACTGGGAATTCGTAGCAGAAAACTTCGCCAAGTAAGTTTTCTTCCGCGTAAAACACCCCGGCCCGCCGGGGTGTTTTTGTTATTGGGGCTTTTTTAATCAGCCTGCCTGGGTGTAAAATGCGCCCTTTCTTGTGTTAGTACTTCAAAGTGAGTCCATTCTAGTGAGTATGTCTGTTCCCCGTATCGGCTTTGTGTCTCTCGGCTGTCCGAAAAACCTGGTCGACTCCGAGCGTATTCTGACCCAGCTGCGTATTGAAGGTTACGACGTGGTGCCTTCCTACGATGATGCCGATATGGTGATCGTCAACACTTGTGGCTTTATCGACAGTGCCGTACAGGAATCCCTGGAGGCCATTGGTGAGGCCCTCAACGAAAACGGCAAGGTGATCGTCACCGGCTGCCTGGGTGCCAAGGAAGATCAAATTCGCGAAGTGCACCCCAAGGTGCTGGAGATCACCGGCCCCCACTCCTACGAGCAGGTGCTGGAGCACGTGCACCGCTATGTACCGCGCCCGGAGTACAATCCCTTTGTCAACCTGGTGCCCGAGCAGGGCGTCAAGCTGACTCCCAAGCACTACGCCTACCTGAAGATTTCCGAAGGCTGCAACCACAAGTGCACCTTCTGCATCATTCCGTCCATGCGTGGCGATCTGGACAGCCGCCCCATCGGTGACGTGCTCGCCGAAGCCGGTCGCCTGGCAGATGCCGGCGTGAAGGAGCTGCTGGTGATCTCTCAGGATACTTCAGCCTACGGCGTGGATGTGAAGCACAAGACCGGCTTTGCCAGCGGTATGCCGGTGAAGACCCACATTCAGGCCCTGTGCGAAGAGCTGGGCAAAATGGGGGTGTGGGTGCGCCTGCACTACGTCTACCCGTATCCGCACGTGGACGACCTTATTCCGCTGATGCGCGACGGCAAAATTCTGCCTTACCTGGACATTCCGCTGCAGCACGCCAGCCCGCGCATTCTCAAGCTGATGAAGCGCCCCGGCGCAGTGGAGCGCACCCTGGAGCGCATTCGCCGCTGGCGGGAAATCTGCCCCGAGCTCACCATTCGCTCTACCTTTATCGTGGGCTTCCCCGGCGAGACCGAAGAAGACTTTCAGATGCTGCTCGACTTTATCGAACAGGCCGAGCTGGATCGGGTGGGCTGCTTTACCTACAGCCCGGTGGAGGGCGCTCGCGCCAACGAACTGGCCGATCCGGTACCGGAAGAGGTCAAGCAGGAACGCTTTGAGCGCTTTATGGCGCTGCAACAGCAGATTTCCACCCGCCGCCTGGCGCAGAAGGTGGGCAAGACCATCAAAGTACTGATCGACGAGGTGGACGAGGAAGGTGCCATCGGCCGCTCCAGCGCCGACGCCCCGGAAATTGACGGCCTGGTATACCTGAACGGGGAAACCGACCTCAAGCCCGGCGACATGATCACCGCCACCGTCACCCACTCCGACGAGTACGATCTCTGGGCCGAGCTGGCCTGAGCAGAATGTAAACACATCGCTGGTAATCATGAGCCCCGGCAACGGGGCTTTTTTGTGTCCGGACAACCATCCATTCATTTCATGTGTTATTTAGCTACAGTTTTGTTGGTCTTTTTTTCACCCAACGAATCATTTTTTCATGCTATCGTCATACTTTGGTATGGCAGGGCTCTTACCCCAAGCGCTTGTGCTGTATAGTGTATCCCGTTGTAACGCGCCTCCCGGAGTCCAGGCCGGGCTACCTCACTGAGCCGGAAGTTCAGATGAATACATTGGAAAAAATCACCAAAAATCTCGACAGTTTCAGCAAGTCGGAACGCAAGGTTGCGGAAGTGATCCTCGCCTCGCCCCAGACCGCCATTCATTCCAGCATTGCCGCCCTGGCCAAGCTGGCGGATGTGAGTGAGCCCACCGTCAACCGTTTCTGTCGCCGTCTCGATACCAAGGGCTTTCCCGATTTCAAGCTGCACCTGGCCCAGAGCCTGGCCAATGGCACACCCTATGTAAACCGCCACGTAGAGGAAGACGACGGCCCCGAGTCCTATACCGCCAAGATTTTCGAGTCCAGCATGGCTTGTCTTGACTCGGCCCGACAAAGCCTGGATCCCCAGGCGGTGAATCGTTGTGTCGATATTCTGACCCAGGCCCGCAAGCTGTCGTTCTTTGGCCTGGGCGCGTCTTCCGCCGTGGCCCACGACGCCATGAACAAGTTCTTTCGTTTCAATGTGCCGGTACAGTGCTTTGACGATGTGGTGATGATGCGCATGAGCTGCATCGCCAGTGCCGAGGGCGATGTGGTGGTGCTGATCTCCCACACCGGGCGCACCAAGGCGCTGGTAGAGGTGGCCCAGCTGGCACGGCAGAATGATGCCGTGGTCATTGGCCTGACCGCAAAGGACTCCCCCCTTGCCCGGGAGTGCAACGTGGTGCTGTCGATGGATGTGCCGGAAGACACCGATGTCTATCTGCCCATGGCCTCACGACTGGCGCAGATGGTACTGATAGACGTGCTCGCCACCGGCTTTATTCTGCGCCGCGGCAGCCGTTTTCGGGAAAACCTGAAAAAGGTCAAGGAAGGCATCAAAAACTCCCGTTTCGACAGCCCCCATTTCTGATTCAGTCTTGACGGCCCGGGCGGACCAGTGCCACCGCCCCGGCGACCCGCTGCTCCAGGGCGTCCCAGTCTCCGCTGCGAATCAGTTGCGGATCCACCAGCCAGGTGCCGCCGCAGGCAAGCACATTGGGCAAGGCCAGATATTCACCCAGGTTTTTCACATCAATGCCGCCGGTAGGCACAAATTGCACCTGCTCAAACGGCCCTTGCAGGGCTTTTAGCATGGCCAGGCCCCCCGATGCCTGCGCCGGAAAAAATTTCAACACCGTCAGATCCTGCTCCAGTGCCGCCTCAATGGCGCTGGGATTGTTAACGCCGGGGATCAACGGCAATTGCCACTCCCGGCAGGCCCGTACCGTACTCGGATTAAACCCAGCCGACACAGCAAAGTCAGCCCCCGCTTCGGCGGCCAGCCGTGCCCGCTCCCGATTGATCACCGTTCCCGCACCTACCAGCATGGCGGGCCGGTAACGGCGCAGCAGGTGAATGGCCTGTGCCGCCGCCTCGGTACGAAAGGTGATTTCCGCCACCGGCAGATCGTGCCGTGTCAGGATCTCCGCCAGCGGCAAAATATCTTCGGCCCGCTCAAGGGTGATCACCGGCAGTATTTTCAGGGCGGCCAGTTGTTCACTTAGCGCCGTCATGATTCCGTTTCCTCATCGTGTTATCCGCCAGTGGCGCAGACAATGCCCCGCTTTAGGCACCGAATCAAGGCGGCACGGGTGCCGCCCTGCCTCATGTTAATTTGCAGTGCAAATGTTAAACTTTACATTGCACATTTTGATGTGCATATTTACCTCATGTTTGTATACATATTGCATACAAAGCAGGGGTTTCTTTTTGACAAAGCGTCAGGTTAATAATGATTTATCTTTAATATCATTAACTTGTAATACAAGCCAGGCAACACACCGCCTTCTCTTGCCTTCACTTTCAAAAGACGTCATTGCCTTGCAAAAAAAACGGCATTTTTGTGATCCCGTCTACACTTTTTTCATGGCTTCGAGTATCATTGATAACAATTTAATTAACCGGGACGACGCCTCAAACCGTGAGCAGCGCAGGCCTTCAGATACCGTCAACTTCAATCGGAAATGCAGCCGGTTCGGCATCGATTGCCGACATGTCTTTGCGCACTTACCCACATTGTCGGCGTTACCTGACATCCCATTCCTTCATTCAGTCGTATTCATTCCTTCTTCCAATTGGAGTCTAACATGCTAAGACGCACCAAGATTGTAACCACGCTGGGTCCGGCCACCGACCGCGACAACAACCTCGAAGGTATTATCAAGGCCGGCGCCAACGTGGTTCGCATGAACTTTTCCCACGGCACCCCGGAAGATCACCAGAACCGTGCCAACCAGGTGCGGGAAATCGCCAGAAAGCTGGGCAAGCACGTGGCCATTCTGGGTGATTTGCAGGGTCCCAAGATCCGCGTCTCCACCTTCAAGGACGGCAAGATTCACCTCAGCATCGGCGATAAATTCGTGCTCGACGCGGATCTGCCCAAGGGCGAAGGCAATCAGCAGAGCGTAGGCATCGACTATAAAGAGCTGCCTCGCGACGTGAAAAATGGCGATATTCTGCTGCTGGACGACGGTCGCGTGCAGTTGCGCGTGGACGGCGTGGACGGCAACAAGGTACTGACCGAAGTCACCGTGGCCGGCCCCCTGTCCAACAACAAGGGCATCAACAAGAAAGGCGGCGGCCTGTCTGCCCCTGCCCTGACCGACAAGGACAAGGAAGACATCAAGACCGCCGCCAAGATTGGCGTCGACTACCTGGCCGTGTCTTTCCCCCGTACCGGCGAAGACATGCGCATCGCCCGTGAACTGGCCCGCGCCGCCGGCAGCAACGCCAAGCTGGTCGCCAAGGTAGAACGCGCCGAGGCCGTCGCCACCGATGCCGCCATGGAAGACGTGGTGCTGGCTTCTGACGCCGTCATGGTGGCCCGGGGTGACCTGGGTGTGGAGATCGGTGATCCCGAGCTGGTGGGCGTACAGAAGAAGCTGATCCGCACCAGCCGTCGCCTGAACCGGGTGGTGATCACCGCCACCCAAATGATGGAGTCCATGATCACCGCGCCCCTGCCCACCCGGGCTGAGGTAATGGACGTGGCCAACGCCGTGCTCGACGGCACCGACGCCGTGATGCTGTCCGCCGAGACCGCCGCCGGCGACTTTCCGGTGGAAACCGTCAAGGCCATGGCCGAGGTGTGTCTGGGCGCCGAAAAGCACCCCAGCATCAATGTGTCCAACCACCGCATGAACTTCACCTTCACCTCGGTGGAAGAGACCGTGGCCATGTCCACCATGTATGCCGCCAACCACCTGCAGGGTGTAAAGGCCATCGTGGCGCTGACCCACTCCGGCACCACCCCGCTGCTGCTGTCCCGCATCAGCTCCGGCTTGCCGATCTTCGCCCTGTCCCAGGAAGAAAAAACCCTGTCCTGGGCCAACCTGTATCGTGGTGTCACCCCGGTGTTCTTCAAGACCGACGAGACCAAGAGCATCGCCGAGATCTGCCGCGAAGCCCTCGCCACCCTGAAGCAGTCCGGTTACGTCAACAGCGGCGATCTGGTACTGCTGACCCACGGTGACATGATGGAAGTGGTAGGCAGCACCAACACCTGCAAGATCCTCACCGTCGAGTAAGGATCAGCCTTGTGAAATGACAAAGGCCGGGCACCTCGCCCGGCCTTTTTTATGGCACCAAACTCAGGCCACGTCCGCCCGTTTTCGGCTTTGCTGCCGGCTCAACTCGCCCACGGCAAACTCGTCCACGGCAATGGCCCGCCGGCGCAGCTCGTCCGCCTCTCGGAGTTGCTGCGCCTCGGTATCGGTAAGCAGGTTTTGCCGCCTGGCCTGTTGCAACAGCTCCGTCAGCGCCAGTTTGCGTGGCAGCAGCCCGTCCTTTTGCGCCTTGAGCACTTTCTTCTCGATGTCCATTACCCGCACCATGGCCACAAAGGCGGCCTCCACCTCGCCCAGGCCGGGCTCGCTGGCCGGCGGCAGGTAACACAAGGCGCTGAGCCGGTCGCGCACGCCCCCCGGGGTCATCAGCCGGCGACAGATGGCGGTGGCGTACCGATCCGCCGGTGGCCGGTAGCGGTTGCCCAGGGGAAAGATCAGGGCCTTCAGGGTCAGTGCCAACGCCCGGTTGGGAAAATTTTGCAAAAAGCCGGTCAGGGCTTCTCCCATGGCGTGCAGGTTGCGCGCCAGTGCGTAATGCACAAAGGGCAGCTCCTTCTCGGGCCGGCCATTGTCCTCAAAAAACTTGAGCGTGGCACTGCCCAGATACAAATGACTGAGCACGTCGCCCAGCCGGGCCGAGAGCATTTCACGGCGCTTGAGATCGCCCCCCAGGGTCAGCATGGACACATCGGCGCACAACGCCAGCGCTCGGCTCATGCGGGCCAGCTGACGAAAATACTGAGCGGTCTCCCCCGACACCGGGGCACCGTTGAAACGGGCGCCGGTCAGCCCTTGCCACAACGCCCCCAGGGCATTGCCAGCGGCAAAGCGGGCATGACGGAACAATAGCCGGTCAAAGGCCTCCAGTCCGGCCTGCTCATCGGGATTGGCAGCAGCTTCCAGCTCCTTCAATACATAGGGGTGACAGCGGCTGGCCCCCTGGCCAAAGATCATCAGGTTGCGGGTAAGGATGTTGGCCCCTTCCACGGTAATGGCGATGGGAATGGACATGTAGTTGTGGGCCAGGTAGTTTTTCGGACCCAGCTGGATGGCCTTGCCGGCGTGCACATCCATGGCGTCGTTGATCACGGTGCGCGCCATTTCGGTCATGTGGTATTTGGAAATGGCGGTGACAATGGCCGGGCTCTCGTCCATGTCCAGCGCCCGGGTGGTGAGCCGCCGGGCAGCCTCAAGCTGGTAGGTCAGGCCACCAATGCGTGCCAGCGCTTCCTGCACGCCTTCAAAGCGCCCGATGGACAAGCCGAACTGCTTGCGCACCACGGCATAGGCGCTGGTGCTGCGGGTAGCCAGGTGGCCACAGGCGGTGCCCAGCGCCGGCAGGGAGATGCCTCTCCCCGCCGACAGGCATTCCACTAGCATGCGCCAGCCTCGGCCGGCATAATCGGGCCCGCCGATGATCCAGTCCAGGGGAATAAAAACATCCTTGCCCCGGGTGGTGCCGTTGAGAAAGGCCTGGCCCATGGGAAAGTGACGTTCGCCGGTGTGCACACCGGGGTGCGAAGTGGGGATCAGCGCACAGGTAATGCCGAGCTCTTCACTGTCGCCCAGCAAGCCCTCGGGATCGTAAAGCTTGAACGCCAGTCCCAGCACGGTGGCCCTGGGAGCCAGGGTAATATAGCGCTTGTCCCAGTTCAGGCGCAGACCCAATACCTGCTCGCCCTCGAACTCGCCCCGGCATACCACGCCGCTGTCGGGAATGGAGCCGGCGTCGGAGCCCGCTTCCGGGCCGGTCAGGGCAAAACAGGGAATTTCGGCACCGTTGGCCAGGCCCGGCAGCCAGCGCTGCTTCTGTGCCTCGGTGCCGTAGTGCATCAGCAGCTCTCCGGGCCCCAGGGAATTGGGCACCATCACGGTGACTGCGGCACTGATGCTGCGACTGGCAATACGCCCCACTATGGTGGAGTTGGCAAAGGCGGAGAAATCCAGCCCGCCGTAGGACTTAGGAATAATCAGCGAGAAGAAGCCATGGTGCCGCAGGTAATCCCACACCGGCTCCGGCAGCTCCCTTTCCTCGCTGACAATGCGGTGCTCGTCCAGCATGGCCAGCAGGGTCTCCACCTCATTGTCGAGAAAGGACTGCTCGCGCTCACTCAGCCGGGACGGGCCATAAGACAGCAGGACTGACCAGTCGGGGCGGCCGCTGAACAGCTCACCGTCCCACCATACAGAGCCGGCTTCCATGGCTTCACGCTCGGTCGCCGACAGCGGCGGCAACACCTTTTTGAAGGTGGCAAAGGCCGGACCGCTGATCCACTTTTTGCGTAAACTCATTGTTACCCCTCCTCAGCCGGCCGGCCGTCGTGGCTGGTACCGGCTTTCATGCCGCTGGCCAGATAGGGAATCACCCGGCGTACCAGGCCTTCCACATCGATGTGTTCGTTGAAGTCGTTGCGGGCAATGTCCCGCAGCGCCTCGCCCGAAGCCATGGTGAACACCACGGTACCCAGGGTGAAATGCAACCGCCAAAACAGCTCCGCCGGACCCAGCTCGGGTGCCGCCCGGCGAACACACTGGGTAAAATGCACCACCACCCCACCGTAATGATTGATGATGAACCAGCGCAGAAAACCCTGATTGTCCATATAACCGGAGGCGAGCAGCTGCAAAAATATTTCCGGGCCGCGCCGGCGCAATCGGGAAAGCCCCATCAGCGGCGCCACAAAGCTCTCAAATACCTGCTCCAGGGCAATATCGGGCCGTGGCAGCAGACGCTGCAGCGCGTCGTCCAGTGCCGGCATAAAGCGGCTCAGATAACGATCCATCACCGCCTTGATCAAATCCTTGCGCGAGCCGAAGTGATAGCTGACCGAGGCCAGATTGACACCGGCCATGCGAGTAATCTGCCGCAGCGAGGTATCGTTAAAGCCCTGCTCGGCAAAAAGCACCTCGGCGGTATCCAGTATTTTTTGCCTGGTATCCTGTCGCGCCACCGGCTGCCTCCGCGAATTCAAACACCCGTTTAAAAGCTATGCAGGGGGCCGCCCCCTGTCAAGGCGACACGGCTTGCACAAATTTTATTCATTTTTTTTTGAACGAAGGGGAACCTTTGCCAAAGGGGACGCTCTTACCTAGTGCCACTGCAATTAAGCACTAAGTCTTTGCCCAGCATTCCTTGCTGGGCGTTTTTTTGATGTACACTGCCCGCTTCCTTCACCATCACGCAAGCATCATGAGCCTGAACGACGCCCCCGCCCACATTCAGCTGGCGGTCGATCTGATTGAACTGCTGGAAGTCAACGAGGTGCCGGCCGAGGTCGCCCTGGCCGCGCTGGCCATCGTCACGCGAGACTTTGAACGCAAGCGCAACGAGCAGCAAACGGATCACGGCGACTGACGCCGCGGTCCCAAACAAAAAACGCCCCGTAACGGGGCGTTTTGCTTAGTGCTCTTCTTCGAGGTAGGCGTAACCTTCCAGGCCCGCAGACAGCTCCTTGAGCAGCAGTGCCCGGGTTTCTTCATCCAGATCCGGGTGGCTGGCCTGTAGCTCGTACTGGGCGTTGATCACCGTGGGATCGATGTCCACGTAACGCAGCAACTCGGCCACGTTACTGCCGGCCTTGACGTTGGTGATGTGTGGCTGGCCCTGGTCATCCAGCACCACCTCGGCACTGTGAGTGTCACCAAAGAGGTTGTGCATGTCGCCAAGAATTTCCTGGTAGGCACCCACCAGGAAAAAGCCCAGATACTGAGGCTGGCCGGGCACAAACTCGGGCATGGGCAGGGTGGTTTCCACGCCCTGGCCGTCTACATACTGATCGATGGCACCATCCGAATCACAGGTGATGTCCAGGATCACCGCCCGGCGGCTGGGCGGCCGGTCGAGGCCGTCCAGGGGCAGCACCGGAAAGATCTGATCAATGCCCCAGGCGTCGGGCAGCGACTGGAACAGCGAAAAGTTGACAAAACACTTGTCCGCCAGCTTTTCGTTGAGCTCGTCCATAATGGGCCGGTGCGCGCGGTTAACCGGGTCCAGCCTGGCCTTGATGCCGAGGCAGATGTTCAGGTGCACCTCTTCCGCCCAGGCACGATCTTCCAGGCTCATCAGACCCATGTTGTACTGCTCGTGTACATCGGCCAGCTCCGCCACGGTGTCGTGGTAAATTTCCAGCAGGGGCGGATCTTCCCGACACAAGTCTTCCCAGGTTTCCCACATGTTGCCCAGCAGGAAGGGGGCATCATCCCGGGGCGCCGCCGGACGGGTGCTCTGGGCCGACTCAATGCTGATCACATTGGCGATCAGCATGGCATGGTGGGCGGTAATGGCCCGGCCCGACTCGCTGATGATGCGCGGGTGCGGCAGATCGTATTCCCGGCACACGTTGCCAATGCCCCAAACCACGTTGTTGGCGTATTCGCGCAGGTTGTAGTTGGCCGAACAGTAGCTCTGGGAGCGGGTGCCTTCGTAATCCACGCCCAGGCCGCCGCCCACATCCACGATGTTTACCGGCACATTCAGGCGACGCAGCTCGCCGTAGAAACGGCCGCATTCGCGAATGCCCTTTTGAATGTCACGAATATTGGCGATCTGGGAGCCCAGGTGAAAATGCAGCAACTGCAGCCAGTCGATGCAACCGGCATCCTTCAGCCGGTTGACCAGAGCCAACACCTGGGTGGCGCTGAGGCCGAACTTGGACTTTTCGCCGCCACTCGACTGCCACTTGCCGGCCCCCTGGGACGCCAGCCGTGCGCGCACGCCCAGGCGCGGCGTTACCTTGAGCTTGTCTGCCTCTTCCATGACCAGCGACAGCTCGGAGAGCTTTTCGATAACGATGTAGACCTGGTGGCCCATTTTGGTGCCGAGCAGCGCCAGGCGCACGTATTCCTTGTCTTTGTAGCCGTTACACACGATCACCGACTCGGTTTCGTGGTTGTGGGCCAGCACCGCCAGCAGCTCCGGCTTGGAGCCGGCTTCCAGGCCCAGCCGTGGCTTGTCTTTGTACGCCTTGGTCACGGCGTCAAGCACACCACGCTGCTGGTTGACCTTGATGGGATAAACGGTCAGGTAATCGCCTTCGTAGCCGTAGTCTTCGATGGCACCGTTAAAGGCGTTGAACAGGGCGTCGATGCGGCTTTTGATAATATCGGGAAAACGCAGCAGTACCGGGGCGGCATAGCCCTCGGCCTTGAGTTGCTCCACCACCTCCGACAGCACCACTTTGGCCTCGGGCCGGGTTTTGTCGGGCGTGACACAGACTCGCCCCTGCTCGTCGAGATGAAAAAAACCGGCGCCCCAGTAAGGCAGGTTATACACCTTGAGCGCATCGTTTGCGGACCATTCAGCCATGCTCTTTGTCCCCTTTTTCGTTCAGGGTCACAGATAATCCGAACCCGACATGGGTCCGGTACGATAATGAGTCGATTTTCGTCAGTATAAGGCAGCGGCGCACGCCGTCCGTGAGCTGCAAAAAAATCGGGGGCCGAGTGTAACGCTCGAGCCCTGCGCTGACCAGTACTGATCGGCCGTCAGCTGCATTTTAGCGACGCGCCAGCCGTTCCAGCAGGCCTCCCTGCTCCTTCAGAAAGCGCCGGCCACAAATGAGCCCCAATTGATAATCCTGCTCCAGTTGCCCTCGCGTCGAGCCCAGCACTCGACTGTGTAGCGGCTCCGGTGGCGCAATGTCAAACACCCGCACGCTGGTCGGCGGCCGGCTCATAAAGTGATGGGCCTCATTACAGCAGCGCCGGTGGGCCTCCACCATGGCCTTTAACTCCCCGACCCGCTCCCGCCCCAGCCAGTCTTCCAGCCGCCGGGCCCAGTTCAGGCTGAAGCGACTGTCGCCGGGATGGGTACGGATCACCACCAGCACGCCGGCGCCCCGCCGCCAGGCTTCACACACCGGAATGGCGTCGGCCACGCCACCGTCCAGGTAACGCTCTCCCCGCCACTCCACTCCCGCCCGGTAGAACAGCGGAATGGCACTCGACGCCTTCAGGCCAAGCAACCAGTCGGTGTCGGCGGGATGAAAATAATGGGGCACGTGATCCCGGGCCCGCGTGCTGCAAAACAACAACTCGCGTTCGCCCAGTCGCCGGCGCCCGGTCACCACATCCAGCGGCAGCTCGTGACGGAGCACCTCGAAATACCAGTCCAGATCGACCAAATCGCCCCCCCGGGCAAAATGCAGCGGACGAAAAAAGTCGGCACGGGTGGTGTAATCGGTGATCACTTCCCGGGCAAAGCCGCGGCTGTGACAGACATAGGCCGATAGGTTCTGGGCACCGGCGGAAGAGCCGATAAAGAGGTCAAAAGGGTCAAAATCGGCGGCCATAAAGGCGTCGAGTACGCCTGCGGTAAAAATGCCACGTTGGCCACCACCTTCGCAAATCAGGGCCAGGCGGCCGGTATTCGGCTCGGCCCCATTAACTACGGCGGCAACTTCGGCCGCCAGATATGGTCGCTGACTGATCATAGACAACCCTGTCATCAAATCATCATAACGGCGCCATGTGGCCGTCATTGGTCCTGTCTAGGCTGGGCTCACCGCAAGTGAAGGAGCACGCCATGTTCTCTGTAGATACCCTGGCCGCCGAGTTTCTGCCCCGGTGGCAACACGTTCCCGGTTGCAAGGCCACGTTGCGTTACCTGTTGCACGAGCAGGCCTTTATCGACTTTGCCGCCGAATACCCCCATCTGCGCGGCCTGGATTTTGTAGAGCAGGTACTCGAGTATTTTCATTTTCGCGTCCGGGTGCACGATCAGGAGCTGGAGCATATTCCGGCCACCGGCCCCGTGGTGATCGTGGCCAACCACCCCATCGGCTCCCTGGATGGCCTGGCCCTGCTGCGCCTGGTCTGCCGCCTGCGCCCCGACACCAAAATCATGGCCAATCAGCTGCTGGCCCGGCTTGAGCCGCTCAGTCCACTGCTGCTGCCGGTAGACAACCTGGGCGGCCGTACCGGTCGTGCCCAGCTTGGCGCGGTGCAACATCACCTGGGCGCCGGTGGCGTGGTCATCATTTTTCCCGCCGGCGAGGTGTCGCGCCTCAGCCCCGCCGGCGTACGCGACAGCCGCTGGCATGCCGGCTTCATTCGCCTGGCCATTCGCGCTCGGGCCGACATCGTGCCCATTCATCTGGATGGCCGAAACTCCGCCTTCTTTTATTTAAGCTCACTGTTGTGCCGCCCGCTGAGCGGCGTGCTGCTGATCCGCGAAATGTTTCGCCAGCGCAACCGCCAGATCAGCGTGCGCATCGGCCGTCCGGTGGCCTGGCAGCACTGCCGCCAGGGCGGCGTCAGCGACAAGGGCCTGGCCATGCTGTTTCGCAGCCATCTGTACCGGCTCGGCAAGGGAAAAAGCGGTTTGTTTGAAACCCAGGTGGCCATTGCCCCCCCCGAGCCGCGTCAGTTGCTGAAAAAGGCAGTGGAAAAAAGCGAACTGCTAGGCCGCACCCGGGACGGCAAGGCCATTTACCTCACCAAACGGGACCCTGCGGGCCACTGTGTGATCCTGAGAGAAATCGGCCGGCTGCGGGAACTGGCATTCCGCGCCGTCGGTGAAGGCACCGGCAAACGCCGGGACCTGGACCCGTTTGATGATGATTATTATCAGTTGCTGCTGTGGGATCCCGAAGAGCTGGAAGTGATCGGCGCTTACCGCTTTGTGCCGGCGCGCCGGCAACTGGAGCGTCGCGGCACCGACGGGCTTTACACCCACCAGCTGTTTGAATTCGGTGAGGACATGGCCCCCTTCCTGGAGCGGGGCATTGAACTGGGCCGCAGCTTTATTCAGCCCGCCTACCAGGGCCGGCGCAGCCTGGACTACCTGTGGTTCGGCATTGGTGCCTTTCTGGCCCGCCACCCCCAATACCGTTACCTGTTTGGCCCGGTTTCGCTGAGTGCGGCGCTGCCGGTGGCCGCCCGGGATCTGCTGGTGGCCTTTTACCGACTGTATTTCTCCCGGAAAACCGAGCTGGCCCGTTCGCGCCGCCCCTTTCCCGCCAGTCCCGCCCACTTGCTCAACGCCTTTGACGGCAATGACTACCGGGCGGATCTGCAACGCCTGAAACAGCGACTGGACCACTTGGGTGCGGCCATTCCCACCCTGTACAAACAATACGCCGAACTATGTGAGCCCGGTGGCGTGCAGTTTGTGGACTTTGGGACGGATCCGGACTTCGCCGACTGCATTGATGGTTTGGTGGTGGTGGATTTGACCCGACTCAAGGACAGCCGCTATCAGCGCTACATCGCGCCGCACCTGTCCCCTGAGCCGGCCTGAACCGGTCTCAGGGCCGGTCGCTGTGGCCCAGGTCCCGTTCTGGGGCAATGTGGTCCCGCAGCCGCTGTTTCACTTCCTTGGCCTCGGGAAAACCGTCGTCGGCCACTCGGCACCAGATGAGGGTGCCGTCGACATAAATCTGAAACTGGCCCTTGTCACCAGGGATCAGGGCTACCTCTCCCACTTCATCGGCAAAGGTCGACAGAATTTCCTGGGCCAGCCAGGCCGAACGCAGCAACCAGCGACACAGGCTGCAGTAGCGTATTTCCACTCTGGGTTTCATGCTGCTTCCTTGAGCCCATGCCGGTGGCCCGACATGGGCAAACGAGAGATCAGCGCACCACGCCGCTCAGAAACTCGTGGCGAGTGGCCGGCCGGGTTTTGAAGATGCCGCCAAGGGACGTCGTGGTGGTAGCACTGGTGGCGTCCATCACCCCCCGGGCCTTCACGCAATAATGGGTGGCGGTGATGCTGATCGCCACATCTTCGGACTCGAGCAGGGTCTGCAACGCCACCAGCACCTGCTGGGTAAGGCGCTCCTGTACCTGGGGACGGCGCGCAAAGAACTGCACGATGCGGTTGATCTTGGACAGACCAATCACCTTGCCGCGGGGAATATAGGCAACGGTGGCGGTGCCGTCTATGGTGACAAAATGATGCTCACAAGTGCTGGTCAGGGTGATATCTCGCACCTGTACCATTTCGTCCACCTGCATCTTGTTCTCGATCAGGGTGATCTTGGGGAAGTGGGCATAATCCAGGCCCGAAAAAATCTCCCGCACATACATCTTGGCGATACGCTGGGGCGTTTCGGCCAGGCTGTCGTCTTCCAGATCCAGCCCGAGTACGTCCATCACCTGGGTCATCAGACCGGTGATTTGTTCCTGTTGTTCATCCGTACTCAGGTGGGTTCCACGCATCGGGGTTTCAAGGCCCCGGGCTTCCAGGGCGGAACGGACCCGAATGGCTGCGTCGCTCAATGCGGTCATGATGATCTCCGTGGGATATACAATCTGGAAGCATGTTAGTGCATTTGGTCTTTTCTGTGAATGACGGATTCGCGTCAGTTGCCATGACAAGCGGGGCCGGAGTCTGAAATAATGATATTTATTGATATCCCATACGGAGCCTTAACATGGCCATTCAAGATAGTTGCAGTCACCCCGGGCTGCGTCCCTTTGAAGACGCGAAAGCCGATATGCTGGGCCAGCTGGACACCCTTGCCCCGGCGGAGCTGGTGCCGCTGGAGCAGGCCCTTGACCGTGTGCTGGCAGACGCCGTGGAATCCCCCCTGGATGTGCCCGCCTTTGCCAACTCGGCCATGGACGGTTACGCCCTGCGAGCCGAGGATGCCAATGCCGGCCCCCTGGCCCTGATCGGCTCCAGTCTCGCCGGCCACCCCTTTAACGGCCAGGTCGGGCCGGGGCAATGCGTGCGCATCATGACCGGCGCGGCCCTGCCCCTGGGGGCCGACACTGTCGTCATGCAGGAAAACTGCACCTCCGAGAACAACGCCGTCACCGTCAGCGGCAACATAGAGCCCGGTCAGCATGTGCGCCAGGCGGCGGAAGATCTGGCCCAGGGCGAAACCGTGTTTCGCGCAGGCATGCGCATTAACGCCCGTGTGCTGTCGGTGCTGGCATCGCTGGGGCTGGAGCAGGTGTATGTACGCCGGCCGCTCAGGGTAGCGCTGCTGTCCACCGGTGACGAGCTGAAACGCCCCGGCGAGCTGCTGGCGCCGGGCGAAATCTATGACTCCAACCGCATTGGCCTGGCCGCCATGCTGACCCGGCTGGGAGCCAGCATTAGCGACTACGGCATTATTGCCGACGATCCCGAGCAAATTCGCGCCGCTTTTGTGCAGGCGGCGGCCAGCCACGATGCGGTGATCACCTCGGGCGGGGTATCGGTGGGGGATGCGGATCACACCAAGGCGGTGCTGGAAGATGTGGGCCGCATCGGCTTCTGGAAACTGGCCATCAAGCCGGGCAAACCCTTTGCCTTTGGCCATATCAACCGTTGCGCCTTCTTTGGCCTGCCGGGCAACCCGGTCTCGGCGGCGGTGACCTTTCATCTGCTGGTGCGTCCGGCGCTGGCGAAACTGGCCGGTGAACGCCTGGCCCCCACCCTCACCCTGCAGGCCACCGCCCTGATGCCCTTTAACAAATCTCCCGGACGCATGGACTTTCAGCGTGGCCGGGTGGAACGCCAGGATGATGGCAGCCTGGGCGTGGTCCCTGCCGGCTCGCAGAGCTCGGCGGTGTTCAGCGCCATGGCCGAGGCCAACTGCCTGCTGCATCTGGAGCAGGAAAGAGGGCGGGTGGAAACCGGAGAAACCGTCACCCTGGAGTTGATTGACGGGCTGTACTGGTAAGCAATGCAGGCGGGCGCACAGGCTGCCCGCCTTCATCAGGTTGCCTTCACCACTTGTTGGCGGCGTCGGTGTCGCTGTCCTTGGCGTCCACCCAGCGTTCGCCCTCGGCGGTGCGCTCCTTTTTCCAGAACGGCGCCTTGGTCTTTAAATAGTCCATAATGAAATGGCAGGCCGCAAAGGCCGCTTCCCGGTGCTGGCTGGCCACGCCGACGAAGACGATCTGATCGCCCAGCGCCAGCGCCCCCACCCGGTGTATTACCCGGCACTCCAGCAAGGGCCAGCGGTCATTGGCCTCAGCCACAATTTGCTCCAGGGCATGCTCGGTCATGCCCGGGTAGTGCTCCAGGGTCATGCCGCTCACGGCATCCCCCTGGTTCATGTCCCGCACCTTGCCCACAAAGGTGACCACGGCACCGGTCTGATGCGACTGACTCAGGGCGTTATATTCGGTGGCGAGGCAGAAATCGCCGGTCTGTACCCGAATCATCTCAGCCTCCGGTGACCGGCGGAAAGAACGCAACTTCGTCTCCGTCCTTGAGCGCCGTGCCGGGAGTGGCCACTTCATGATTGACCGCCACCAGCAGGCTGTTATCGGCCAGCACCTGAGCCCAGGTGTCATTACGGCCGGCCAGATGTTCCCGCAGGGCGTTCACATCGGTAAATTCGGCGTTGAGAGACAGCTCATCCTCGCCCAGTTGTTCCCGCACGCGGGCAAAAAATACCACTTTAATCATTTGGCCTTGAACTCCCCGGACTTGCCGCCCCGTTTTTCCAGCAGGCGTACGCCGTCGATCAGCATATCTTTCTGTACCGCCTTGCACATGTCGTAAATGGTCAGCGCCGCCACCGAGGCGGCGGTGAGGGCTTCCATTTCCACCCCGGTCTGGCCTGCCAGCTTGCAGTAGCTTTCTATGCGCACCCCGCCCCGCTCGCCGTCGGCTTCGAGTTTGACTTCGACCTTGGACAGTGCCAGCGGATGGCAAAGGGGAATGAGATCGGACGTTTTTTTGGCGGCCATGATGCCGGCGATGCGGGCAGTGGCGAACACATCGCCCTTGTGATGCCGGCCTTCCACGATAAGCGCCAGGGTGTCGGGGGTCATCAGTACCCAGGCCTCGGCCCGGGCCTCACGACTGGTCACCGCCTTGTCGCTCACGTCCACCATGTTGGCCTCGCCCGAGGCATTGATGTGGGTCAGTTCGCTCATGAATTACACCAGGTGCTGCACAAAGTTGCAGGGCTTGTGGCGGGCGTCGAGCTGCTCGGCGAGAATGCCATTCCAGCCGGTGCGGCAGGCGCCGGTGGAGCCCGGCAGGCAGAACACCGCGGTGCGGTTGGCCAGGCCGCCCAGGGCACGGCTCTGTACCGTGGAGGTGCCCAGCTCCTGATAGGTGATATGGCGAAACAGCTCGCCAAAGCCGTCAATCTGGGTATCGAGCAGCGGACCCACCGCCTCGGGAGTGGTGTCACGGCCGGTAAAGCCGGTGCCACCGGTGATGATCACCACCTGTACCTCCGGGCTGGCAATCCAGCGAGACACCAGGGCGCGGATCTGGTACTTGTCGTCTTTTAAAATGGCCTTTTCGGCCAGTCGGTGGCCGGCGCCGGTGAGCGCATCAACCAGAAAACGGCCCGAGGTGTCGGTGTCTTCGGTACGGGTATCGGAAACGGTGAGTACCGCGATATTGAGCGGTACCAACTCCTGGCTTGCATGACTCATGAGAATCCCCTGAATATTTCCACTTGAAATCATCTCTTGCCTGCATTGTTCACCCCGGGGCGCAGCAGGTCAATAACAAAAAAGCCTGAGGTCATGATGCCACAGGCTTGCGTCCGCTTCATGGACCCAGATCAGAAAGCGGTCATATCATTCGCCTCTCACGGCCTTGCCCGACGGCGTCAGGGAGCCACGACAATGCCCTCACCGACCTTAAACACGACCGGCTCCTGGCAGATCAGGGTCACCGACACCACCCCGTCCAGCGCGGAAATATGATCGATATGGTATTTGAGGTGATGTTGTTCGGGTCCTTCCAGCATCACCACCAGCTTGCCCTGTTCACCGGCCACCGGCACTTCCGCCTCCGGCAGGTCTTCAATGGCAACGGTCACCGCCTTCATTCGCTCCGGGTGGCAATACACCACCAGGGTGGCCATGTGCCATTCTTGTTGTGTCATCATGCTCTCCTCCTGCTCCCGCATTATGTCAGGCGACCGGCAATGAAGCCTGTGCCGCCGATGCACACTCCAGGTCATGGAATTGGTGTTAATGTCGAGACCTGAACTCAAAAATGTAGCACAGTTGTTACCATTTGAGGCTTGGCGGACGATACGCAAACAAGGAGGTCGCAGAAACTTGTCTCGCCGGTACCCTGTTCAGAAACCGGCCACGTCATGCATGTCGGGTAATTGGTGAGCGATGCCCTTATGGCAGTCAATGCAGGTTTTTTCACCACTGGCCAAAGAGGTGGAATGGGCCGCGGCGGCACGGCTGCCCTGCACGCTGAAGTCCATATAATCAAAGTTATGGCAGTTACGGCATTCCCGGGAGTCGGTTTCCTTCATGCGTTGCCACTCCCGCTCCGCCATGTGCCGGCGATGGGCCTCGAACTTCTCCGGCGTGTCGATAATACCGGTGATCTTGCCCCATACTTCCTTGGAGGCCGCCACCTTGCGGACTATTTTGTGGGTCCATTCGTGGGGCACATGGCAATCGGGGCAACTGGCCCTGACCCCGGAGCGGTTGGCATAGTGAATGGTATCCCGGTATTCCAAATACACGTTGTCGCGCATTTCATGACAACTGATACAGAAGGTCTCGGTGTTGGTCAGCTCAAGTGCGGTGTTAAAGCCGCCCCAGAACACCACACCGCCGACAAAACCCAGAAACAGCACCACACCGACGGCCACTCGGCTGGGCGAACGAAAGATTCTCCACAAACGCCGCAACAACCCATGTTTGTTCGCCATATGACCTCCCTAGCGCAGTGACTCAACCGGCGTAAAGGTATTTTCCACCAGCGGTTTGGCACCGGTCTGGGGTACGTGGCATTGCAGGCAGAAATAACGTCGGGGGCTGATGTCGCTCAGGGTCAGGCCGTCCCGGCTTTCATAATGGGTCGGGCTGACTCGGGGCGCATTGCGATCGGCGGCGTTTTTCCAGCCATGGCACGACAGGCACTGGTTCACCTTGAGATCCACCTCGTAACCACGCACCTGATGGGGCACCAGCGGCGGTTGGTGAATATACTCCCTGTCCTGAATCCCCTGATCCTTGAGCGGATCGGCAATGCGGGCCGGTGCCGGATCCCGGTCCAGGTGCATGCTGCCCCGCAGGGCCTCGAGGTTGCCGGCGTCGGGGGCGGCCACGGCCAGTCCGGCCAGAGCCAGCAACAGTGGCCCCAATAACGGTCTTGCGGTGATGCTCATCCTGCGTTCTCCACCTTGTTCACATAAGTCGGTTATGCTCTGGTCACTCTGACGGCACACTTCTTGTAATCGGTTTCCTTGGACAGCGGGCAGGTCGCGTCCAGGGTCAGGCGGTTGATCAGCTGGCTTTCATCAAACCAGGGCACGAATACCAGGCCTCTGGGTGGCCGGTTGCGGCCCCGGGTTTCAAGCCGGGTTTTCATTTCGCCCCGGCGGGAAGCCACCCGCACTTCATCGCCCCGGCGCAGGCCACGGGCTTTGGCATCGTCCGGATGCATAAACACCTGGGCCGCCGGATAGGAGCGGTGCAGTTCGGGCACTCGGCGGGTCATGGAGCCGGAGTGCCAGTGCTCCAGTACCCGGCCGGTGGACAACCAGAGATCGAATTCATCATCGGGCTCCTCCGCCGCCGGCTCATAGGGCAGCGCAAAAATCACCGCCTTGTTGTCCTTGTGGCCGTAAAACTGCACGCCGGTGCCTTTTGCCACGTAAGGGTCGTACCCTTCCCGATAGCGCCACCGGGTTTCCTCGCCGTTCACCACCGGCCAGCGCAGCCCGCGCTCCTGGTGGTAACGGTCGTAGGGCGCCAGATCGTGGCCATGGCCCCGGCCGAACTCGGCATATTCCTCAAACAGCCCCTTTTGCACGTAAAAGCCGAAGTGATCCCGCTCGTCGTTAAACTCGTTCCTGCAATCCTCGGCGGGAAAGCGGTCGACCTGACCATTCTCGAACAGCACCTCATACAGGGTCTTGCCTCGGTATGCGGGCATTTGCGCCAGCAGCGCCTCGGGCCAGACCTCTTCCATGGTGAAGCGTTTGGAAAATTCCATCAGCTGCCACAAATCCGAGCGTGCCCCTTCCGGCGCCCTGACCTGCTGATACCACAGCTGAGTGCGGCGCTCGGCATTGCCGTAGCCCCCTTCCTTTTCCACCCACATGGCGGTGGGCAGCACCAGATCCGCCGCCTGGGCGGTGACCGTGGGGTACGGATCCGACACCACCACAAAGTTGTCGGGATTGCGGTAGCCGGGCAGGCTTTCCTCGTTCATGTTGGCCGCCGCCTGCATGTTGTTGTTACACATCACCCAGTAGGCATTGAGCCTGCCGTCCTTGAGCATGCGGTTTTGCAGCACAGCGTGATAACCGGGCACGGGATTGATGGTGCCCTCAGGCAGCTTCCAGATTTTTTCCGCCGTCGCGCGGTGCTTGGGGTTGGCCACCACCATGTCGGCGGGCAGCCGGTGGGCAAAGGTGCCCACTTCCCGGGCGGTACCGCAGGCAGAGGGCTGACCGGTGAGGGAAAACGGGCTGTTGCCGGGCTCGGATATCTTGCCGGTGAGTAGATGAATGTTGTAGACCATGTTGTTGGCCCAGGTGCCCCGAGTATGCTGGTTAAAGCCCATGGTCCAGAACGACACCACCCTGGTATTCGGATTCGCATACGCCTTTGCCAGCGCCTGCAGGCGCTCGACGGGCACGCCGGAGAGCTTGGCCACGGTATTCACGTCATAGTCGGCCACAAAGGCGGCGAATTCCTCGAAACTCATGGGGCTGGACGCCCCCGAATCGGGATTGGCGGCGGCGGCCTGGCGCGGGTGGGTGGGGCGCAGGCCGTAACCGATGTCGGTTTCGCCCCGGGCAAAGCGCACATGACGAGCGACAAAGTCCTGATTGACGTGGCCGTTTTCAATGATGTAGTGGGCGATGTAGTTGAGAATGGCCAGATCGGTTTGAGGCCGGAACACCATGCCATTGTCGGCCAGCTCAAAGCTGCGGTGCTCAAAGGTGGACAGCACATGCACCCGCACATGAGCTGCACTCAGCCGGCGGTCGGTCAGCCGCGACCACAGAATGGGGTGCATCTCCGCCATGTTGGAGCCCCACAGCACAAAGGCGTCGGTGGCTTCAATGTCGTCATAGCAGCCCATGGGCTCGTCCATGCCAAAGGTGCGCATAAAGCCGGCCACCGCCGACGCCATGCAGTGGCGGGCGTTGGGATCCAGGTTATTGGAACGAAAACCGGCCTTGTACAGCTTGGCGGCGGCATAGCCCTCCATGATGGTCCACTGGCCGGATCCGAACATGCCCACGGCTTCCGGGCCTTTTTCCTTCAGCGCCGCCTTCCACTTTTCGGCCATGATATCAAAGGCCTGCTCCCAGCTGATGGGCGTGAATTCACCGTGCTTGTCGTATTTTCCGTCGGTCATGCGCAGCAGCGGGGTGGTCAGCCTGTCCTTGCCGTACATGATTTTCGACAGAAAATAGCCCTTGATGCAGTTCAGGCCCCGGTTCACCGGTGCCTGTGGATCCCCCTGGGTGGCCACCACTCGACCGTTTTGCGAGCCAACCAGCACCGAGCAGCCGGTGCCGCAGAAGCGACAGGGCGCCTTGTCCCACTTGATCTCGGTCTGCTCCCGGCTGGTGATGAGATTGGTGGCGCCGGCCGGCAGCGCCAGCCCGGCGGCTGCGGCCGCCGCCGCCACGGCATTGGCTTTCATAAAGTCGCGACGATTCAGTGTCATGCTGACTCCTCTCCGGGCACAAGCTCGGCAAATTCATGATAAATCAGGGTGGTGGACACCACGCCCGCCAGGGCGGCGATGCGGTCGATATGCTCAACAATATGGCGCTGGCCTGCGCCTTCCAGGGCCACCACCAACTTGCCCTGCTCACCGGACACCGGCACCTCGGCGCCGGGCTCGGCTTCAATGGTGGCGATCACCGCCGCTACCTGCTTGGGCCGGCAATACACCACCAGGCTGGCCACATGCCATTCCTGCTCACTCATGCTTGCTCCTCTCCTTCACAATCTCAATGGCCCCCACCGGGCAGGCTGCCACGCAACCGCCACAGCCATTACAGACCTCCCGGTTCAGCTCGGGCACCGACACGCCCCCCAGCCGGGGGCGAAAACGAATGGCCGCAGGCCCACAGCCGTCTTCACAACTGCGGCAGTGCACGCCCCGGTGCGCCAGGCAGGTGTTCTTCAACACCGCATGCTGGCGCCAGGGGGTCTCAGTGGTTGGGTTAAACAAGGGTTCACTGCAGGCTCTGACACAGTCACCGCAAAAGGTGCATTCCCCCAGAGTAAAATCAACGGCCGGAAAGCCGCCATCGGCATGGGTAATGATGTGCTCGGGACAGGCCTTCAGGCAGTCGCCACAGCGGGAACAGCCATCACTGAAGAGTGCCCGGTCCACCGCCCAGGGCAGCGACTGGGTGAGGCGGTCGGCGCCCGGCCCTCCCTTGAGCCAGCGCCGCCTGGATAAATCGAGTGTGCCCATGATGCTCCCGTACCTAGCAACGCCCCACAAAGGCAATAAAAATATTATGTCTGTGGGTCTAATCAGAATTGCTGATCACAGGATATGGCAACGGCAGGACAAAAAGAATGAAATGAAATACCTATTTAAGGCGGACTTGACTCAGATCAATTATCCGCAGCCACGGGCGTGGCCGCGACGCATTAACCGCCGATGGAGGCGAGGTGCGGGGTCATGCCGCTGTGCCCCTGATGCAGAAAATGGGTGGCCTTTTTGTCGGCCAGGGCTTCACGCAGGCGGCGCTGCAGAGCCGCCTGCTGGCCCGGGCTCTGCAGCAGATCACGCAGATCCACCCCGTACTCACCAAACAGGCACAGGTGCAGCTTGCCCAGGGCCGAAACCCTGAGCCGGTTGCAGCTGGCGCAGAAGTCCTGAGCGTAGGGCATGATAAGGCCGATTTCGCCCACATAGTCCGCGTGCCAGAACACTTCGGCCGGACCGTCGTTGTGGGCCCGCACCCGCTGTTGCCAACCCGCCTCCAGCAGTTTTTCCTTGATGGCGGCACCGCGCACATGGTGGCGTTCAAACAGTTCGTCCATTTCGCCGGTCTGCATCAGCTCGATAAAACGCAGCTGAATGGGACTGGATTTAATCCAGGCCAGAAACTCCCCCAGCTCGCCGTCGTTGAGGCCGCGCATCAACACGGTATTGACCTTGACCTGTTCAAAGCCGGCGGTAAAGGCGGCATCAATGCCCGCCATCACCTCGTGAAAACGGTTCTGGCCGGTGATCTGATGAAACATGCGCGGATCCAGGCTGTCGAGGCTGACATTGATGGCATCCAGCCCGGCGCTGCGCCAGTCGGCCACCCGCTCGGCCATGCGATAGCCGTTGGTGGTGGTGGCCACCTTGCGAATGCCCGGGGTCGATGCCACCGCCTCAATGATGTCGGTGAAGTCCCGGCGCATGGACGGCTCGCCCCCGGTGATACGCACCTTGTTGGTGCCCATGGCGGCAAAAGCCCGCGTGATATGACGAATTTCGTCCAGGGTCAGAAACGACTTGCGCCCGTCCGGCCGATAACCGTCGGGCAGGCAATACTGACAGCGAAAGTTGCAGACGTCGGTGACCGACAGCCGCAGATAATGAAATTTGCGCGCGAACGCGTCTTGTAATTCCAGCATAAACACCTTTCCGAAAAGCGGGAGGCGACGACATTTCTATCGGCACCCTTACGCGCCGCCGATCTGGCGGCCCGAGCGGTCCGGCCACCCTATCGCTGCGGGGACTTAGGCCTGCCGGACTCGGAGTTTGTAACCACATTGGTGGATGATTGTCTGTTCCACCTTAGAGGCAAACATTGTTTCAAATCAAGAAATATTTATCGAGGAGTTGACTGAAGCCGCATCTCGTCGGAGTGGAAAAAGCAAGGAAGGAGAATTGCATTTAGCAAGGGAAAGTTGTTGCATTTTGGTATTTTTCGCATTTTGGATTGACTGTTTTTTCCACATTATCGCGCTCATCCCTTGTAGAATGGGGCTTGGAAAAGTTGGCACGATACTTTCATGTATATGTTCAGTCGTTTTTATCCCGTGCTCTCTTCAGCTCCCGCTGAAGTTCGGCCAACCCATTGGGTTGGCCATTTTTTTTGCCTGTTAGCGCGCTTCCAGCTGCGCCTGCACCTCGCTCAGGGTTTCGCTCAGGGCCAGTTCCCAGGCCACCATCAGTGCACCGGTTGCCTCGGCATCCTGCTGGCGACAGCCAGCTTCCAGCTTTTCTGCCAGAAACTGACAACGCAGGGCACCGTAGCTGCCACAGGCCGATTTCAGGCTGTGGCAGGACTTGGCCATCTGCTCGAAGTCTCCGTCAGCAAAGGCCCTGCTCAGGGCCTCCCCCTGAAGCCGGCCGTCTTCAAGAAACAAGCCGAGCAGGCGATGCAGGGTGTCGGTGCCCAGCTCGCCGTCAAGCTGGGCCAGGCGCGCCTTATCCATCAGCGGCAAGCGTTGCTGCAACGCACTCCAGTCAGCCATGGTCGCTACCCCAACTCTGCAGCTTGCGATAAATGGTGGACGGACTCACCTCCAGCAGGGCGGCGGCCCGGGAAATATTGCCGTCACAGTGGGCGATGGTGCGCTCTATGGCCTGACGTTCAATCACCGCCAGCGGCAATATCGGCTGCGGCACTACCGGCGCCGCGGCGCCCTGCCCTTCCCTCGGCTGGGTCAGGGAACGATCGAGGGGTGCCGGCAGCATGTCCACCTCAATCCACTCCCCCTGATGCAGAACCACGGCGTTGCGAATCACGTTTTGCAGCTGACGCACGTTGCCCGGCCAGTGATAGGCCTGCAGCCGGTCCTTGGTGGCCTCGGACAGCCCCACAAACTCCTTACCCTCTTCCCGGGATGCCTGCCGTACCAGGGCAGTGGCTATACTGATGACATCGGCGCCTCGTTCGCGCAGGGGCGGCAGGTGCACCGGGATCACGTGCAACCGATAGTAAAGATCTTCCCGAAACCGGCCCTGCTCCACTTCCACCAGGGGATCCCGGTTGGTCGCGCAGACGATGCGCACGTCCACCTTGACGTGGTGGGAACTGCCGACCGGCTGAATAAAGCCGGTCTGCAAAAAACGCAACAGCTTGCTTTGCAGCTCCAGATCCATTTCGCAGATTTCGTCCATAAACAGGGTGCCGCCATGGGCTCGACTGACGGCACCATCCCTGTCCTGCAATGCGCCGGTAAAGGCGCCCTTGATATGGCCGAACAACTCACTTTCCATCAGATCCCGAGGAATGGCGGCACAGTTCAGGGCGATAAAAGGCCCTTCGGCCCGGCCGCTGAGCTGGTGAATGGCCTCGGCGCAGACTTCCTTGCCGGTGCCGCTTTCTCCGGTAATAAACACGGTGGCGGTGCTGGGTGCGGCGTTTTCAATGAGCCGGTATACCTTCTGCATCGGCAGGCTTTCTCCGATGAAACCCTGAAAACGCTCCCGCTCCATCTCATGGCGGTACTGATTGACCAGCTGATTGAGGTGGCGAAACTGCATGGTATTGTGCAGGGTCACCTTGAGCCGCTCGGCTTCCACCGGCTTGCTGATAAAGTCGTGGGCACCAAAGCGCATGGCATCGACCGCCACGTCCACCGAGCCATGTGCCGTCATGACGATGGTGGTGATGTTACGCTGCTCTTCGTGCAGCCATTGTAAAATGTTCATGCCCGGCATGTCCGGCAGGTTCAGATCCAGCAGCAAAATGTCGGGGGAGGCGCGGCGAATATGCTCCAGCGCCAGCTGGCCGCTGCTGACCACGGTCAGGTCCAAAGGCTCGTCCTGCAAAAATGCCTGATACATGGCCGCCAGCGATGGGGTGTCTTCCACCATCAGGACGCTCAGCCTTTCCTCTAGCATGTCGCCTCTCTTGTTGTTTCCGTTCCAGTCATTTGTTCTCTCGCCATAAAAAAACTTGCCTAAAGGCAACATCATGTTAACATGGTTTCAACATCAGTTTTGACTCATACGGAACCATAGTGTTCCGTTCTCCATGTAGTTAGTGCGATTCGACAACGAAGCTTTTTATGCCCGTGTGGCTGCTGCGAAGCCAGGGATGGTCCGTCCTCCCTGGCCTTTTTTTATGCCGGGTTGTCGATATCGACAAAATCCACCTGGATTCCATGTGCCTGGGTCAGCCATTCGCCCAGCGCCTTGACCCCATAGCGTTCGGTGGCATGGTGGCCGGCGGCAAAGAAATGAATGCCCTGCTCCCTGGCCGAGTGCACCGTCTGCTCGGAGACTTCCCCACTGATAAAGGCATCCATGCCCTGCGCCGCCGCCAGATCGATATAACCCTGGCCACCGCCGGTGCACCAGCCCACCCGCCGAATGCTCTGAGGGCCGCCCTCGCCCACATGCAGCACAGAGCGGCCGAGTCGTTGCTCAATGCGGTTAGCCAGTTCGGCGCCGCTGACCGGCGTCCCCAGCTCACCCTGCATGGCCACCGACAGGGGATTGCCGGGCTCAAGCGGCCCGGTCACCGCAATATCCAGCAACCGTGCCAGTTGCGCGTTGTTGCCAAGCTCGGGGGCGATGTCCAGGGGGAGGTGATAGGCATACAGGTTGATGTCATGCTCCAGCAGCGCCTTCAGCCGGCGGCGCTTGATGCCCCTCACCGGCTGGGATTCGCCTTTCCAGAAATACCCGTGATGCACCAGCAAGGCATCGGCCCCCAGCTCAATGGCGCGCTCAATCAGTGCCTGGCTGGCGGTCACCCCGGTAACAATATGGCGCACCTGGGTCCTGCCTTCCACTTGCAGCCCATTCGGGCAATAATCCTTTATGGCGTCCACGTTTAGCTGCCGGTTCAGCAGCTGTTCGAGCTCCATGTTGTTCATGCCGGCTCCCGTCATTGAAAATTGGCCCATTGTAAATCAAAAGAGAACGATTATGAGCCCTTTACTGGACGAACTGCTGACCTCCCTCCGCAATAATCAGGTGCGCGATTTGGCCTGGGCCATCGGCAGCCCCGGCTTGCTGCCCGGGCTACAAGAGGCCCCTGCGGATCAATGGTATGAGCAGTTGCTACGAGACTATCACCCTCGCCTACTGGCGCTCGACAGCCACCCCGACCTGCTGCACCGCCACTGTGGGGATTGTCTCCGTCTGGGACAGTATTTTGAGGCCTTGTGGCATTTTTTCTTGCTGGATAACCCGCGCTTTCAGGTGCTGGGCTTTAACCGTCAGCAGGTGGTGGCCGGACGCACCCTGGGGGCCTTTGATCTTCTGCTGTGGGACAACCAGCACCGCCGGGTAGAGCACTGGGAGCTGGCGGTGAAATTTTACCTGATCACCGACACCCGACAGCCCAGAGACAGTGCCCTTGGCATCAATCCCTGCGACAGGCTGAGACGCAAACTGGACCATATGCAGCAACACCAACTGCGCCTGAGTCAGCGTCCCGAAGTAAAGCGCTCCCTGGCGGCGGAAGGACTGATGCCCTCTCATACCCGGCTAGTGCTCAAGGGCAGGCTGTTTTATCCCCTTGATGCGCCCCTGCCCAAGGGGCACGAAGCACGCACTGGCCGCTGGGGTCATGAGGCACCCGCACACGGCTTCGAGCCCCAGCACAAGTTGGGCTGGATGACGGGAGGGCGCAAGACCGACGACATTCGGCAACGTCAGAACTACCGGGATGCAAAAGGAAACTGGTACGTAAAAGTGGAGCGTAACTGGAACGAAGAAAGATAAGCGTAAAAGGGGAATACAAGGATGGAATAATGGAGGCGCGTTCCGGAGTCGAACCGGACTGAACGGATTTGCAATCCGCTGCATAACCGCTTTGCTAACGCGCCTTTGCAGATTTGGAGCGGGAAACGAGATTCGAACTCGCGACCCCAACCTTGGCAAGGTTGTGCTCTACCAGCTGAGCTATTCCCGCATACCATTTTTGACTGTTCAGCAGTGTCGCTGCTGATGGGTGGGCATTATAGGCAGGACGTTGGGCAATACAAGCAATTTTTCTGAATGACACCCCGTTTGCTTTTATTTTCAGCACCTTGGGTGATTTTTGGCTGGCAGGACGCCTCTCCGCTGGCTACCCTAGGCCTGATTTCCCCAATGATGGAGTTCGCCATGCGCCTGTTTTTGTTCGCCCTGCTCTGGCTTCCCCTGGCCCAGGCCGACACCCGCCCCGCCCCCGAAGCCGCCACCGGCTGGCAAAACCAGCCCCTGGTGCAGGCCGAGCAGGCCATGGTGGTGACCGCCAACCCCCACGCCAGCCGCGCCGCCCAGGCCATGCTGGTGCGAGGCGGCAGCGCCGTGGATGCCATGATCGCCGCCCAGATGGTGCTAACCCTGGTCGAGCCCCAGTCTTCTGGGCTGGGCGGAGGGGGGTTTCTGGTGCACTGGCAGGAGGACGAACGGCGGCTGGTCACCCTGGATGGCCGGGAAACGGCCCCAAGACAGGCACCTGCCGACCTCTTCCTCGACGACCATGGCCAGTCCCTTGGCTTTATGGATGCGGTGGTTGGGGGACGCTCGGTGGGCACGCCGGGCACCGTGATGCTGATGTGGCAGGCACACCAGCGTTTTGGCGTATTGCCCTGGCAGGATTTGTTTGGCCCGGCCATTACCCTGGCGCTGAACGGATTTACGGTTTCTCCCCGGCTGGCACGGCTGATAGCCGACAATCGGCACAGTCTCGGCAAGGATACCGACAGCCGCCATTACTTTTTTGACGACAAGGGCCGGCCACTCAGTGCCGGCAGCCACCTGGTAAACCCGCTGCTGGCCGCCCTGCTCACTCGACTCAGCATCGAAGGACCCTCGGCCTTTTACCAGGGCAAGATTGCCGAGCTAATGGTGGACAAGGTGCACAATGCCGCCGCTCCCGGCCACCTCACCCTAGACGATCTGACGCAATACCGAGTCCAGGAACGCCCGCCACTGTGTTTCCCCTATCGCCAGTACAACATCTGCGGCATGGGTCCTCCGGGCTCGGGCACCCTGGCCCTGGGACAGATACTGGGCATGCTGGCCCACTTTGATCTCAGCCGGCTGGGCCCCAATTCTCCCCAGGCCTGGCGGCTGGTGGCCGATGCTTCACGGCTGGCCTTCGCCGACCGCGGCCGTTACGCCGCCGACAGCGACTTTGTGCCGGTGCCGGTCGAAGGCCTGCTGGATCGCGATTACCTAGCGCAACGGGCCCAATTGCTGAAGGGGGCCGACAAGGCCCTGCCCGAGGTCACGCCGGGCACCCCCAAAGGTCATTGGCCCACTTCGTTCGACGGCTCACCCGAATTTCCCTCAACTACCCACATCAGCATCATCGACGGCGATGGCAATGCCGTGTCGCTCACCTCCACCATAGAGAATGCCTTTGGCTCCCGGCTGATGGTACAGGGCTTTCTACTCAACAATGAGCTGACCGACTTCGCCTTTACCCCCGAGATGGACGGCGTGCCGGTAGCCAACCGCCTGCAGCCGGGCAAGCGGCCACGCTCCTCCATGAGCCCGACCCTGGTGTTTGATGAGCAAGGCGATCTGCTGCTGGTACTGGGCTCCCCCGGGGGCAGCAGCATCATCGGCTATGTGCTGCACACCCTGCTCAATGTGCTCGACTGGGGCATGGACGTGCGCGACGCCCTGCATCAGCCGCATGTGCTGCACCGGGGCGGTGCCCTCGAGCTAGAGCCCTTTGGGCGCAACCTGGCGCTGCAGCAGGCCATGGCCGAGCGAGGCTTTGACACCAGACTGACCGAGCTCAATTCCGGCCTGCATCTGATCCTGCGCCGGCCCGACGGCCTGTTCGGCGCCGCCGACCCCCGCCGGGAAGGACAGGCTCTTGCCGCCGACTGAGCGAACCGCACTGGCAGCTTCGGTGCCAGCGCCAGAAAGTGGGATCCCAGTCACTCAAGAAGTTGACCATGGGGCCGATAGTAAGGCACAGCCAACTCCAACAACGAACAAGTACGCGGATGAACAAACGAAACCAGCACGTGATCGATGAAGAAGTCAGTTACGGTGAACGGGAACAACTGGTGTCCACCACCGACAAACGCGGCGTGATCACCTATGCCAATGAGGTGTTCTGTCAGGTGGCCGGCTATACCGCCGACGAGCTGGTCGGTAAGAATCACAACCTCGTGCGCCATCCCGACATGCCTAGGGCCGCCTTTCGAGATCTGTGGGAACACGTGCAACGCGGTCAGGCCTGGCGGGGCGCGGTCAAGAACCGCTGCAAGGACGGCCGTTATTACTGGGTGGATGCCTACGTGACCCCCATCTATGAAAACGGCGAGGTCACCGGCTATCAGTCGGTACGCACCCGGCTGGATCCGGCGGTGCGCGCCCGGGCCGAGCAGGCCTATGCCCGCCTGCTGGAGGCCCAGGGACGCAAACGCGGCGCCGCCGGCAACCTGCTGCGCGCCACCCTGCCCTGGCTGGCAGGCGCCGGGTTGGGCGCCCTGCTGATCGGTGCCTGGGCCAATGGCGGCGTCAGCGGCCTGGTATGGAGCCTGCTGCCGCTGGCCTGGCTGGCGCTGTGCTGCCGCCAGCAGTTGGTGGCCGGACCTCGTTTTTTCCGTCAACTGAGCCGGGACTACGACAGCCTGTCACGCCTGGTCTATTCCGGTGATCAGCCCCACGCCATCGCCGACTATCACCTGGGCATGTGGCAGGCCCGGGCCCGAACCATACTGGGCCGGGTGGATGACGCCACCGGCTCGCTCAAGCAACTGGCCGCCGGCATGCTGCAGGCCATGCACGGCGCCCGTCACGATCTCGGCCGCCAGGACAGCGACACCCATCAGATTGCCGCCGCCATCGACGAGATGTCGGCCACCGCCTTTGAAATCACCCGTAATACGCAAAAAGCCGCCAGCAATGCGGAGGAAGCCCAGCACCAGTGCCACCTGACCCAGCAACAGCTGGAGCAGACCCGGCAGAAAATCGTGGAGCTGGCCCGGGAAGCGGAGCAGGCCGCCGAGGCGACCCAGGCCTTATCACAGGAGTCCGACCGCATCGGCACCCTGATGACGGAAATCCAGGGCATTGCCGATCAGACCAACCTGCTGGCCCTCAATGCCGCCATTGAGGCGGCCCGTGCCGGTGAGCACGGCCGCGGCTTTGCGGTGGTGGCGGAAGAAGTGCGGGCGCTGTCCACTCGCACCCATGGCGCCACCGAACAAATCCAGGGCAGCATCGGCCAGATCCAGCAAACCCTGGGACGCTGGCGCACCATGATGGATGCCAATATGGCCCAGAGTCAGGACTGCGTGAACGCCGCCGAAGCGGGCACCGAGAGCCTGGCCAGGGTGGTACAGGAAATCGATGACATCGTGGGGGTGACCGTGGAAATTTCCACCGCCGCCGAGCAGCAGCAACAGGTGGCGGAAGAGATCAGTCGCAATGTGCATCAGATTTCCGAAGCCTCGTCCGCCAACCTGGGCAAAATCGCCCAGGTGGAAGGCGCCAGCCAGGAGCTGCTGAATCGTTCTCAAGGCCTGAATGACCTCACCCGCACCTTCTCCTGACGCCGCCAGCCAGGCCCTGCTGCGGGTACTGGCTCTGGTGCCTGCCGGCCGGGTGGTGAGCTATGGCCAGCTGGCGGATCTGGCCGGCCTGCCCGGACGGGCACGATTGGCGGGCCGGGTGCTGCGCCTGGCCGATATCCGCGACTTGCCCTGGCACCGGGTAGTAGCTGCCAATGGCGGCATCAGCCTGCCCGAAGGCAGCGACGAGGCACTGGAGCAACGACAGCGCCTGCGGGCAGAAGGCATCACTTTCAAAGGGAAAAGGGTAGACATGAAACAGCACCAGTGGCGGCCGGATCTGGCCGCGCTGCTGATGCTGATGGAAGGCTGAAGGCGGGCGTTGTCAGTCGAGCTCGTCGAGCAGATCGCTCACATGCACCTGAAAGGGAATGGTTTCGTCTTCCCGCTGCATTAACACCAGTTCATTCTGAAGATCCACCTCCAGCACATAGCCCGAGCCTTCGGTGGTGTGGCATATCATGCCGGGTCTGACTTCACGAATATCCATATTCACTCCTGCAAACTCACGGCTTGACCTTGCAGTGCCGAGGCACTGCAGTGCGGCCTACTTCTTGCCTTTCTGGTGTTGCTGCCACTTGCCATCCACGTAGTGAGCGGTCCAACCGGTCGCTTTCTTATTGACCTCGGTCATCACGTATTGTTCCTTGTTTTTACGGCTGAAGCGTACCACCGCCTTGTTGCCGTCCGGATCTTCGGCCGGCGCCTCGGCCAGATAGAGAAACTTGGAGGGCAGCCGATCCTTGAATCGTACCAGCTCTTCCACCAGGGGTGCTCGGGTCTCCCGGGACTTGGGAAAATTGCTGGCGGCCATGAAAATACCGGCGGCGCCGTCCCGTAAAACAAAATAGGCGTCGGACTGGCTGCAGGGCAGCTCGGGCAGATGTACCGGGTCTTCCTTGGGCGGGGCTACCTCGCCGTTTTTCAGTATCTTGCGAGTGTTCTTGCACTCTTCGTTGGTGCAGGCCATGTACTTGCCGAAGCGGCCGCTCTTGAGCTGCATTTCACTGCCGCAGCGATCGCAGTCGATCACCGGGCCTTCGTAGCCCTTGAGCTTGAACTGGCCCTCTTCCAACTCGTGGCCGTCACAGTCCGGGTTCTGGCCACAGACATGCAGCTTGCGCTTGTCGTCGATCAGGTAGGCATCCATGGCGGTGCCGCACTTACCGCAGCGACGCTTGGCTCGCAGGGCGTCGGTTTCCGCTTCCTCATCGTTGGCAAGCACGAAGTCGTCACCGGGAATGAGATTGATGGTCTGCTTGCAGCGCTCCTTGGGCGGCAGGGCGTAGCCGGAGCAGCCCAGAAACACCCCGGTGGTAGCGGTGCGAATACCCATTTTACGGCCACAGGCCGGGCAATCGATGTCGGTCATCACCATTTCATTGGCGCGCATACCGCCCTCGTCCGCCGGCCGCTCGGCTTTTTCCAGCTCCTCACTGAACTCGGCATAAAAGGCGTCGAGCACCTGTGTCCAGTTGAGCTGGCCACCGGCGATTTCATCCAGCTTGCTTTCCATCTGGGCGGTGAAGTCGTAGTTCATCAGCTCGGCGAAGCTTTCCTGCAGCCGGTCGGCCACGATTTCGCCCATTTTCTCGGCGTAGAAACGACGGCTTTCCACCTTGACATAGCCCCGGTCCTGAATGGTGGAAATGATGGAGGCATAGGTGGACGGCCGGCCGATGCCACGCTTTTCCAGCTCTCTCACCAGGGCCGCCTCGGTAAAGCGGGCCGGCGGCTTGGTAAAGTGCTGCTTGGGGGTCAGTTCGTTCAGGGTCAGGACTTCACCCGCCTGCACCGCCGGCAGCTCGGTGTCTTCGCCCTTGCGACTTTGCGGCGTGAGTACCTTGGTCCAGCCAGCGAAACGCAGAATGCGGCCCCGGGCCTTGAGCTCGTAGTCACCGGCCCGCACCGTGATGGTGCTGCTGTCGTATTTGGCCGGGGTCATCTGGCAGGCCACGAACTGACGCCAGATCAGGTCATACAGCCGCTTGGCGTCCGCCTCCATGCCGTCGAGCTGCTCGGCAGACAGGGTCACGTCGGACGGACGAATGGCCTCGTGGGCCTCCTGGGCGTTGGCCTTGGCGCCGTAGACGTTGGCCGATTCGGGCAGATAGGCGCTGCCGTGGTGCTCTTGAATATAATCGCGCACCGAGGCCACTGCTTCCTGGCTCAGGTTGGTGGAGTCGGTACGCATATAGGTGATGTAACCGGCCTCATAAAGGCGTTGAGCCAGCATCATGGTGCGCTTCACGCCAAAGCTCAGCCGAGTGCTGGCGGCCTGCTGCAGGGTGGAAGTGATAAAGGGCGCCGGCGGCTTGCTCTGGGTCGGTTTGTCTTCCCGAGAAGCCACCTCAAAGGAGCTGGCACGCAGGGCATTCACCGCCGTCATGGTGTCCGCCTCGTTGGTAGGGCGGAACTCCTTGCCCTGGAACTTGGCCACCATCATGGTCAGCGCCAGCCGTTGCTCATTGCCCAGCAGGGCCTGAATGTCCCAGTATTCTTCGGGCACAAAGGCCTTGATCTCGCGCTCTTTTTCCACGATAAGGCGCACCGCCACCGACTGCACCCGGCCGGCGGACAGGCCGCGGGCCACCTTTTTCCACAGCAGCGGCGACACCATGTAACCCACCACCCGATCGAGAAAACGCCGGGCCTGCTGGGCGTTGACCCGGTTCAGGTTCAGCTCCGAAGGCTGGCTGAAGGCGTCCTGAATGGCGGACTTGGTGATCTCGTTAAACACCACCCGCTTGAAGCGGTCGTCGTCACCGCCGATCAGCTCCTTCAGGTGCCAGGCAATGGCTTCCCCTTCGCGGTCCAAATCCGTTGCGAGGTAGACGGTGTCGGCCTTCTCGGCCAGGGCCTGCAGTTCGCTGACCACCTTTTCCTTGCCCGGTAACACCTGGTAGTTGGCCTGCCAGCCCTGCTCCGGATCCACCCCCATGCGGGCGATCAGTGCCTTGTGATCCTTTTCCTTTTTCAGCCGGGCCTTTTCTTCGGCACTCAGGCTCTTGGTGTCGGTCTTGCGGGCGGCGGGCTTTTTGCCACTGGCAGAGCCGGCAGTCGGCAGGTCCCGAACATGACCGACACTGGATTTGACCACGTAGTTCCTGCCCAGGTACTTGTTGATGGTCTTGGCTTTGGCGGGCGATTCCACAATAACGAGAGATTTGCTCATAAAGCGCGTTGAGATCCTTAATGTCTGGCCCCGTTCGGGCGGGTCGGCGGCTCGGTAATGACGGCTGTATAAGTGATATGACCGTAAAAAGCAAACTCGCCGGGCCCGGGCCTGAAAAAATTTCAATGAATTTATATTTATTTATTAACGCCCTCACCTCAGCAGGAATCAACTGCTTTTTTACATCTTGTGCCTGTTCGCCCGCTTTTTATGCATCATTATTTTGACGGCGGGTTCGACTGTTAAAATCCGGTTACAACTCCTTGAAAAATCCAAATATAATGGCCTCACGCAGCAGAATTGTGGCCATATAAACCATTTTAAAGGAGATTGTAATGGTTGTTACCGAAGCGAACTTTGACGGCCTGGTCGGCCCCACCCACAACTACGCCGGCCTGTCCTGGGGCAATGTGGCGTCGCGCCATCATGCCCGCAACAGTTCCAACCCGCGCCAGGCCGCCTTGCAGGGACTTGACAAGATGAAGGCGCTGGCCGATCTCGGCCTGGTGCAGGGCGTACTTGCTCCCCAGGAGCGCCCCGACCTGGCCACCCTGCGCCGGCTCGGTTTTGGCGGCACCGACGCCGAGGTGCTGGACAAGGCCTATCGCGAAGCACCGGCACTGCTGGCGGCCTGCTGTTCCGCCTCGTCGATGTGGACCGCCAACGCCGCCACGGTATCGCCCAGTGCCGACACCGCCGACGGCCGGCTGCATTTCACTCCTGCCAACCTGATCAACAAGTTTCACCGCTCCCTGGAGCATGAGGTAACCGGCCGCATTCTGCGCCGAGTGTTTGCCGACGAACGCTATTTTCATCACCACGCCGCCCTGCCCGCCCATGATGATCTGGGCGACGAAGGCGCCGCCAACCACACCCGCCTGTACGACGACCAGGGTCGCGGACTGGAGCTTTTTGTGTATGGCCGCAGCGCCCATCAACCCGATGCTCCGGCGCCCCAACGTTACCCGGCGCGCCAAACCCTGGAGGCCTCCCGCGCCGTGGCCCGGTTGCACGGCCTGGGTGAGCACAACACCGCCTTTATTCAGCAAAATCCGGCGGTGATCGATCGGGGGGTCTTTCACAATGACGTGATTGCAGTGGGCAACGGCAACGTGCTGTTTTATCACCAGCAGGCCTTCCTCGACACGCAAGCCATGCAGGACGAGCTGATCCGCAAACTGCCCGATGCCGGGCTGCACTTTATCGAGGTGTCCGATAAGGACGTGCCGGTGGCCGACGCGGTGAAAAGCTACCTGTTCAACACCCAGCTGGTTACCCTGGCCCCGGGGCACATGGCGCTGATCGCCCCCACCGAGTGCGCCGACACGCCCAATGTGAGCGCCTACCTGACGCGGCTGACCACCCTGGGCACGCCGGTGCAGGAAGTGCGTTTCATGGACGTGAAGCAAAGCATGCAAAACGGGGGCGGCCCCGCCTGTCTGCGACTGCGAGTGGCCATGAACGAGGCGGAGCTGGCCGCGGTCAACCCGGCCTGTCTGATGACGGATGAACTGCATGGCCGCCTGAGCCAGTGGGTCAACCGCCACTACCGGGATCGACTGAGCCCCGATGATCTGCGGGATCCGGCGCTGCTGACCGAGTCCCGCACCGCCCTGGACGAGCTGACCCGCATCCTGAATCTGGGCTCCGTGTATCCGTTTCAGCGGTAATGCACATTCGGGACTGGGGTGGGGGAATGGTCCCCTTCCCCAGTCCCGTATTTTTAATCAGCCAAAGGGCCGCTGACCGGCCTCATACAGCTTCATCAGTGCCCGGCTCACCCCCACTTCGGCCGCCTTGCCAAGCTTGTCTCTCAGTGTTTGTTTGGGCTTGAAGTGCAGGCTAATCACCCGCTTGCCGGCGCTCTGCGCCAGCAGGTAGTCGTTGCTGGTCTGCAAGCCATCCACCAATCCCAGCGCTTCGGCATCGCTGGCCAACCAGTGCTCACCGGTAGCCACCCGCTCCAGCTCGATTTTGGGCCGGTTCTGGGCAATAAAGGCCTTGAAGCGTTGATGGATCACCTCCAGTTCCTCGCGAAACTTGGCCCGGCCATGATCGTCGTTTTCCCCGAACAGGGTCAGGGTGCGCTTGTATTCCCCGGCGGTATGCAGTTCCACATCGATATCGTGGTTTTTGAGGAATTTGTTGAAGTTGGGCAACTGGGCCACCACCCCGATGGAGCCGATAATGGCAAAGGGGGCGGCAATGATGCGCTCGGCCACACAGGCCATCATGTAACCGCCGCTGGCGGCCACCTTGTCCACCGCCACCGTCAACTTGAGCCCGTGGCCCTTAAGCCGCTGCAGCTCGGCGGCGCCCAGACCATAACCGTGCACCACGCCCCCACCGGACTCCAGCCGCACCAGTACCTCGTCACCGGGTTCGGCCAGCTGCAGCAGGGCATTGACTTCCCGCCCCAGCCCGGCCACTTCCCGCGCATCCATGCTACCCCGAAAATCGAGCACATAGAGCCGGGAGCGAGCGTCCCCCTGTTTTTTCTCGGCCTTGTCGGCCTTCTGAAATTCCTGCTTCAGCGCCTTGCGCTCGGCGTCGTTCGCCGCGGTCTCCAGGCGCAGCCGGCGCTGCTGACGGCGCAGGGCCGCGCTCAGATCCTTGACCCGAACGCCGTCTCCCCCCTGCTTCTGTTTGGCCGCCGCACCGGCCACCAGGGCGATGATAACCCCCAGGGCCACCACCCAGGTCAGTGCCTTGGCGGCAAAGAGGCCGTATTCGTATAAAAACTCCACTATTTTATCTCCTTCGCTGGCTGATGCCGCCATTGTAAAAGTCTCAAACAGGAACACCAATCGGCTTTTTTGCTTTCGGCACTGGCATAGTGCCGCGGAGTCTGGTTTGATCAGGCCACTTTGAATTGCGCACAGAGAACGAGGCACATGCTCGACTATCACCCTTCTTCCGATCTGCTCAAGGGCAAGGTTATTCTGGTGACCGGCGCCGGCGACGGCATTGGCCGACAGGCCGCACTCAGCTACGGTGCCCATGGCGCCACCGTGGTGCTGCTGGGCAAAACGGTCAAGAAACTGGAAGCCGTTTACGACGAGCTGCAGGCCCAGGGCAGCCCGGAGCCGGCCATTATTCCCCTGGATCTGCAAGGTGCCAGCAAGCAGAACTATCTGGACATGGCCGCCACCCTGCGCCAGCAGTTTGGTCGCCTTGACGGCGTACTGTTCAACGCCGGCCAGCTGGGTGCACTGGGCCCCTTTGAGATGATCGGCGAAGACGAGTGGGACAAGGTGATGCAGGTCAACCTCAAGTCCCAGTTTCTGATGACCCAGGCGCTGCTGCCGCTGCTGAAAGACAGCAAGCCCGCCGCCATCATTTTTACCAGTTCGGGCGTGGGCCGACAGGGTCGAGCCTACTGGGGCAGCTATGCCGTTTCCAAGTTTGCCACCGAGGGCATGATGCAGGTGCTGGCCGCCGAGCTCGACGGCACCGGCGTGCGTGCCAACTGCATCAATCCCGGCGCCACCCGCACCCATATGCGCGCCCGCGCCTTTCCCGCCGAGGCCCCTTCCAGCCTGCGCGGCCCCGCCGACATTATGGCGCCCTACCTGTGGCTGATGGGTCCGGACAGCCAGGATACCAATGGTCAGTCCATCGATGCCCAGCCCGACCGAGTGCCCGGCGCCTCCGTCAAAAGCTGACAGCCACGGTAAAATCGGCTAAAACTGATCATGGAACCCCGGACGGGCCGCCAGGCCCGTCCATCACCCCCGGCCAAGGCAGGCAAGGCATCCATGTATCGTCCCAAAAGCACGGTTGAGCAGTGGCGTATTTTTCAGGCAGTGGTCGACTGTGGCGGTTATGCCCAGGCGGCGGAAAAGCTCAATAAAAGTCAGTCGTCCCTGAATCATGCGGTGGCCAAACTGCAGCAATCCCTGGGGCTGGCACTGCTGGAGGTGCGCGGCCGCAAGGCCTGCCTCACTCCCCAGGGCGAGGTGTTTCTGCGCCGCTCACGCAAGCTCACTCAGGACGTGGAAAACCTGGAGCGCCTCGCCGGCGTGCTGGCCAGCGGCTGGGAGCCGGTACTGCGCATTGTGGTGGAAGCTTCCTTGCCGCGGGATCCGCTGTATCAGGCGCTGGCCGAGTTCAGCCCTCAGGCCAGGGGCTGCCGCATTCACCTGGTGGAGACCCAGCCTTCCGGCTGCCAGGCGGTAATCAACCAGCAGGCCGCCAACATGGTGTTTGCTTCCCGCGCCTTTGCCAATATCACCTCGCTGCCCCTGGCCACTACCGTCTATGTGCCGGTATGCGCCCCCGATCACCCGCTGGCGGCGCTGGCCGAGGTCAGTCAGACCGAGCTGGAACAACAGCTGGAACTGGTGCTGGCGGACGGCAGTGAACAAGAGGAAGGCTGGGCCCGGGCCGAGCAACGCTGGATTATTCATCACCTGCACGACGCCCTGTCACTGCTGCGCCGAGGCACCGGTTTTGCCTGGTTGCCCCAGGATGTGGTGTCGCCCATGATAAGCGACGGAGCCCTGGTGCGCCTGCCAATGGTCAACCAGGCCTTGCGCAAGCGTTTTACTCACCTGGTGCTACCCGGCACCACCCCACCGGGACCGGCCGCCAGCCTGCTGCTGAGCCTGATCCGCCAGCACTACGGCGAGCCAGGCACCACTCCGCCGGCCTCCTGAATCTTGCCTCCGCCTTCGCGCTTCCTTATGCTGTTGGGCTCGCAGTAAACAAGGACTCACGCAATGTTTGATTTTGATCAGTGGATAGACCGCAGGCCCACTCGCGCCCTCAAGTGGCTGAAATACGAAGGCACCAACATTCTGCCCATGTGGGTGGCCGACACCGAATTCAAGGCGCCGCCGGCGGTCATCGAGGCGCTGAGCGAACGGGTGGAGCACGGTATTTTCGGCTATAGCCGCCCCACGCCGGCCCTGACCGAGCTGATCATCACCCGCCTGCGTGAGCGCTACGGCTGGCACATTGAAGCGGACTGGCTGGTCTACATGCCCGGGGTGGTGCCGGCCCTGAACCTGGCCTGTCAGACCTTCAGCGAACCAGGCAGCAATATTCTGATGCCCAAGCCCATTTATTACCCCTTCCTGCACGCCCCGGGCTTTCACGGCCGCAAGGCCGCCCACGTGGAAATGGTGGAAAAGGACGGGCGCTGGCTGCTGGATCTCGAGTCCCTGGAGCGTCAGGCCAAAGACAGCGATCTGCTGCTGTTCTGCAACCCGCACAATCCGGGCGGCACCATCTACACGCGGGAAGAGCTGCAGGCCATCAACGACATCGCCAAACGCCACAACCTGGTGGTGTGCTCCGACGAAATTCACTGCGATCTGCTGCTGGATGAAGGCAAGTCTCATGTGCCCTATGCCGCCATCGACGAAGACGCCGCCGATCGCAGCATTATTCTGATGGCGCCGAGCAAGACCTTTAACATCGCCGGCCTGTGCTGCTCCTTTGCGGTGGTGCCCAATCCGGAGCTGCGCACCCGCTTTATTCGCGCCGCCCGCGGCATCATGGCCGACGTCAACCTGCTCGGCTTTGTGGCCGCCGAGGCCGCCTATGCCGACGGAGAAGAATGGCTGCAGGCCCAGCTCGACTACCTGCGCCAGAACCGGGATCTGCTGGTGGAGCGCCTCAACGGCGTGCCCGGGGTACGGGTGCTGTGCCCCGAGGCCACCTACCTGGCCTGGATCGACATCAGCGGCCTGGAGCTGGACGACCCTATCGGTTTCTTTGAACAGGCCGGCGTGGGGCTGTCTCCGGGTGGCCAGTTCGGCGGCAGCGACTTTGTGCGGCTGAATTTCGGCTGTCCTCGCGCCATGCTCGACGAAGCCCTGCACCGCATGGTGGCGGCCATCAACAGCCGCTGAACCCACGCCCTTTCCCTGCAAGGCCGGCATGAAGACATGCCGGCCTTTTTCATCCTCAGTCGAATCATACTCAAAAGACGCCTTTATCCTCGCCTTTCGAAGTTATTTTTTGCTATCTTTTAATGGCTTAGCTAAAAATTTCCAGCACCTTTAGTGAACCCTCAAGACAAGGAAAGCAACTATGTCGATCAAGAAGACCATCAGCGGCGCGGCAGCCATCATGAGCCTGGGACTGGGCGCCGGCGTGCCCGCCGCCATGGCGGTAGAGCAGAGTTTTATCACCATCGGCACCGGTGGCGTGACCGGGGTGTATTACCCCACCGGCGGCGCCATCTGCCGCCTGGTCAACCAGGGCCGGGCCGAGCACGGCATTCGCTGCTCGGTGGAAAGCACCGGGGGCTCCGGCTACAACCTCAACTCGCTGCGCTCCGGTGAGCTGGAAGTGGGCGTGGCCCAGTCGGATCTGGAATATCAGGCGCTGAATGGCGAAGGCCCCTTTGCCGAGCAGGGTGCCTATGAGGATCTCCGTGCCGTCTTCGCCCTGCATGGCGAGGCGGTCACCATAGTGGCGCGCAAGGACGCCAACATCAAAACCTTTGACGATCTCAAGGGCAAGCGGGTCAATATCGGCAACCCGGGCTCCGGCCAGCGCGATACCATGGAAGTGCTGCTGAAGGCCTATGGCTGGACCCACGATGATTTCAGCCTGGTGTCCGAACTGCGCCCGGCCGAGCACGGCCAGGCGCTGTGCGACAACCGCATCGACGCTTTTGTCTATGTGGTGGGTCACCCCAACGGCTCCATCAAGGAAGCCACCACCGCCTGTGAGGCCAACCTGGTGTCGGTCAGCGGCGAAGTGGTCGACAAGCTGGTCGGCGACAACGCCTACTATCGTTACATCACCATTCCCGGCGGGGAATACACCGGCTCGGACGAGGACGTGCAGACCTTTGGCGTGGGCGCCAACCTGGTGACCAGCGCCACTGTGCCGGAAGCCCAGATTTATCAGCTGACCAAAGCGGTGTTTGACAACTTTGATCAGTTTGTGCGCCTGCACCCGGCCTTTGGCGGCCTCAAGAAAGAGGAAATGGTCAAGGACGGCCTGAGTGCTCCGCTGCACCCCGGCGCGCAGAAATATTACAAGGAAGCCGGCCTGGTCGAATAACCCGGCCCTGCAACGGGGAAGCAAGCTTCCCCCTGTTTCGGTCAGCACGCACCCGGGGCGGCAAGCATGTGCCTTGCCGCCCCGGCTTGCTGTTTATTCCTGACCTTCGGAGGAAAAGTCCATGTCCCAACCGCCTCAGGACAACACGCAACAACAGCTGGACGACATGCTGGCCCAGGCCGACACCGGCGGCCGTCATCCCACCGGCATTGGCCATTGGGTGCTGCTGCTGGTTCCCCTGTGCTGGGCGCTGTTTCAGCTGTGGTATGTCTCGCCCCTGCCCTTTATGTTCAACCTGGGCATTTTCAACGATACCGAGGCCCGTTCCATTCACCTGGCCTTTGCGGTGTTTCTGTCGTTCACCGCCTTTCCGGCGCTCAAGCATTCGCCCCGGGACCGCATTCCCTGGCACGACTGGACCCTGGCCTTGATTGGCGCCTTCTGCGCCTCCTATCTGTTTCTGTTCTACCGGGAACTGGCCAGCCGGCCGGGACTGCCCATCATGCAGGATCTGGTGGTGGCCTGTATCGGTATGGTGCTGCTGCTGGAAGCAACCCGCCGGGCCCTTGGGCCACCGCTGATGGTGGTGGCGGCGATCTTTTTATTCTACACCTTTGCCGGCCCCTGGATGCCGGAAGTGATCGCTCATCGTGGCGCCAGCCTGGCTCGCACCGTGACCCACCAGTGGCTGACCACCGAAGGGGTCTTTGGCGTGGCACTGGGGGTGTCCACCTCCTTTGTATTCATGTTTGTGCTGTTCGGCTCGCTGCTGGAACGGGCCGGCGCCGGCAATTACTTTATCAAGCTGGCATTTTCCCTGCTCGGCCACCTGCGCGGCGGCCCGGCCAAGGCGGCGGTAGTGTCGTCGGGGCTGTCGGGACTGGTGTCCGGCTCGTCCATCGCCAACGTGGTGACCACGGGCACCTTTACCATACCGCTGATGAAACGGGTCGGCTTTCCCGCCACCAAGGCCGGTGCGGTGGAAGTGGCCGCCTCCACCAATGGTCAGCTAACGCCGCCCATCATGGGCGCCGCCGCCTTTCTGATGGTGGAGTACGTCGGCATCTCCTATATCGAGGTGATCAAGGCGGCGATACTGCCGGCGCTGATCTCCTACGCCGCACTGATCTACATTGTGCATCTGGAAGCCGTCAAGGCCGGCATGCAGCCACTGCAACGGCGCCATCGCCCCAGCCTGGCCCAGCGCCTGCTTGGCGGGCTGACCGCGGTGATCGCCCTGATGGTACTGACCGCCGTGGTCTACTACGGCATCGGCTGGACCAAGACCCTGTTCGGCCCCCTGGCCAGCTGGATACTGGCGTTGCTGGCGTTACTGGTGTACCTGGCGCTGGTGGCCTGGGCCGCCCGACTGCCGGATCTGGCCATGGATGACCCGGAAAACCCGGACATTCACATGCCCGAGCCCGGCCCCACCTTCAAGTCGGGCATGTATTACCTGCTGCCCATCGTGGTGCTGGTGTGGTGCCTGACCGTGGAGCGACTGTCGCCGGGGCTGTCGGCATTCTGGGCCACCCTGTTCATGATGTTTATCGTGGTGACCCACAAGCCGCTCAAGGCCCTGTTTCGCAAACAGCACAGCGAGGGGCTGCTCAGGGAAGGCGCCTTTGATCTGTTTATGGGGCTGGTCACCGGCGCCCGCAACATGATTGGCATCGGCGTGGCCACCGCCGCCGCCGGCATCGTAGTGGGCACCGTCACCCTGACCGGCATCGGCCTGGTGATGACGGAGTTCGTGGAGTTTATCTCCGGCGGCAGCCTGCTGTTGATGCTGATCTTTACCGCGGTGATCAGCCTGCTGTTGGGCATGGGCCTGCCCACCACCGCCAACTACATAGTGGTATCGACCCTGATGGCACCGGTGATTGTCAACCTGGGCGCCCAGCACGGGCTGATTGTGCCGCTGATTGCCGTGCACCTGTTCGTGTTCTATTTTGGCATTCTCGCCGACGACACGCCGCCGGTGGGGCTGGCGGCCTTTGCTGCCGCCGCCATTGCCAAGGCCGATCCAATCAAGACCGGTATTCAGGGCTTTACCTACGACATTCGTACCGCCATTTTGCCCTTTATGTTTATCTTCAATACCCAGCTGCTGTTACTGGGCATCGACAGCTGGAGCGGCCTGTTGATCACCATCGCCAGCGCGCTGGCGGCCATGCTGCTGTTTGCCGCCGCCACTCAGGGCTACTGGTTGGTGAAAAGTCGCTGGTGGGAAACCCTGGCGCTGCTGCTGGTGGCCTTTACCCTGTTCCGGCCTGGCTTTTTCTGGGACAAGGTGTTTCCGCCCATGGCCCAGTACGACGCCAGCCAGTGGGAGCAGGTGGTGGAGAGCCTGCCCGCAAGCGAGTCGATCATTCTGCAACTAGGGGGCACCAACCTGTTTGGCGAGCCGGTCAGTAAAATCGTCAAGCTCAACTTTGACGCCAGCCGGCAGAGTGCCGCCGAGCGCCTGGCCAGTACCGGTATCAGCAGCCTGCGTCGCGACGGCGACAAGGTCATGGTCGACATGGTCGACTTTGGTAGCCAGGCCGAGCGGCTGGGGGTGGACTTCGACCTGGAGGTGGTGGCACTGCAACGGCCCTCGGACCGGCCCGACAAGGAATGGATGTTTATTCCCGCCCTGATCCTGGCCGGCCTGGTTGCCTGGGGGCAACGCCGGCGCCGACCGACACCAAGCCCCTGATCACACGGCCGGCCAACTCGGCCGGCTGTTACATGGGATTAAAGCAAAAAGCCCGCTGCATATGCAGCGGGCTTTTTGATGTCTGGCGGAGGAGGTGGGATTTGAACCCACGGTGGGCTATAAACCCACGCCGGTTTTCAAGACCGGTGCATTCAACCACTCTGCCACCCCTCCTGACCCGGCGAATCATACTGCGGCCGGCCTCGCGCTGTAAAGGGCGTGACGGTTCAATTGCTTTTCAAATCATCATTTTGCGCATTTTTTGAGGGGCCGGGTGTGCCGCGTCTCAGAAAGTAGTCCCGTAGAAACTGCTCATCCAGGGGAGACAGATCGAAATGATTGCTGGCTTCGGCGATGGCATTCCGATCGATACACGCCTGTTCGGTGAGCCAGCGCAACGCCTTGCGCAGGGATTCATGTTCTCTCATGGTTTACTCCTTGCCGGGGCTTCGGGAAAGGCGACTTTTATTTTATATGCATTTTAAATACAATTTAACAGCTTGCTTCATAAGCCTAATCATAAAAATACGCATCCCCATGAGGTCTCAATGCACTTAAAACACCGCCTGCGTGACGCTGGCCTCGCCGGAATTGCCGGCTTTGTGGCCGTTATCTGCCTGAGCTATCTGAAACACTGGACCCATTTCATGGTGCTGAGCGCGCCCATGGGTGCCAGCCTGGTGCTGTTGCTGTTACTGCCTTCTGCGCCCCTGTCCCGCCCCAAAAACGTGATTCTGGGACACCTGCTGACCACCTGCGTCGCCGTCGCCGGACTGGAGCTGATTCCCGACCCGCTGCTGGGACTGGGATTCTGCTTTGGCCTGAGCCTGGCGCTAATGGTCGTGACCGATACCCTGCACCCGCCCGCCGGTGCCAACCCCATACTGATTTACCTGTCGGCCGCCCACCTGTCCCCCCTGGACTTTATTCTGCCCACCCTGGCCGGCACCCTCTTTATGGTAGGCTTTGCCAGTGCCTATCACTATGTGTTTACCCACAGACGCTATCCGTTCGGACCCAAGTCTCACCAGGGTGAACAGGCAAAGGCCAAGCCGGCGGACGCCACAGCGCCCGCCCTAGGCAGACCAGATAAATAAGAGCCGAAAGGCTCTTTTTATTCCCTGCCTTCCTTCACACTCGGCACTCGGCCGGACAGCACTTAAAAACCTTCAATAGAAGATTCTTCATATAAAATTATTTGTGGTTTTAAGAGATGGATCACAATATTAGCGTCACAAATCGGTAACATCCTTGTACCCCAAACACACGCACATTGGTGTCATTGGGTTTTCGACAATCAATACAATGGATACAAGGATACAGGAAGTCATGATCAGGAAATCCACCCTGCCCCTGCTGGTTGCCATCACCGGCATGCCGGCCCTGGCCGCCGACTGGAGCACCACCGAACTGCACTACCAGCTGGGCGAGCTCAAACAGCAGCCCTTTGGCCCCGAGGCCAACCGCAAGTCGACCACCAGCATCTACACCCTGCAACATGCCAGTGGCTGGAAATATGGCGACAACTTCTTTTTCGTGGACTACTCCGACTGGAAGGACGATCAGCGCCATCGTGACTGGTATGGCGAGGGTTATTTCAACTTCAGCCTGGGCAAGATCGGCGGACACGATCTGAGCCTGGGGCCGATCAAGGACGTGGGCATCGTGCTTGGGGTCAATGCCGGGGGAGACAGCAAGGTGCGCAAGTATCTGCCGGGCCTGCAGCTGGCCCTGGACGTACCGGGCGCCGCCTTCTTCAATACTCTGATCACCGCCTATATCGACGACAGCACCGGCGTGGCCGGCGGCGGAGCCCCGCGGGAGAGCGACAGCTGGATGCTGGATACCGCCTGGGCCTTCCCCTTTGCCCTGGGGCGCCACGACTTCAGCCTGGAAGGTCATGTTGAATACATTGGCAGCCGTGACAACGAATTTGGTGACAAGGTCAAGGCACATGTGCTGGCACAACCCCAGTTACGCTACGATCTGGGTAAGACCCTGTTCAATGATCCCAAGCGGCTGTTCGTGGGCGTGGAATATCAGTACTGGCACAACAAGTTCGGCGGCTCGGTGACCGAAAGCGCGGTGCAGGCCCTGGCAGCCTGGCGCTTCTGAACCAGAAAAGGAAAAAGAGCGCCGAAGCGCTCTTTTTTATATCACGGAAAGGGATTTACACCCGGAAAAGCCCCCGGCTCAGAAATGCCATTCCAGCTGGAAAGTCGGGGCACGGGTGTCAACGCCCGGCTTACCATGGTTACCGAACTTGTTGTCCCAGTATTCGTAGCCCACGCCGGCCCACAGGGTATTGCTCTTGTTAAAGGCCAGATCACCCACGTCCACCATCAGGGAGGTACGGATCAGCACCTCCGGCTTGGTCTCGTTAAAGTTGTAGTCTTCCCCTTTGGCACCATTGTAGTTACCGAAACCCTGGAATTTCATCGGTACCGGGCCGGCGTTAAAGGGAATGCCCCAGGTCAGGTTCACTATATAGTAGGGGTCAAAGCTGATGTCGCTCTGCTGGCAGAAACTGGCACCACAGTGGTTTCGCTCATAGCCGTAAAACAGGCTCAAATCCGCAAAGCCCTTGGGCAGACCGAACTTCAGGGTCGGACCAACTACCAGCAACTGCTTGCGCGGGGCAAAGGCGGTATTTTTGGTATTAAGGTCGACACCGGCGGTCACGGCCACTTCCTTGACCGGGCCAAAGCTCAGATCGGTATCAAATACCTTGCCCAGGTGCAGCTGATGGCGGTAGGTCAGATAGGCTTCCATGGCACCGTCGCCTTCACCACGATCGCTGCCGCTGGCCGGATCCATATCGTCCGACTGCAGAATATCCAGGTTAAAGAAGTTCTGGCCGTAAGCGTAACCGCTGGCATGAGTCAGCTGCAGAATGTGTTTTTCTACATCATTAGGATTGTTCGGCTCGGTGAACTCGGTGCCATAGCGATAGCCGATATAAGTATCGGACCAGGTGGCGGCGCTCAGCTGAGGAGTGGCAACAACGGCCAAGGCCAGGGCAGACAGGGTGAAAACGCGCTTGCTGGTGTGCTTCATAACCGTGATTCCTTCACATGGTTCAAAGGGTGTATCCTGATGTGAATACAAAGTAATATTTTTTTGTACTTATTGTACCCAACTTTTCAGCAATTAAATGATTACACAGGCACACACTTAAAATCTACATTTTGTTTACAAAAACGCGTCAGCTTCACAAAAGTTCTGCACCAGCCACCCGTTCAAGCCAACTGATCCGTGGTCAAGCGCACCGGTGTCACCATCAGGGCAGCGCGTTGGCCCGGCGCCACATCGGCATTGGGAAACACCACGGCCTCACCGTCAGATTGTGCACACCAGCGACGTTCTCCGTCGGTGGCCAGCAACGTGCCAGCCTCAAAGGTCGTGAAATTGGAGACATCCTTGCTAAAGTTAAGACGAAAATTCTCGCTCTGCTTGACGATTTCCTGACAAACGTCAAACACCTCCAGCCTGGCCAGATCCGGCGCCGGAGGTTGCCAGCCGGGCGTGGAGATCAAGGCGGTCAGGCACTGCTCCAGCGCCGTCAGCCGACCGAGATCATTCTGGCCAAAGGGCATGACCTTGCCCAGCTCAATGGTAAAGGCCTGGGCGCCAAAACGGCGGGCACTAAAGTAACTGAAGGTGGTGGTGGGCGCCTGGGAGAGCAAAATGGTGTTGATGCCGGCCGCCTGCAACAATCCCAGCTGGCTGCTGCTGTAGGGAGCTCCATGGGTAAAGGGGTGCACCACAAACTTTTCATGCAGTGAGGGCCGAATGGCGGTATGCAAATCGTAGTGCAACCGTTCACCGTCTTCGCGCGCGTCAAAGAAACGGGTTACATAGCCTTCCAGCGCCGCCGCCCGCTGCCGTTCCTGACTCTCCACCCCGCCGCGGGCGTGTGCCCCGGAAAACAGCCGGTTGAGATTTTCCTTCAGCTCCCGTACGCCGGCATTCATCGCCGCCGGATGACCAAAGATCAGCAACAGTCGCTGGCGACAGCGCAGCCGGCCCGAAACCAGTTGTTGCAGCAGCCGCTCGCACAGCTCGATGGGCGCGGTTTCATTGCCGTGAATGCCGCAGGAAATCACCAGATCCCGCTGCGCCGGTAGCGCCGGCTCAAGACAAATCACGCCGGTGTCCCACACCTCGGCGCGAGTGCCATCGGGCAGGGTTTCGGTAAAGGGTTCCAGGTGCCAAGGGTGGCGTCGGCTCAGGGCCAGAAAGTCGTTCAGCCGAGTATTGTTCACAGATACCTCCATTAATCCGCGTTTTGACAAAATATTACCATGCCATGAAACACGATTTTGGTATCAAAGTCTAAATACGTTCACACAGGACAACAGCGGGCGCTGAAAAAGGCAGGTACGTAAAACAAAACGGCCGGCAGTGAAATGCCGGCCGGTAAGAGAAGGCTCAGACGCCGGCGCGGGCGAAGACATCACCAACCAGGGCCTTGGCTTCGGTGATCAGCTGTTCGAGGTGGTGCTCATTCCGAAAACTTTCGGCATAGATTTTATACACCTGCTCGGTGCCGCTGGGACGGGCGGCAAACCAGCCCTGCCCGGTCACCACTTTGAGACCGCCGATGGCGGCGCCATTACCCGGTGCCGCCGTCAGCCGGGCAATAATGGCATCACCTGCCAGGGTATCGGCCTGTACGTCCTCGGGATTGAGCGCCGCCAACACTTTTTTCTGGGCGTGACTGGCCGGCGCATCCACCCGCCGGTAGCAGGGGCGGCCCAATTCCTGGGTGAGTCGATCATAATACTGGTGCGGGGTCAGGCCGGTGACCGCCAGCATCTCCGCCGCCAGCAACGAGGGAATGAAGCCGTCCTTGTCGGTGGTCCAGACACCGCCGTCACGGCGCAGGAAAGATGCCCCCGCACTCTCCTCGCCCACAAAGGCCAACCGGCCTTCCATCAGCGGCTGGACATACCATTTGAAGCCCACGGGCACTTCCATCAGCGGCCGTTCCAAACTGGCCGCCACCCGATCGATGATGGACGACGACACCAGGGTCTTGCCTACCGCCAGGCTGACCGGCCAATCGGGCCTGTGGGTAAACAGGTAATGAATGCACACCGCCAGGTAATGGTTGGGGTTCATCAGCCCCTCGGCGTCCACAATGCCATGGCGATCGTAATCCGGATCGTTGCCACAGGCGATGTCGAACTGATCTTTCAACGCCAGCAGGTTTTGCATGCTCCAGGGGCTCGAGCAGTCCATGCGGATTTTGCCGTCGTGATCCAGGGTCATAAAACCAAAGTCCGCATCCTGGCGTTCGTTGACCACGGTAATATCGAGGCCATGGCGTGCGGCAATGCGCGGCCAATAGGCCAGGCCGGAGCCGCCCAGAGGATCCACGCCGATGCGAATGCCCGCGCGGCGAATGGCGTCCATGTCGATCACCTCGGCCAGGTCGTCCACATAAGCGGAGACATAGTCGTGCTCAACCGCCCGGGCCAACGCCTCGAGATAAGGCACCTGGCGCACACCGGCGTTGCCCTCCGCCAGCAGGTCATTGGCACGACGCTGGATCACCGTGGTGGCCTCGGCGCTGGCCGGGCCACCGTCCGGGCCGTTGTACTTGATGCCGCCATCCCGGGGCGGATTGTGTGACGGCGTAAGCACCAGGCCGTCTGCCTGCTGTTCGGCATGACGTCGATTATGACCGAGAATGGCATGGGAAATAACCGGGGTGGGCGTATAGCCCCCGCCCTGCTGAACCCTGACCTCTACCCCATTGGCCACCAGCACTTCCAGCGCCGCACCAAAGGCCGCTTCCGACAGGGCATGGGTGTCCATGCCCAGAAACAGCGGGCCGCTCAGCCCCTGCTGTTGCCGGTATTCGGCCACGGCCTGGCAGATGGCGTGAATATGGGCCTGGTTAAAGCTGGTATCCAGGGCCGACCCCCGGTGCCCGGATGTACCGAACGATACTCGCTGGGCAGGCTCGGACGGGGTCGGCACCCGCTGGTAAAAGGCCGCCATCAACTGGGGAATATTGACCAGATCGGCGCGTTGGGCCGGCAAGCCGGCCCTGGGGTGCGTGCTCATGTTTTCGGTCCTTGATGTATTCAGATGCTCTGGCTGACCCGCTCGATCAGGCCGTGGGCATAGCCCATGGCGGCCATCAGCTGCGCGACGATATTGCGCTTGCGGCCGGTATTGGTATTGGTGATCACCCAGTAGGGGCTGCCCTCAATCGGGCGGGGCTTGGTGGTGTTGCCCGCGGCCAGCAGCGCCGTTTCAGAGTCGGCGAAATAAATGCGTTTGCGGCCCTTGATGTCCGAAGCCTGGGCAAAGGCGGCGGGATTTTCCCGGTAAAGTACCGCTAGGATCGTCATAAAGCGCTCAATGGCCGAATCCTGGGCGGCCAGCGCACCAGACTCCAGCATACGCAGCACTCCTTCGCCCTGGGCCCGGGCAGGTGCCGCCGGCGTTACCGTCTCGACGTCGGCCTGATTATCCAGTTTCAGCAGGCGGCGCAGAATATCCGAGGCGCTCTCGCCAATATGCCGCGTGTTGCTGGCGATATAACGGTAGAGCTCTTCATCCACCTCTATGGTTTTCATCATTTTTTCTGGCATATCCACTCCCAGTGAAGAGTGGGCGATTATACATGGAGCGGCGCCGCGGCCCAAGCGGGTTGCGCCCGCCAGCGAGGCAAGCAACAATATGACTCCCTGATGTCAACACAACCCTCGAGTATCCATGCAACTGAATTATCGTCGCCAGGGCCAGGGCATACCGGTCATGCTGGTACACGGCCTGTTTGGCAGCCTCGACAACCTCAATGGCCTGAGCCGGGAGCTGGCGGAGCACTTTGACGTGATCGCCGTGGATCTGCGTAATCATGGCCTGTCGCCCCGCAGCGATGACATGAGCTATGCCGCCATGGCCGGCGATCTGCTGGCCCTGGCCGATCAGCTGCAACTGGACAGACCCGCCCTGGTGGGACACTCCATGGGGGGCAAGGCCATCATGATGGCCGCCGGCCTGGCACCGGAACGGATACGCGCCCTGGTGGTGGCCGACATGGCGCCGGTGGCCTACCACAAGGCCCGTCATCAGGCTGTTTTTGCCGGCTTGCAGGCGGTGCTGAAGGCCGGTAGTCAAAGCCGCAAGGAGGCCGAAGCGGTGCTCGCCGAGCATGTAAATGAACCCGGCGTGCGCCAGTTTTTGCTTAAATCCTTCGTGCCCGCCGAGGCCGGCTGGCGCTTCAATGTTCCTGTTCTGTCCCGGTCGTATTCGAGCATCATGGACTGGCCCGGCCTGAGCACGCCTTATGAGCAACCGGTGCTCTTTATCAAGGGTGGCGACTCCGACTACCTGCTGCCCGAACACCAGCCCGAAGTGGCCGCCCAGTTTCCCCGGGCAAAGGCCCATGTCATCGCCAATGCCGGCCACTGGCTGCATGCGGAAAAGCCGCAGACCTTCAACCGGCTGGTGCGGGATTTCCTGCTTGGAGTCGGTTAACAGCCCGATTGGCTTTGTGCTATAGTGGCGCCCATTCTTATCGGTCGGTCAACAGAATGTCATTGGATCAAATCGAGCTGCTTGAAAGCCTAGGCCTGAAGCTGTTTTTCGTGGTCATTTTTTTGCTGATTGGGCTGGCCATTCAGGATGTGCTCAAGCGCGGTAACGTGCCCAAATTTGGTCGCTACATTGTGTGGCTGGTGCTGTTTCTGGGCTGTGCCGGTTTTGTTGCCAAGGGCATTATCGAGGCGGCCTGGGAAAGCGGCGGTATCGGTTGAACCATGGCCAAACAAGAGGCGGACAGAACCACGCTGGACTTGTTTGCCGACGAGCGTCGCCCCGGCAGACCCAAGACCAACCCCCTGCCCCGGCAGGCTCAGCTCAGGCTCAACAAGCGTAACCAGCTCAGACGGGATCGCGAGCGCGGCCTGCGCCGCATCGAGCTCAAGGTAGATGAGCAACTGTTCAGTAAACTCAACCTTCTGGCCGATGAACGCCGGCTCAGCCGAGCCGAGCTGATCGAGGTCCTGCTGCTGCAACAGCTGGCTCAGCAGGATCTGGACTAAGGCCAGGATTCAACAATACATTTTCAACAGGTACGGCATAATTATGGCAAGTGTAGGTCTGTTTTTTGGAAGTGATACCGGCAATACCGAAGCCGTGGCCAAGATGATCCAGAAAGAGCTGGGCAAGCATCTGGTCGAGGTACACGATATCGCCAAAAGCACCAAGGAAGACATCGCCGGTTTTGATCTGCTGCTGCTGGGTATTCCCACCTGGTACTATGGCGAATCCCAGGCGGACTGGGACGACTTTTTCCCCGAGCTGGAACAGATCGACTTCAATGACAAGCTGGTTGCCATCTTTGGCTGCGGTGATCAGGAAGACTACGCCGAGTATTTCCTTGACGCCATGGGCACCCTGAAGGACATCATCGAGCCCAAGGGCGCCATTATCATCGGCCACTGGTCTACCGACGGCTATGATTTCGAGGCATCCCGCGCCCTGGTGGACGACGCCCATTTCGTGGGCCTGGGCATTGATGAAGACCGTCAGCCCGAGCTGACCCAGGACAGGGTCAAGGCCTGGTGCAAACAGCTTTACGAAGAAATGTGCCTGCAAGAGCTGGAAGCATAACACGACAATCCGGGTCTTTAAGGGATGCGCAGGGCGCATCCCTTTTTCGTCGTACAAGAGTATGATGCCCTGTTCAAACCAGAGACTGAGAGAACCACACCATGAAACTGTTGAGCGCTATACTGCTGGCCCTACTGTTGCCGGTATCACTGGCCCAGGCGGCGGTTCGCCCCCTGCCCCTGCCGGAAGACAAAGGCCAGCCGGTAGGTCAGATTGTGATTCATACCGCCCAGGAAGGTGACACCCTGGCCGCCCTGGCCCGCTACTACGGCGTCAGCCCCATTCTGGTCATGGCCGCCAACCCGGATCAGGATCTGCTGCTGCTGCAACCCGGTGATCGGGTTGTCATTCCCAACCAGCTGCTGCTGCCCCGGGCCGAGACCCAGGGTATCGTGATCAACCTGGCTGAGCTGCGCCTGTACTACTACCCCGAAAATGAAGAGCAGGTATATGTGTTTCCCATCGGCATCGGCCGGGTTGGCCGCGCCACCCCCGAGATGGTGACCAGTATTTCCCAGATGCGGGAAAACCCCACCTGGACCCCCACCGCCACCACCCGCAAGGAATATGCCGCCAAAGGTATCCCCCTGCCGGCCGTGGTGCCCGCCGGCCCCGACAACCCCCTGGGTGAATACGCCATGCGCTTGGCCTATGGCAGCGGTGAATACCTGATCCACGGCACCAATGATCCCCTGGACGTGGGCCTGCGTTCCAGCGCCGGCTGCATTCGCATGTATCCTGAGCATGTGGAATGGCTGTTTGCCCAGGTGAATAAAGGCACCCGTGTACAAATCGTGAACCAGGCGCTCAAGGTCAGCACCGACGAATACGGCCAGACCTTTGTGGAGTCTCACGAGCCCCTGACCCCCGAGGGCCACGTTGATACCCGCCCGCTCGACATGAGCCAGCTGGCACCGCTGCTGCAGAATGGCCTTGACCGCAGCACCCTGGAACGCATTATCAGCCAGCAGCAGGCCACGCCGCAGCTGGTGGGCCAGACCGAATACTGATCGTCCTGTCGGGGCGTTTCACGCCCCTTTGAATATCAGTCATAAAAAAAGGCCTGACTTTCGTCAGGCCTTTTTGGCATTCCAGAATTCGTGTTACTTGGTGTAACGGCCCATCTGGTCCAGGCGAGAGTTGGCGCGGTCGGCAGAAGCACGAGCTTCGGCAACGTCGGCAGCCAGACGGTCGATCTTGGCAGAGTTGGCCTGCTGGCCCTGCTGCACGGCTTGTACGTCCTGGGCCAGGCTGTCCAGCTTCTCTTCCAGAGCGGTAGTGGAGCTACAACCGGCCAGCATCAGGGCACCAACAACACCACCAACCATCATCATTTTATTACGCATTACCTGCTCCTTGTTTTAAATGGGAGTCAAAAAGACCACATTGGCGAGCTAAGTATGAACGAAGTTCAGCACTTACCGCAAATTATTTTATAGACCATGACATTAGGAAAATTTGCTTAACATCATGATTAAGCGTTTGTTTGCCGTTTTTTTGCACACTTGATTTAAGTGATGCATGTCGGTCAGCCAACCGCCTTTCCTTTTTCATACTAATATGGGTAAACCCAAATTACTCGCTATTGGATTGCGGGACACGTCGGATTTCGTCGAGTCTCTCACTTTCAACTGAAGCGCCTGCATACGGCAAGCCAGCCACAGCCAAATGCCGACTTTCATCTTGCCGCCGGCATTTGGCTGCCGAACGAATTCGGGTTGCCTTTACCGGCAGGAACAAGCAAAATTAAAGGCAATACCCAAATGAAATGTGAATCGTTGATTTTATGGCCGACAACAACCAAGCACTGAAAAAAGCAGGACTCAAGGTGACGCTTCCCCGGGTCAAGATCCTGGAGCTGTTACAGCAACCTGAAACGCAGCACGTGAGCGCAGAGGAGCTGTACAAACTGCTGATTGACCAGGGCGAGGAGATCGGCCTGGCTACCGTATATCGGGTTCTGAACCAGTTTGACGACGCCGGCATCGTGACCCGTCACCATTTCGAAGGCGGCAAGTCGGTGTTTGAACTGGCCACCCAGGAGCATCACGACCACCTGGTGTGCCTGGACTGCGGCAAGGTCATTGAGTTTCACGACGAGGTTATTGAGCAGCGCCAGCGTGACATCGCCGGTCAGTTCAATATCAAGCTGACCAACCACAGCCTGTATCTCTATGGCCACTGCACCAACGACGAGTGCGATCATAACGACGAGTAAGTCATTACCCCAGCCACAAAAAAGCCGCAGCAGATGCTGCGGCTTTTTTGTGGCTGAAGCCCAGGCGCCGAGGCGCCCGGGCAATACCATCAGGCGTCTTCCTTGCCCCAGGAGTCGCGCAGTGCCACCGTGAGGTTGAACACCAGCACATCGGACTCGCTGTCGCGGCAGAAATAGCCTTCCCGCTCAAATTGACAGGCCCGCTCCGCCGGCGCCGCCGCCAGGGACGGCTCCACCACCGCCTGACTCAGCACCTGCAGGGAATTCGGGTTCAGGGCCGCCTCAAAAGACTCGGCCGCACCCGGGTTGGGCACAGCGAACAGACGATCATAGAGACGTACCTCGGCAGGCACCCCATGGCTGGCGGACACCCAGTGGATCACCCCCTTGACCTTACGGCCGTCGGCCGGATCCTTACCCAGGGTATCGGGGTCATAGCTGCAGTAAATGGTGGTGATATTGCCGGCCTCGTCCTTTTCCACCCGCTCCGCCTTGATCACATAGGCGTTGCGCAGACGCACTTCCTTGCCCAGCACCAGCCGCTTGTATTTCTTGTTGGCTTCTTCGCGGAAATCGGCCTCGTCGATGAAGATTTCCCGCGTAAAAGGCAGCTCCCGCTCGCCCATCTCGGGCTTATTGGGATGGTTGGGGGCCTTGAGGATCTCCTCGTGGCCTTCGGCCAGGTTTTCGATCACCAGCCTCACCGGCCGCAGCACCGCCATGGCGCGGGGGGCGTTATCGTTGAGATCGTCACGAATGCAAGCTTCGAGCATGCCCATTTCCACGGTGTTGTCCTGCTTGGTCACGCCGATGCGGCGGCAGAACTCGCGAATGGCCGCCGGCGTATAGCCGCGGCGACGCAGGCCGGAGATGGTAGGCATGCGCGGATCGTTCCAGCCCTCAACATGACCGTCGGTCACCAGCTGGTTGAGCTTGCGCTTGGACATGACGGTGTATTCCAGGTTGAGCCGGGAGAACTCATACTGGCGCGGGTGACAGTCGATGCTGATGTTGTCGAGCACCCAGTCATAAAGCCGGCGGTTGTCCTGAAACTCCAGGGTACACAGGGAGTGGGTAATGCCCTCGAGCGCATCGGAGATACAGTGGGTAAAGTCGTACATGGGGTAGATGCACCACTGGTCACCGGTCTGGTGGTGATGGGCAAATCGCACCCGGTAAATGACCGGATCGCGCATCACCATAAAGGAGGACGCCATGTCGATTTTGGCGCGCAGGCAGGCGGTGCCTTCCTTGAACTCGCCGTTGCGCATGCGGGTGAACAGCTCAAGGTTTTCCTCCACCGGGCGGTCCCGGTAGGGGCTGTTACGGCCCGGGCTGGTCAGGGTGCCGCGATATTCGCGAATTTGCTCGGGAGTAAGCTCATCCACATAGGCCAGCCCCTTTTCGATCAACTCAACGGCGTAGCCATACAGCATTTCGAAATAGTCGGAGGAATAGTGAATGTCGCCACTCCATTGAAAGCCCAGCCACTGCACGTCACGTTTGATGGACTCGACGTATTCCACACTTTCCTTTTCGGGGTTGGTGTCGTCAAAGCGCAGGTTGCACTTGCCCTGGTAGTGTTCGGCAATACCGAAGTTCAGGCAGATGGATTTGGCGTGGCCAATGTGCAGATAGCCGTTCGGCTCCGGAGGAAAACGGGTCTGCACCGACTGATGCTTGCCGCTGGCCAGATCTTCATCAATGATCTGACGAATGAAATTGCTGGGACTGTGGTCCGCCTGACTCATTCAATGCACCTCGAACTGGAAAATGGTGTGATGGGATCAAACGACCATGATCCATGATTCCGGCGCACGGCTCAATAGGCCCGCCATGATAAAGGAGCCAAAAGCGGAAAAGCCGCCCACAGGCGGCTTAATATTACTCTTCTACCGGCAGGGTCTGCTGCACATAGCGGCCCGGTGCCGGCATCAATCCAGGACACTCGGTGTTGCCAACGGCACGGGCATCCACCTGTTTGCCCAGGTAGGGCGCCGCCCACTGTTGCCAGTGGGGCCACCAGGAGCCCTCTTCCCGTTTGGCCGACGCCAGCCATTGCTCCGCCGACTCAAAGGACGCGTCGCTCAGCCAGTAGCCGTATTTATTCTTGGCGGGCGGATTGACCACCCCGGCCACGTGGCCCGACTCGCCCAACACCAGGGTGGTGTCCCCCCCCAGCAGCCGTGAGCCGTTGAAGGTGGCGTCCCAGAGGGCGATATGATCATCCTTGGTAGAGAGGAAATAGCTGGGGGTCTGTACCTTGGACAGATCGACACCGAAGTTGCCGACCTTGACCTCGCCCTTGCTCAGCTTGTTGTCGAGATAAAGCTCCCGCAGCAGGAAGCTGGCACAGGTGGCGCTCAGGTTGGTACTGTCGCTATTCCAGTAAAGGATGTCGAAGTCCGCCGGCTCCTCGCCCTTGAGGTAGTTGTCGATGTAATAGTTCCAGTACAGGCTGTTTTCCCGCAACAGGCTAAAGGTCACCGCCATCTGGCGGCCATCAAAATACCCCTGAGCGTCATTCATCTGCTCCATGGCGCTGACCACGGGATCATTGATAAACACGCCCACTTCCCCGGGCTGGGTAAAGTCGAGCAGGGTGGTCAGGAAGGTAGCGCTCTTCACTCGTGGCTTCATGCGTCGGGCGGCGTAAAGTGCCATGGTGCTGGCCAGCAAGGTGCCGCCGATGCAGTAGCCGATGGCATTGACTTCCTTTTCACCGGTGATGCGTTCGATGACACGAATGGCTTCCATTGAGCCTGCGTTGATCAGATCCTGAAAACCGATGCTGGCCTGCTCCTTGCCCGGATTGCGCCAGGACATGAGGAACACGGTGTGGCCCTGGTCCCGAAGCCAGCGCACCAGGGAGTTCTGCTCCCGCAGATCCAGAATATAAAACTTGTTGATAAAGGGCGGAATCACCAGCAGTGGGGTCTGATGCACCTTGGCGGTGCTGGCACCATACTGGATAAGCTCAAACACATCGTTGCGGAACACCACCTCGCCCGGGGTGGTGGCCAGATCCTTGCCCAGCTCAAAGGCGGACTGGCGGGTCATGCGAATTTTCAGCAAGTTGGCGCTGTTGGCCAGGTCTTCCTGAAACAGGCCGATGCCCTTGACCAGGTTGGCGCCCTTTTCTTCCAGGGTGCGGTGCAACAGCTCCGGATTACTCCACAGGAAGTTGGTGGGCGAGAGCGCATTGATGGTCTGGCGGAAAAAGAAGATCAGGCGTTGACGTGCCGGCTCCGGCAAACCTTCCACCACTTCGAGGGTCTGCATCAGGGAGTTGGCGAAATGCAGGTAGGACTGGCGCAGAAAGTCAAAATTGGGATCATCCTTCCAGGCCTTGTACTGAAAGCGTCGATCGCCGGGAGGATCGTTAATCACGCTGTCGGCGCTGGAATCCAGCGCCCTGACCATGCTGTTCTGACAGATGGCAAGCTGTCCCTGCCACCATTGCATCTGCATTTCCAGCAACCGCACCGGATTGGCGGCCACCGCATCGTAAAAGGTTTTCAGGTCTTCGGCATTGACCTGCGACAGGGCGTCGGTAACCGGATTGTCGCCCAGACGGCTGCGCTGAATGTCGGCCCAAACGCTTTCATTCCACTGAAAAAACTGGTGTATGGGATCACCGCCCTGAAAAGTATTCTGTTCCATTATGTCCCTCCCTGCATGAAAAGGTGACCGCTGTTCACGGCAAAGCTTGCCCGGCGAAGGTTACCTGGCAAGCAGGAAGGGGCCCTGCGGCCCCTTCCCTTCATAACCAACAATCGGAAAGACTGCGCCGGCTTACTGCTTGGCGGCGTCGGCGGCCAGGCCGTCGATTCCGGCCTTGAACTCCTGGGCCAGGTCGGCCAGTTTCTTGCCGTCTTCAATCATCTGCTGGCTGATACGAGTCATGGTTTCCAGCTGCTTGGCGCCACTGGTCACCAGGCTTTGCACATCCCGTACCTGGCTGTTGCTCTGCAACTGGGCCAGACCGATGTCGGCATACTGACGGGCGGCCTCAAGCTGCAGGTTGGTCAGGGCGGTAAAGTTCTTGGCAACCAGCTGGTTGTACTGATACAGGGGGCCAAAGGCTTTTTCGGTCTGATCGTTGAAGGTTTTGAAAATATCCGTGTACATGGCAATGTCCTTTAAACTGAGATTCGCTGAATAAGGCGGCGGGCTGCCACCGCCTTGCTGTTGTTTACACCCGCTTGAGGATAACGGCGGTACCCATGCCGCCGCCCACGCACAGGGAGGCCAGACCCAGGCTGGTATTGCTGCGCTGCAGCTCATACAGCAGGGTAACCATGATGCGGTTGCCTGAAGCACCCAGGGGGTGACCCAGGGCAATGGCGCCACCATTCTTGTTGGTTTTTTCCAGCACGGCCTGCTCGGTCACATCGTGCTCGCGAGCCAGTTGGCGTACCACGCCCAGGGCCTGGCCGGCAAAGGCTTCATTCAGTTCAAAACGCTCGATGTCGGTCAGTTTTAGGCCAGCCTTGTCTAGCGCCTGACCAATGGCCGGCACCGGACCCAGGCCCATGATTTCCGGATCGATACCACCCTGGCCATAGCTCACCACTTCGGCCAGCGGCGTCAGGCCCAGGCGTTCAACGGCAGACTTGCTGGCCACGATGATGGCACTGCCACCGTCGTTGATGCCGGATGCGTTACCGGCGGTCACCGAACCACCTTCACGTTTGAATGCAGGACGCAGCTGGGACAGACCGTCGGTGGTGGTGCCGGCCTTGGGGTATTCGTCGGTGTCAAAGGTCACCACGGCCTTGCGGGTTTTCACTTCCACCGGCACGATTTCGTCTTTGAAGAAGCCCGCTTCGATGGCGGCCACCGCCTTGGACTGACTGGCCACGGCCAGGGCGTCCTGCTCTTCGCGGCTGATGTTTTCCTGGGCCACCACATTTTCGGCGGTCACGCCCATATGGTACTGATTGAACACGTCGGTCAGGCCGTCGCTGATCAGCAGATCGGACAGACTCATGTCCCCCATCTTCTGACCGTTGCGCAGGTCACCTTTGACCACATGGGGAATTTGCGACATGTTTTCACAGCCGGCGGCCACGACCACCTCGGCGTCACCGGCCTTGATGTGGGCACAGGCGTCCATCAGGGTCTTCATGCCGCTGCCACATACCATGTTCAGGGTATAGGCCGGAATGCCGGCGGGAATGCCGGCGGCCAGGGCGGCCTGACGGCCGATGCCCATGCCCTGACCGGCGCTGACCACGTTGCCCACGATCACTTCGTTGATATCGTTACCGGACAGCTTGGCCTGCTCCAGGGCGCCCTTGATGGCGGCCGCGGCCAGGTCGGCGGGAGAAACGGTTTTCAGTGAGCCCAGGAACGCACCGATGGGAGTACGCTTGGCCGCAACAATATATACAGGTTCAGACATAATGTGTGTTCACTCCGTTAAACAGAACCAAAGGGGTTATTGCATGTACAGGCCGCCGTTGACCGACAGGGTTTCACCGGTCACATAACCACCGTGCTCGCCGGCCAGGTAAAGTACGGCACCGGCCACTTCTTCCGTGGTAGCCAGTCGCTTGAGCGGAATGGTGGCCTTGATGGAGTCGAGCACGTCTTCACGAATGGCGGTCACCATGGGGGTGGCGGTGTAGCCGGGCGCCACGGCGTTCACGGTCACGCCAAAACGGGCGCCTTCGGCGGCCAGCGCCTTGGTGAAACCGATCATGCCGGCCTTGGCGGCAGAGTAGTTGGCCTGACCATACTGACCCTTGAGGCCGTTTACGGAGGAGATATTGATAATGCGGCCACTGCCCTGCTCGCACATCTGATTGAAAATCGGCTGGGTTACGCTGAACAGGCTGTTCAGGTTGGTATCCATGACTTCTTTCCACTGATCCCAGGACATCTTTTTAAAGGTGGCGTCACGGGTAATGCCGGCGTTGTTGACCAGCACATCGATGTGGCCCAGCTCACGCAGAGTTTCGGCCAGCACCTTGCCAATCGCTTCATGGTCGCTCACATCCAGAGCCAACAGCTGTACGTCCTTGCCGGCCAGGCCCTGTTCCTGCAGCCAGCTGGCAGCCTGCTGTTCCTTGCCTGGACGGTGAGTGGCCAGCACCTTGTAGCCATTGTCTACAAACAAACGACAAACTTCTGTGCCAATTCCACCCGCAGCGCCGGTAACCAAAGCGATTTTCTTGTCGGTCATGAATACATCACTCCTTTGGATATACAATAAAAAGAAAAGCCAAACTTTAAATTTTGTGAACATTGCCGGCGAAATCTGCCAACAAGTACTACTGACACATCTGTTTTACTATATACAACACTCGAACCAACTCCCTGCTCGAGCAAAACCACTATAACCAGATCTTCATGACAAATGCATTAAAATAATCACTAAAAATGAAAAAAAACATGCTCTATTTACCGCGTTGACAATTCGCTTAACCGAACCATAAATACCCTTAAAAACAGACAGTAACAGCCTTACCATCGGCATTAAAGCGGCCCATAGCACCACCTTCCTTTACCGTAAAAATAAACTCGAAGTCAAAAAACAGGCCAATGAATTTTTTAATTCATCAACTCATAACATTGACATTTAACATTGTATTTACAGTGCCATGTTATACTTCTGCACCACCGGTTTATTATTTCATTTTGCAAATAACCCTGCCCTCACTTGTTAATAGAATTTCGTGCTTCGGCGCACCAAAAAGAAGCCTCCAAATAAACTGCTTCACTACAATGGGGCGCTGGCGACCGTGTTTGCCCGATAAGCCAGGTTCAGAATACCCTACTGCAAGAGATGTACCATGCAGCGCGAATATCAGGGTGGTAAACCAAGAAACAAGCCGCGGATTGTTCCAGGCCGACGAGGCCCTGGCCCGGTTCGTCACCGGCGTTTTTATTCAGCTCAATACACCACACCCAGGCAGCGCACGCTTTATAACCGCAAAGGTGAAGATTTCACCCTCATCCGCACACAATTGCAGCAAACAGTCTGATTTCACAGGGAAAGCCATATTCGCTGTTGACAGCCTAAGGGGCAGCCTTTAACATGCGCCACGCATTCAAGCGATGCCTCTTCCCCCTTAGTTCAGTCGGTAGAACGGCGGACTGTTAATCCGTATGTCGCTGGTTCAAGTCCAGCAGGGGGAGCCAGTTTGAAAAGTTGTTCCCCCTTAGTTCAGTCGGTAGAACGGCGGACTGTTAATCCGTATGTCGCTGGTTCAAGTCCAGCAGGGGGAGCCAGTTTGAAAAGTTGTTCCCCCTTAGTTCAGTCGGTAGAACGGCGGACTGTTAATCCGTATGTCGCTGGTTCAAGTCCAGCAGGGGGAGCCAGTTTGAAAAGTTGTTCCCCCTTAGTTCAGTCGGTAGAACGGCGGACTGTTAATCCGTATGTCGCTGGTTCAAGTCCAGCAGGGGGAGCCAATCATTAAAAAAAACCGGCCCAGTGCCGGTTTTTTTGTGCACGTATGGCACAGCCCTTCCCTGACTCTCTGCCTGCTGTTCAAGACCCGGCCCAAGCGAGACCGCAATTTTCTTGTCAATCCCGAGGGGTTGTCCCATTATAACAGCGACAGAATGAGTCCTTTTATCCATATATCACATTGTTATTCATACCATTTTCACAAGGATGCTGACTATGCGGGGAGCACCTCCCTTTGGCCGGTCCCTGTTGCTGGGTGCCACCGTCTTTATACTGCTGAGTCTGCTGCTGCCCTGGTGGTCGGCGTTAAACGCCCTGGGAGATCAGGAACGGCTTGCCCGACAGCAACTGGCCACCCGCTTGAACCAGCAGGCCGAGCCCGCTCCCCTGACGCTGCCCGGCGTCGCCGACATTTACCACCAAGCCCCTCCCGGTGAAACGGGCAAGGCCTGGTGGTTTGGCGACAGCGCCTCCATTCAGCAACTGGAGGTGGAGCAGGGCGCCGTGTTTTACCTGCTGAACACCGGACCGGCAACCCGGCACTGGTTGTCCACTTCCCTGCCCCTTGTCGTCGCCACCCTGCTGCTGTTTGGCGGCCTTTATTATCGCTGGCGCCGGCAACAGACCCAGCGGCAACACACCCTGCAGGCCATGCTGCAAAATGCAGAGCTGGCCGGGGCCGCCGCCGGCCCGGATGCGATTGCCAAAAGCATCAGCGATCTGCATCAGCAACATAAAGAGCAGCTCAATGCACTGCAAAAGGAGCTGGATGCCGCCCGTCTGCAAAGCCAGCAGGACAGCCTGACCACCCTGGGCAACCGCTTTGCCTTTCGCCGAGACCTGATCCACATGCTGGGTAACGAAAACCGCCTGGCCACCGCCACCCTGATGCTGGTGCGGGCCAGCTCATTGCAGGACATCAACAGCCGCAACGGCTTTCAGGCCGGTGATCAGTATCTACAGGACATTTCCCGTCTGATCCGCAAGGTCATTCAAACCCACCCGGGCGCCCATGCCTATCGTGTGAACGGCAGCGACATCGCCGTGCTGCTGGAAGGCCAGTGCAATCCCCTGGCCAAGAGCCTGGGTGGCCAGCTGCGACAGGAACTGCATCATTACCAGCATGTGCACGAGCTGGACTGTGCCGCCTATATCGGCTTTACCCAGCTGCTGCCGGGTCAGTCGCCGGAAAGCGTGCTGATCCGGGCCGACTCTGCCCTGGCCCAGGCTCAAAGCGGCGAGCCCAACGGCTGGCGGGTGGTGCTGAAGAACAGCGACGATGAAGACATGGGGGAAAGCCAGTGGCGCCAGCGGCTGCAAAGCATTCTGGAAGGTGACAAGGTGCGGCTGATGGTGCAGCCGGCCCGATTGCTGAAGCCTTCCCTGCCCGGCTACAACGAAATCTTTACCCATTTTCCCAACGACAAGGGTGGCAACTACCCCGCTTCTACCGTGTTCGCCATGTTGCAGCGCCTGGGCATGTCGATGCTGTTTGAGCAGAAGATCATCGAAATGATACTGCGCCAGGTGGCGGCCTGTGAGGTGCCGGCCCAGCGCTGGGCCATCAACCTGACACCGGCCAGCCTGCAGCAGAATTCCTTTCTGATCTGGCTGGAACGAGTGCTGATGCGCAATATCAATGTAACCGCCGCCCTGGTATTTGAACTCGACGAACACGTCCTTGAACATCAGCTAACCAACGGCAAGCGCCTGCTGGAAATGATACGCCGCACCGGCGCCCGCTCGGCGATCAGCAAGTTCGGTCACGGCTATGGCTCCTTTCGGCTGCTGAAAGAGCTCAAACCGGACTACGTCAAGCTGGATCCTGAGCTGGTGCACCACCTGGAAGACGACAGCGCTAACCAGCAGTTTGTGCGCATGATCATCGACCTGGCCCAGCGCCTGGGCTGCCACGTGGTGGCGGAAGGCGTGGAAACCGAAGATCAGAAACGCATGCTGGAAACCATGTATATTGACGGCGTGCAGGGTTATCTCGTCAGCAAACCGGTGCCCCTGACCGGCTTCAAGGGGCTGACGCTGACTTCAGCTTGATCAGGTAGTTGATAAGCTCACCCAGGTGGCGGTAGCGGGTGAGCTCTTCCGGACTGTAGCGGGTAGACATGGTTGAGGCATTGTTGCGGTGCTTGAGGTAGCGCATGATCTGCAGGCGGTTAAAGCCCCCCACCTTGTACACCAACTGCAGCAGGGTCTGTACCTGCTCTTCGTCCAGACCGGTCAGTGCAGCGTAGCCGTCATCCAGGGGGCTGTGAATGGTGACTTCAACCTGGGACAAGCGGCCCTGCTCCTGCAGGTAATCCAGCCACTGCTCCACGTCCATGGGCTTGGCGCCGGCGAGCAGCTCAAAATGGCCCCGGCCGCTGCGACAACCCGACAGCAACACAACCGCCAGGGCGTCACTGTTGCAGCAGAATTCAACCTCTCCCTGCTCGCTCCAGTCCAGGGCCTGAATGCGAATTTCTGCCCTGGCCGCCTCGCCGTCTCTGACCTTGAAAATAAACACGCCGTCTCCGCCGGTTGCCATAAAGCAATAATCTTGGCGTAATAGCCGGTGTGAGTCAAAGCCGGACTTCACAGCCTGTCACCTTGGGTGTAAGGTTCGCCGCTCAAACTTGTTTTTCAGCTGTAGCAGGAGTTGCCATGATGCCCAATAAGGAAGTCACCTACACCATATCCGAGTTGGCCGACGAGTTTGACATTACCCCCCGAACCCTGCGTCATTACGAGGAGCTGGGTCTGCTCACCCCCAAGCGCAAGGGCAACAGCCGTATTTACAGCCACAAGGACAGAATTCGCCTCACCCTGACCCTACGGGGCAAGCGCCTGGGGTTCAGCCTGGCGGAAATGCGCGAGTTGTTCGAACTCTATGATGCCGAGCACAGCACTCGGCCCCAGCTGCACTCCATGGTGGCCATGATCGCGGAAAAGCGCATCGTGCTGCAGCAGCAGCAGGACGACATAGAAAAGGTGCTGGCGGAGCTGGACGCCGCCGATATCAAGGCAAAGGAAGCGCTGGAAAAAATGAAGCACCACTGAGAAATAAAACGTCAGACGCAAGAAAAAGCCCCGCTTGGCGGGGCTTTTGATTTATTGGTCGTGGCTGACGCTGGCCAGCTTGTCGAAGTAGTCCGGAAAGGTCTTGGAAGTGCAGCCCGGATCCAGAATCACCACGGGAGTGTCACTCAGCGCCACCAGCGAAAAACACATGGCAATACGGTGATCATTGTAGGTGGCAATCTCCGCCTCCTGCAGCGCCGGCGCCGGGGTCACCACCAGGTAGTCTTCCCCTTCTTCCACCTCGACACCCAGCTTTTTCAGCTCGGTGGCCATGGCGTAAAGCCGGTCGGTTTCCTTCACCCGCCAGTTGTAAATATTGCTGATGCGGGTGGTGCCTTCGGCAAACAGGGCCGTGGTGGCAATGGTCATGGCCGCATCGGGAATGTGGTTCATGTCCATGTCCACCGCCTTCAGCGGACCCACATGCTCGGCCTCGATAAAGTCGTCACCCCAGGTGATCTTCGCCCCCATGGCTTCCAGCACATCGGCAAAACGAATGTCGCCCTGAATGCTGTCACGGCCAATGCCGGTAACCCGCACTCGGCCCTTGATGGCGCCGGCGGCGAGGAAATAGGAAGCAGAGGAAGCGTCCCCTTCCACCATAAAGGCGCCCGGCGACACATAGGTCTGATTGCCGGTAATGTAAAAGGTCTGGTAGTCGTCGTGCTCCACCACCACACCGAACTGCTTCATGATGTGCAGGGTAATGTCGATGTAGGGCTTGGACACCAGCTCGCCCTTGATATGGATGCGAGTATCACCCGACGCCATGGGGGCGGCCATCAGAAAGGCGGTCAGAAACTGGCTGGAGACGGAGCCGTCCACATGCACATCTCCGCCCCACAGGCCCTTGCCGTTGATAAACACCGGTGGATAGCCGTCGGTCTTGAGGTAGCTGATATCGGCGCCGGCTTCCCGCAGGGCATCCACCAAATGGCCGATAGGACGCTCCCACATGCGCGGCTCACCGGTCAGGGTAAACTCGCCGGTACCCAGGCACAGGGCGGCGCACAGGGGCCGCATGGCGGTGCCCGCATTGCCCAGAAACAAGGTCACCGGCTCGCCGACACTGAAGGCCCGCCCCAGTCCGTGCACCACGCACTCGGTCTTGTCTTCCGAGAGCTCATACTGCACTCCCAGCTGTTTGAGCGCATCCAGCATATGGCGAATGTCGTCGCTGTCGAGCAGGTTGGTCAGGCGGGTGGTACCCTGGGCCAGCGCGGCCAGCAACAGGGCACGGTTTGACACCGACTTGGAGCCGGGCAGGTTCACCGTGCCCGCCACCCGGGCAATGGGAGATAGTTTGAGACTTTCCATAATCTTCCTGGAGATGGGGATAAAACGTTTGAAGCTACCCTGACGTTATCAGGGCGGGCCGGTCAGGGCAAGCGACTTGCCCGGTTGCCGTGAGCAGTGATGGGTCGAGGACAGGGCGGCACTGAGTCTGCTCTGTCCCCCGAAGGCACCGGCTTAGTCCAGTACCTTTTTCAGTGCCTCGATGCAGCGCTGGTTTTCGGCTTCAAGGCCAATGCTGATACGCAGGCAGGTAGGCAGGCCGTAGCCGGCAATGGGCCGCACTATCACCCCTTCCCGCAGCAATGCCTGATAGACGGGGCCGGCGTCCCGCTGCAAATCCAGGGTGATAAAGTTGCCTCGAGAAGGAATGTATTTCAGCCCTCGCTCGTTGAAGAAGGCTTCATACATGGCCATGCCCTGATTATTCAGCGCCACCGCCTCGGCCAGGTAGGCGTCGTCGTTCAGGGCCGCTTCCGCCGCTGCCAGCGCCAGGCTGTTGCAGTTAAAGGGCTCACGCACCCGGTTCAGCACCGCCACCAGCTCGGGATGACAGACCATGTAACCCACCCGCAGGCCCGCCAGGCCGTAAGCCTTGGAGAAGGTGCGAGACACGATAAGGTTGGGGTATTCGTTCAGCCAGTCGATGGACGGCAGGCGCTCGTCTTCGCCCACATACTCGGTATAGGCTTCATCCAGCACCACCAGCACATGGGCCGGCACACGCTCCATAAAGGCCTTTACCTCTTGCTTGCCGAGGAAGGTGCCGGTCGGGTTGTTGGGGTTGGTAATGCACACCAGCCGAGTGGCCGGGGTAATGGCCGCCGCCATGGCGTCGAGATCGTGGCCACAGTCCACCGCCGGCACTTCCACCGCCTTGGCACCATGGGCCTGAGTGGCCAGCGCGTAAACGATAAAGGTGTACTGGGAATAGACCACTTCCTGCTGCGAGCCCACAAAGGTGTGGAACAGCAGATCGATCAGCTCGTTCGAGCCGTTGCCCAGAATAAGCTGATCGGTGTTCACCTTCAGCTTGCCGGCCAGGGCCGTTTTCAGGGCAAAGCCGTTGGCGTCCGGGTAGCGGGCCAGCTCCGGCAGCGCTTTTTGAATGGCTGCAATGGCCTTGGGGCCCGGGCCCAGCGGGTTTTCGTTTGATGCCAGCTTGACACTGTGGCTGATGCCGAGCTCACGCTCCAGCTCTTCCACCGGCTTGCCCGGCTGATAAGGATGCAGACCCGGTACCCCCGGGTTGGCCAGGGCCAGAAAATCAATACTCACGTTGGCTCCTTGTATGTGTTGTTAATGCCTTGCTCCGCAAGGCCCGCCTACTGAAGTGACGGCTACTGACAATTTTAATTTCCATGATAAAGCCGTCATCTCCGCGGAGGCGGAGATCCATGACATATCGCACTGGACTCCCACCTGCGCGGGAGTGACAGCAGAGAAATACGAATTTTTCTGCAACCCGAGGCTTCAGGCCGTAGCCAGCCCCTCCAAAACGGCGCTGTATTCTTTTTTAACCTGCCGACTTAGCTGTTGGGATTCGCTGCGCTCATCACCAACCTACGGCAAACAGGCAATTCTAAAGCTTCACGAAGCAGCAGTGGGGATTGCCGTAGCCGACCGTCAAATGCCATGGCCGAAAAGTTGCTCCTGCATTTTCGGCATTCCCGCCATCCCTGGCGGTCAGACGCATTTGCCGAGCGCTCATGGGGCGAGCTTGCTCGCCGTGACGAAGCAGTGAATCCCGACCGAACATTAACTATGTTCGCAGCGGGGTTCACTGCTGAGTGTCATTCATGGAAGCGTGTCGGCGGAGTGCAACCGCGCTGCTGCTTCGCATTGTAGGCTGGTTCAGCTGTTGCGCTTGGCGAAGTCGTCCATAAAGTCGACCAGGGCCTGTACGCCTTCAATGGGCATGGCGTTATACACACTGGCACGCATGCCGCCCACGATGCGGTGGCCCTTGAGCGCCAGCAGGCCGGCGGCCTTGGCTTCCTTCAGGAAGACCTCGTTGAGGGACTCATCCTTCAGCTGGAATGGAATGTTCATCCAGGAGCGGGCACTGGAGTGAACCCGGTTCTCATAGAAGTCGCTGGTATCCACATAGCTGTAGAGCAGCTCGGCCTTGGCCTGATTCTGCTTGCCAATGGCTTCCACACCGCCCTTCTCTTTCAGCCACTGGAACACCAGACCGGCCAGGTACCAGGCATAGGTGGGCGGGGTGTTCAGCATGGAGTCGGCCTTGGCCATGGCGGCGTAGTCCATGATGGCGGGCACATTGGGGCAAGCCTGATCCAGCAAGTCGTCACGCACAATGACCACCGCCAGGCCGGACGGACCAATGTTCTTCTGGGCGCCGGCATAGATAATGCCGAATTTGCTCACATCCACCGGACGGGACAGAATGGTGGACGACATGTCCGCCACCAGGGGCACATCGCCGGTATCGGGAATAAAGTCGTACTCAATGCCTTCCACGGTTTCGTTCGGGCAGTAGTGCACATAGGCGGCGGTGGGATCCAGATCCCAGCTGGTGGCCAGTTTGCGCGGGCCTTCGCCGGCTTCAAAGCCGTCCAGCACCCGGACGGTACCCACCTTCTCGGCTTCGGCTACCGCCGAACGGGACCACTGACCGGTAACAATGTAATCGGCCTTGGCGTTCTTGCCCATCAGGTTCAGCGCCACGGCGGCAAACTGGCCGCGTCCGCCGCCCTGCAGGAACAGTACCTTGTAGTTGTCGGGGATTTGCATCAGCTCACGCAGATCCCGCTCGGCCTGCGCCGCTACCGCCATGTAATCGGCACCGCGGTGGCTGAGCTCCATCACCGACACACTCAAGCCGTTAAAATCGCGAAACTCGGCCTGTGCCCGCTGCATGACCTCAACCGGCAACATGGCCGGACCTGCGCTGAAGTTGTAAACCATCTTTCCCATTTTCCCTGAGTTAACCTGCTAAGTTGTTTGGCGCCGAACACCGGCGCTTTCTCGTTTTACACGGCGCTTGAGCGCCAAGTCAAAGCAAAATCCGATCCAGAGCACAAAAAAGAGGCCCGCAGGCCTCATGTTTGTTACTCGTCGGTGGCCGGTGCAGCAGCGTCATCCGCCGCCCCGGAGTCCAGCCCTTCCTCGCCTTCGATCGGCTCGTCGTCTTCCGGTTCCTCAATGCGCTGCAGCCCTACCACCTGCTCGTCTTCTCCGGTGCGGATCAAACGCACGCCGGCGGTGTTACGGCTGATCAGGCTCACTTCCGACACGCGAGTACGCACCAGGGTACCGCCGTTGGTGATCAGCATGATCTCGTTGGTTTCGTCCACCTGAATGGCCCCTACCACGGCACCATTGCGGTCACTCACCTTGATCGACATCACACCCTGCGTGGCCCGGCTCTTGGTGGGGTACTCCTCCAGGGCGGTACGCTTGCCGTAACCATTGGCGGTGGCGGTGAGAATGGCGCCCTCGCCTCGCGGCACGATCAGCGATACCACACTGTCGTTGTCGCTCAGGCGAATACCGCGCACGCCGGTGGCGGTACGGCCCATGGCGCGCACCTGATCTTCATGGAAACGCACCACCTTGCCGGCATCGGAGAACAGCATGATCTCGTTGTCGCCGTCGGTGATGTCCACCCCGATCAGCTCGTCGCCTTCGGTCAGGTTGATGGCGCGAATGCCCGAGGCCAGCGGCCGGCTGAAGGCAGTCAGCTCGGTTTTCTTCACCGTGCCCTGACGGGTGGCAAAGAACACCGCCTTGTCGTCGGCATATTCCTTCACCGGCAGAATGGCGGTGATGCGCTCGTGCTCGTCCAGCGGCAACAGGTTGACAATGGGGCGGCCACGGGCGGTGCGGCTGGCTTCCGGCAACTGATACACCTTGAGCCAGTACACCTTGCCGGCGGTGGAGAAGCACAGAATGGTGTCGTGAGTGTTGGCCACCAGCAGGCGCTCGACAAAGTCTTCTTCCTTCATGCGGGTTGCCGACTTGCCGCGACCGCCACGGCGCTGGGCCTCGTAGTCGGTGAGCGGCTGGTACTTGACGTAACCCTGGTGGGACAGGGTCACCACCACGTCTTCCTGGGTGATCAAATCCTCCAGGTTGATTTCGGCACTGGAAGTGGTGATTTCGGTGCGGCGGGTGTCGCCAAACTGCTCTTTCAGCGCCTCCAGCTCTTCCCGAATCACTTCCATCAGGCGGGCACTGCTGTTGAGAATGTGCAGCAGCTCGGCAATCTGCTCAAGCAGCGCCTTGTATTCATCCAGGATCTTCTCGTGCTCAAGGCCGGTCAGGCGGTGCAGACGCAGCTCCAGAATGGCCTGGGCCTGTTGTTCGGTCAGGTAATAGCGACCGTCACGAATACCGTAATCCGGCTCCAGCCATTCCGGGCGGGCGGCGTCGTCACCGGCACGCTCCAGCATGCTGGCCACGTTGCCCAGCTCCCACCCTTGCGCCAGCAGGCCGGCCTTGGCTTCCGCCGGGGTCGGCGAGCGGCGAATCAGCTCAATCACCGGATCGATGTTGGCCAGGGCAATGGCCAGGCCTTCCAGGATGTGGGCCCGGTCCCGCGCCTTGCGCAGTTCAAACACGGTACGACGGGTCACCACTTCGCGGCGGTGCTGAATAAAGCACTCCAGCATTTCCTTCAGGTTGAAGGTGCGCGGCTGGTTGTTGTCGAGGGCGACCATGTTGATGCCGAAAACGGTCTGCATCTGGGTCTGGGCATACAGGTTGTTGAGGATCACCTCACCCACCTCGCCCCGGCGCACCTCGATCACGATGCGCATGCCGTCCTTGTCGGACTCGTCGCGCAGGGCGGAAATGCCCTCGATGCGTTTTTCCTTGACCAGCTCGGCGATTTTCTCGATCAGCCGGGCCTTGTTCACCTGATAGGGCAGCTCGGAGACGATAATGGTCTCGCGACCGGTTTTCTCGTCGGTTTCAATCTCCGCCAGGGCGCGCACGTAGATCTTGCCGCGACCGGTACGGTAGGCATCGAGAATGCCGGACTTGCCGTTGATGATACCGCCGGTCGGAAAGTCCGGGCCGGGGATCAGCTCAATCAACTGATCGAGGCTGATGTGCTCGTCATCGATCAATGCCAGGCAGCCATCCACCACCTCGTTGAGGTTGTGGGGAGGTATATTGGTGGCCATGCCCACGGCGATGCCGGAAGAGCCGTTCACCAGCAGGTTGGGTACCTTGGTGGGCATCACCGCCGGGATCAGTTCGGTGCCGTCATAGTTCGGCACCCAGTCGACGGTTTCCTTGTCCAGATCCGCCAGCAGCTCGTGAGCAATCTTGTCCATGCGCACTTCGGTATAACGCATGGCGGCGGCGGAGTCGCCGTCTACCGAGCCGAAGTTGCCCTGGCCGTCGACCAGGGTGTAGCGCATGGAAAAGTCCTGTGCCATGCGCACTATGGTGTCATATACCGCGCTGTCGCCGTGGGGGTGATATTTACCAATTACGTCGCCCACCACACGGGCCGACTTTTTATAAGGTTTGTTCCAGTCGTTGCCGAGCTCGTTCATGGCGAACAGCACGCGGCGATGCACCGGCTTCAGGCCGTCTCGAACATCGGGAAGGGCACGCCCCACGATCACGCTCATGGCGTAATCGAGGTAGGAGCGCGTCAGCTCTTCCTCAATGTTGATCGGCATGATTTCTCGGGCCAAATCGGTCATAGCAAGCCTTGTCCCCAGGTTATTGATTATATGGCTTTAAAAAGCGAGCCATTCTAGCACAGTTCCGGCCCGACGGGAGCAGTGAAGCTGGCGACCCCTGCCGGCTTGGTTATAATGGGTACCCCAATCGCCCAGGCACAAGGCAGTTTCATGAACGTAGATCAACAGGAAATCGACAAATTCGAGGCCATGGCCTCTCGCTGGTGGGATCTGGAGGGGGATTTCAGGCCCCTGCACAACATCAATCCATTGCGCCTTGGCTGGATTGCCGACAAGGCCGACGGCCTCTTTGGCAAGCAGGTGATCGACATCGGCTGCGGCGGCGGCATTCTCAGTGAAAGCCTGGCCCGGGAAGGGGCCGAGGTGACCGGCGTCGACATGGGCCGGGAACCCCTGGCAGTGGCCCGCTTGCACGCCCTGGAAAGCGGCGTCAGCGTCAACTACCGCCAGGCCACCGCCGAGCAGATGGCCGAAGAGCAGCCCGGCCAGTATGAGCTGGTCACCTGCATGGAAATGCTGGAGCACGTGCCCGAGCCGGCTTCCGTGGTGGCCGCCTGCGCCAGGCTGGCCAAACCCGGCGCCAACCTGGTGTTTTCCACCATCAACCGCAATCCCAAGGCCTGGCTGCTGATGATCGGCGCCGCCGAGCACCTGCTGAAAATGGTGCCCAAGGGTACCCATGATCACCGCAAATTCATTCGCCCCGCCGAGCTGTGCCGTTTTATCGAGGCCGCCGGTCTGGTGGTAAAGGACATTCAGGGCGTGGTGTACCGGCCGTTGCAGGGCGACTTCAAGCTCAGCCATGATGCAGACGTCAACTACATGGTTCACGCCATCAAACCGGAGTAAACGGCATGCTCAAGGCGGTATTGTTTGACCTCGACGGCACCCTGCTCGACACCGCGGGCGACATGGGCGCCGCCGCCAACCATGTGATCACCGGCCTTGGCCTCAACGCCCTGTCCGACGAGGTGCTGGCCTGCACTACCTCCGACGGCTCCTATGCCCTGCTCAGGGCCGGCATTCCGCAGGCCATGATTGAGCAGCACGGGCTGGATCGGTTACGGGAACGCATGCTCGGTTTTTACCGTCAAAACCTGTGTCACCACACCCAGCCTTACGCCGGCGTGCCCGAGCTGCTGGGCTGGCTCAATCAGAATGCCATTCCCTGGGGGGTAGTCACCAACAAGCCTGCGGCGCTCACCGAGCCGCTGCTGGCGGCCTTGCCGCTGTTCTCGCAGTGTGGCGTCACCGTCAGCGCCGACACCCTGGCCCATAAAAAGCCGCACCCGGCGCCGCTGCTGCATGCCGCCGCGCACCTGGGGGTGAAAGCCGACCACTGTGTCTATGTGGGCGATCACCGTCGCGACATCGAGGCGGGGCTGGCCGCCGGCATGGCCACCCTGGCCGCGGGCTGGGGTTATGTGTCGGCGGGTGAGGATCCCCACCGCTGGCAGGCCGGGGCCGTCATGGACTCGGTTGATGCACTCAGCCACTGGCTGAAAGGGGCATTTGACGCCCCCTGCTGAAAGATCCCGCGGATCCGCAAGCCGGTCATTTTTGCAAGCCAAATATTTAAAAAAAAGTTTTTCGCCGGCCACAAAAAAGACAGTGTTTTGCCAATGCCAGAGTCCCAACGGCACACCAGTTAGTAAACGCAAACATCGGTGTATTTCACACAGATTATCCACAAGCTGCCCAGTGCCGGGGCGGCTTGAGAATCGTGAACCAACCCACTATATTGTGCCCATTCCACTCAACGACAACTATATGTTGTGCTTCCTCCGCACCACGACCACACTATATAGGGTGGTTGGACGCACGGGATTTGCCGAGCAACACAACACCACTGGGAGAAGGTCCATCTCATGAATAAACATCTGCTGGTTACCAAACGCTCCGGCGCCAAGGAGCCCATCGATCTGGACAAGATCCACCGGGTGATCACCTGGGCCGCCGAGGGCCTGGACAATGTATCCGTGTCCCAGGTGGAACTGCGCTCCCACATCCAGTTCTATGACGGTATCCGCACCGAAGACATTCACGAGACCATCATCAAGGCCGCCGCCGATCTGATCTCCGAGCAGAGCCCGGACTACCAGTACCTGGCCGCCCGCCTGGCCATGTTCCATCTGCGCAAGAAGGCCTATGGTGAGTTCGAGCCGCCCCACTTCCATGACCATGTGGTGCGCCTGACCGAAATGGGCAAGTACGACCAGCACATTCTGGCCGACTACAGCCGCGAGGAATTCGAGGCCATGAATGCGCGCCTGCACCACGAGCGCGACATGAACTTCTCCTATGCCGCCATCAAGCAGCTCGAAGGCAAATATCTGGTGCAGAACCGGGTGTCCGGCGACATCTACGAGAGCCCGCAGTTCCTCTACATGCTGGTGGCCGCCTGCCTGTTCTCCAAGTACCCGAAAGAGACCCGGCTGGACTACGTCACCCGTTTTTATGACGCCGTGTCCACCTTCAAAATTTCCCTGCCCACGCCCATCATGTCCGGCGTGCGCACCCCTACCCGCCAGTTCAGCTCCTGCGTGCTGATCGAGTGCGGCGACAGCCTGGATTCCATTAACGCCACCTCCGGCGCCATCGTGCGTTACGTGTCCCAGCGCGCCGGCATCGGCATCAACGCCGGCCGCATTCGCGCCCTGGGCAGCCCCATTCGTGGCGGCGAAGCCTTTCACACCGGCTGCATTCCGTTCTACAAGCACTTTCAGACCGCGGTCAAATGCTGCTCCCAGGGCGGCGTACGTGGCGGTGCCGCCACCCTGTTCTACCCCATGTGGCACCTGGAAGTAGAGTCCCTGCTGGTACTGAAAAACAACCGTGGCGTGGAAGAAAACCGCGTGCGCCACATGGACTACGGCGTGCAGATCAACCGCCTGATGTACCAGCGCCTGATCAAGGGCGGCGACATTACCCTGTTCAGCCCGTCCGACGTGCCCGGCCTGTATGACGCCTTCTTTGAGGATCAGGCCAAATTTGAAGAGCTCTACGTCAAGTACGAAGCCGACGACAGCATTCGCAAGCGCACCGTCAAGGCGGTGGAGCTGTTCTCGCTGATGATGCAGGAGCGTGCCGGCACCGGCCGTATCTATGTGCAGAACGTGGATCACTGCAACACCCACAGCCCGTTCGATGCCAAAGTGGCGCCGGTGCGCCAGAGCAACCTGTGCCTGGAAATCGCCCTGCCCACCAAGCCGCTGATGGACATCAACGACGAGAACGGTGAAATCGCCCTGTGCACCCTGTCGGCCTTTAACCTAGGCGCCATCGACAAACTGGAAGATCTGGAAGGCCTGGCGGATCTGGCGGTACGCGCCCTGGATGCCCTGCTCGACTATCAGGACTACCCCCTGCTGGCAGCCAAAAAAGGCTCCATGAACCGCCGTACTCTGGGTATTGGCGTGATCAACTACGCCTACTACCTGGCCAAAAACGGCGTCAAGTACTCCGACGGCAGTGCCATCGGCCTGACCCATCAGACCTTTGAAGCCATTCAGTACTACCTGCTGAAGGCCTCGGTACAGCTGGCGAAGGAATTCGGCCCCTGCCCGGCCTTTAACGAGACCACTTATGCCCAGGGCGTGCTGCCCATCGACACCTACAAGAAGGATCTCGATGCCATCTGCCAGGAGCCGCTGCGCCTGGACTGGGAAACCCTGCGGGAAGAGATCAAGACCACCGGTCTGCGCAACAGCACCCTGACCGCGCTGATGCCGTCCGAGACCTCAAGCCAGATCTCCAACGCCACCAACGGCATCGAGCCGCCCCGTGGCCTGGTGTCGGTCAAGGCGTCCAAAGACGGCATTCTCAAGCAGGTGGTGCCAGAGTATGAGCGCCTCAAGAGCCAGTACGAGCTGCTGTGGCAGATGCCGTCCAACGACGGTTACCTGCAGCTGGTGGGTGTGATGCAGAAATTCGTGGATCAGGCCATTTCCGCCAACACCAACTACGATCCCGCCCGCTTTGACGGCGGCCGGGTGCCGATGAAGCAACTGCTGAAAGATCTGCTCACCGCCTACAAATTCGGTCTCAAGACCCTGTACTATCACAACACCCGTGACGGTGCGGCAGACGCCCAGAACGACCTGCAGGAAGATGACGGCTGCGCCGGCGGCGCCTGCAAGATTTAAGGCGCCTTACTGAAATAACTCGCGGCGGGTTTGCTCCCGCCGCCGTGCGCAGCGTCGCTGATACCGCCCCAGGCGGTTGAGCGGCACTGCGCTCTTGTCTTTGCGGAATGAAAAAAATGTCTTACACCACTTTCAGTCAAGTTCAGAATGATCACATGAAAGAGCCCATGTTCCTCGGCAATCCGGTGAACGTGGCCCGTTATGATCAGCAGAAATACGAAATTTTTGAAAAGCTGATTGAAAAGCAGCTGTCCTTTTTCTGGCGTCCGGAAGAAGTGGACGTGTCCCAGGACCGCATTGATTACCAGGCGCTGCCGGATCACGAAAAGCACATTTTCATCAGCAACCTCAAATACCAGACCCTGCTCGACTCCATTCAGGGTCGCAGCCCCAACGTGGCACTGCTGCCGCTGGTGTCCATTCCCGAGCTGGAAACCTGGATTGAGACCTGGGCGTTTTCCGAGACCATCCACTCCCGCTCCTACACCCACATTATTCGCAATATCGTCAACGATCCGGCCAAGGTCTTTGACGATATCGTGGCCAACGAGCACATTCAGAAACGCGCCAAGGATATCGCCCACTACTACGACGAGCTGATCGAATACACCAACTTCTATCACCTCTACGGCGAAGGTGAGCACGAGATCAAGGGCCGCAAGGTGCTGATCAACCTGTATGAGCTGAAGAAAAAGCTCTACCTGTGCCTGATGTGCGTCAACGCCCTGGAAGCCATTCGCTTCTACGTGAGCTTTGCCTGCTCCTTTGCCTTTGCCGAGCGCGAGCTGATGGAAGGCAACGCCAAGATCATTAAACTCATTGCCCGGGACGAGGCCCTGCACCTAACCGGCACCCAGCACATGATTAACATTCTGCGCAGCGGTGACGACGATCCAGACATGGCGCAGATCGCCAAAGACTGCGAACAGCAGTGCTTTGAGCTGTTCAAGGCCGCCGCCATTCAGGAAAAGGAATGGGCCGAATACCTGTTCAAGGACGGCTCCATGATCGGCCTGAACAAGGACATTCTGTGCCAGTACGTGGAATACATCACCAACCTGCGCATGCAGGCGGTGGGTCTGGAGCCGGCTTTTGCAGGCGCCAAGCAAAACCCGATTCCCTGGATCAACGCCTGGCTGTCATCCGACAATGTGCAGGTGGCGCCCCAGGAAGTGGAAGTGAGCTCCTATCTGGTGGGTCAGATTGACTCCCATGTGAGCCACGACGATCTGGGTGACTTTGAACTGTGAGCAAAGTGCGCACGCGCGATCTCAGCTTTGAACTGCGGGCGGGGGAAACCCTGCTCGACGGCCTGGAACGCACCGGACACGCGGTGGAATATCAGTGCCGCGAGGGCTACTGCGGCGCCTGCCGTACCCCCCTGCTTGAGGGCTGCGTGCGCTACCCGGAAACGCCGCTGGCCTTTGTGGCCAGCGGCGAAGTACTGCCCTGTTGCTGCCGGCCCGAGGGCGAGGTGCTGCTTGACGTGCCGCTGCTCGGAGTCAAAAAACAGGCCTGAGCCTCAACGCATTTTGCCGGCCTCGCCGGCATTGGGATCAAACGGCTGCCAGCTCAGCCGGCCATTTTGCTCAAACGACTTCTCCTTCGCGCACACAAACCACTGTTGTCCCATCTGGATCACCGCCCCTCGGGAATAGCGCTTGTCGGCGTAATAACACACCGGCTCAATGCCGGCGGCAATGTTCAGCTCCACCGGGGCGGTGGTAATGGTTTCGGCACCGGCCAGCGCCGGCAGCCCCCAGCACAGTCCCCACAGCAGCCTTTTCATGATGTTGCTCTCCCGCAATGACACAGATGGTTTTATGGTAGCACCGCCACCCGCCCCGAGGCTTGCTTTTCCGCTTGCCCCCGGCTAACGTGGTTATAGCTTTTTTCTTCATTTTTAGTCACTTGCAACGCCATGAAGCGACATGGCAGCGCTTTAAGCCGGTTTGTTTTGTTGGTATTGCCATCGGGCAGCTGATAAGGGAGACATCGCCTTGAAGTAGTCGTTTTGCCGTGATCATGTAGTCACTCTGTCGTCATCACGACATTTTGCGCCCTCCAGAAAGGAAAACGGCACCTTTTTGTGGGCGAGAAATCCACGGAGCCACATCATGAGCAAGGAAAAAGTGAAAAAGAAAGCCCGAAAAACCCTGAAGGAAAAACGCCAGGAGAAGCGGGACAAACGTACCAACGCCGAATAATCCCGCCGGCAGTTACCGCAAGGGCGCCGCCACGGCGCCCTTTTGATGTGCTCAGTCCAGATACCACTCCCAGCGCAGCTGCCGAATGCGCCCGTCCCGCCAGGAGATGGTCACCGCCTCCGTGGTTTCCACCGAACCATAACGCCAGTAATCCGCGTGCCGCTCCGTGGGCCGGCCCAGCTGCCGCTCCAGCCCTTCTCCCGGGCTGCCCGGCTGTAGAAATGCCGGCAGCCCGGGGTGCGGCCGCGTCAGCAGCAAAAACACCGGCAGGCCGCCGGGCCGGGCGCTTTCCCGGGACCAATAGGTGCGGGCTTCCAGTCCGGGACAACGCAGAATTTCAACCTGGTCGGTCACCCCTGGCACATGGGCGTTGTCCACCAGCCGGTAATCATAGCGAGGAGCGTCACAGGGCGCGGCCATCACCGCGTCGGCAATGCGCTCCAGGCGGGCCAGGGTTCGCTCCTGGGGGCCGGCGCAACCGGCCAGCATCAAACACAGCGCCAGCCAGCCTGCGCCCCTGTGCAGGGGGTTCCTGGGTATCGACAAAGGGTTGGGATGGATCATGGGGAGCCCTTGAATTCGAATGGAAATGGCCGTTTCTCGGTCTGTGTGCCCATCATCTTTGAGGAGACATTATGAGCACCGACGACAAGGGGAGTAAAGTCCCTGCACACCGGCTGGCGCGCATGGGCCATCTGGCATCACTGGCCACCCGGGTGGCCGGTGGCATGCTGAGCGAAGGCGCCCGCCGCCTGGTCAGGGGAGAGCGCCCGGCGGCTCGGGAGTTGCTGCTGATCCCCCCCAACGCCCGCCGGGTGGGCGATCAGCTGGCCCGTTTGCGCGGGGCGGCGATGAAGGTGGGCCAGCTGCTGTCGATGGACGCCGGCGAACTGCTGCCCGCGGAGCTGGCCGACCTGCTGGCCCGGCTGCGGGCAGAGGGTACGCCCATGCCCTCCCCTCAGCTGGCCGGGATGCTGACGCAGGAACTGGGGCCCGACTGGCAACGCCACTTCGCCCATTTCGAGTTTCGTCCCCTGGCGGCGGCGTCCATCGGTCAGGTACACCGGGCCTGGGCCGACGATGGCGAGGCGCTGGCGGTCAAGGTGCAATACCCCGGCATTGCCGGCAGCATCGACAGTGACGTGAACAATGTCGCCAGCCTGCTGCGGCTCAGTGGCCTGGTGCCCGCCGGGGTCGATTATCAGGGGCTGCTCGACGAAGCCAAACAGCAACTGCACGCCGAAGCCGACTATCACCGGGAAGCGCGCCAGCTGGCGCGCTTCAACGCCCTGCTGGGTGATGATGACCGCTTTGTGTTACCACGGGTGCGTACCGATATCAGTACGGGCCGGTTGCTGGCCATGAGTTATGTGCAAGGTAGCCCCATTGAAACCCTGAGTAATGAACCCCAGCCGGTGCGCAACCGGCTGATGGCGCTGTTGTTTGAGCTGCTGTTTCGCGAGCTGTTTGAATTCAATCTGGTACAGACCGATCCCAACTTCGCCAACTTTTTCCACCATCAAGGCCGGCTGGTGCTGCTCGACTTTGGCGCCACCCGGGAATACGCCTCCGGTTTTGCGCAAGGGTACCGCCACCTGTTTGCCGCCGCCCTGCACCAGGATACTTCCGCCATGGAGCTGGCCCTGAGCGACATCGGCTTTTTCAGCCAGCATATTATTCCCGAGCAGAAGCAGGCGGTGATTCACATGGTGCAACTGGCCTGCGAGCCGCTGCACCAGGACGCCCCCTTTGACTTTGGCCACAGCAGCCTGGCCCGGCGCCTGCGCGACGCCGGCACCGCACTCAGCATGCGACAGGATTACTGGCACAGCCCGCCCGCCGATGCGCTGTTTCTGCATCGCAAGATAGGAGGCCTCTATCTGCTGGCGGCGCGCCTTGGCGCCCAGGTCAATATGCGCCGGCAGTTGCAGCCCTGGCTGTAAAAACCGGCGGGGCCATTGCCAAGGGTAATGGCCCCATATACAGTAGGGAGTTGAATGACAACCTACCAGCAAATCGAGCCCAGTGACACATCCCGACACCACTCCCGCCCATCTTTCCCTTGAACGACTGATGCACACCGGCCTGCTTACCTGCAGCCCCGACACGCCCTTGCGGGAAGCCGCCGCAAGCATGGCTTCGCGCCGGTGCAGCTCGGTGCTGATACTGGAGCAGGGGCGAGCCGTGGGGATATGGACCGAACGCGACAGCCTGCGGCTGGACTTCTCCTGCCCCGACAGCCTCAACCAGCCCATTCGCCGTGTGATGAGCCGGCCGGTGCACAGCCTGCCCCGCCATACTTCCCTGACCGAAGCGGCCCGCTGGCTCAGGCAGTGGCGCTGCCGCCATGTGCTGGTGGTGGACGACGAACAGCGGCCGCTGGGCATGGTGTCACAAACCGACATGGCGCTGAAACAGGGGCTGGAGCCCTACCTCAGCCTGCGGGACGTACGCGAGGCCATGGACGCCACGCCACTGGTGCTGAACGGCGATCTCTGCCTGTCCCGGGCCGCCGCCGCCATGCTGGAGCAAGACAAGGATGCCGCCGTGGTGCACACCGCGGGGGCGCCACTCGGCATCATCACCGAGCGCGACATGGTACGCTACATTGCCCGGCACCCGGGGGCCACGCCCATCGGGGAACTGGCCAGCCGGCCCCTGCTGTCAGTGGCCCCCACCGACACCCTGCTGCACGCCCGGGACCTGCTGATCAATCACAGGGTGCGGCACCTGGCGGTGCTCGACGGCGAGCGCATTGCAGGACTGGTGGGCTTTCGCCAGATCATCGACGGCGTGGAGCATGGCTACCTTCAGGAAGTGCGTCAGCTACTGGAGCAGCGGGATCAGGCGCTGCTGCGCTCCCGGCTCAACCTGCAACTGGCGGAACGGGTAATCGAGGCCTCGCTGGAAGGCATTATCATTACCGACGCCGGCGGTCGCATCGAATTTGTCAATCCCGCCTTTACCCATACCACCGGCTACAGTGCCGAAGAGGTCATGGGCCGCACGCCGGCCCTGCTCTCTTCCGGGCGTCACGACGCCGCCTTTTACCGGGCCATGTGGCAAACCCTGAACGAACAGGGTTACTGGCGGGGCGAGATCTGGAACCGGCGCAAGAGCGGTCAGCTCTACCTGGAACTGCTCACCATTACCGCCATACAGGATGACGGCGGCAACATCACCAACTTTGCCGCCCTGTTTACCGACATCACCCATATTCGGGAAAACGAGGATCGCATTCGCCAGCTGGCCTATTACGATGCCCTCACCGGTCTGCCCAACCGACGCCTGCTGGAAGACCGGCTCGCGCTGGCGGTGCGCCACGCCCATCGCAGCCGCCGGCACCTGGCGGTCATCTTTATCGATCTGGATCACTTCAAACAGGTCAACGACACCCTGGGGCACGCCGCCGGCGACGAGTTGCTGCTGGAGGTGTCCCGACGCATTCGTGCCCGGCTGCGGGAAGACGACACCCTGGCGCGCCTCGGCGGTGACGAGTTTATCGTGCTGCTGCCCGAGCTCGAGCAGGCCGACGAGGCCAGCCGCATCGCCCAGCGGCTGATCGACGCCGTGGCCGAGCCCTTTTACATTCGCAACCAGCCGTTTCGCATTGGCTGCAGCCTGGGGGTAAGCCTGTATCCGGACGATGCCGACACGCCGGAAACGCTGCTGCACCACGCCGACTCGGCCATGTATCAGGCCAAGCAGGAAGGCCGCAACGACTATCGCCTCTACAGCCAGGACATGAACCACCAGCAGCATCGCGCCCTGGCCATGGAAACCGCCCTGCGCGACGCGGTAGAAAGCGGCGACGGGCTCAGCCTGCACTACCAGCCCCAGGTGCACCGGCACGACCGCACCCTGGCCGGCGTAGAGGCCCTGGCCCGCTGGCAGCACCCCGACTTTGGCCGGGTCTCCCCCGCCGACTTTATTCCCCTGGCGGAGCGGGCCGGACTCATGGTCGCCCTTGGCCGCACCCTGCTCGGTCAGGCCATTAGACAACAGCGGCACTGGCTGGACCAGGGCCTGGTGCCGGTGCCGGTGTCGGTCAACCTGTCGGCCCAGCAGTTCTGGCAGCATGATTTGCTGGTGCAGCTGCGCCAGCTGCTCGCCGAGCATCAATTACCCGCCGGCCTGATTAACATTGAGCTGACCGAGAGCGTGCTGCTCGACAAGCAGCAACAGGCCATTCCCCTTCTCAACAGCCTGCGCGAACTGGGTTGCGCCATTGCCATCGACGACTTTGGCACCGGCTATTCCTCACTCAGCTACCTGCAGGATTTGCCGGTGGACGTTCTGAAAATCGACCGCAGCTTTATTCAGCGCCTGGGCGAGTCCCGCAGCAGTGCCGCCATTCTGGCGGCGGTGACCGGACTGGCACGGGAACTGGCGTTTCACGTGGTGGCGGAAGGGGTGGAAACCGAGGCCCAGATGCAGGCGCTGGAGCGCTATCCGGTGGATCTGGTGCAGGGCTACCTGACCGGCAGGCCGCTGCCGGCGAGCGACTTTGCCGCGTTATGGCTTGGCAAAACGCGACATCAAGGGTAAAAACGCGAGTATGTCCGTAACTGGAAGACCCGATGTTCAAACTGTTTGAAAGCCTGACCCAGCCCTTTCCTGACGAAGCACCCACTCGTCCTCCCAAAGGCCTGTATGCCTTCTGCCGCCACTACACTCGAGGCTTTGAATGGCCCCTGGTGGTGATGGCGCTGCTCAGTGCCACCGTGGCCGTGATCGAAGTCGCCCTGCTTGGCTTTATGGGCCAGCTGGTGGATCTGCTGGCCAGCCATAGCCCGGAGTCATTCTGGGCCGAAGAGCGGGGTACCCTGATCCTCATGGGTGCGTTGGTGCTGGTGATCATTCCGCTGCTGGCCTTTGGCCACTCCATGCTGATGCACCAGTCGCTGCTGGGGAATTACCCCATGTCCATTCGCTGGCAGGCGCACCGCTACCTGCTGAACCAGAGCATGAGCTTTTATCAGGACGAATTCGCCGGTCGTATTGCCACCAAGGTGATGCAAACGGCACTGGCAGTGCGGGAAACCGTGATGAAACTGCTGGACGTGCTGGTATATGTATCCGTCTACTTTATCGCCATGCTGGTGATGATGGGCCAGTCGGATCTGATCCTGATGCTGCCCATTCTGCTCTGGCTGCTGACCTATATCGGCATTCAGTGCTACTTCGTGCCACGCATGAAGCGGGTCGCCACCGCCCAGGCCGATGCCCGCTCCATGATGACCGGCCGCATCGTCGACAGTTACGCCAATATCACCACGGTCAAACTGTTCGCCCATGCCGACGCCGAAACCCGCTATGCCCGACGAGGCATGCGTGCCTTTCTCGATACCGTTTACGGTCAGATGCGCCTGGCCACCGGCTTTGTGCTGAGCGTGGACGCCATCAACTACCTGCTGCTGTTCACCATTACCGCCCTGTCGATCGGATTGTGGATGAACGCCTCCGTCACCGTCGGGGTGATCGCCGTGGCCATCAGCATCGCCCTGCGCCTGCAAGGCATGTCGAAATGGATCATGTGGGAAATTGGCGCCCTGTTCGAAAACATCGGCACGGTGATCGATGGCATAAACACCCTGTCCAAATCCGTGGCCATCGAGGACAAGGCCGGCGCCGAAGAGCTGACCGTAAACCGGGGTGCCATTCGCTTTGAGGACATCACCTTTCAATATGGCCGGGATGAGCCGGTGATCGAGCACTTCAACCTGAATATTCGGCCCGGTGAAAAGGTGGGCCTGGTGGGTCGCTCCGGGGCGGGCAAGTCCACCCTGGTGAACCTGCTGCTGCGCCTGCATGAGCTCGAAGGTGGCCGCATCACCATAGACGGCCAGGATATTACCGCCGTGACCCAGCACTCCCTGCGTGGCCAGATTGGCATGGTGACCCAGGATACCTCCCTGCTGCACCGCTCCATTCGGGAAAACATTCTCTACGGCAAGCCGGCGGCTTCCGAGGAAGACCTGGTTGCCGCCAGTCGCCAGGCCCACGCCCACGACTTTATTCAAAGCCTGGAGGACAAGGGCGGCAACCGGGGTTACGACGCCCAGGTGGGCGAGCGCGGCATCAAGCTTTCGGGGGGCCAGCGCCAGCGCATCGGCATTGCCCGGGTACTGCTCAAGGACGCCCCCATACTGGTGCTGGACGAAGCCACTTCGGCGCTGGACTCCGAAGTCGAGGCCGCCATTCAGGAAAGCCTGTACCAGTTGATGGAAGGCAAAACGGTGATCGCCATCGCCCATCGCCTCTCCACCATCGCCGCCATGGACCGCCTGGTGGTGCTTGACCGAGGCCGTATCGTCGAGCAGGGTTCGCACCAGGAATTGCTGGCCCAAAACGGCATCTACGCCCAGTTGTGGAACCACCAGACCGGCGGTTTTCTGGCCGAAGTCCTGCAACCCTGACTCCCCGTGGGCTCCCGGCCGGGGCGGATGCCATCGTGCATCCGCCCCGGCCCGCGTTCACAGGGCGACCGCCCGGCCGATAAACTGGATGGGCCCGGTGGGCAGGCCGGTGGGCGAGCCGCCGGCCTGCTCCAGGGTCAGCTCAAACAATTGATTGGGCGCCAGCGGCGGCAACTCCGCCAGCGGCACCCGCAGCGGCTGCCCCGGCTCCACCAGCCCCAAAGATACCGGCCGTGGCCAGTCTTCCCCCTTGGTCCAGAATTGCAGCACCCGATCCGCCGGCACCGACACCGCCGCCAACGGAGTCAGCTGCACCTCCCGCGAGTCGCTGGCCTGCACCAGCCAGCCCGGGGTCTGCTGCTCCGGCGCCACTAGCACCACCACATAGCGCGGCGCGGGCGAAGGCCGCAGCCACAACAGCGCCGCCAGCACCACACAGGCGGCGAGACTGGCCATACTCAGCCCCTGCCAGGGCAAGAGGCGGCGCCACCAGGGCGGGCGCCGGTGGTCCGGTCGCACCGGCGCCAGGGCATCCAGAGTACGCTCCACCCGGGGCCAAAGCCGGGACGAGGGCGCCCTCGGCTCGGCCAGAGCGGTCAGCGGGTGCAGCCGCTCCTCCCACTGCGCCACCGCGTCCCGCAGCGCCGCATCGGCTTGCAGCCGTTGCTCCACCCGCCGTCGCTCCTCGGCGGACAAGGTCCCCAGCACATATTCGCCGGCAAGGGTATACAGTGCCGGATCCGGTTGATGCCCGTCCTTCATGCCATGCACTCCCGCAGGGCCGCCAGACCGCGCCGAATCCAGGCCTTAATGGTGCCCAGCGGCGCGCCCATGCGGCCGGCAATTTCATGATGGGTGCAGCCGTCCATATAGGCATGCAGTATGCAGTTGCGCCGCTCCGGCTCGAGCTGTTCCAGGCAGAGCTCGACTCGAGCGCCGCACTCTTCCCAGGAGGTCTCGTCCCGGCGCTGTAGCCAGTGCTCGAACGAATGGTGCGCCTCCATGCGCTCGGCCTGCTCCGGGTCCAGGCCCAGCTCTCTGCCCCGGTTGCGTACCGTGTTCAGGGCCAGATGTCGGGCCACGCTGTAGATCCAGCCCCGGGCCGAGCCCCGGGCCGCATCAAAGCTGCCGGCCCGCAGCCAGATGTTGATCAAGGCATCGTGCACTATGTCTTCCGCCAGGGCATGATCGCGCACTATGCGCATGACCACCCCCAACAGCCGGGATCCTTCCCGTTCATAAAGCCGATGAAGGGCACTGCGCTCGCCCCTGGCACAGGCCGCCAGCAGGGCCCGGTAATCGGTATCTGTCGTCTCTGTGCTCATCTGCAGGGCCGCCCAAAAGTAGTCAAACGAAGCCTAACTCAGTTTCAAGCGTAGACCAGTTTGAACGGGCGGCCCTGAGTTTTGCTGTTTACCCTGAGCCCGTCGATGACGTGCCTCAGCCGGCCTTCCAGAACAGGTAATCGGCCTGATATTGCACGATTTGCCGCTCGCCCTGGTTGTCCTGGCCACAGGCCATGGCCGGCGCCACCCCGCCTTGCGTATTCAGCCGCTGAATGTAGGTCACCCCTGTCATGGCCCCCTCGCCTTCGGCGGGGTTCGCCCGAACCAGCTGGAAGGGTATGTTGCCATCGTCGCCCGGCGCCACCGCCAGCTGGGTGCCGGTCACACTGGAGCCGTCGGCCGCCTGCCAGGTGGCGGGCGGACCAAAATAGCGACCCACCTCGTTGCCGCCGCTGTCCTTCAGCATCGCATCCGGCCCCATGAATACCCAGGTCAGCTCATCGGCGGCATCGGCCTTGGCGCGGCATTCATAGGTGATTTCGCCGACCCCCACGGTTTCCAGCGCCACCTTGTTACCCGCCGGAACCTGTACGCTGTCCGGCACCGCGGCCCAGGCGACGGGCGCAAGCAACAGGGCCGAAGCCAGTACCGGAGTGATTTTGCGGTTGAAATTATGCATCTCATGTCTCCTTGTGACGGAAATCTCGCGTGCGGCATCTTGGCCACTCAGGTAATACCCGCCAGTTACGCATCTGGATGCACCCAACCACAAAAAAGTTTTTCTCCCCTAGCCCTGCAGGCTCTCCAGCAGGCCGCTTCGCCGCTCCACTCGGCGCGCAATGGCCTGCTCAAACACGCCGCGTCTGGGCTCGAGCAGGGTAAACCAGTGCCGGGCCCGGGTAATGCCGGTGTAGAGCAGCTCCTTGGTCAGCACCGGGTTCAGGGCCTCGGGCAATATCATGGCGGTGTGGGCAAATTCCGAGCCCTGGGACTTGTGTACCGTCATGGCAAACACCGTTTCCACTTCACTCAGCCGGCTGGGCAGCACAAAGCGCAACTCGCCGCTGCCGTCGTTGCGGGGAAAGGCCACCCGCAACACCGGTCGGCCGTCTTCTTCCGGCAGGCGCAGGGCAATGCCGATGTCACCGTTCATCAGCCCCAGGCCGTAATCGTTACGGGTGACCAGCACCGGCCGGCCTTCATACCAGCCTTCCTTGCCTTCCAGCAGGCCGCGTCGGTGCAGCAGGCCGGCGATACGCTCATTTAGTCCTTCCACCCCCCAGGGCCCGCGACGCACCGCACACAGCAACCGAAACTGATCAAAGGCGGCGAGCACGCCTTTGGCCCAGTCATGCCAGGCACCATCACCATAGGCCGTGCCAACGGCGGGCCGCTCATCACGCAGTGTGCTCAGGTAGTGGCCATAGCCCAGGGCCTGGCCCCGGCCGTCACTCAGCAGCCGGTTGAGCGCACCGTCCTGCTCCCCCTTGAGTCGCACCGTGGCCACCTCGTCGCCGCCGGCGAGGTGCCGCCGCGCTTCTTCGGGCTGTTGGCGATTCACCGCCTCCGCCAACCGGCCAATGCCGGAGCCCCCGGCAAAGCGGCGGGAATAACGCAGCATCAGAATGCGCTGGGCCAGGGCATTTCGCCCGGGCTCGCCGGCCACCAGTGCCGAATGCGCCACCTGTTCGCCACTGACCGCTTCAAGCCAGGCCAGGCGCTCCGGTTGATACAGTCCCCGTTCGGCATGGCGGCACAAATCCCCCAGCAGGGCTCCCGCCTCCACCGAAGCCAGCTGATCCTTGTCTCCGAGCAGCAACAACCGGGCATGAGCCGGCAGCGCCGCCAGCAGGCTGTGCATCATTTCCAGATCGATCATCGAGGCCTCATCCACCACCAGCACGTCCAGGGGCAACGGATTGCCGGCATGATGGCGAAAATGCCGGCTATCGGGCAGGCTGCCCAGCAGCCGGTGCAGGGTGCTTACCTCCACCGGTATACGGGCACGCACTTCGTCGTTCACCGGCAGCGACGCCACCTGGGCGCCGATCGACTCGGTGAGCCGGGCCGCCGCCTTGCCGGTGGGGGCCGCCAGCCGAATGCGCAGCGGCTGCTCGGCGGTGCCCTGCAGCAACGCCAGCAGCCGCACCACCGTCGTGGTCTTGCCGGTGCCGGGGCCGCCGGTGATCAAGGTAAAGCCGCTGCTCGCCGCCAGCGCGCAGGCAAGCTTCTGCCAGTCGGTCTGGCGCTCACCGTTAAGCAGCAGCGGCTCGGGAAAGAGCCGCGCCAGCCAGCCGGACAGGCCGTCTGGCACGGCTCTGTCGTCACCGATGCGCGCCGCCAGCGCCCGCGCCACCCCCTGCTCATAATTCCAGTAACGGCGCAAGTAGAGGCGCTCGCCATGCAGCACCAAAGGCCGGTCCGTCTCGCCCCCGGCGGCCACCAGGGCGCTTGCCGCCAGGGCTCGAGTCCAGTGCGCCAGGGTCAGGCCCGCCAGCTGCACGGAGGGCAGCCAGGCATCGGCCAGGCCCTCCTCTCCTTCCGGCGGCAATGACAGGGCAAAGTCGGGCGCAGCCAGGGTGGCGGCCAGATCCAGACACACATGACCATGGCCCAGCTGGTGGCTGGCCAGGGCCGAGGCCAGCAGTACCACCGACTCGGCCTGGTCATCCTGCTCGGCAAAAAAGCCCGCCAGGGCCCGGTCCAGTGGCCGCAGCCAGCCCAGCGCCACCCAACGGTCAAGCAGCGCCAGCAACTCGGTGATGGTGGTATGGGGGGTGATCATGGCTGAACCTCCTCGGCCTGGCCGCAAAACAGCGCGTCAAGGCGCTCTATCAAAACCCTGGGGGGCTTGTGGGAAAACAAGGCACCGGGGCGGCGTACAAAAAGATACAGGGCACCGCCCATGTGGGTGTCGTAGTCGTAATCGGGCAGCCGCAGCCGCAGCTGGCGGTGCAGCGCCAGCACATAGAGCACGTACTGCAGATCGTAACGGTGGCGAATCATCTGATCGATCATGGCCGCCTGGGTGTAATCCTCGTCTTCCGGGCCCAGCCAGTTTGACTTGTAATCCACCACGTAATAACGGCCTTCATGTTCAAACACCAAATCGATAAAGCCCTTGAGCATGCCGTTGAGCCGCCCCGGGGCCAGCACCGGTCGCTCCTGCTCCGGCAACACATGGGTGCGTACCAGCTCGTCCAACCTGGGCACCCGCACCTGACTCACTTCGAGCCAGAACTCCAGCTCCGGCTGAAACTGTTGCAGCGCCTGCAGTGCCGGGCCGCCCTCAAACAGCGGCGTAGCCAGCAGGCCCCGCAGCCAGTCGGTCAGCGCCGGTGCCCACTCTTCCAGGTTGCGCAGCTGGCAACGCCGGGCCAGTTGGCCGGCCAGCTCCTCGGGTTGTGCCGCCAGCCCTTCGGTCAGGGCCAGCTCCAGCAAACCGTGCAGAAAGGTACCCGCCGCCGGCCCGCGAGGAAAACGGTGCAGGCTGGGGGTTTCACCGGGCCGCAGCGGCACAAAGGGCCGCTCCAGTTCGTCGTCGCCGGCCTTGCCGGCCTCGGGCCGCTCGGGGGCGGCATCGTCAAAGCGCTGGCCGGCGTCTTCCCGACTCAGCAGGGCGCTGTATGAGGCAATCCACCAGTGCTCGGCGGCCGGGCGGGCCGGCGTGGCCCAGACCGGCGGGGCGACGCCCGCCGAGGTATCCACCCAGGTTTCCACGTCCGGTTCCGGCGCCGGGCTCAGGCTGGTATGGTCGCTCACCAGTGGTGTCAGCCAGCCCTGAAGATTGCCGTCCAGCACGGCGCCACCGCCCAGCAGCCGCCCCATGGCCGAGTCATGCAGGCGGGATGCCTTGCCGTTGCCCACACGAATGTCCGCCAGCCCCAGCCAACAGGCGTGCCGGGCCCGAGTCAAGGCTACATAGAGCAGGCGCAAATCCTCGCCCAGCCGTTCGCGCTCGGCCTGGGCCTGCTGCTCATCGGTGGGGCTCAGCACCAACCGCTTGCGCTCGCCGTCGTGCAGCTGCACCGCCGTGCCCCGGGCCCCGCTTTCCCGGAACGAGCAGATAAAAGGCAGAAACACCAGGGGGTACTCCAGCCCCTTGGATTTGTGAATGGTCACCACCCGCACCAGGGCGGCGTCGCTTTCCAGCCGCAGCACCTGCTCGTCGGCGGCCTGGCGTTCCCCGTCCATGCACTCGGTAAGGTGGCGGATCAGCGCCTGCTCGCCATCAAGGCTGGCGGCGGCCTGCTGCATCAGCTCGGCCAGATGCAATATATTGGTGAGGCTACGCTCGCCTTCCGTGCCCCGCAACAGCCGGGCCGGCAGGGCGAAGTCGTGCAACAGCCGGTGCACCATGGGCAATACTCCCTGGCGCTGCCAGATGCGGCGATAGTCCCGAAACTGCAACACGCGACGCTCCCAGTGACGCTCATCCTGGTTGAGCCGCTCCAGCTCGCCGAGACTCAAGCCCAGGGTGGTGGTGGCCAGCGCCGCCCTGAGTGTGCCGTCCTGCTCCGGCTCGGCGCAGGCGCGCAACCAGTGGCGCAAATCCGCCGCCTCGGGGCTGGCAAACACCGAGTCCTTGTCGGACAGGTACACGCTGCGCACGCCCCGGGCCGCCAGCGCGGTGCGAATGGCCTGGGCCTCGCGAAAACTGCGCACCAGCACCGCCATGTCGCTGGGCCGCACCGGGGTCAGGGTGTCGCCGTCGGCAAAGCCGGCCCGGCCCGCACCGCCCAGGTTCAGCAACCGGGTCATGTGGCTGGCGCAGCGCTCGGCCATCTGCTCCACATAGGCACCGCCGGCAAAGGGCGTATCGTCGTCCTGTTCCAGCTGCCACAGGGTCAGCGCCGGCTGCGGCGCACCCTCGCACTGCCAGCCTTCTTGTCGGCCCTTGGCCTTTACCGGCACAAAGGGCAGCGGATTGTGCTCGCCGTCGCGAAACAGAAAGGCGCCCTCGGCATGCTGCTCGGCCCGTTCAAACAGGTGATTGACCGCCGCCACCATGGCCGTGGCGGAGCGAAAGTTGGTGTCCAGACTGTAGTGCCGGCCCTCGGTGGCGGCCCGGGCCGACAGGTAGGTATAAATGTCGGCACCGCGAAAGGCGTAAATGGCCTGCTTGGGATCGCCAATCATAAACAGGCCGCTGTCGGCGCTGTTGTCCGCCACGCGGTAAATTGTGTCGAAAATACGGTATTGCAGGGGGTCGGTGTCCTGAAATTCATCGATCAACGCCACCGGAAACTGTTGCCTGATCACTTCGGCCAGGCGCGGGCCGTTCTCTCCGGCCAGGGCATCATCCAGGCGGGTCAGCATGTCGTCAAAGCCCATTTCGGCCCGGCGGCGTTTTTCCAGCTCAAAGCGCCGGCGCACCCAGGCGGCGGCATGGCGCAGCGCCGGCTCGGCGGGGCCGGTGAGGGCCGCCAGCTGCGCCGGCAGGGTCACCATGGCATCCAGGCCCGAATGAACGGGCGGCGTGCCGGTTTTCCAGGCCTCTGCCAGGCCGTCGGGGGTGAGCCGCACAAAGCCGGTACCGAGATCCAGCTCCGCCTCGGTGGAGCCGGCCCAGGCCCGCAGCTTGCCGAACCAGGGCTGATAGTAACGGGCCTGCAGCTTGCGACCGTTAACCACCTTGTCGGCCACCGCCTTGTCGAGCAGCAATTCCAGTTCGTCGGCCCAGGCGCCCCAGGGGGCCTTGAGGGCCGCGAGGTCGGCCTCGCGCTGGCTCAGGCTGTGCGCCAGCAGCTCCCCCAGCTCACCCTCGGCCTCGCCCGGCTCGCCCAGCAGCGGCCGCAGCGCCTTCAGCAGGCCACTCGGGGTCTGCCAGTGGGTCATCACCCAGTCGAGGGCGGCGCCGCCCAGCGGGTAGCACTGGCGGCGCCAGTAATCACGCACCACTTCCGCCAGCAGTTCGCTATGATCGGTTTGCAGGGTCTGGGTAAACAGGCTGCCGCTGTCAAAGGCGTGCTCCCGCAGCATGCGCTGGCACCAGCCGTGAATGGTGGACACCGCCGCCTCGTCCATCCACTGGGCGGCAATGTCGAGGCGATGGGCACAACCGGTCCACTGCTCGGGGGCAATATCGTCGCGCAGGGCCATCAGCAGGTCATCGCCCTGCGCCTCGCCGCGAAATACCGCCGCCGCCTCCACCAGCCGGGCACGAATGCGATCACGCAACTCCTGGGTGGCGGCCTCGGTAAAGGTCACCACCAGAATTTCCGGCGGCAGCAGCTCCCGGGCAAAACCCTGTTCTCCGCCGTGGCCCAGCACCAACCGCAGGTAGAGTGCCGAAATGGTAAAGGTTTTGCCGGTGCCGGCGCTGGCCTCGATCAGCCGGCTGCCGTGCAGGGGAAAGCTCAGCGCCAGCGGACGCGTTGCACTCATGATAATGCCTCCTGTGGCAAGGGTTGCGGGCCATGCTCCAGCAGCGGCCGGTAAAGTTGTTCGCTCCAGGCGGCAAAACAGCCATCGGCATTCAGAACGTCAAAGTCGGGGAACTGCCGGGCCAGGGCGCCGCTCTCCGCGCGCTCACCTTGGCTGTGGTAACCGTCGCCCTCATAGGCTTTGCGGGCGGCCGGCTCGGCCCTGGTGTCGTCCTTTTGCTCGAGTCGGCTCATGGCGGTTTTCATCGCCACCGGCAGCGGCGCCGTCATGCCCGCCTGCAAAGCATTCAGCCAACCCTGCACGATGCGTTGGGCGTCCTCTTGCGGCAGCGGTGCGCCATGCAGGGTGGTGTCTTCCCCCACCACATACAGGCTGAGTTTAATGCCGCAGGCGCAGGCCACCGTCTGGGCCACAAAGGCGCGCAGCAGCCGGTGCCAGCGCAGGCTTTTATCGTTTTGCAGATTCCCCGGCTGCAGCTCAATCAGGGCCAACCGGTCGCCGCCCTGGCGCAGTCCGCCCAGCCAGCCTTCCAGTTGCAGACCCGAATGCTCAATCGACAGCGGCAGCGGCGAAGTCAATATTCCGGGCCAGGCATGACAAAGCGCCCTGAAACGGGCCAGCTGATCCGGCAGGGCCGCCTGCACCTCGGTCCGAATCCGCTCGCCAAAGCCCGCCAGCGGCAACCGGCCCTGCCCCTGCAGCCGGGCGGCGGCCCTGGCCAGGGCGGCATCGGGCTCCTCGGCATTCGCGGCGGCCTCCAGCAGCTCACGCTTGATCACATAACGCTCAAGGCCGTTGAGGGCAAAGGGCTCGTCGTCGAGCCCGGTGGCGGTGCTTTCATCCAGCATGACCTTGAGCCGGCGGGCAAAAAAGGCAGCCACGGGCTGGCGCAGAAACTGCTGCAGCTGCTCCAACGGCACGGGGCCGTCCGGACACCAGGCCGGCAGAGACGACTCGGTAGAGGTAGGGTTGCCCTCGGCCTGCACCCACTCCCGGGCATAGCTGATCAGGCCGCTGCCGGGGGTGAAGTAACGCCGACTAAAGGGCTGCAACGGGTGCTCGGTGGTAATGGCATCAAGCAGCTCACCGCCCTGCGCCAGCTGCCAACCACTCAGATGATCCCTGAGCTGGCCCACCAGCACCGACGGCGGCCGCTCGGTATTGTCGCGAATGCTACGGCCCACCCAGCTGATATAGAGCCCGTCCCGGGCCGAGAGCAGGGCTTCCAGCATCAGGTAGCGGTCGTCTTCCCGGCGGGAGCGATCCCCGGGGCGGTAGTCGCCGGCCATCAGATCAAAGTCGAGGGGGGTAACGCTGCGAGGATAGTCGCCGTCGTTCATGCCCAGCAGGCAGACCCGGCGAAAGGGAATGGCGCGCATCGGCATCAGGGTGCAGAAATTCACCGCCCCGGCCAGAAAACGCTGGCTCAGCCGGCCCTGATCCACCGCGGCCAGCCAGGCTTCGCGCACCACGGTGAGCGGCAGTGGCTCGGTCAGCTCCACTCCGGCACAGAGTTCCTGCCACTGCTCCAGGGCATCGGTGAGGCCGCCCATCAATGCCTGCTCGCGCTCACTGTCGGGCTCAAAGAAGGCACCGAGCAACGCCAGCAGCCGCACCGACCACTCGGCGGCGGACACCGCCTCACTCAGGGTATCGTGCAGGGCATCAATGGCGTCCAGCAGGCTCACCAGGGGGCCGATGATAACGGCGTCCAGGCCGCCGATTTCATCGTAGGGCTCAATGCCGGCCCAGGCGTCACCGGTGCCCACGGCATAGCCCAGCAGCATGCGGCGCAGGCCAAAGCGCCAGGTGTTCTGCTCCAGGCTGCCCGGCAGGCCCAGGCCGGCCCGGCGGCGGGCGTCCAGGCCCCAGCGCACCCCGGCCCCTTCAATCCAGCGCCGCAGCACCGGCAGATCCGCCTCGTGAATACCAAAACGCCGGCGCAGGGCGGCCACGTCGAGCAGATCCAGCACCTCGCTCACCGGCAACCGGCTGTCGGGCAGGCGCAGCAAGTGCTCCAGGGCGATCAACAGCGGCTCATTGCCCCGGCTGCCCTGATCCGCCAGGGTAAAGGGAATAAAGCGATCGTCGTCCCGTTCATACTGGCCAAATACCGCCTGAATATGGGGAGCATAAACGTTGATGTCGGGCACCATAACAATGATGTCACGGGGTCGCAGGCTATCGTCTTCGGAAAAACGGGCCAGCAGCCGATCGTGCAGAATTTCCACTTCACGCTGGGGGCTGTGGCCGACATGAAATTCCACGCTGAGCTGCTCCGGCGCCAGCGGCGGCCAGTATTCGCGGCTTTCCGCCGGCGGCCGCAGGTTGAGAATGTCATCCTGCAGCTGACCCAGTAAATGCTCGGTGTTGCCGTCATCAAACAGATCGATGCGGCTGCCGAGGGCGTCAAAACGGGCACGGTAACTGTCGGGGTCGTCCAGACTGTCGAGCAGGTTGATGTAGTCCCGGCCCTGCTTGCCCCAGGCCGCCAGCAACGGATGGGCATGTTGATGCAGCTCCACCGCACTCAGCCCCGGGGCCTGGCCGGCCTTGCGGGCGTGCCGGCGGTACTGGTGGCGCAGCAGATCCTGATCCGGCACTATGTCGCCCCAGTGGTGCTGGCAGGGATTGTGCACGCACAGCAGCACCTGACTGAACCGAGCCATGGCCGACAGCGCTTCCAGGGTCTGTGCCGGCAACGAGGAAATGCCGAACACCACCACACGCCGAGGCAGTCCGGGGGGGCGGCGTTCGCAGGTACGCAAGTATTCCACAAAGCGCGGGTGCACCCCGGCCCGGCTGCCGGCCAGCTCCTGCTCCCCCACGTCACCCAGCAACACGCGCCATAACGCCGGCTGCCAGCGTACCGCCTCTTCCAGCGGCTGTTCGCCCCGGCGACCGTGGATCATCACATCACGGCCGTCCGCCCAGGCCGCCAGCCAGTCGGCCCGGTACACCTGGTACTGATCGAACAAGTCCGCCAGCCGCTCGGCCAGCTGGTAGCGCTTGCGGCCGTCATTGTCGTCCTGCAAAAAGCGCTCAAGGGGGGCAAATACAGGATCACGCACCAGTGCCGGCAGCAGCCGCATCAGCCGCCAGGTCAGCGGCGCCTTGTCCAGCGGCGACAGCCGGGGAATGGTATGGCTGCCCAGCACCGCCCGATAGCTTTGCCACAAAAACCGGGCCGGCAGCTCCACCTGCATGGCGGCGGCAATACCACCGCTGCGGTGCTCGGCCAGGGCCAGTTTGAGCCACTGGGCTATGCCGTTGCTCTGTACCAGTATCACTTCGTTTTCCAGCGGCGCCAGCGGATTGCGCCGCATCCAGGCCACTGCCAGCTCCCGCAGGGCTTCCAGGTGATTGCCGTGCACCACCATGAGGCCGGGGGAAAGCCCATCGTTATTTTGCATGCCGAGTCCTTGTTTACCGCGCGTCGAGGCCTATGATAGTGCCGAATGGGCGCGACATTAAGCACCGCATGTCTGCCGGCAAGCACCTGGCCCGCCTCCATCGGTATTGCCAATCACCTCGAAATAATTACAATTCTAAGTTTTATTGTTTGCCGAGCCATCGGCACGCTTGGTGCATGAAGCGCCAGAGCCGAAAAATAACAATAACAGGGAGTCATAAAATGAAAGAAAATCCGGGGCACAGCATTCATCTTGGAAGCTTTGATACCGATCTTCACCAGTATCCACTCAAGCAGGACCACGCACCCGACACCCGTATTGATCGTTTCACTTTCTTTTCGGTCCTATTCATTCTCGCCGCCGTCACCCTGCCATTGGTACTGTTTCCCGAGCAGGGCGCCGACTGGGTGGCCCAGGCCAAGACCTGGATAACCGACACCTTTGGCGTATTTTATCTGGCACTGGGTGTTACCGCGGTGCTGTTCGTGATTTACATTTCGTTTTCGGACATCGGCAACATCAAGCTGGGCAAGCCCGAAGATGAAATGGAATTCAAAAACGGCTCCTGGGCGGCCATGATGTTCTGCGGCGGCATCGGCGCCAGCATTCTCTACTGGGGCATTATCGAGTGGGCCTACTACTATCAGGGCCCGCCCTTTGGCCTGCCGGCCGGCAGCCCCGAGGCCATTCGCTGGTCCGCCACCTACGGCATTTTCCACTGGGGACCGGTGGCCTGGTCCATCTACCTGATCCCGGCCATTCCCATTGCCTATTTCGCCCACGTGCGCAACTCACCCCGACTCAAGGTCAGCCAGAGCCTGGCGCCGCTGTTTGGCGAAAGCTTTGCCCGCAGCAACTGGGGCAAGCTGGTGGATGTGTTCTTCATCTTCGGCATGATCGGCGGCGGAGCCACCACTCTTGGGCTGGCCTCGCCCATGGTGACCGAGGGCCTGCATGAATTGTTTGGTCTGCCGGTCAACGCCTGGACCCGTATTCTGGTGCTGTTGGGCACCACCATGTTGTTTGCCTACAGCGCCTGGCGCGGCCTGAAAAGCGGCATTCAGTTTTTCTCCAACATCAATTTTTACCTGGCGCTGGCCTTTCTGGCGGTGGTGCTGTTCGCCGGCCCCACGGGCTTTATTCTCAATACCGGGCTGGAAAGCATTGGCCGCTCCCTGACCCAGATGGTCACCATGATGACCTGGACCGAATCCTTTGGCCCCTTTGCCGAGCACGGCTTTAACGAAACCCGCTTTCCCAAGGACTGGACCATTTTTTACTGGGCCTGGTGGCTGGTGTTTGCCCCCACGGTAGGGCTGTTTATCGCCAAAATCTCAAAGGGACGCACCATTCGGCAGATGGTGGTGGGCTCGATTTTTTTTGGTTCCCTGGGTTGTGCGGTGTTTTTTGTGGTGCTGGGCAACTATGGCCTGTATCTGCAGCTGTCCGGCGGCCTCGACATTGTCACCATTCTCAATCAGCAAAGCCCCACGGCGGCCATCTTTGCGGTGCTGCACACCCTGCCCATGAGCTGGCTGATGATCGCCGTGTTTACCCTGCTGGCCATCATTTTTACCGCCACCACCTTTGACTCCATCTCCTATATTCTGGCGTCGGTGGTGCAGCGGGAAGTGGACGACGAACCCCACCGCTGGAACCGGCTGTTCTGGGCCTTTACCCTGTGCTTTATGCCGGCGGTACTGATGTTTTTGGGTGGGCTGTCGACCCTGCAGACCGCCTCCATCTTTGCCGGCGCGCCGCTGATTATCATCATGGCGATGATGATGGTATCGATTATCAAGGCCGCCAAGTACGATCTGCACTATCAGCCGGACTATTCCCTGAAGACCATTCATATCGAGGAGCTGCCGGAAAACGCCCCCTGGGAGCAGGGCGAAACCTCGGAAGCGCCGGAAGGATCCGTGCTGGCCCAGCAGGCGGAATACGAGGAAATTCGTCAGCAGCAGGAAGAGGATGACGGAGACAAGGTCACGCCGCTGAAGGTGTGACCCAGAGCCAAAGCCGAAAGCTCGCCGCTTTCGGCTGTTTTACCCCGCGTTGCTCTCTCCGCCCCCGACCATGGCCTCCACGCGCGCGAACTCCACCGGAATGGCCTGCAATGCGGCCTTGCCCCGGGCGGTGAGATCGGTCACAAACTGAAACTGCTGACGCGGGTCAAGCGGATAGGCCTTGACCCGGTAACGGCTGCCCCAGGGCGCGTCTTCCATCACCACCACCACGGGCCGGTTCAGCTGCACAAAAGGGCTGGACAGGGCCACGTCGTGCAGCACCCGGCGCACTCGGTGGGCATCGTGCGCCGGGGCCAGGTAAAAACTGGCCACGCACATCAGGCTGGCCTCGCCGTTGTTGGCGTTGCGGATCAGTTCGGTCCACAGCTTGAGGTGAGGCACCACCACCACGGTGTCGTCGGGAGTCACCATTTCCAGCGCCCGCAGGCCGATATGGCGCACCTCGCCGTAGCAACCGTCCACTTCGATCCAATCTCCGGGCCGGTAGGGCCTTTCATAGGCCGCCACCACCCCGGCAAACAGGCTGCTGACATAGTCCTTGAGGGCAAACCCCAGGGCCAGGCCCACGGCGCCCAGAATGGCCACCATGTTGCGCAGCGACGGCTCGATGATCAGGCTGACTACCCAGCCCACGGCCACCGCCACCACCACAATGCGCAGGGTCGGGATCAGCGCCAGCACCCAGTGCCGGCGCCGGCCATGCAACCGCGACGCCAGCCAGGGCAGCAGGGTTTGCACCATCCAGGCCAGCACCATGGCCGCCAGCAGCACCACCACCAGCTCGATGACCAGGGCCGGAGTAATGCGGCGAAACAGGTTGGTCAGCTGCTCTGCATCCATGACATGCTCCTCAGAAGTCGTCCAGGCAGTGATCCCGGCCAGCCAGAAAGTCCCGCACCTGGGGATAGGCCACCGGGCTGAGCTGCCAGCGTTTACCGCGCAACACCAGCTGGCCGCAATACTCCAGTCGCTGCAGCCAGGCCGCCAGCTGTTCCGGCGCCAGCATGGGCAATACCCGCAGCAGTTGCAGCGGAGTCAGGCCGTTGTGCAACAACAGGGCATAAAACACAAAGGCCGCCACATCACCGGCCTCGGCGGGCAATTCGGGCCGCGGGATTTGCTGCTGATGATCCGTGGCCCAGAGTGCCAGGGCCACACCGGGATTGCCCCTGGCCTCGGCGGCCAGTGCCTCCAGCCGCCGCGCCTTGGCACGAATGCCCAGCGCCTGCAGCAGCGCCGGGGTGGCCGGCGCAAAGCAATAGCAATGAGGCAGCACCAGCTCAAAACCCTGAGCCACAAACCGGCACAGCCAGCTGTTGCACACCACTAGGCCCGAGCCAAACTCACCCTGCAGCAGCCGCACCAGCAAGGCGCGTAAGAACACCATGCCATTCGGGGTACGCAGAAAATAACGGGCCAGATCGTCCAGCAGCCAGGGACCGTGCACGCCCTGGCGCGCCCACCAGTCGTCCACCCGCTGCGCCAGCAGTTCGGCTTCGTCGGGGGGCTGCAGCACCGGCCAGCCGCGCCGTTCGGCCCAGTCACGGGCGATGGCGGCGCTGCCGCTGAACGGCGGATCAAGTAAAAAACGCACCTCGGGCCGGGCCTGGGGCCAGTCCTGGCAAAATGCCGATAACGCCTCTAGCGCCGGATCGCGGTCAAAGCCTTCAAAGTCGGGCACTTCGGTATGTTCGCCGCCGTCGGCCTCTTGCCGCCATCCCAGAACGCGCCCCAGCCGGCGCAGTCCCTGGCGCAGCCGGCTGCTCGCCGGCGGCGCCGGGCATGCAAACTCGCTCAGGGTGATCAGTTGCCAGCCATTGTCCTCACTCGCCATGCGCCCCTCCCGGTCTTTCCCCTATAGCCAAGGGTAAGCCAGAGTGGCGGGTTAGGCCGGTAAAAACAGCGGTTCAGGCCGTCACAGGGGCAAACCGCAACCAGGTCAGCAACAGCAGGGCGGCGCAGCCTCCCCATATCAGGGTGGCCAGGCTCAGGGTGGCAACGAGTTCAAACCGGTAACTCAGCCAGTACACCGCCAGCAGATAGGCGGCATAGGGCAGCAGCGAATAAAGCCCGAACAGGGCCGTCACGCGCAGGTCGGCCAGGGTGCGTTCGGTGCCCACCAGATAGTGGGCAATCAAGGCGAAGGTGGGAAACAGGGGCACCAGGCCGGCAATAAAAAAGCTTTTGCTTTTCGACAGCAAGGCGATAAGCAACACCGCCAGGGCCCCCAGCAGTGACTTGAGAAACAATGACAGCACAACCCCTCCTGATGATTGGCCTCATGGCCGCAAGGTGAAGTCCGTTATTCTGCCCGATCAGGGTCGGTCGGGAGCCGCGCCCCGATCACACTTTTTGCAGTCAAGCAGGATGCCCAGTTTGGCCGTGCGCCCCGCCGCCGACACCACCCAGGGCCGGTTGATGAAAGGCGGCTGGTGACGCACATGCTGGTTATGACCGCAGGCGAGCTCCGCCACCCAGTGGCCTTCGTCATCCTGATGATAACCGGTGATGGGTTGTTGCATTAAAAGCGCTCAAGCATAGACTCGTCATAACGTTCCGCGTCCAGCGTCACGCCATGGGCCTGTGCCAGGTTGTTGAGCTCGGTCTGCCTGGCCGCCAGCTCATCCATCACCAGGGTATTGTCGTCCAGCAACCACAGCTGGCGCGAGCCGGCATAGCTGAACTGCAGCACCTGCATGGCGGTTTCGTCCCCTTGTTGGGCGGCGGCCTCCACCTGGCGGCGCTTGCGGCTGATTTTGTTGAGTCGCTGTTTCAGCTCCCACACATAAACCACTTCGGTCATAAAGGGGTGACGGCGCAGCCGGCTGAGTCCGGCCCCCACCAGCAGGGCGCCGGCCACCACTCCCAGCAGGTTCCAGTGAAAATGGCTGCCATCGGGATCGGGAAACAGCGCGATCAGCAGCTGGGAAATGCCCAGGCTGAAGGCAGCCAGCGCCAGGGCCGAGCCGATAAACACGCGGTTGAGATGCCGGCGATAGCGGCTTTTGTCGATGTCTTGAAGCGTCATAATCACCTGAAAGAGAATATAAAAACGGCCGCATTATAATCGCGGCCGTCCATTCTTCCCATCCTCTTGGGGCTAGCGCCGGCCCTTTGCCCGGTCCAGGCTCCAGCTGCCGCCACCGGCAAACACCAGGTAGAAAAACACAAAGCAGAACATGATGGCCAGCTCGCCGCCGTTGTTGAGCGGCCAGAACCCCTGGGGATGGTGGACCATAAAATAGGCAAACGCCATCAGCCCAGAGAGCACAAAGGCCACCGGACGGGTAAACAGCCCCACCAACAGCAGGGCGCCGCCAAACAGCTCCAGTACCCCGGCCGCCCCGGAAAGCGAAAACAGTTCAAAGGGAGCCCGGGCCGGTGCCGGAAAGCCCAGTATTTTCTGGGCGCCGTGCTGCATAAATAAAAACGCCGAGACCATGCGTACCAGACTCAGCACTCGAGGCCGCCAGGCCGTCAGAAATGAATCCATGGGTTTCTCCTTGTGGTGGTTTCTTCTTAAATACAAGTGCCATTCACGACCGGACGCAAGGCAAAATGCAGCCTGCGGTTACAGAAGCCGCTTCAGCCACTGACGCAGCGGGTAGAGGGTTTGTGCCATAAAGGTACGCGGCAGCCGCACCGTGGTGCCATATTCCGCCGGCCAGTGCGCCACCGGCATGTGGTAGGTACCGAACAGCCGATCAAACAGCACGGTATGGGCCGAATAGTTGGTGTCGAGCGCCGGCTGCTCCGAGCCGTGATGCCAGTGGTGAAACTGGGGAGTGACCAGCAGGTATTTGAGCGGCCCGAACGGCAGCCCCAGGTTGCAGTGGATCAGCACCGCCTGCAGCGCGGCAAAGGCCACATAGGCGTTCAGCGCCGCCTCGCTGGCCCCAAGCAGGTAAAGCGGAATCATCACCATGGCCCGTTCGGAGAAAATCTGCACGAAATGCCCGCGCGAGCCGGCCAGCCAGTCCATGTGCTCTACCGAATGGTGCACGGCATGCACCGGCCACAGCCAGCGTACCTCATGAAACAACCGGTGCTCCCAGTAGAGCACAAAGTCGGCACACAGAATGATGAGCACGACCTGCAGCCATACCGGCATGGCCTGTACGGCCCCCTGCACCGACGGGCTGATGGCCCAGTCAAAGTGGCTGGCATGATAGTTGGCGTAAATGAGAATGGCCGAGATGGCCAGGTGATTAATACAGAAATACAGCAGATCCAGCCCCCATTCCGGGCGCAGAATGTTCTGGTTACGATATTTGGGAAACAGTTTTTCCAGGGTGGTGAACACCGCCACCGAGCCGAGAAAGGCCAGGATAAGCCAGTCTACCCCCAGCGACAGGGTCCGCGGCTCGACCTGCCCCACCGGCACCCGGTAGCCCCCCAGGGCAAAGGCGCCCAGGGTGAGCACCATGCCCAACGCGCCCAGGCGCCGGTAGCCGTTCAGCGCAAAGGTCAGCACGCCAAAAAACAGCGAAAAATACATGCCGTATTTCAGCACCTGCTGCAGCTGGCCGGCATCGTAGACACGGCGCAGCTCTGTGGTGGTGAGCCAGGACGGGTACAGGTATGCCAGCACCGCCAGCAGGCTGAGTGCACCAAGTGCCACCGAGCAATACCCACTGATCTTGCCCTCGCCCAGGCGAAACGCGTTTTGAGGATCGGGCGGCACCTGCCGCCCCTGGTATCTGTATGGCTGCTTCATAACACCGGCTCATATAAAAAGAAGGTCGCACAGGACCTTCATGGTTTTAATATTATCGGTACATTACCCTACCCGGCACGGCAAACAAACGCCGTATCGAGCCAGGGAATGGCAATTTACACTCAAATGTCCATTTGCATAAGTTGCGCCCCCAGGCCGTAACTCGAGCACACCGCTGTAGCCATGGGAGTAAACCCCATTTTTTGCCAGAACCGATTGGAGTACTGAATCGATACCAGACGAATGTGACGGCAACCCAACAAGGCGGCCGTATTTATTAAATGCGCTGTCATCGCCGAGCCGATGCCTTGTCCTGCCGCATTCTGGCTGACTACCAGATCATGCAAAAACAAATATGAATTTTCGCTCCTTTCAGGCAGTGGCTTGAACAAGCTCGGTGGCGACTCGCCACCCCAGGCATGGGCCAGCAAATACCCCATTAACCGCTCACCATCCTGATACACAAAGCAGCTGTCGGGAGACCTCAGCCATTTACTTTTCAGCACATCAAGGCTCTCCGGTGCAACCTGGGCATAGGCTTCATGCTGCAACTTCAGGATGGCCGGCCACATTGCCCCTGTGAGGGAAGTTATCGACATATTCGGCCCTTAAAAAAGAGAATGGAGTGACACCCACCCTTCGCCGGGCAAGCGCATGATGAGGTTTACCGCCATTGCCGTTATTGTTCGGCATCGGACCATACCGCAAATTCATTGCCACCCGGCTCGGTAAAGTGAAAACGGCGCCCCCCCGGAAAACTGAAGATGGGCCTGACAATGCTGCCGCCGGCGGCGCTGACCTTGTTGAGCGTCTCTGCCAGGTCCCGGCTGTAAAACACCAGCAGCGCCGCCCCATTGGCCGTGCTGGAAGTCATGCTCGCCTTGCAAAATCCGCCGTCCAGGCCTTGACCGGAAAACGCCGTATAGTCGGGCCCATAGTCGACAAAGGACCAGCCGAATGCCTTTTCAAAGAAGGCCTTGGTGGCATGCAAATCAGGCGACGAAAATTCAACATAGTTCAGCTTTTCATGTTCGTTCATGACATGGTCCCTTGTTAAACCGAACATTCAATGCACATTAAAACCCGTATGAGTTTACCGGCTACCCTTGTATACCAGCAGCTCCCCCTTGCCCACGGGGACCAGGGACAGACTCAGGTTATTCTGCATGGTTATCCAGTCGGTAAACGCTCGCAGCTCATCACGATGGGAAACGGCGTTGTCGCAAACCAACAGTCCGCCGTTCTTCAGCAAACCAAAGAGTGATTCGGCCAGCGCCAGATAGGTTTTTCTGTCCGCATCCAGAAAAATGAAGTCAAGGTTGGCGGGAACCCCGGGTAATACATCACCCACGTCCCCCTGGATCTGCACGATCCTGTCACTCAGGTTAACGCGTTCGAAGTTCACGGCGGCTTCAGCGACTTTCTCGGGATTGGATTCAATCGTATAAACCTTGCCGTGTTCCGGCAGGGCCGAAGCCAGCCACATGGTGGAATAGCCATTGGATGTGCCGATTTCCAGCACTCGGCTCGCTCCCGTCGCCTTGACAAGCACAGACAGGAACTCCCCCGTGTCTCGCGTGATATTCAGGTATTTTCTGGCTTTATCGGATTGCCGCAAGTCATTGGCTGCCCCATGCCGTTCCAGCTCTTCCATCACCGTTTTAAAGGTCATCATCATTTCCTTATCACACCGTACACGCCATTAGTTATACATGCTTCGAGGGCACGGGGTATACCGGACCACCACTTGCCGGCGAGCCCCATGCTGAAAGAAGCGGGCGGCGAATTTGAAAAGCAGGTTACAAACTCTGCCTGAACTGGCCGATGGCATCCACCACCTGCCGGGCCCCCTGCTGAATCTCCTGCATTACATTGCCGGCGTCATTGGACAGGGTCAGGGCGCGCTGGGCCCGGGACATGCTTTGTTCTATCAGTGAGACGGCGTTTTCGGTAAGTTTACGGTTTTCCGCCACCACACGAATAATTTCTTCGGTGGCGGCACTGGTGCGGGCGGCCAGATTTCTGACTTCATCGGCCACCACGGCAAACCCCCTGCCCTGCTCCCCGGCGCGGGCGGCCTCGATGGCCGCGTTCAACGCCAGCAAATTGGTCTGATCGGCAATGCCGCGAATACTGGTTACCAGCTCGGATACCCGCTGTGACTGGGTATCCAGTTCAAAAATGCCGTCACCGGCGTTGCGCATCTGGGTCGACAATTCGTTCATGGTCTCGATGGTAGCGTCGAGGACTTCCATGCCCCTGAGGGTGTTTTCACCGGTCGACTTTGAAATGTCGTAGGCAATGTCAGAGGTGTCGGCGGTGGCCAGCTCCCGGTTAACCTGCTCGGTGATCACGGTGGCAAACTTCACCACCTTGTAGAGTTCGCCGGCCTCGTCGTGAATGGGATTGTAGGACGCTTCCAGCCACACCACATTGCCCTGGCTGTCGATGCGCTGAAACCGGTCTGACACATACTCCCCCGCCCCCAGCCGCTGCCAGAACTGCCGGTAATTGCCGGACTCCGCCTCCACGGCGTCGCAAAACATGCGGTGATGCTTGCCGGTGATCTGGCCCAGGGAATACCCCATGGCCCGCAGAAAATTGTTATTGGCATGCAGAATAACGCCATCCAAGCTGAACTCGATCACGGCCGAGGAGCGGTTAAGGGCGGCCAGCATGTCTTCCTGCTCCCGGGAGCGGGAAATGGTGCGGGTCAGTTCGGTGGAATAGGCGGCCAGCTCCACTTCCCCGGTGTTATTGCCGGCCCGTGGCTGAAAAATGGTTCTGTACCAGGCTTCACGGCCGGCCCTGGTAACCAGTTGCAGGGCTCCATGCCAGTGCCGTCCACGGCGAATGGCGTCCAGCATCTGCCGGCAGTGGGGCTTGTCGATGGCGCTGGGCACAATCATCTCTGCCAGCGGACGCTGCAACAGTTCACCCTGGGAATAGCCCAGGGATTCATAGAGCCGCTCATTGCCATCAATCAGCCTGCCCTGCTGGTCGAGCGAGAAATAGATCATTTCCTCCCTCAGATCCTGTTGCATGCTGTGGAACAGGCCGAGTTCGGCTTCCAGCTCGTCAATGCGTTGTTGCAGCTTTTTGCTTTTAAACATGCTTGTTATCCATGCAGGGTTCCCCGATTGTGTGCATGGAAATTATATCGCCAATAAGACTCGAATGAACATAAATGTGAGTAAACAACCTGCCCCTGAGCACAAAAACCGCCGCGCGGCATGTTTGCACAACATGGTTGACACCATCAACTAACAACCCATATAGTTGACACCGTCAACAATGTTATGGATTGTTTTATGACTCATCCCGCCTTCAATGACTCGCTGCATCGCCTGATGCATGCCTACAAACGGCAACTGCGCGCCGGCATTCGGCAACATCACATTTCGCTGCCCATTACCCATATTCGTGTTCTGAAAGCCATCTGCCGCATTCCCGACGTTACCGCGCGGGACATCGCCCAGCGCATGGATCAGGACAAGGCACAAATTACGCGGGCCCTGAACGAGCTGACCCGGTCGGGGTTCATAGCGCGCACCCCCAACCCGCACGACAAGCGCAGCCAGCTTCTCGCGCCTACCGCCGAAGGCCAGGCGCTGCTGTCAAAGATCGAGCGGCTTGAACAGCAGGCCGTGACCCAAATGACCCACAACCTCGACAGCCAGGAGCTCGCCTCTTTCGTGCGCATCGCCAACATCATGATCGACAACGTCGCCCACTCCCGTCCCGACTCCAAAGGAGAACAGTAAATGCTCAAATCCGACCTGAAAGAACTGGTGGTGCTTGCTTCCACCCACGTCAGCGACAACATGCTGCGTATCACCCTGGGGGGAGACGACATCGCGCGGTTACCCGCGGATCAGGAAAGCGCCTATATCAAGCTGGTGTTTCCTCAGGAGAAAGGCGAGCGCCCGCTGCTGCGCACCTACACCATTCGGCACCAGCGCGAGGCGGAGATCGACGTTGATTTCGCCCTGCATTCGCCCATGGGACCCGCCACCCGCTGGGCAGTGAACGCCCGACCCGGCGACCGTATTCTGGTGGGCGGGCCCGGTGACAAAAAAATGATTTACCAGCCCGCCGACTGGTTTTTGCTGGCCGGAGACATGGCCGCCCTGCCGGCGCTCAGCGTTAACCTGGCGAGGCTGCCAGAGCGGGCTCGAGGATATGCGGTGATTGAGGTGGTCAGCGAGGCGGATATTCAGGATTTGTCCCACCCGGAGCACCTCAGGCTGCACTGGGTGATTAACCCTCATCCGACTCCGGAGCGCTCTGCCCTGCTCGACAAAATTCAGTCCCTGCCGCGACTGGACGGCGATCCCGCGGTGTGGGCCGCCTGCGAGTTCAACGCCATGCGCGCCTTGCGCCGCTACCTCAAGCAGGAATATGACCTGGCCAAAAGCCACCTGTATATCTCCAGTTACTGGAAGCTTGATCAGTCCGAGGATGAGCACAAGGTTGTTAAACGCCAGGACAGCGAGCAGGAAGCCGCCGCCCGCTAGCCGGTGCCGCAGCACATGCCCCTTGCCCACGGCCGGTGAACTCTGTACGATACGCGGCCTTTTTGACCCTGGGGGGCCTGAGCATGATCGGATTTGACTACGGCACATCTAACTGCGCCGTTGGCGTGATGGAAGGAAACCGCCCGGCCATTCTGCCGCTGGGCGATCATGGCCGCTATATCGCCTCTAACCTGTATGCCCCGAGCCGGGAAGTGATTGTTAACTGGCTGTACCGGCAGCTGCCTTCGGCGGAGCAGGCCACCTTCAAGCAACAGCGCGCCCTTGCCCTGCAAAAGGGCCAGGCCGAGATCAGGGAGCTGGCGCTGGATGGCATTCCTGCCGAATTGTCCTTCGGCCGCGATGCATTAACCCACTATCTGCAAGAGCCCGATGAGGGCTACTACATCAAATCGCCCAAATCCTTTCTGGGTGCCAGTGGCCTGCTGCCGCCGCAAATAGAGCTGTTTGAAGACATAGTGGCGGCCATGATGAGCAATGTAAAAACCCTGGCCGAGGCCGCCCTGGGCCGAAACATTACGCAGACGGTGATTGGCCGCCCGGTAAATTTTCAGGGCTTGCGGGGGGAAGAAAGCAACCGCCAGGCCCTGGCCATTCTGACCCGGGCCGCCAGGCGAGTGGGTTTTAAGGACGTGGAATTTCAGTTTGAGCCGGTGGCCGCAGGCTTTGAATATGAAGCCAGTCTCGACCAGGAAACCCGCGTGCTGGTGGTGGACATTGGCGGCGGTACCACGGACTGCTCCATGCTGCTGATGGGGCCCCGGCAGGCGGCCTCTCAGGACCGCGGCCGGGATCTGCTCAGTCACAGTGGCGAACGGGTGGGCGGCAACGACTTTGACATTGCCTTTGCGCTGAAAGGCATGATGCCGGCCTTTGGCCTGAACAGCTCCCTTGCCAGTGGCAAGGCCATTCCGGCAAACGGCTACTGGCAGGCGGTGGCCATTAACGACATTAATCAGCAAACCGAGTTTTACAGTGCCGCCAATGGCCGTTTTCTTCGGCAACTGGTGCGCGATGCGGCCCAGCCCGAGCTGGTAAAACGCCTGCTCACGGTGCAGCAACACAAGCTCAGTTACCGAGTGGTGAACGCCGCCGAACAGAGCAAGATTGCGCTGACGGAGCACACGCACCAGCAGGTAGACCTTTCAGATATTGATGACGGCCTCAGTATTCGGCTGGACCGAGAAGGCTTTGGCCTGGCCTGCCAGCGGGAGCTGAACAGCATTGCCAGCCTGATGAAGGATGCCATAGACCAGGCTGGCACCCAGCCGGAGGTGGTGTTTGTGACCGGCGGTACCGCCCGCTCACCGGTGCTTAACCAGTTTCTGCAACAGCAGTTTCAGCACACCCCCATTGTGATTGGGGATCACTTCGGCAGCGTGACCGCCGGCCTGACCCGCTGGGCCAGGCACGTATTCTCGTAACGACGCATAGTCGCCCGGGGCACCCAACCAAGATGGCCCCGGGCAATGCCCCTCCATAACGGCACGGTCGGGTTATTGGCTTGTGGCCGCCTGACTCAGCGTACCCAGCACACCCGATATTTTATCAATCACCTCGTCACAATCCTGTATGTTGTGACGCTGCTTTAAATACGCCGGGTCATTGTATGCCAGCCACACCTTGCCCTCGGCGTCCTCCCAGATCAGCGCCTTCTGGGGCAGCTCTATGGCCACTTCCTGAGCGCACTGCATAAGGGGCGTACCGACCACCGGATTGCCAAACAAGATCACCTCGGTCGGCCGTAAATCAAGATTAACCCTTGTGGCATTTTCGGCATGATTGACACGTGTAAACAGGGTCAGGCCCTTTTCTTCGACGATCTGGACAAAACGCGTGGCGGTTTCCTCGGCCGAGAACTGACTCGGAATGGCAACCATTCCATCAGAGGCCATGGCAGAACATGAGAGCAGGGCCCCAAAGGCACAGGCGGTGATGGTTTTTTTCATGCTGGCTCCTCAGCTAATGATCCATGCTTATCAAGGGGCTTCAGTGTTGCACTATCGGCCACATCCTACAAACTTTGCACTTGAGGAGCGTCCGCCGTTTCAGGCGCTTCGGCTCATCCTGCCCCTGCAGTTTGCCTTCTGCGCTCCCACTAAACACTCTTGGTTAAAAAGTATTAAAGATATGTACCGACGACGGACATGCAATGTTTAACCGTACTTTCTTTTTCACCGACTGGCGCAACATAATGAATGGCCGATTCAGCCTGTGCCCTACCTGACAGCTTGCTAATTACCCACGCAGCCAAGTACGTTGATGACAAACAACCACCTGCCGTCGCAATATTGCCTTCGGCATAAAAGGGTTGATCTAAAACCGTAATTCCTGACTCAACGACCCAGGGTCTAGTAGTTAAATCTGTACACGCTGGCACCTGATGTAGCAAACCTAGTACAGACATCAGCAATGTCCCTGAACATTGACCACCAATTAACTGAGTTAGAGGATTAAGTTTTAGTCTTGATAATATGTCACTGTCTTGTGCAATATCACGGGTTAGAACGCCACTACCAAATAATACGACGTCAGCATCATTGGCAAACTCAAGAGGTTGTTGAGACTGAATGGTAACACCATTCATGGATGTGACAGAATCTGAAGGACTCGTTATCTTTACATTCCAACCAGCGTCTCTCATTCGGTTCAAAATGCCCGATGCCACAAATGAATCCAGCTCATTAAATCCATCGAAAGTTAGTACTGCAATGTCCATATTTTCTCCTTTTCCCTAAAGCAGCGGCGGCTTTAGCTGTGATCTTCCCCCGATAAATCGGACACGCGCCCCCCACTAGGCCACCAAGGCTTCATATTCGACTGAACTCATATCACTTAGACTTGAGCAGTTGAAATCGATTATTAAAATGCTGGAGGTATTCGGCCAGTTTATTCCGCAGATGCATCTCACCATAAAGCGGTTTTCTCTGCTTAACTCAGCCTTCAGGGTATGGCAAAACGATGCCAGCTCGCGTTGTCAGTACACATACCAGGCCGATTTGTCCTGGCCCTGATCCCGTGTCGTTTCAGGCCGCCCTTCCCTGTCACAAACAGTGCACGAAAGGGTCTATTTTGGCGGGATAACGCGGCAGGCTCAATGGCGAAAGTAAAAATATGCCATGTAAAGTGCGTGAGTGCTGTTTGCGGTGCTTTTACCCTGACCCAGGGGCATAAAAAAACCGCCTTGCGGCGGTTTTTTTATCTGAAACTTGTATCGCTTAGGCGCGAACGAAGTCCAGGTGAGTCAGCTTCGGCTTGTAAGGGTGACGCTGAATGTCCTGCGCCTTAACCTTAACTTCCTGGCCGTTGATCACCAGGGTCAGCACTTCGCTGTAGAAAGCGTCGTCGGCTTGAGCGATGTTTACTTTTTTGTGGTCCAGAGCAATAGCTACCGGCTCCTGGCCAGCACCGTAAACGATGGCGGGCACTTTGTCTTCATGACGCAGGCGGCGGCTCGCACCTTTCCCCAGGTCAGAACGAACTTCGGCTTCAAATACGAATGACATAATGGTCTCTCTTAAGGTTAATGGCGAAAACTGCGACCGGTCTTCGCCTGTAAAAAGCGCGCGGATATTAACACAGCCCCTCTATCGGGGCAAGCAGAAGGCCGGCTTCAGAGCGCTTCTATCTGCTGCAATACGCGCTTGTCCGACACCGGGTAGGGCGTACCCAGTGTCTGGGCAAAATAAGACACGCGCAGCTCTTCTATCATCCAGCGCACGGCTTTGACATCCGCATCCAGCGGCTTGCCTTTGGGCTGCTTCTTCAGCAGGGCCTGATAGGCGGTCTGCACGTTCTGAATTTTCAGCAGGTGTGCCCGGTCCCGGTGCGGGTCTATGCCCAGCTTGTCGAGCCGGCGGCTCAGGGCCTCCAGGTAGCGGCACACGTCTTTCAGCCGCTCGGCACCGGTGTCGGTCACAAAGCCGCGATAAATCAGGCCGTCTAGCTGGGCCTGTATGTCCGACATGGCCATGGCCATGGCCAGATCAATCTTGCCCTTAAGCCGCTTTTTAATGGCTTGAGCCCGGCTCAGCACTTCTTCCACCTGCAGGGCAATGGCGGCTACGGTTGGGTTGAGCTCGCCGGCCACGCTGTCTTTCAGGGCCTCGAATGCTTCCGGGGTCCAGGCCGGGGCACCGTGCTCGCGCATAAGCGCATGAATGCCGGCGCGAATGCAGTCGTCCACCAGATCCAGCACCTTGCCGTAGGGGTTGAAATACAGCCCCAGCTTGGCCTTGTTGGGCAGCTTGTCCTGCAAATATTTGATGGGCGACGGCAGTTGCAACAGCAGCAGCTTGCACTGGCCGTCCCACATGGTCTGGGCCTGGCTGGTTTCGTCTTCGCACAGCTGCAGCGCCACGCTGTCCCCCTGATCCGCCAGCGCCGGATAGGCCTTCACCTCAAAGCCGGCCCGCTTGGCGGCAAAGGTTTGCGGAATGGCCCTGGCGGGAAAGCTCAGCAGGCCGTCCTGCTCAAAGCGGTCGTCGTCCACCGCCTCGGTCAGCGCGGTCTGCACCTGCCCCTGCAGGCTGAGCTTGATGCTTTCCAGATCCCGTCCGGCGGCCAGCTCCTTGCCGTCGGCGTCCACCACCGCAAAGCGCATGATCAAGTGCGCCGGCAGTGCGCTCCAGTCCCAGTCTTCGCGGGGCACGGTCACCCCGGTCATGCGCCGCAGGTGTTTTTCCATCTGATCGAGCAGCGGGCCCTCGAATGGGGTCATGGCCGCCAGCAGCGCCTCGGCAAAGTTAGGCGCCGGCACAAAGTGCTTGCGCATGGGCTTGGGCAGGGATTTGATCAGCGCCACCAGCAGCTCCCGGCGCAGCCCCGGCACCTGCCACACAAAGGGCTCGGCGGCCACCTGGTTGAGCAGCGGCAGCGGAATGCGCACGGTCACGCCATCTTCTTCCTTGCCCGGCTCAAACTGATAGTCCAGGGGCAGGTTCAGGCCATCGTGCTGCCAGGCGTCCGGATAATCGCGCGTGGTCACGGCGCCGGCGCGCTCGTTGAGCAGCATATCTTCGGTAAAGTGCAGCAGCTCGGGGTTGGCCTTGCGCGCCCCTTTCCACCATTTGTCGAAATGACGAATGGAGACGATGTCGGCGGGCAGGCGCTCGTCGTAAAAACAGAACAGGGTGTCGTCGTCGATCACCAGATCCCGGCGGCGGGACTTGTGCTCCAGGGTCTCGGCCTGATCCAGCAGCGCCCGGTTGTGATGAAAGAACTCGTGGCGGGTATGCAGCTCCCCTTCCACCAGGGCCTGACGAATAAACAGCTCCCGACACAGCTTGGGGTCAACACTGGAGTAATTCACCCGGCGGCGCACCACCACCGGCAGGCCAAACAGGCTTTTGCTCACATACCCCATGACCGCGCCCTGCTTTTTCGACCAGTGCGGCTCGCTGTAGCTGGACTTGAGCAAATGGTCCCCCGCCTCTTCCAGCCAACCCTGCTCAATGCGGGCGGCGGTGCGGCCATATAAACGGTGGGTTTCGGTGAGTTCGGCCACCATCAGCCAGCGGGGCGGCTTTTTAGCAAGTTGCGAGCCCGGCACCAGCACAAAGCGGGCATTGCGCGCGCCCATTATTTCCTTTTTGTCGCCATCTCGCAGGCCGACCTGGCTGAGCATGCCGGTGAGCAGGGCCCGGTGCAGGCCATCAAACCCGGCGGGCGTGCTGTTCAGGGCAAAGCCCAGCTCACGCACCACCAGCCGCAGCTGGCTGTAAATGTCCTGCCACTCCCGCACCCGCAGGTAGTTGAGAAACTCATTCATGCACTGCTTGCGGAACTGATTGCCGCTCAGCAATTTCTGCTGCTCTTTCAGGTAGTTCCACAGATTGATATAGGCGACAAAGTCCGAGTCCTTGTCGGCAAAGCGGCGGTGCATTTCGGCGGCGGCCTGCTGTTTCTCCAGCGGCCGCTCGCGAGGGTCCTGAATGCTGAGCGCGGCGGTGATCACCATGACTTCGGTCACGCAGCCGTAATCCCGGGCCGCCAGCACCATGCGCCCCAGGCGCGGGTCCACCGGCAGCCGGGACAGGTCCCGCCCCAGGGGCGTGAGCGAGAGCTCGTTTTTCTCGCTCTCGACCGCGCCCAGCTCTTCCAGCAGGCGAATGCCGTCGGAGATGTTCTTGTTTTCCGGTGCTTCCACAAAGGGAAAGGCGGAGATGTCGCCCAGGCCCAGGGAGAGCATCTGCAATATCACCGAGGCCAGGTTGGTGCGCAGAATTTCCGGGTCGGTAAATTCCGGCCGGCTTAAAAAGTCTTCTTCGCTGTACAGGCGAATACAGATGCCCGCTTCCACCCGACCACAGCGGCCCATGCGCTGGTTGGCGCTGGCCTGGGATACCGGCTCAATGGGCAGGCGCTGCACCTTGGTGCGGTAGGAATAGCGGCTGATGCGGGCCGTACCCGGATCAATCACATAACGAATGCCGGGCACGGTGAGCGAGGTTTCCGCCACGTTGGTGGCCAGCACAATGCGCCGGCCGGAGTGGGATTCAAAAATGCGGTTCTGCTCGGCGTTGGACAGCCGCGAGAACAGCGGCACTATCTCGGTGTGGCGCAGCTCCAGCTTGCGCAGGGCGTCGGCGGTGTCGCGAATTTCCCGCTCGCCGTTCATAAAGATCAGAATGTCACCGGGGCCTTCCTGGGTGAGCTCGGTCACCGCATCAAAAATGCCCTGCAGCTGATCCCGCTCCCGGTTGTCGTCCACCAGCGGGCGGTAACGCAGCTCCACCGGATAGGTGCGGCCCGACACCGAGATAATGGGCGCGTCGTTAAAGTGACTGGAGAAACGCTCGGGATCTATGGTGGCCGAGGTGATGATCACCTTGAGATCGGGGCGTTTGGGCAGCAACTGGCGCAGGTAGCCCAGAATAAAGTCGATGTTGAGGCTACGCTCGTGGGCCTCGTCGATAATGATGGTATCGTACTGGCGAAGCCAACGGTCCTGCTGAATTTCCGCCAACAGAATACCATCTGTCATCAGCTTGACCTGGGTCTCAGTGCTGGCCTGATCACTGAAACGCACCTTGAAGCCGACCCGCTCGCCCAGCTCACAGCCCAGCTCCTGAGCCAGTCGGGTGGCCACGCTGCGGGCCGCCAGCCGCCGGGGCTGGGTGTGGCCTATGGTACCGTCGACCCCCAGTCCCAGCTCAAGACACATTTTGGGGATCTGAGTGGTTTTGCCCGAGCCGGTTTCACCGGCGATGATCACCACCTGATGATCCTTAATGGCCTGTTTGATGATGTCGCACTTGTCGCTCACCGGCAGTTGCGGGGGATAGGCGATGGGGCTTTGCAGCAATGCCAGTCGGCGGCTGCGCTCGGCCATGGAGGTGGCCATTTCCAGGGCGATCTTCTCCAGCACCTGTTGCCGTTTGGACTCATTGAGCTTTGCCACGCCCTGCAGCCGACGGCGAAACCGCCCGCGCTCTGCGCCCCTGCATTCCTTCAGCCTTGCCTGCAACTGTTCAACCGACTGCGCCAAACTCAAAACCCCTGTTCGTTTATAAACACGTTAATGCCAAAAAAGCTGGCGCGCAGTCTAGCAGAAAGCGGCGCGCTAATGCAGTGGCCCCGGGCCGCGGGATCCACCTTGGGCACCCGGCGGTTGACGAGGCCCATGGTAATCGACGGTCATTTATTAAGCTCACCAGCCCATCGAAAGCCCAGACTCCGTTCACACGGGGCGCCGACGGCAATACTTTTTCCATAAAAAGGGCTGTTTTGCCACACATCACCACCAGCGTCACCACAAACAACGAAAAACCACAATGTATTGATTTTTATATAAAATATTTTTTTATCGAGCATATCTAAAAACAGAAAAAGGCCACCAATGTCAGCTTTTGGCAATGAAAACTAACAAAAACAGGAGGTACAGCAACCAACCACTACAAAAACCACATCAAAAACAAAAATGGCGATTGAAAAGCACCCACCATGCCGGTATAGTGATCACACAGCCCACTGTTGAGGAAGGTAAACAATGAAAGAGTTAGTGATAACCGTCATTTTTACAGTCTGCGCAACCATGCTTGCCATTTCTGCACCTTCCTTGGCACAATTCTAACTGAGCCCGGGAAGACAGGACTGTAAAACACTAAGAAATAATAAATATTTCCTGTGAAACAAAAAAGGCGCCTTGCGGCGCCTTTTTTGTTTTTATCGGTTTTCTCAGTAAGGTGCCACGCTCATGCTGCTGCCGGAGCCTATCATGCGCACCCGCTGGCCCGCTTGCCAGCTGCGATCCGCCTTTTGCACCACCACCAGGTTCTCGCCGCTGTCGGTGCGAATTTCCAGCTCCACCGCGTTGACCTGGTTGATTTTTTCCTCGGCCTTGGAGCCGACCATGGCGCCGGCAATGGCACCGGCGGCGGTGGCCAGGGAACGGCCGGTGCCGCCACCGATGCTGCTACCGGCAATGCCGCCAATAACACCGCCACCTACCGTGCCGATTACGTTGGGATTCTGATCCCCGGCCTGAATTTTAACCGGCCGCACCGACACCAGGGTGCCGTAGGTCACGTTTTGTGCCCGGCCCGCGGCACTGCTGCCGTAAACATCGCCGGAATAGACGTCGGTATTGGCGCAACCGCCCAGGCCCAGCGCAGCCAGCACGGCCACCATGGATAACTGTTTGATGTTCATGACAAACCCCCTGTAACTAGAACACGGATCGTTATTATGCAGACATTACACCCTTAAGACCGGGTCGTCATCCGCGGGGTTTCATTCTGCACAAAAGCAAAAGGCCTGCTTGCGCAGGCCTTTGAGTGGCATTCACGGGCATGACGAGAGCGAAATTGCGTCCACTCCCGTTACACCGCATCGCCCAGGGGCTTGTCGAGTACCAGGCGAGCCAGCAGCAACCACAGGGCCCACCCCGCCACCAGCAAAATGATAAACAGGAACAACCCGGCCTGAAACCGCTCCAGCATCATGCCGGCAATTACCGGGCCGGTGAGCGAGCCAATGCTGTAGGCAAACATCAGCTTTTGGGTCATGCGCACCAGGGCACGGCCATGCATCTTGCCGCAGGCATAGGACATGGTGGTCGGATACAGGGTAAAGGCGCCCGCGCCCACCAGGGCAAAGGCCAGGATCAGCACACTGTTGCCACCAAATTCCCATACCAGCAGACAACCGCCGCCCACCATCAGGGTCTGCACGCCCATCATGGTGCGCTTGCCCAGCCGGTCGGCCAGGCTGCCATTGGGCAGCTGAAAAGCCATGCCGCACAGAATAAGCCAGGCCATATACAGCCCCACCTCGTCACCCAGGGCCAGCTGCTCCAGTTGAATGGGCATCAGCGCATAAAGGGCGCCCAGGAGCATGCCTGCCACCAGGCAACCGGCCAGCCCCAGGGCCCGGTCGGCACGGGGCGGCTTGCCAGCCATGGCACCATCGGCGGCGCCTTCGGCGTCAAGGTTTGGCGTGCTCGCCCAGCACAGCGGTAACAACGCCGAAGCACAGAGGCCGGCGGCCAGCCAGAAGGCGAGCTGGCTGCTGGCGGGAATCCAGTCAATAAACAGCTGGCTGCCACCGTAACTGAAGTAATACACCAGCATATAACGGGCCATGGCGCTGGAACGACGGTTCAGCGGTGCCACACCCAGCACCCAGCTTTCCACCGCCACAAAGCTGATGGCCGCCGCCATGCCCGCCACCATGCGCAGCACCAACCACACCGGCAACAGGCTGGTCCAGGTCAGCGCCACCGCCGCCAGCGCCAGCGCGGCACTGCACACCACCAGGGCACGCACATGGCCGAGGCGCTGAATGAATTTGTCGGCAAAGAAACTGGCGCCCAGCATGCCCAGGTAAAAGGCCGCCCCCACCAGGCCGATCTGCGCCGCCGGCGCGCCCTGGCCGTTCAAATACACGGCAACCAGGGTCACCAAAAAGGCATTGCCCAGGGTCAGCAGGATTAAATGGGTGTAAAGGGGAACAAGGTGCATGACGCCTCCGAATCAAGAGGCGCGCATTCTAGAAAGCGCCAAATCACAAGTACAACGAGAAAAATTTGTGACTTGGCGAGAAAATTTGATGTTTAACTAATGTTACCGGCCATGTGCCAGAGCATGCCCTGCCCCAGGGTGAGCGCCCCGATAATTAACAGTGCGGCAACGGCGATCACCGGTGGTTTGGTCTGCTCCTTGCGCAACAGTGGCAAGAACCACACCAGGGCACCAATGAGCACGGCGGCACTTACCTGCACAAAGGGCAACACCAGGGATTCAAGGGCCGCTTCGTCAATACCGGCGGCGCGCACCGCCAGTGCCAGCAGCCAGAGCACACCAAAGGCGGAGCCGACCAGGGGCAACAGCACGTTAAAGGCCTGCAGCCGGTGTTTGGCACGCACCATGATAAGGTGGGCAAATACGCAGCCCCCCGCACCCGCCGCCAGCAGTGCCCAGCCCGGGCCCATGCGCCAGCCCACCAGGGCGGCATAGAGCAGCGCCAGCACCAGCGCCGGATAATGCCAGCTCACTCCCAGGCTGCGCTTGCCCTGCATGCGCGCCTGATACAACACGGTGCCCAGGCCCACCGCCAGGGTGGCCCCCCCCAGCCACAGCAGGGAGGCCGGCACGCCCGCCTCCACCCCCAGCATCAACGCCAGGCCAAACACCGCCCATACCGAGATGGCGCCGTCGCCGATGCGCCGGCGCTGGCCGGGGCAGAGATCGCCGTTTTTCAGTACCCACACCAGCAGCGCCAGGGCCGCCACCGCGCTCAGAGCCAGGGGCGCGAACAACCGCGCCGGCAGCAATTCTGTCATGGTTTGCCTCCGTTAAATGTTCAGGGCGCATTCTACCGTTGTCGGCGGGCCAGTGCGACCATACGGGCAAACATGCGCCGCAATTCCACCGGCACCCGCTCGGAGCCGTGGGGCTCAATGGCTTCGACCAGCGCCAGCGCCATGCCCGGCTTGCTGCGCCGGCTCAAGGCCCGTTCGATGATGCGCGACGGCGGGGTATGCTTGTCGAAGATATTGGCTTCCTGGCGGAACACCGGCTCCAGGCCGTTGTGATACATGTAATGCTCAATGTCGGCCCGGGGCAGCACGGTGAGATGATCCCCTTCCCGTTCGCCGCGCAGCATGCTGCGCACCCCCTGAGCGTATTTCTGCCCGGCCTCGTCGCCATCGGTGAGCAGGTGCCAGCCAATGCCGAAGTCCCGCGCCACCTTGATAAGGGGGCTGTGCCCGCACTGGGCAAATTCGATAATGCGCACCCCTTCGGCCGGCAGCACATAGCCGCAAATACGTGCCAGCTCCGACAGCAGCCAGATTTCGGTTTCGCCTTCCACCAATAGCCAGTAACGGGCAAAGAGCGACATGGGCCGGTTGATGCGCACATGAAAGGCAATGCGGCGCATGTCTTCGGCGCTGTAACGCTCGTTGCCCAGGCCAAGGCTGCGGGTTTCGTGCTCCAGCCGCACCAGCCGGCGCAGATGGTTCAAAGGAAAGGCAGACAGCAGATCGCCGGAATTGGTGGTAACCAGCTTCTGGCCGGGAAAACGGTCCAGAATGCCCCAGGTGGCCGCCAGCATGGTGGGGTGCAGCCGGCTTTCCGGATCTTCAATCAGCAGCATGGGCCGGGCGCCGGGCTCGATGGGCCGTCCGCCCCGGGCCTGCAGTATGGTACGGGCCACCGCCGCCAGCGCCAGCGACAGTCCGCTTTCCTCGCCCAGGGGTTGCCAGTCATTGAACTTGCCCAACTGACTTAAGGTGACCGGGTGAATGGCGATGTCCCGGGCCCGGCGTGGCGCCCGGCTGGTGGCGCCCTGTGGTGTGAAATAGTGCTCAAACAGCTGGCGCACCGCGTCCAGCCCGGCCTTGATCTCACCCCGGCTGAGCTCATCTTCCTCCGCCAGCTGATCGCTGAGCCGGCCCAGCAGCTGCTCGTAGTCGCCATTGAGGTTGACGATGGGCAGATCCTGGGGCGCGCCCCGGGAATCCCGCAGCCGGAACACCGGATTCATTTCAATCAGTTGGTGCACCAGGCCGTGGGTGTCGGGCAACGTAATGGGATTACCGGCACCGTCAAGAAACTCGTGGCGGCTGATGACGCCGCCGCTGCCCCGCCGGGCACTGGCGCGGTAATGCACTCGGCTGAAGTGATCCTTGTGGGCCACCCAGACCGGCTCCAGTCGCGCCAGCCGATTGGAATGGCGGCTGACCCCGGGCCTGTGCTCCCGGTAGGTCAGGGTAATGGACAAGGTGGTGGCCGGCTCCCCCTCTTCCACCCGGTAGAAGTCTTCTTCGGCAAAATCGTAGCAGCAGGCGCCCCGGCCCATCAGCCGCCACAGGGCACGAAACAGGCTGGTTTTGCCCCAGGCGTTTTCCCCCATCAGGGCGGTGCTCTGTTCCAGCGGCAGGGAAAGCTGGTTCAGCCCGAGGAAATTGCGAATCTCGACATGCTCAAGATACATGAACGCCGTCCGGATGAATGAGTGAAAAGATCAGCTGCGGTAAAGCACCTTGATCAGATGATAGCCAAAACGGGTTTTCACCGGTCCCTGTACCTTGAGCTCGGGGCCGGTAAACACCGCCTTGTCAAAGGGGCCGACCATATCGCCCTTGTTGAACTCGCCCAGATCGCCGCCCTTTTTGCCGGACGGGCAGATGGAGTGCTTTTTGGCCAGCTTGTGAAAATCAGCGCCCTTGTCGATCTGGGCCTTGAGGGCGAGACATTCGGCTTCGGTTTTTACCAGTATGTGCAGGGCACAGGCACGTTTTGCCATAACGGGTTCTCATTGAAATAAAGCAGTACCTGCAGTGTGCCAAAATGCGGGGATGGACGGAAGGCGTGGAATATTGCAGGCGCCGCTTTGGCGGGTGCAAACCCGCCGGCAACGCCAATGAAAAAGGGCCGGCAGTGCCGGCCCCGTCAACTTAACATGGCGGCGACAAGGCGGCCGCCACTTGTTACGCCACCGCCAGAGCCACGGTGTCGGCGTGGGTCTGTACCAGTTCATCGTGCAGGGCCACCACCGCCTGCTCGTAGAACTCGTCATCCACGATAAACTGCATTTCCACCGCTCGCAGCGACTGATGCACGGCGCGCACCGGCACCTCGGCGCGGTTGAGGGCGCCCACCGAGCGGGCCAACAGGCCGGGAATGCTCATGTCGCTGCCCACCGCCGACACCAGCGACACCTTGTGGGTGTTCACCTCGGCATTGCCGAAACGACGCTGCAGTGAACCGACCAGTCGGCGCACCTGCTTGCGGTTGCCCGCCACATAATAGGTCAGGGTATTGGCGTTCATGTCCTTGGCTACCAGGTTCAGGTGCATCTTGTCGAGCTCGTCGGTAAAACCTTCGGCGTAATGGGACACTCGGCCCACCATGTCCTGATCAAACAACTCCAGCGCAAACAGGTTGCGGCGGCCGGCGACCATTTCCACGCAGGGCGCCGGACTGCGGTAATCGGTGGTGATCAACGTCCCCTCATGATCCGGTTCAAAGGTGTTGCGCACTCTGAGCGGAATATCCTGCTGGCGCAGGCCCTTGGCGGCCTGGGGATGAATGGCCTCCATGCCAAGGTTGGACAGCTGATCGGTCACGTCATAATTGGTGCGGCCGATGGGAATCACCTCGTCCTCACCGGCCAGGCGCGGATCGGCACTGCTCAGGTGATATTCCTTGTGAATAATGGCTTCCCGGGCGCCGCTCAGCACCGCCAGCCGGCTGAAGGTCATTTCGCTGTAACCCCGGTCAAAGCTGCTCATCAGCCCCTCCTTGCAGTGGGCGTAACCGGTCACCACCGGCAGCTGCGAGGACAGATCCACCCGGGCCAGGGCCTGGGTCAGTACATCGTCCAGCGGCAGGGCGTCGTCGGTGCGCCAGCCGGTCAGATCCATCAGAATGGCGTTTACTCCGCTCTGACGCAGATACAGCACCATGTTGTGGGCACTGTGGGCCTCGCCCATGGCCGCCAGCAGCTCTCGTATGGTCTGCAACTGCTCGGCCAGCTGAAACTGGCCAAAGGCACAGACCCGGCGCAGCTGGTGCAGGCAGTCGCGAATGCCGGCAATGCGCTCTTGCAAAAAGGCATCGGCCAGGGCCCGTTCCGGCGTGGCGCCAAACATTTCTTCGTTGATCTGGGCCATGCGCTGGCACACGTTGTCCAGCGCCTGCTCCCAGGCCTGGTCGTCTTCGGCGTCGGCAAAGGTGGCATACACCCCCGGCGCGCCGGTGCGCTTGCACTCCAGCAGGCCGTCGGTAATGCCGCCAAAGGCGGACACCACCAGCATGCGCTGGTAGTAGTTATCGTTATTGCGGTTATACAGCACTATGTTGTCGCGCACCGCCTGATACTGGCTCATGGAGGTGCCGCCGATTTTTTCTACTGTATGTAACACGTTATTGCTCTCCCGTTCCCTGAAATGAATGTTTGAATGGTGTGGAGCGCACATTTTCAGTGGGCCTGGGTCTTTACCGCCCTGCCCAGTGAAAAGGTGCGAAATAATGCCTTGGCAAATCACCGGCGTGGTTACATTCCGCCGGCACGCTTCGGGGAGGCCACTCACCAGTAAAGCCTGCTGCGAACATACTTAATGTTCGGTCAGACTTTACTGATTCGTTACGGCGAGCAAGCTCGCCCCATGGGCGCTCGGCAAATGTATCTGACCGCCATGGATGGCGGGAATGCCAAAAATGCAGGAACAATTATTCGGTCCTGGCATTTGACGGTCGGCTACAGCAATCCCCGCCGATGCTTTGCACAGATGACTTGCCTCAGCCTTCCGCGGTTTCCGTTTCCAGCGGATAAACGCCGTCGGCGTCGTGCACTTCCTTGCCGGTGAGCGGCGGGTTGAACACGCAGGCCAGCTTCATGTCTTCACTGCCACCACGCAGCAGGTGCTCGTCGTGCTGGTCGAGAATGTAGAGGGTGCCCGGCTCAATCTGGTAAATCTTGCCGGTGGCCAGATCCTCGATTTCGCCGTTGCCGCTCATGCAATACACCGACTCCAGGTGGTTCTGGTAGTGAATGTGGGTCTCGGTGTTGGCATAGATGGTGGTGATATGGAACGAAAAGCCCATCTTGTCGTCCTTGAGCAGCATACGGGTGCTTTCCCAGGTGCCGGTCTCGGACTCAACGCGGCGCTCGGTTTTCTCACAGTCGGCAAGCGTACGTACGATCATGATGTTTCCTTTGGTTGTTCGTATTTGACGCCATGGCTCATGCCATGGCGTTGATGGTTCTGACTTCCCGCCTTAGCGGTAATGACTCAGGACGCCTTTTTCAGACGCTTGGCGGCCACGTCGACAATGGCCTGCTCCAGCCAGTCAAGGCCCTGGGTCAGCTCGGCTTCGGTGATGATCAGCGGGCACAGGCACTTGACCACTTCGTCATCGGGGCCGGCGGTTTCAATCACCAGGCCCAGCTCAAAGGCGCGGGAGGTAATGTCGTCGGCAATGTCACCATTAACGCAGGCGATGCCCTGCATCATGCCGCGGCCTTTCACCCGCTCAAACAGCTGCGGGAACTTGTCCACCAGTGTTTGCAGGCGACGGGTCAGCAGCTCGCCCTTGGCGCGCACGCCGGCGGCGAACGCATCGTCCTGCCAGAAGGTTTCCAACGCCTTGCGGGCGGTGATAAAGGCGTGGTTGTTGCCGCGAAAGGTGCCGTTGTGCTCACCCGGTTCCCACTGATCCAGATCCGGACGCAGCAGCACCAGCGCAAAGGGCAGACCCATGCCACTCAGGGACTTGGACAGGGTGATGATGTCGGGCTTGATGCCGGCGGGCTCAAAGCTGAAGAAGGTACCGGTGCGGCCGCAACCGGCCTGAATGTCATCGGCAATCAGCAGAATGTCGTGGGCACGGCAGATTTTCTCCAGGCGCTGCAACCACTTAACAGAGGCGGCGTTCAGGCCACCCTCGCCCTGTACCACTTCAAACAGCACGGCGGCGGGCTTGTCGAGACCACTGGAGTTGTCGTTCAGCATGGTTTCGAACAGCACCAGGCTGTCTTCACCGGTGCCGGCGTAACCGTCATAGGGCAGACGGGTGACGTTGGCCAGCACGGTGCCGGCGCCGCCTCTGTGATGCTGGTTGCCGGTGGCAGCCAGGGCGCCCAGGCTAACGCCATGGAAACCATTGGTAAAGGCCACGATGTTTTCACGGCCGGTGACCTTGCGCGCCAGCTTCATGGCCGCTTCCACCGCGTTGGTGCCGGTGGGGCCGGTGAACTGGGCCACATGATCCAGGCCACGGGGCTTGAGAATGATATTTTGCAGCGCGCTCAGAAACTGCGCCTTGGCGTCGGTGTGCATGTCCAGGCCGTGGGCGATGCCATCATGCTGGATGTACTCGATTAACGCCTCTTTCAGGGCCGGGTGGTTGTGGCCGTAGTTGAGGGTGCCGGCGCCGGCGAGAAAGTCCAGGTAACGCTTGCCGCTGCGATCGTGCAGCCACACGCCTTTGGCCTGGTCAAACACCACCGGAAATGAGCGGGCATAGGTTTGTACACTGGATTCCATTACGTCAAAAATACTCATCACGACTCCTTAAAAGTCCGATTCAAATCGTTAAAAAGCGAAAAAGCTGGGGAGATGGGCTCAGGCGAGCGGAATGCGATAGAGGATCTCGCTTTTGCTGTCGCCGCCGAAGTGGCGCTCCTGATCGAACAGCACATGACGGGTGCCGGCGCCCTCACCTCTGTCCCGGGACAGGCTGTCAAACAGCCCCCATGAAGCGGCGTTGTCGGGCGTAATGGTAGTTTCAATGCGACGTACGCCCTGGCAGGCATCGGCATCAAGCAGGTTGTCGAGCAGGCGGCGGGCCAGTCCCTCTCCGCGGGCGCGTTTATCTATGGCTACCTGCCACACGAACAGGGTGTCTGGCTCGGCGGGCTTGCGGTAGGCAGAGATAAACCCCAGCAGGGAGCCGTCTTCCTCGTCTTCGGCCAACATGCAGGTGTCGGCAAAATGCGAACATTGCAGCAGGTTGCAGTAGGTGGAATTGGTGTCCAGGGGTTTGCAGCGGTCAATCAGCAGATTGACGTTACGACCATCCGTCGCTTTGGGATGTCGCAACACAAGTTGTAGGTCAACTGTAGTATCCATAATTTATGGTTCTAATCACTTTTGGTTAGTGGGCGAATCAAAAAATCCTTTATTAACCTAACAAACCACTAATCAATTGCAAGGCGACCTATATGAAATTAATTTGAACATAACGCTTTTTATACCCTTATGGACTCCCCCCCACCAGCCTCAAACGCCCCTCCCCCAACCCGCCTAAGCCCTTGCCAGTACAGGGCTGTTCCTTCATTTCCAAATGAGCTCCAAATGCTTCCCCACCCCCTTTCTGCGGAACGAAAAAAAATGTCGCGCAACACTCCAGCCGACCAGAAAAAGGGCGACTGACGCCTCCAAAAGCCTCAACGCGCGCCGCCCTTCCACACCCACACGTGCTCCTGCCCAGGCAGATCACCCTTTCTCAAAAAAGGATCACAAGCGCCCTTACTCAACCACCAGGACCGTCGTTAATCACCCTGCCAACAACCGCGCAGGCAACCACGATTTATTCAGGGCCCAAATCAAACAGACCGCAGATGAACCACCAAAAAATACCATTAGGACACTAACCACAACACCGAGACTGGCTTTGCAGCCGATCATTTGAAAGCGAAATATCATCGCGGTATTCTTGGCTCGTTTTCAGCCACTCCCCCAGTCATTAACCGGTACTAACCATGCACAGACTGTTCGCTTTCATACTGATGTTGTGTTGCTCCCTGCCCCTGGCCGCCGCCCCCGAGACCGGCGAGCCCACCGAGGAAGTACGCACTCGGCTTACGCCTCTGATGGAGCGCTATATGCTCGACGAGCTCAAGGCGCTGCGCACCGAAATGGCCCAGTTTCGGGTCAACGTGCAGGAAGAGGTGGTACAAAAAGAGCTGGGAGTGGCCGACAAGGCCATGAGCTACGCCAACGTTACCGTGACCTATTTCTTCTACCTGCTGGCCGGAGCCGCCTCGGTACTGGCCATCGTGGGCTGGCAGTCCCTGCGTGAGCTGAAGAAAACCGCCCGGGATTACGTGGAAACCCAAATGAAGCAGATCACCGATACCTACGAGCGCAAGCTTCGGCAGATTGAGCGCGAACTGCAGCGAAAAACCAAAGTCATTGCGGAGAACTACCGGGAAATTGAACGCTTCCAGGAAGTACACGCGCTCTGGCTGCGGGCCAGCCAGGAGCAAAGCCCTCAGGCCAAGATGGACATTTATGATCAGATTTTGCACATCAAGCCCGGCGATCTCGACGCCCTCACCCACAAGGCCGATGCGGCCCTGATGATGAACGAACGTCAGTGGGCACTGAGCCTGTGCAACCGGGTGATGCAGGTAGATCCGCAAAACGCCCATGCCCTCTATCAGCGCGCCTGTGCCAATGCCGGCATGGGCCATGAAGAGCAGGCCCTGAGCGATCTGGAGCTGGCGGTGGAAAACAACGTGCACTTGCGGCATGTGGCCGCGGAAGACGAAGAATTCGACCCGCTGCGCCAGCATCCGCGCTTTATCGAGCTGACCCTGGACGCCACCGAGCCGGCGTCCTGAGACGGCGGGGCTTGCCTACAAAATTTTCATAAAGTGATTTTTCACGACACGTAAAGAAAATTGATTTTGCGTAGTGGGCACGGGTGCCATACTTTCCGCGAATATCAATGCCCAGTACCTGTAAGAGTGAGAATGCATATGAGCTTTGAGTCAGCCAAGCCGTTTCAGGACTTCACCCACTTTCCGCGCGGGCTGCGTCGTTGCGGCGAGTTCACGGTGGCCGAAGCCCAGCTGCTGGAACAATGCGGCCACGCCATGCTCGGACTGTATACCGGCCAGCGGCCTCCGGTAACCGACGACGAACAACGCTTTATCGAGCAGGTGCAGCAACAGGCTGCCCCTGAGCTGCGCCACGCCAAGGTGTGGATGAAGTACCTCAAGGTGATCGGTCCGCGCCGAGTACACCGGCTGTGCTCACCCATGAGCGGCGGCAGCGACGACGACTACGAGCCGGTGGAAGACAGCGCCGACTGATGCGTTGAAATGCGGGCGGCTTAGCCCGCATTTTGCCGTGCAACGGCAGCCATCCAAGCACCCGGCCGAGTGCCGATGCTGGCGGGTCGCCGGCCCCATATCATTGCCTTAATCATTCCTTTCACCCCTTGGGTTCCCCGCCTGAGTCGCGCATAATGAGCGGCAAACTCAGCCGACAGCAACAGCACCATGAGCGAGCAGGCCCACGCCACCTTCTACTTCTACGACTTTGAAACCGCCGGCGTCAGCCCGGCCAGAGACCGACCGGTACAGTTTGCCGGCATTCGCACCGACGCCGACTTCAATGAAATCGGCGAACCGCAGATGTTTTACTGCCGCCTGCCCGCCGATTACCTGCCCTCGCCGGAGGCCACCCTGATCACCGGCATTACCCCGCAAAAGGCGCAGCAGGACGGCCTGTGTGAAGCCGAGTTTATTGCCCGCATTCACGAGCAGTTCAGCCAGGCCAATACCTGTGTGCTCGGCTACAACAACATACGCTTTGACGACGAAGTCACCCGCTATACCCTGTATCGCAATTTTTACGATCCTTATGGCTGGAGCTGGCAGCAGGGCAATTCCCGCTGGGATCTGCTGGACGTGGTGCGCGCCTTTTACGCTCTGCGCCCCGAGGGCATTCACTGGCCGGAAGACGAAGACGGCAAACCCAGTTTCAAGCTGGAACGGCTGACCCAGGCCAACGGCATTGCTCACGGCCAGGCCCACGACGCCCTGGCCGACGTGCGCGCCACCATCGCCCTGGCCCGGCTGCTGAAACAGGCCCAGCCCAGGCTGTTTGATTATTTGTTTGAGTTGCGCAACAAGCACAAGGTCAAGGCGCTCGTCGACATCATCAATACCAAACCCCTGGTGCATGTCTCAGGCATGTTTTCCGCCTGGCAGGGCTGCGCCAGCTGGGTGGCGCCCCTGGCCTGGCACCCGGACAACGCCAATGCGGTGATTTGTGTCGATCTGACGAAAGACCTCTCGCCCCTGGTGGAGCTGGATGCCGATACCCTGCGCCAGCGGCTGTATACCAAAAAGAGTGAGCTGGGCAGCCTGCCGCCGGTGCCGCTGAAACTGGTGCACATCAACAAGTGCCCGGTGCTGGCCAAGGCGGCGGCGCTGGGTGAGCAACGCGCCGACGAACTCGGCATTGACCGGGCGCAGTGCCGCAAAAGCCTGGATTTGTTGCGTAGGCACCCGGAAATCCGTGAAAAGGTGGAAGCCATTTACCAGCAGACGGCCGGTTTTGAGGGGGACAACGACGTCGACACCGCCCTCTACAGCGGCTTTTTTGGTGACGCCGACAAGGCCGCCATGGCCCTGGTGCGCAACAGCCGGCCCGAAGCCCTGGCCGAGCTGCCGCTGCAGTTCAGCGACGCCCGCCTGCCCGAGTTGTTGTTCCGCTACCGGGCCCGCAACTACCCTCACACCCTCAACGAGCAGGAATGGCAGCGCTGGCGCCTGCACTGCCAGGATCGGCTCTCGGCCGAGGCCGAGCCCTATATGCACCGGCTGGAGCAGCTGGTACTCGACCATCAGGACGATGAACCCAGGCTGGCGCTGCTGCAGGCAGTGGCCCGTTATGTGCAATCCCTGTAAGGTTTGAACATGAAACTCATAAGAGACTTTGCGGTGATCCTTGCCTGCCTGCTGGCCGGCAAGGCCGTGGCCGCCGTGCTGCCCTTTGCCTTTCCCGCCAGCATCATAGGCCTGCTGCTGCTGTTTACCCTGCTGAGCACCCAGCTGGTGCGGCTGGACTGGGTTCACGACGGCGGCCAGTTGATCCTGCGACACATGGCGCTGCTGTTTATTCCGGTGGCCGCCGGCCTGCTCGGTTACGTGGATGTGCTGAGCCAGGGGCTCGGTTTTATTCTGGTGGCCGCCCTCAGTGGTTTGGTGCTGATTTTGCTGCTGGTGGGGCGGCTGTATCAGAGGATGGTGTCGTGATGTTCTGGCTGGCCATTCCCCTCACCGTGGTGTTCTACCTGTTCACCCGCAAGTTGGCGCGGCGGCTGAAAAGCCCCTTGATCAACCCCATCCTGATTCCGGCCCTGCTGATCATCGGGCTGTTGCTGGCCACCGGCCAGGATCCGGCCGATTTTCAGGCTGGTAGCCGGCCGCTCAGCCTGTTGCTGGAGTTGGCGGTGGTGGCCTTTGCCCTGCCACTGTATCAACAGGCGGCCAAAATCCGCAGCCAGCTGCTGCCCATTTTGCTGTGCTGCAGCCTGTCGGTGCTGCTCTCGGTGGGCACCACCCTGCTCATCGGCAGCGTGATCCATGCCAGCCCCGAGCTGATGGCCTCGGTGGCCACCAAGTCCATTACCACGCCGCTGGCCATGAGCGTGAGCGAGGCACTGGGCGGTATTCCCGCCATTGCCGCCGGCCTGGTGATCATCGTGGGCATGATGGGGGCCATTATCGGCTTTCCGCTGATGCGGCTGGCGGGCATTCGCCATCCCGAGGCCCAAGGGCTGGCCATGGGGGCCGGTGCCCACGCCATCGGCACCGGCGCCGCCGCCGAGGTGGGCGCCGCCCAGGGGGCCTTTGCCTCGCTGGCCATGGTGGTGTGCGGCATTGTCACCGCCCTGCTGGCTCCCCCGCTGTTTCACCTCTACCTTTGGCTGACCGGCTGACTCGAGAGGCACAACATGACTCAGACACTTGCGCAGGCATTAACCCAGCGAGGGCTGGCTCGCCCAGTACGGCTAAGCCCGGCAGACCTGGCAACACTCGAACGGGCCACCGGCCTGGCCGACGATGCCCTTGCCCTGGCGCTGCTGAGCCACCTTCAGGCCTGTGCCGTAACGCCGGTGTCGGGCTTTGCCGTGGGCGCCCTCGCCGTGGCCGGCTCGGGGCACTGGTATGCCGGGGCCAACCTGGAATTTGCCGGCCTGCCGCTCAATTTTTCCGTGCACGCCGAGCAGGCCGCCATTGGCCACGCCGCCCTGCACGGAGAAACCCACATTCACCGAATGGTGGTAAGCGCCAGTCCCTGCGGCCACTGCCGGCAGTTTATGCAGGAGCTGAATCAGGATGAACTGACCATAGTGCTGCCCGGTGAACACCACCGGCTGAGCGCACTACTGCCCCATGCCTTTGGTCCGGCGGATCTGGGCCTGGCCGGTGGCATGCTGACCCCGGCACCCGGCACCCTCACCTGTCATGATCGGGATATGGCGCTACAAGCCGCACTGAATGAAGCCAACGCCAGCCATGCCCCTTACAGCAACAATCGCGCCGGCGTGGCCCTGCAGTTGCAGGACGGCCGACTGTGCCGGGGCCGTTACCTGGAAAACGCCGCCTTCAATCCGGGCCTGGGGCCCATGCAGCTGGCCCTGAGCCAGCTGCACCTGCATGGCTATCAACCGCGCCATATTTCCCGGGCGGTGCTGGTGGAAAGCACCGCCGGCATCAGCCAGCATTCCGCTGCCAGTCAGGCACTGGCGTCGGTCAGCCCGGTCGCGCTGACCCACGTGGTAATTTGACACCGATAATAACCAGGAGCACCGCCATGAAACTGTATCTGTTTGATCACTGCCCGTTTTGCGTAAAGGCCATGATGGCCGCCGGCTATGCCGGCCTCAAGGTGGAATATGTCTATCTCGACAACCACGATGTGGCCGCCCGGGAGCGAATGGTGGGCTATAACGCCGTGCCCATTCTGGAAAAGGACGACGGCAGCTTTATGGCGGAAAGCGCCGATATCGTCGAACTACTGATGGATAACAGCAGCAAAACCCTGGCGCCTTCCGCCTTTGACGAGCGAATTAGCCAGTGGCAGGAGCGCTATCAGCAAACCCTGTGGAACCTGATTTTTCCTCGGGATGTACGCCTGCCCCTGCCCGAGTTTGCCAAACCCGAGGCCATTGAGTATTTCACCCGCAACAAAACCGCCATGCTGGGCCACAGCTTTGAACAGGCGCTGCTGGAAACCCCGGCCCACCTGGCCGACATGCGCGCCGCCCTCGCCCGGCTGGACTGGCTGCTGCCGCCTTCTGAGCGGGCCGATAAGCGCCTTGGCTGGGACGATATTCACTTTTTCCCCACCCTGCGTAACCTCACCATGGTGAGCGGCCTGGAATTTGGCACTCGGCTCAACGCCTATCTGGATGAGGTGTCGCAGCTGACCGGAGTGGCCCTGTATCGGGACATGGCTTGCTGAGATAAAGTGCGGCGTTTTGTGTGGAATGTGGGACGTTAAACCTAGAACTGCCTTTGAACGGAGGCAGTTTTTTCACGCATCATAAAGCGGCAACAGACACGGACAAAGCTTATTCGCTGAACGCCTTGCGTCCCATAAAGGAATGGCTCAGGGTGTTGCCGTCCACCAGCTCCAGCTCGCCGCCGATAGGCACGCCGTGGGCGATGCGGCTCACCGACACACCGTGGCGGCGGGCGATATCGGCAATAAAGTAGGCGGTGGCTTCCCCTTCCACCGTGGGATTGGTCGCCAGGATCAGCTCGTCAAAGGACTCGGCGTCAAGCCAGTTTTCCAGTACGTCGAGGCCCAGATCTTCCGGACCCACGCCGTCCAGTGGCGACAGGTGCCCCATCAGCACAAAGTAGCGGCCCTGGTACTGGCCGGTCTGTTCAATGGCCACCACGTCGGCGGGGCTTTCCACCACACACAGCTGACCACTGAGTGCGCGTTTGGGGCTGGCGCAAATGGCACAGATGTCTTCTTCGGTAAAGGTACGGCACTGGCGACAATGGCCAATGTTGTCCAGCGCCTGCTCCAGCACATGAGACAGCTTGCGGCCACCGGCGCGTTGCCGCTCCAGCAGGGCAAAGGCCATGCGCTGGGCCGACTTGGGCCCCACACCCGGCAACACCTGCAGGCTTTTGATCAATTCATCCAGTAACGGGCTGAAACGCATGGCAAGACTCTTGAAGGAAACGAGGAAGGAAAGCGGGAAGCAGTTTGTTGGGATTCGCTTCGCTCATCACCAACCTACAAGTTGCGCAGGTTGGGATGAGGGACGAATCCCAACAAAAGTGTTTAGAACGGCATTTTGAAGCCCGGGGGCAGTTGCATGCCACCGGTGAGCTCGCCCATGCGAGACTTGTTCTGCTCTTCAACCCGGCGCACGGCGTCGTTCACGGCGGCGGCCAGCAGATCTTCCAGCAGCTCCTTGTCGTCTTCCAGCAGGCTGTCGTCCAGCTCAACCCGGCGCACCGAGTGGCTGCCGGTCATGGTGACCTTTACCAGGCCGGCACCGGCCTCACCCACCACTTCCATCTGGGCCAGCTCTTCCTGCAGCTTCTGCATTTTTTCCTGCATCTGCTGGGCCTGTTTCATGATATTGCCAAGTCCACCTTTACCAAACATAGGTTGTCACTCTTAATTGATGGGTTGATAGGTCAACGCTCAGGGCGCCATGGGCTCGATGCTGTCGGCATCCAGCTCGGCGGCAAAGCGCGAGATAAGGAATTGTACCGCATCATCGGCTTCAATTTCATCTTTGGCACGTTCCCGTGCCGCCTGATACAGCTGCTGCTCCACCTCCGCCGGGGTTAAGCCGCGCTCACCCAATGACACCTTCAACTCGATATCACGCCCCGTGTGGGCCCGGATCAGGCTTTCCAGCTCGGACCGGGTCTTGTCACTCAGCAGGTGCTTGTGCTCGGGCCGCAACCACAGTTGCCACTGATCCTGATGCCGCTCCAACGTGCTGTGCATGGCCAACTGACGCAGCAGGCCGCCCGGGGCCAGCACCGCCACCAGCCTGGCCCAGTCGTCTTCGGCCTGCGGCAACAACTGGGATGGCCTGAGTGGCTCGGGGCCGCCTTTACTCGCCCAGCTTGCCCTGGGTACTGTCGGGGCCACGGTTGCCTGAGGTACCGGTTCGGCGCGCATCGGCGCCTGGGCCGGCCGCAATGGTGCACTCGGTGGCGCGACGGGGGCGGCCTGAGATGGCCGCCGAGGGGCCGGCTCGCCTTCCGGCTCCCAGGGCGGCACATCGTTGTCGTCCCAGGGCATGTCGCTGTAGGCATCCAGGGGCGGCAAGTCGTTTTGCGGCTGGCCTCCGGGCTGGTTTTGCGGAGCCGGCACACCAGCCACGGTAACCGGCGCCGGTTTGGACTCGGGGGCAGCGGCTGGTGCAACAAACCGCACAGGCGTCGCCGCGGCGGCGGGGGCCGGGCGCTCCGGCGCGGTGCGGGGTTTGGGCGCCGGGGCCGGCGTGCTCTCGCTGCGCTCCTGGCTCAACAACCGATTGCGGGTTTGCAACAAACGGCGAATGCGTGCCGCCTGCTCGGCGGCTTCATCCACCGGTGGCGCCTCGGGCTCGAAAGACGCTGCCTCGGACGCCGCCGTTTCAGGCTCGGCCGGGGCAACCTTGAGCACAGCCGGTTCAGGCTCGGCCGGTTTGATGCCAGTTTCGACCTGGGCCCTGACCGGAGGGCGGGCGGGCACATCGGCCTGCGCTGGCTCGACAACCGGCGCGCCTGCGGTTTCAACCGAGGCAACATCCTTGCCCATCCGTACCGCTTCCTGCCAGATTTCCGCCTGCTCCTGTTCGAGTTTGGCGGTCATGGCCTCGTCGTCACTGGCTGCCGGCGCGGCCACCGGCTCAGGCTTTTTTAACGGAACAGGCTCCGGCCGGCTAACCGGCGCCGCCACGGTGGCAGGCTGGGTGACAGTGGCGCTTTGCGGGGCAAAGGCCAGGGTGCGCAGCAGGGTCATTTCCAGTGCCGAGCGGCCGTCGGGAGCAAAGGGCAGATCCTTACGGCCCTGCAGACAAACCTGGTAATACAGCTGGATCTGATCCGGGCTCACCAGGGGGGCCAGCCGGTTCAGCTCGTCGGCATGGGGCAGGCCCTGGGCCGGCACCACCTGGGCCAGTGCCAGCTGGTGCCAGAAGGCAATCAGTTCTTTATGCACATGATCGTAGTCGGGCCCGGCGCTCGCCAGCTCTGCCACTCGAGCCAGCAGGGCGGCACCGTCACCGGCCAGCACGGCTTCCACCAATGCCAGCAGCTGCTCCCGGTTGAGGTTGCCGAGCATGCGCTCCACCTCGGCAAGCTTCAGGCTGCCATTGCCAAAGGCCAGGGCCTGATCGGTGAGGCTGAGGGCATCCCGCAGGCTGCCATCGGCGGCCCGGGCCAGGCTGGCGGCGGCTTCGGGTTCAAACTCAAGTTGCTCCTGCTGCAGAATGTGCTGCAGCTGGTGGGCTATCTGGTCCGGCTCCAGGCTTTTCAGGTGAAACTGCAGGCAGCGGGACAAAATGGTAATGGGCAGCTTTTGCGGATCCGTGGTGGCCAGCAAAAACTTTACATGGGGCGGCGGCTCTTCCAGGGTCTTGAGCAGGGCGTTAAAGCTGTGCCGGGACAGCATGTGCACCTCATCGATGAGATACACCTTGAACCGCCCCCGCGCCGGCTGATACTGCACGTTATCGAGCAGTTCGCGAGTGTCTTCCACCTTGGTCCGGCTGGCAGCGTCGATCTCCAGCAGATCGACAAAACGCCCCTGCTCGATTTCCCGGCAGCTGTCGCACTGGCCACAGGGGTCTGCCGTAATGCCGGTGTCGCAGTTCAGCGCCTTGGCCAGCAGCCGGGCAATGGAGGTTTTGCCCACACCCCGAGTGCCGCTGAACAGATAGGCGTGATGCAGCCGCCCCTGGGCCAGGGCGTTGACCAGGGCGGTGAGCACATGCTGTTGCCCCACAACCTCGCCAAAACGACGCGGGCGCCACTTGCGGGCCAGAACCTGATAACTCATGGGCTCAGTGACCGTCGAACTCAACCAGGCTGGTCACACGCACGCCCAGCTTGTTCAGCCGCTGAATGCCGCCCAGGGCCGGCAGGCCAATCACAAAGGCCGCGTCCTGCACCTCGCCGCCGCAGCGGCGCACCAGCTTGACCGCCGCTTCCACGGTGCCGCCGGTAGCCAGCAGATCGTCGATGATCAGCACCTTTTCACCGGGCACAATGGAGTCGGCGTGAATTTGCAACTTGTCGGAGCCGTATTCCAGCTCATAGGGGACTTCCACCACTTCCCGGGGCAATTTACCCGGTTTGCGGGCCGGCACAAAGCCTACACCCAGGGCCGCCGCCACCGGCGCGCCAAAAATAAAGCCCCGTGCCTCGGTGCCCAACACCTTGCGCACTCCTGAATGCCGGTAGTGCTCAACCAGGGTTTCTATGGTCAGGCGAAAGGCTTCGCCGTTTTCCACCAGGCCAGTGATGTCACGAAATACAATGCCGGGTTTGGGGTAATCGGGAATGGAAGTGATGCTGTCCGCAATCAGCTCGAGGGTGTCTTGTTTCATGGAATTAGGCTGCCTCGTCGTGCCCGGCGCGATGGCGGGCATGGCATTGAATTAAAAATAAAAGCGCCCGCTAGCTTAGGGCCTCGTCTGCTCCATTGCAACCATGGGCCGCTCGGGCACCGTCGGCAGCCGCAGCATCCACCAGGCAAGGGCAATAAAGGTAAGCAGCAACAAGGCGCGCACCCACCAGACCGGCACCAGATAAATCGACAGCGTAAAACTGGCCGCCATCAGCCACAGGGCCCGGCGACGCACATGGGGACGCAGCCCCCGGTGGGTTTGCCAGTCCCGTATCATGCCGCCAAACCAGGGGTGGTTCACCAGCCAGGCATGCACGCGGGGAGACGACCTGCCAAAGCAGAAAGCAGAAAGCAGCACAAAGGGCGTGGTGGGCAACACCGGCAAAAAGGCACCCAGTATTCCCAACCCCAATGATATGCCGCCAAGCAGCGCAAATAACATACGCATGGCGTGCTCCCGCACATAAAAACGTTACCGGCACTATAGCAAAATTCGTTTGCAAAAACCGGACCCGGCATGGGTGACATGACCGTTATTGACACCGGCTTCACGCTTTGCGCGCGAGGCTGTACACTGCCCGCTTTTATTCGTTGTAATCATTGCCCATGCGCCTGACTCTGGCCCCGATGGAAGGGGTGCTCGACCATTTAATGCGGGATCTGCTGACTCGCCTCAACCCCTTTGACCTGTGTGTGACCGAGTTTATACGGGTAGTGGATATGCGCCTGCCACCCCGCGTGTTTTACCGCCTGTGCCCCGAGCTGCATGACGGCTGCAAAACCCCGGCGGGCACGCCGGTACGCATTCAATTGCTGGGCCAGGAGCCCGACTGGCTGGCGGAAAACGCCGAGCAGGCCTGCCGCCTGGGCGCCGAGGGCATCGATCTCAACTTTGGCTGCCCGGCCAAAACCGTGAACAAGCACAGGGGCGGCGCCGCCCTGCTGGCCGACAGCGAGCAGCTTTACCGTATTGGCAAGGCGGTGCGCGCCGCCGTGCCTGCCCATTTGCCGGTAAGCGCCAAGATTCGCCTCGGACTGGAAGAACGAGACAGCTACCTGGAAAACAGCCAGGCCCTGGCGGAAGCCGGCATCAGCGAGCTGGCAGTGCACGCCCGTAGCAAAAAGGATGGCTATCGTCCTCCCGCCTACTGGCCGCTGGTGGCGGAAATAAAACAACGGCTCGCCATTCCGGTGACAGTGAACGGGGAGATCTGGAATGCCGCCCAGGCCGCTCAGGCACAGGCGCAAAGCGGCTGCGACCATGTGATGCTGGGCCGAGGAGCCCTGGCCCTGCCCAACCTGGCACAGACCATCAAGACCGGTGCCGCCCCCATGGGCTGGACCGAGGTGGTTGAACTGCTGCTGGATTACTCGGCGCTGGAAGTGGAAGGCAACAAGGCGGTGTATTATCCCAATCGCATCAAGCAATGGCTGAATTACCTCAAGCTGCAATATTCAGAAGCCCGGGAGCTGTTCGCCGCCATACGCACCCTGAAGCACACCGACGAGATTCGAGCGGTGCTGGAAGAGGCAAGGACTAACGTATAAGCAGTATCGGTGCTCGAGCGCCGATGCTTAGCACTTCATTCCCTTGATTTGCATCATGATATTAACAAATGGCCACTTTTATACTGGCCGGCATATTCCGCCGACTGGATATCATGATGCACAGCAATATCACCGAGAACGAGCTGGAGCAGCGACTGCAGGCGGTGGCCAACGACCACCGCCTGCACTTTATGCTCGCCCTGCAACGGCTGGACGCCAGCCTTGCCGCCCAACTGCAACGCCTGCCTCCGGATGAATGGGCCGACTCCCCAGCCCTGGTGGCCTGGCCCCAACTGCAACCCCAGATTAATAACCTGCGTAGCGTGGATGCCGCCCTGTGCCAGTGGCAGCTGGGCCTCTATGGCCTGTGCAGCGACTGTGAAGCCCAGCTGATGCCGGCACAACTGCTGGCCGACCCCTGCCGGCAACGCTGCGAGCGCTGTGAAGCGAAATATCAGAAAGCGCAGCATGGCAGCTGGACACTGTAACTCTGTGAGGTGTGAGGTGTGAGGTGTGAGGTGTGAGGTGTGAGGTGTGAGGTGTGAGGTGTGAGGTGTGAGGTGTGAGATATTTTCGCCATTAAAAAGCCGGCTTTCGCCGGCTTTTTGCTTCTAAATCAGCTTGTTAGCATTTTTTAGAAGTTGTACTGAATACCAACGCCGTACAGGTCGTCTTCGTCAGCTGCATCGCTGATCACGTATTCACCGTACAGCTTGGCTTTGGCAGTCAGGCTGTACTGAACACCCAGGGTAATGGCGTCAATGGTGTCAACTTCTGCAGTAGAACCAGCTGCATCATACTCCTCTTTGGAGTACTGAGCCAGTACCTTCCAGGCGTCTACGTTGTACTCGGCGTGCAGTTCATAACCTTCGGCTTCATTAGTGCCGCCAGCTACATCTTGCTCACGCTCGGTGTAAATGGCTGCCAGGTAGAGGCCGTCCAGGGTGTAGTTTACGCCAACAATCCAGTTGTCTTGATCTTCAGCGTCAAGGAAACTGATCTGCTCATAGGCAGCACCGAAGCCCAGGCCCATCGGCAGGGTATAACCGGCTGATACGTTCCAGCGATTCTCTTCACCGGTGTTACCATCAATTTTGTCGTTGTCGTTAAAGGCATAACCGGCACGCAGATCCAGGCCGTTGTTGGCATAGGACAGGCGAACCATGTCGTCTACCTTGTCGGTGGTGCTCAGTTCATCACCAAACGCAACCGCACCACCAAAAATGTTGAGCACGTCGGTGTAGTCGGTCAGCTGAGCATAGGGGCTATTTACACGGCCAAAGGTCAGGTCGGTGGTGTCCATAAAGCGGAAGCCGGCCCAGGCGTAACGGGAAGAAATGCCTTCGCCGTCGTCAACACCGTCAGACTCTTCGTCGCCTTCGGTAACCACGGCCCACTCCAGCTTACCAATCAGGTCAACGTCGTTGTTTACCATGTATTTAACGTTCACACCCAGGCGGGCTTCACCGTCGCCACCGAAGTTTTCGGCTTTACCGCCAGACTGGTAATCACGCTCACCGGCTTCGTATTGTACGCGGCCGTAGATATCTACCTGATTGCCTTCGTCGGAATATACGGTCACGGCGCTGGCAGAGGTGGCGAACAGCGCAGGAATGGTCAGTGCAAGAATCGTTTTTTTCATGATTTTATTTGCCTACTGTAATTAAACACTAAGTCCTTGTTATTCCCTGTGTTAGCAACGCTAGCGTTACTATGGCGAGCAGCCTATCACCGGGTTTTTTACCTTGCAACAAAATCGCGGGAACTTTTTATGACAGTTATGTTCCCCGCCAACGCAACTGTGACGGCTCCCCGCTTTTCAGCAATAGACTTTGCAACTGGCATATAACCGACTACCAGATATACTTGTGCCCGCATTTTATACCGGAAAACCGCCATGCCAAGCCCCGATTACCGCGCCCTGGTGCGGGCCAATTACCGTCAGTTAAGCCAGTCAATTCAGGGCTTTAAACCCAGACGGGAGCAAAACTTCCTGGTGGCGGAAATCGGCAAGGTGCTGCTGGGCCAGTACGACTCTGCCCGGCGCATTCTGGTAGCCGAGGCCGGCACCGGCATCGGCAAATCACTGGCCTATCTGCAGGCCAGCATTCCCTGGGCCCGGCTTAACAATAAAAAGGTGGTGATCTCTACCGCCACCCTGGCGCTGCAGGAGCAACTGGTCAACAAGGATCTGCCGCTGTTTCAGCCCCACTGCCAGCCCACCTTTACTTTCACCCTGGCCAAGGGCCGCGCCCGTTACTGCTGTCACCAGCGACTGCAAAGCCTGGTGCAGGGAGAAAGCCAGATTGGCCTGTTTGAAGCCACCGATGCACTCACGCCTGAACAGCAAGCGCAGCTGACGCAGTTGTGGCGGGCACTGCAAGACGGCAGCTGGGCCGGCGACAGAGACGGCTGGGCCGAGCCCATTGATGATGCCCTTTGGCAACAACTGCAAACCGAGCGCCACAGCTGTCAGCCCCAGCTGGGCCATAGCCAGTGTCCCTTTCACCTGGCCCGGGCCGAGCTCGACAAAGTGGATGTGATCGTGGCGAACCACGCCCTGCTGCTGGCGGATCTGGCCATGGGCGGCGGCATTATTCTGCCCGAGCCGGAAAGCTGCGTGTATGTGCTGGACGAGGCCCATCATATCGCCCATATCGCGCGGGAGCAGGGCTCGGCACGGCTGGCACTGCGCAACACTCGGCGCAACCTGGAACAATTCAATAAACTGCTGCCCACTATTGCCGCCGCATTGAAGGACGAGGGCCAGGGTGCCGTTAACCGTACTCAGCAAGCGCTGCAACAGCTGATCCCGTCCCTGAACGAGCTTTATAAACAGTTGCAGGCCGCCCTGCGCCGGCAAGAGCTCGTTCCCGACGACCAGGGCTGCCTGCGCTTTACCGCCGGAGAATTGCCCGAGCTACTGAGCCATACCCTCACCACCCTCAAGGACGAACACAAGCAACTGGCCCAGGGGCTGGGGCGACTGCAAAGCGCCCTTGCCGAAGCGCTCAAACAACAGCCTGGCAACAGCACAGTATCGGGCGCCATGGCATCGGTCAGCCTACAGCAGTTGCATGCCGACGAGGCCCTGGGATTGTGCGAACTCATGCTGAAGGCGGTGGGGCCCAAACACACGCCGCCGGCACGCTGGCTGGAGCAGGGCAAAAACGACATTACCCTGTGCGCCACGCCACTGGCGGTGGGACATTTGCTGGAGCAATGGTGCTGGTCCCGAGCGGCGGCGGTGATCATGGTGTCGGCCACCTTTACCGCCCTGAACGACTTCAGTTATTTTCGCCGGGCCGTGGGCCTGCGCGCCGACGACGGCAGCCAGTATCTGCGACTGAACTCACCCTTTGATTACCAGGGCTCACGCCTGATTATTCCCCCACTGCCCTGCGAGCCCCAGGATGCCGGCTTTGACGACCTGCTGACGAAGGAAATTCCCCGCTGGCTGAAAGACCAACAAGCCAGCCTGGTGCTGTTTTCGTCCTACCGGCAAATGAATGCCGTGGCCAAGACCTTGCGCGGCAAGGGCCATTCCCTGCTGGTGCAGGGAGAAGCCGGGCGCCAGGCACTGCTGGAGCTGCATCGCATGAAGTGCGACGGCAACCAGCCCAGCGTGCTGTTTGGCACCGGCAGCTTTGCCGAGGGGCTGGACCTGCCCGGCCATTACCTGACCAACCTCATTATCACCAAGCTGCCCTTTGCGGTGCCCACCTCACCGGTGGAAGAAGCCATGGCCGAATGGATCACCATGAGTGGCGGCAACCCCTTTATGCAGCTCACCGTGCCCGAGGCTTCGCGCAAACTCATTCAGGCCTGTGGCCGTCTGCTGCGCACCGAAACCGACAAAGGCCGCATTGTGCTGCTGGATAGGCGTCTGGTCACCCGCCGCTATGGCTCTGCACTGCTCAATGCCCTGCCCCCCTTTACACGGGAATCGTGACACTGGCATGGCTTTGCCAATTGCGTCCGGTTTTATAAATTGTCACAATTTGCCGGTTTACTTATCATGATTTCGATAACGAAACGCCCCTTGCGGGCAATACGGCTCAGGAGCCCATCACAATGAAACTGCGTATTACCCTCGCCGCCCTGGCCGCGGCCGGTTTTTCCCTTGGCGCCAGCGCCGCCACCTTTGAAGCTCAGCAGCCCTATCAAATTTTTCTGGTGAACGGCGAAAAGGCCTCCAGCTCCGCTATTCGGGAAGCTCATGAAGTGGCCCTGAATGAAGGCAAAAACCAGCTGGCCATCGGCTATACTCAAGATTACTCCACCCGTTCCGACACACGAGTGCTGAACGGCGATCCGGTCATCATTAAACTGGACAACGTGCCCGCCGATGCCGAACTGGCCATTACCTATCAAGAGCCCCTCAACTACCAACTGGCCAGGCAGTTCCTGCGCGAGCAGGACACTCACCTTACCGTGGTGGACAAGCGTAACGGCCAGACCGTTGACGCCGAGATTACTGCCATTCCCATGCCCGCCGGCCTGAACGTGGCCGAAGGCATTCAGGAGTACCTGATGGAAACCCGCCAGGCCTTTAACGGCCGCACCGAGGCCGCCGTGGCCGCCGCCCAGGAAAAGTTTGGTGACGCCGTGCTGGACGCCGACGCCATGGAAATGCTGCAGCACTGGTGGAATGCCGCCGACGCCGATACCCGTCGTGCCTTCCAGATCTGGGCCATTCAGCAGCAGTAATATAAGGCACAAAAAATAGAAAGGACCGGCGTCATTTGAACAATGACGCCGGTCCTTTTTTTGCTTCAGAACCCCGATCCCGGTTGTTTCAGGAACTCCCGCTCTTCGGGGGTCGATGGCCGGCCCAGAATGGCGTTGCGGTGGGGATAACGGCCAAAGCGGGAAATAATGTTGCGATGGCGATGCTCAAAATCCAGGTTGTCGGCAAAGCCCAGGCGTTCAAACAGTGCCAGGGCCTGGTCGTGAATGTTGAGCGACTCGCTGTGCATAAAGGGCAGATACAAAAACAGCCGTTGCTGTTGGCTTAATGCCTGCTCGGCCCCCTGAGCGATGGCTTCCTGGGCCAGCACCAGAGCCATGCCGTCGGCGGCAAAGGCGTTCGGCTCACCCCGGTATATGTTGCGGGAAAACTGGTCGAGCACAATGATCTCGGCCAGCCGGCCCGGAGCGATCAACCGCCATTCAAACAGTTCTCCCTGACAGGCGCGCCGGTGCAATTGGCCGAAGCGCTCGGCAATGGCTGCATCCAGCGCCGCATCCTTGCGCCACCACTGGGCCGGTGTCAGCTCTTCAAACCAGAATTCCAGCACGCCTTGATACATGGTTCGCCCCCTACTTCGCCGCATGTGGCCGAAGTATAGAAGAGGCAACCCGCATCAGAACACCCAGTGCGCCACCAGGGCAATCACCGGCAGGGTCACCAGGGTACGCATCAGGAAGATGACAAACAGCTCCACAATGTTTACCGGAATTTTGCTGCCCAGCAGCAGTGCGCCCACTTCCGACATATAAATAAGCTGGGTCACCGACAGGGCGGCGATCACAAAACGGGTCATGTCGCTTTCAATGGAGGTAGCCAGAATGGCCGGAATGAACATGTCGGCAAAGCCCACCACCATGGTCTGGGACGCCGCCGCCGCCTCGGGAATTTGCAGCAGTTCGAGCAGCGGCACAAAGGGCATGCCCAACCAGCTGAACAGGGGCGTGGTTTCCGCCACCACCAATGCCAGGGTACCAAACGCCATTACCACCGGCAGCACGCCCAGCAGCATGTCCAGGGCATTGTGCACACCGGCACGCACCACCTGCCCCAGGCTTTCCACTCGGCTGGCCCGGTTCAGTGCCAGATCCAGGCCATGACGCAGGCGTGAATAGCCCTCGGGAGTGGCTTCGGCGTCGGCCGGCCGGGCGTCACCATTGATAAAGGTGTCTTTCTTCCAGCACAGCGGTGGCAGCCGCGGCACCACAATGGCCGCCACTATGCCGGCCAGACAAACGGCCCCATAGAAGGGCAAAAACATGTGCTCCAGCTTGACCTGGGCCAACACCACCAGGCTGAAGGTAATGGACACCGCCGAGAAGGTGGTGCCGATCACCGCCGCTTCCCGCTGCGTGTAGTGTTTGCCTTCATATTGCTTGCTGGTGAGCAGTATGCCCACGCTGCCATCGCCGAGCCAGGACGCCATGCAGTCTACCGCCGAACGCCCTGGCAGGCGGAACACCGGCCGCATAATGCGGGTAAGCAGAGTGCCCACCAGCTCCAACAGACCAAAATCCAGCAGCAGCGGCAACAACAGACCGGCAAAGATAAACACGGAAAACAGCACCGGCAGCAGATCGTTCAGCACCAGGCCGCCGGTGTCGCCGCTATACAGCAGCTCGGGCCCCACCTGGAAATGCACCATCAGCACAAAGGCCGCACCCAGCAGCCGGCTCACCAGCCACACCGGGCTCACGTTGAACAGGGTGTTGAGAAAGGCACTGTTGCCGATCCAGCAAGGCCTGGCCAGGGTGCCCAGCAAGGTCAATGCCGCCGACAGGGTCACCAGGCCGGTAACAATGGCGGGCAGCTCATCAGCCAACACGCCCTGCACGCTCTTGGCCAGCACCGCAATCATGATGGTAATGTCGCCCTGCCAGGCCACCGGGGTCATGAACAGCAGGATCCCTGCCAGCGAAGGAAGCAGAAACATCAACCAGTTGCGGGTGATGCCCACCGGTTTCGTCAGCGTTTTTTCCATGAATACTCCTTGCCGCCGGGTTCCGGCCCGGCGTGAATGTAAATCGGTAATTGCGAACACGCCGAACTCCTCATTGCAGTCAATGCATAAAGAACGGAGAACTACGCATAATGCAGCACAAGAATCGGTGCCTGATGAATAGTTATTTTACAGGCAAAGATTTTGCACCAAAAGACACAATTGGAATATTACACTGTAAATCGAGAGAAAAACCGGAGTTGCTTCTCAAAAATTTAACAACTTGACTCCAGACCCATAACAGCGGGTTATCGCCTCGTCAGCAAAAAGCACAGCTCGTCAAAAAAGGTGCAGTCACCCGCCGCCACCCTGGGGTGTTGCCGCCCTTGCTGCTGCCTGTCGAGCAGGCTGACCTCGAAGCGCGACTCAAACAGGGTACGCACTTCCGTCTCATCCACCGCAAAGGGGGGCGTTTGATCCTTGGCCGAGTCATGGTTCAGGGTCACCAGCAGCACGCGCCCGCCAGAAGTGATTAACCGGGCCATCAGATCGACATAGTCCGCCCGCATGGCGGGCGGCAGGGCAATCAATGCCGCCCGGTCGTAGGCGGCATTAAATTGACGACCCAGCTGTTCGGCGGCAAAAAAGTCCCCCGCATACAGGTGGTAGGGCGCACAGAGCCAGTGTTCAAAAGCCCCCTCGGCAGTGCGCTCGGGAGTGAGCCCGGCTTCCTCAAAAAAGCCCGCCACCGCCAGGGGCGACAGCTCAAAGCCGGCCACGGTATGGCCCTGTTCCGCCAGCCAGTGCATGTCCAGGCTTTTTCCGCACAGAGGAACCAGCACCTCGGTGCCTGGCCCGGCACCAGTGTGGTGCCAACAGGTACGTAAATGCAGATTAATGTCGCTCTGATGAAAGCCGATGCGGGATGATTGCCAGCGTTGATGCCAGAAGTTCGCGTCCATGATGGTTCTCTCGCCAATAAAAAACCGGACTATGGCAGTCCGGTTTTTTATTCTCAAGGGAAAGTGCCTCAGTCACCGACTCCCATGTATGGCATCACTCCCCTTCATCTGCCACTGCTGGCGGCCCTGGCCGGCAGATCGACTCCTCGCCCTAGCTCCCGGCATTGCGCCCGGCGCTGCCAGAGCAGCACGGCGATCAGGGCATAGAGGCCGATTACCACCAGGCCCACCCATTCAATCTTGAGCGGCGTGAACTGGAACAGCAGCACCAGCACGAACATCAATGTCCAGTTCAACACCAGGTAACGCCCCTTGCCGAGCTTTTCCGCTTCCATGCCCAGGTTGGTGGTGTAGAGACGGATCAACGAGTCGAGGGAGTTAATCACGAAAATCACGCCCACCACCACCATCGCCAACCGCAGCTCGTTGCCGATGGCAATGGCCTCGCTGAAGTGCAGATAGAGCACGGAGAACCAGATGGCGATGGGAATGGAAGGCACCACCAGCATGGCCAAACACAGTTGCCAGGCCGGCAGGCCGCCGGCAAAGCGGGCCACAAACTGGCCGATCATGATGCTCCAGGAAAACCACCAGAACAGGTAAAAGGCATGGTAATCACTCATGGGCGTCACAAAACGGTGCAAATTGCCGAAGTAGTCGCCAATCTCCGCCATGGTGCCCGCCAGCGCCGGCACACCGGCGCCCGAGTTCACCGCCATAACCGCGATCAGTGCCACAAACAGCCAGGTGGAGGCCACGCTTAGAAACTTCACATATCGCACGTCCGAGCTCGACCACACGGCGCACAACACCACCAGGGCCACCAGGCCATAGCGCAGCGCCGGCGTAATCCCCGTCACATAGTCCGGCAGGTAGCTGAGAAACAGATAACCAGTAAAGGCACAGGTGCCGATGATCACCAGATTGTTGATAAAACGCACCAGAGGCAACTCAAACAGCCTCACCCTGGGCTCGATCAGCACAAAGTAAAAGGTGGTGAAAAAGTAAAAACCCCACACCAGAAAGCCCCAGAAGCCAAACTCGATGGCGAGCGGGCTGGCAAAGCCGTAGACAGACTCACTAACGTAAACCGGAAACTCGGTCAGTGGAAACATCACCAGGCCCACATCCAGGCCCGAGGTAAACAGAATGGCGATAAAGGTAAACAGGGAGGTCGGCATCTCCCCCTTGCAGGGCACACGGCCGTAACGCAGCAATATCCACACCGACGCGGTCAACGTCAGCACAATGGCAACAGACAACACCATATCCATGGAGAATCCTCTTTTGTTGGTTCCATCAATCAATTCATGCCCAAAGGCAACGGGTTTGTGGCTGGTTGACTTTCCCTCCTGACAAGCATCATTGGCGCCGGCGACGCCACGTTTATTGAACATTCAATCAATGATTAACTTTATATGCAGAAAAAAAATCAATAGGTATCTGTTGCGACCCGAGGCATGCCTGTTCGCGACAAGGTGGAATGGGCCGAAAAGAGGGGTCTGTCAGCGGCGGTTGTATTGCCGAAGGCCCGTGCAGCAGGCCAGGCATTTACCGGAGCCAGAAAGGGTGCGCCAACAACAAAGGCGCTCAAAGGGGATATCGAAAAAAAGGACGGCATGGCGCCGTCCTTGTCGAGTCGAGGCGATTAGCCCCGGCGCACCTCGGCCGCAGGCTTGGTGCTGTTGTAAACGGTTTCGTCCAGCTCGTTTTCGCTCTTGCCGATCAGCACGGACACCATAAGATCACCGCACACGTTCACGCTGGTACGGGCCATGTCGAGGATACGGTCGATACCGGCCACAATGGCCAGGCCTTCCAGGGGCAGCCCCACTGTGGTCAGCACCAGCGACAGCATGATCAAGCCGGCGCCGGGCACACCGGCGGTACCAATGGAGCCCAGGGTGGCGGTCATGATGATCAAAATGTAATCGGACATGGCCAGATCAACGCCAAAGGCCTGGGCCACGAACACGGCGCAAATACCCTGATACAGGGCGGTGCCGTCCATGTTGATGGTCGCGCCCAGGGGCAGCACAAAGCTGGACACGCCCTGAGACACACCCATTTCCTCGCGGGCCGCCTTGATGGTGGCCGGCAGGGTGCCGGAGCTGCTGGTAGTGGTGTAAGCCACCGCGGCCGGGTTGATCAGGCCTTTCAGGTAGCGCACCGGGTTCAGGCGACCCAGCACGCTGATCAGGCCACTGTAAACCACCAACACATGCACCAGCGAACCCACATACACCAGGGCCACCACCTTGATCAGCGGCAGCAGCACCTCCAGGCCATACTTGCCCGCCACCCAGGCCATCAGACCAAACACACCATAGGGGGCCAACTTCATGATAATTTCGGTCAGCTTGTACATGCCTTCGGCCAGACTCTCAAACAGGCGAATGGCCGGCTGTGCCTTTTCACCACAGAGGGTCAGGGCAATGCCCAGACCCAGGGCGAACACGATGATCTGCAGTATGTTGCCGGCAGCCATGGCGCCGATGGGGTTTTGCGGGATCAGCGCCAGCAGGGTCTCCACCAGGGAAGGGGCTTCGCTTGCCGATACCGGCTCGGTAATGGTCATGTTCATGCCGGCCCCCGGTGTGAACAGCAGCGCCAGCATCAGGCCAATGGTAATGGCCACCGCCGTGGTACCCAGATAGAGCACCACCGACTTCAGGCCAATGCGGCCCATTTTGCGGGTGTCCTGCATGGAGGTCACGCCCACCACCAGGGAGCAGAATACCAGCGGCACAATCAGCATCTTGATCGCGTTGATAAACAGCGTGCCAATCGGCTTCAACACTTCGGCGTCCGGCCCCATCAGGGTGCCCGCGATCACACCCAGCACCATGCCTACGAGAATTTTTTTCCAGAGCGCCAGTCCGCTCCAAAAGCCGCTACGGCCCTGATCTACTACTGTCTGTTCCATCGTCAGTTCCTTGTTACTGATGTCGAGGTATACAGCCGGACGCGGCCCTGTGCGGGTGCACATCCGAACCATCGGTATCTGGCGCTCACTCGCCAATCCCTGACGTAATAACAGCAAAGGCCGTGCCAGCTTTTGACAAACAGTTAAGCAACTGTTTTTTAAATAATTTTTAATGAAAATTGAGTGACAGCGCCGAATGGAAGGGGTATAACCAGGGTTATAAAGGGAACCAGCAGAAAACGGAAAAGTACAATTTTATCAAAAGGATAGAAAGGGTAACCCGGGTTATAACCCATCACCCGGGTTATAGGGGTTGTCAGGCCTCGTCGGCCGCGGCCTTTTTCAGCCGTTTGCTCAACGCCGGCTGGGAAATACCCAGCAGCCGGGCGGCGAGTGACTGATTGCCCTCGGCCCGGCGCATGGCCTCGGCCACCAGCAGGTCGCCCACTTCGGTCAGCCTGGGCAGGGTCTGCATGCGGCGAAAGGGGCTCGGCTCGTCTTCCCCCTCGGTCAGCAGGGGCAGCTCCTGTTGTCCAAGGGCCTGACGGAACACCTCCATCGACAGCATTTTCGACTTGTGCCGGCTCATGGCGTCATAAGCCAGGGCCCGCAACTCCCGCACGTTGCCGGGAAAGGCGTAGTTGGCCAGCAGCACCGGTAATTCCCGCGGCAGGGTGGGCACGGTTTTATCCAGCTCCGCCGCCGCCTCGGCAAGAAAATGCTCCAGCAACAGGGGAATGTCGCCCTTGCGCTGGCGCAGCGGCGGAATTTCCACCTGATGGGTACGCAGCCGGTAGTAAAGATCCTTGCGAAAACTGCCTTCCTGCTGCTTGCGGGCCAGATCCTGGTGGGTGGCCACCACCACCCTGGCACTGATGCGTTTGGGCCTGTCACTGCCCAGGGGGTAATATTCCCCTTCCTGCAGCAGCCGCAACAACTTGACCTGGGAAGTCAGGCTCAGGTCGCCAATCTCGTCCAGAAACAGGGTGCCGCCCGCGGCCTGCTCTATCATGCCGGCCCGGGCCCGGTCGGCACCGGTAAAGGCCCCCTTGTGATGGCCGAACAGGGTATCGGCGAACACATTGTCGTCCAGCCCCGCCACGTTCACGCTGATCACGGGGCCGCTTCGGTTGCTCAGGGTATGAATGGCGTGGGCAATCAGCTCCTTGCCCACCCCGCTCTCACCGCAGATCAACACCGGCTGGCTGCTGGCGGAAACCGCCTCCAGGTACTGAAACACCGAGCGCATGCCCTTGTCCTGGGTAATGATGCCGGCGAACACCTCGGGGCGCTCCAGGGTATCGGTCAGAAAGCGCCGGCGCATCTCCTGGTTTTCCAGGCGCATTTCCTGGCTGGCAATGGCCCGGCGAATGCCGCCGATCAGTCGGTCTTCTTCCGTGGTCTTGACGAAATAGTCATAGGCGCCGAGGCGAATGCAGTTCACTGCCGTCTCCAGCTGGTTCAGCCCGCTGATGATGATCACGGCTATCTCGGGATATTCTTCCACTATCTGTTGCAGCAGGGCCTCACCCGACAGGTGCGGCATGGTCAGATCCAGCAGCACCAGGCCAATGGGCTCACGGGCAATGATGCCCATGACCTCCCGGCTGTCTTCGCAGCGATAAATGTGATTAATGCCGCCCCGCCGCTCCAGGGCAATGCTGAGGCTGCGCAGAAAGGGGGCTTCATCATCCACCAGCAGCACACCAAAGCTGGGGTAGGAATTGCTTTTGATCACGATGGGGTTCCTTCGATCGCGGGTAACGTCAGGGTGGCGCGGGTTCCCCGGCCCGGCTCGGATTCATATTCCAGCCGGCCGCCATGCTCCTGTACGATGCCGGCCGACACGGACAAACCCAGCCCGATGCCGCCCTGTTCGCGCTTGGTGGTAAAAAACGGATCTTTCAGCCGGGACAGATCGCCGGGCGATATGCCCACGCCCTGATCGGTAATTTCAAGATACAACTCGTTGCGTGGCGCCCGGTGTCCGGTGCGAATAACAATGCCCTGTTCCGGGCTGGTAAGGGCCTGACAGGCATTCACCACCAGGTTGATCAGCACCTGCTCAATGCGCTGGGCGTTGCCCCTGAAGTGCGGCAACCCGGGCTCGCAATGCACTTCCACGCGATGACTGGACGTGCGAATGGTGTTGTCGACCAGACGGATCACCGTGGCCACCAGCGCATTGAGATCCACGTTCTCGTTCAGCTCCGCCGGGCCCTGACGGGCAAAGTCGCGCAGATCATCCACGATGCGGCGAATGCGCCCGGCGCTGGCCTGCATGTCGTCGAGCATGGCGGGCAGCTCCTCGCGCATGCGGCTGTAGGGCAACCCGGCCAGGTAAAAATCGCCCTGCTGCTCATATTGCGCCTCCAGCAGCGCTTCCAGATCGGCAAAGGCGTCTTTCAGCACCGGCAGGTTGAGCAGCAGCAGGCTGCTGGGATTGTTGATTTCGTGGGCCACTCCCGACACCAGAATGCCCAGGGACGACATCTTGTCGGCCTGGATCAATTGCTGATGCTGCAGTTGCAGCTTCTCGCTGCGCCGGGCCACTTCCCGGGCCAGCATGCGGTTCCAGATGACAATCCCCCCCAGCACCACCAGCAACACCGCCGACACCAGGGCGGCGGCCAGGCCGATTTTCTTCCAGGGCCAGCCGCCCTGCTCCAGCGGCCCCAGCCACTTGTCGTAAATCTGTTGCAGGCGGCCGGTGTTCTTGAGAATGGCCAGCCCTTCGCTGAAGCCCGCCAGCAGCGCCTCGTTCCCCTTTGATACCGCATAGCCGTAGCGCTGGGGCTGAAAAGGCTGGCCCACCGGCACTATGTTGGACAACTCCAGCTCGCGGCCCAGATACAGCCCCGGCAGGTTGGCAACCAGGGCATAATCGTGCTTGCCCGCCGCCAGCAACCGCAGCGCCGAGGCATGGGTGTCGACCAGCACCAGGTTGTCTCCCACGTTATTGTGCAGCAGGTGGTCGTGCATAATGCCGCCCCGCTGCACAACCACCTCTTTGCCGCGCAGATCGGCCAGCTCCCTGGCTTCGTCTTCCCCTTTGCGGGCAAAAATGGACTGATACACAATGGCGTGTGGTGGCGAGAAACTGTAATCATCGCTGCGCTCGCTGGAGAAAATCATGCCCTGCAGCACATCCATCTCGCCCGTATCCAGGGCCTGGCGCATGCGATTCCAGTCGCCGAGGTGAAACTCCACCTGCATGCCCATGACTTCGGCAATGGCACGGGTCAACTCCACGTTGTAGCCGTCGGGCTCGCCGTCTTCATTGAGAAATTCATAGGGCGGATAGTCGTGATCGCCGCCCACACGAATAATGCCTTCCCGATAGGGCTCTGCCGCCATGGCGCCGCCCAGGGCCAGTCCCCACAACAACAGGCACGCCTGAAGCCATTTCATGCCGTGGGCTCCGCCCGGCCGTAATTCTGCTCACACACTTGCCAGAAGGCTTCGGCGGTGTCGGACAGGGGCCGGTTGCAGCGATAGAGACACACATTGAGCGGCAACTGCCAACGGTCGTCACCGCAGATCACCAGAAAGCCCTGACGCAACTCTTCTCGAATGGCAAAGCTCGGCACCCAGGCAATGCCCATGCCCTGCATGGCCATCACCTTCAGGCTGTCGGCCAGGGGTGACTCAAACGCCTGACGCAGGGTCACGGTGCGTGGCCGGCTGCGCAGCAACCGCTCCACACAGCGGCCGAGAAAAATTTCTTCGGGGTACCCCAGATAAGGCAGGGTGGCACCATGGGCGGCGTCCAGGTTGAAAACGGGCTGGCCGTCCTCATCGGCGCGACACACCGGCACCAGTTGCTCGGTTTGCAGCTCAAAACGGTGAAACTGCCCCGGCGCCAGGGTGGGATCTTCAAACGCCAGCAAAAAGTCGCAAATGCCGTTTTTCAGGGCCTGCACGCTGTCATCCACATTGGCCACCAGCTGGCGGGTACTGATGCCCTCCAGCTCTCGGCGAAACGACTGCAGAAAGGCGGGAAATAAAGACAGTGACAGGGTGTGAGACACGGCGAAGTCGATGGTGTGGGCACCACGCTGTTTCATGGAGCGAAGATGGCCGATGCTGTCGGCCAGCTGGGTCACCAGGTTGCGCGCGGTAATACGAAACAGCCGACCTTCATCGGTCAGTTGCACCGGCGTGCTGGTTCGGTCGACCAACTCGCAGCCCAGGGCGGTTTCCAGTGCGCGAATGCGCCGGCTGAAGGCGGGCTGGGTCATGTGCCGCTCCTGGGCGGAGCGGGAAAAACTCTGGGTGTGGGCCAATGAAAGAAAGTCTTCCAGCCATTTTGTTTCTATGTTCATGCACCACCCTTGGCTTGATACCCACAGCTTGGTCAGCCCGCTGACCGGTCAGGGTGGCATTATATCACTCGCCGGCGCCGATGCTCAGGGCCCTGTTGCACCATGCCAATCTGGCACCGGCGATAACAAAGCGGCATAACGGCGCCATCTTATTGATATTGCAACTGCGGCACGGGGGTTATGCGGCTTGCGCATAGGGGGTACTCAAACGGCATTGTCGGTGCCCTCGCCGGCTGTTTTAGGCTGCAAAAAAACAGCCTGGAGACAGCTTATGAGTTCCCTGATTGGCATTCTTGGCGGCATGGGCCCGCTTGCCACCGTCGACTTTGTGACCAAGATCATTCACCAGACCCCGGCCAGCCGGGATCAGGATCACCTGCCGCTGCTGGTGCATTCGGTGCCGCAAATTCCCGACCGCACCGCCTGCCTGCTGGAGAACAAGGAGTCTCCCCTCGAGGCCCTGCTGAAAGGGCTGAACACCCTGATAAGCGGCGGCGCCGGCTGCATTGCCATTCCCTGTAACACCGCCCATTACTGGTATGAGCCGCTGGCCCAGGCGAGCAGCGTGCCCATTTTGCACATTGCTCGGGCCTGCGCCGCGGCGCTTGCAGGTGAAAAGGTTGGTTCGGTTGGCCTGCTGGCCACCGACGGCACCCTGAAGGCCGGTTTTTATGCTCGAGAGCTGGCGGAATTTGGCATTGCCCTCACCACGCCTCGGCCCGAACTGCAGCGCCGAGTGATGGAAGGCATTTATCTGGTCAAGTCCGGCGCCGTAAAGCAGGGTGCTCAAATGCTGGATGGCTGCATGGCCGACATGCTGCAACAAGGGGTAGAGCGGGTCATTCTGGGATGCACCGAAATTCCTTTCGCGCTGGACTCCATTGGCTCGGCCCATGCCCATCTGGGCATGGACGCCACCAGGGCGCTGGCGGCGGCCTGTGTGCAGTGGCACCGCCAGCAGCAAATGGCGGTGGCGGCCTGATCGCACCGCCACTTTTATGACGGCCCGGGATATTGATGCCATGACGGCGTCGGCCCCGGGCCGATTTGCGTTTGCCAATCAGGCGACGCAGGGCGTCACCATGGACGCCGGGCTGAGCACCGCCGCCAGGCGCTCTTCGCTGAGCAGCTGCTCTTCGCGCACCAGCTCGGCCACGGTGGCGCCGGTCATCAATGCCTGGTTGGCAATGCGGCTGGCGTTGTCGTAACCGATATGGGGCACCAGGGCGGTAATGATGCCGATACTGTTATGCAGGTGGGCGGCACACTGCTCCTCGTTGGCCTTGATGCCGCGCACACAGCGCGTGTCGAGCATGCGAATGGCTTCACCCAGCATGCGGCTGGAGTTGAGCAGGTTATAGATAATCAGCGGCTCCATGGCGTTCAGCTGCAGCTGGCCGGCTTCCGCCGCCAGGGTGACCGCCAGATCGGCACCGATCACCTGAAACGCAGTCTGGTTCATTGCCTCGGGAATGACCGGGTTCACCTTGCCGGGCATGATGGACGAACCGGGTTGCATGGCGGGCAGCTGAATTTCGCCCAGGCCGGTGCGCGGGCCGCTGGACAGCAGGCGCAGATCGTTGCTGAGTTTGGACAGCTTCACCGCCACCCGTTTGAGCACGCTGGAGAAGGTAACAAAGGCGCCCATGTCGGAGGTGGCTTCCACCAGATTGCTGGCCAGGCTGACCGGCTGGCCAGACACCTCGGCCAGGTGATTTACCGCCAGCGGCGCGTAGTCGGGGTGGGCGTTAATGCCGGTGCCGATGGCAGTGCCGCCCAGGTTCACCTCGCACAGCAGCCGGCAGGCGTCGTCGATACGGGCGTCTTCTTCACCCAGGTTGACGGCAAAGGCCTCGAACTCCTGACCCAGGGTCATGGGCACGGCGTCCTGCAGCTGAGTTCGGCCCATTTTGAGAATGTGGGCAAACTCCTCGGCCTTGGCCGCCAGGCTTTGTTGCAGACCGGCAATGGCCTGCTTGAGCGGCTGGGCGGCAAACACGATGGCCAGCCGGGCGGCGGTGGGATAGGCGTCGTTGGTGGACTGGGAGCGGTTCACGTCATTATTGGGGTGCAGGTGTTTGTAGTCGCCCCGGGCATGGCCCAGCTTGGCCAGCGCCAGGTTGGCAATGACTTCGTTGGCGTTCATGTTGGTGGAGGTGCCCGCCCCGCCCTGAATAAGATCCACCACAAACTGATCGTGCAGGGCGCCGTTCATGATATCGGCACAGGCGGCGTTAATGGCTTCGGCCTTGTGCGGCTCCAGCTGGCCCAGATCTCGGTTGGCGCGGGCGGCGGCGGCCTTGACCATGGCCAGGGCGTTGATCAGCTCGGGAAAGTGGCTGATGGGCACACCGGTAATGGTGAAGTTCTGCTGCGCGCGCTGGGTTTGAATGCCGTACCAGGCCTCGGCCGGCACCGGCTGTTCACCCAAAAGATCTTTTTCAATACGTGTTTGCATTGGTTACCTGCTTGGTGGAGTTTGTGCGGTTCAAGGCCCTATTACAGCAGTGCGCACAGGCACTGAAAATTTGACGCACTGTCTCAAACTGATGCTGATTGGCGCAGTCAGTACACCAGAAAGCGACTGTCGCACCCTGTTGCAGAAAAATAACGTTAGGTATACTGACCCCAGTTTCACGGAGCCTCTATGCACCAAGACTTTGCCAAAAACCTGCGTCTGCTCTGCAGTTACTACAAGTCAGTAGCTGAGGTATGTCGCCGGCTGAAGATAAACCGCCCCCAGTTCAACCGCTATTTGAGTGGTCGCTACAAGCCCTCGGCCCATAGCCTGCGCCGCCTGTGCGACTTTTTCGGAGTGGAAGAGCACGAAATTCTGATGCCCCACAGCCAGTTCGAACTGCTGATCCAGGTGCGACCCAAGCCCCAGGTTGTGGAAGAGGCGCACCCGGAAGCCGAGCACATGAGCCTGCTGCAGGCCAACTCTCAGGGGCTGGAAAAATACCTGGGTTATTACTTTGAATACCACTACTCCATGGCCTTTCCGGGCAAGATACTGCGCAACCTGCTGTGCCTGGAGCGCCGGGGCGGCGGCGTGTATTACCAGCGCACCGAGCGCCTGCAACAGGCCCCGGGCGAGCGGGTGTTTCACAGCAAATATCTGGGCATGGCCCATCTGCTGGCGGATCGCATTTTTCTGGTGGACTACGAATCGCTCACCGGCAACCAGATCACCCAGACCATTTTGATCCCCACCTTTAAAAGCCGGGTGGGCCGGCTCAGTGGCCTGCGCCTGGGCGCCTCCGCCAGCGGCGAGCGCATTCCCAGCTGCACCCGAGTGGTGCTGGAATACCTGGGCCGGCAGGTGGACATTCGCCGCACCCTCTCCCTGTGCAGCACCTTTGATGCCGACAGCGGCCAGATCTCCGGCGCCATTCTTAACGCCATCGGCAACGACATGGCCCCCCACGAGCACCACTTTCGGGCCCGGCATTATTTCTGAAACCCTACAGCCTGCATCATCAAGCGGAGCGTTATACAGAAAAGGACGAATGTCTTGGTTATCTGAACGCTGAGTTGCAGGAATACCACCAGCTCCTCACTTATGAGATTCGGAAATAGCAAATCAAGACTCAGCCTTTCTCCTATAAAAAACGCCGGCTTTCGCCGGCGTTTTTGTTTGTTACCTCTTAGTGAGTCTCCCCCAGCCCCGCATAGGCCAGCTGCTTTTCGGTAAAGGCTTCAAAGCGCTGCTGCCAGTCCGACAGGGTCAGATCGGTGGTACCGGTTACCTGCACCGCCGTCACCTTGTATTCCGGGCAATTGGTGGCCCAGTCGGAGTTGTCGGTGGTGATCACGTTGGCGCCGCTGTGGGGGAAGTGAAAGGTAGTGTACACCACCCCCGGCTGCATGCGCTGACTGTGCCTGGCCCGCAGCACCGTGCTGCCGGTGCGGCTCTGAATATTCACCGGCTGGCCATCGGCAATGCCCCGTGCACTGGCGTCGTGGGGATGGATCTCCAGCACGTCTTCGCTGTGCCACACGTTGTTGTCGGTGCGCCGAGTCTGGGCCCCCACGTTGTACTGGCTGAGGATACGCCCCGTGGTCAGCAGCAGCGGAAACGCCTCGCTCACCCGTTCGATGGTGGGAATAAACTCGGTCACCACCATGCGCCCTTCCCCGATGGGGAAACTGTCACCGTGCATGATTGGCATGCCCTCGGGATGCTCGTCATTGCAGGGCCACTGAATGCTGCCCATGCGCTCCAGACGGTCGTAACTGACCCCGGCAAAGGACGGCGTCAGCGAGGCTATTTCGTCCATGATCTCCGACGGGTGCCGGTAGTCCATGGGGTAACCAAGGGCGTTGGACAGCGCCATGGTCACTTCCCAGTCTTCCTTGCCCGCCAGGGGCGCCATCACTCGGCGCACCCGGTTGATGCGCCGCTCGGCGTTGGTAAAGGTGCCGTTCTTCTCGAGGAAGCTGGCCCCCGGCAAAATCACATGGGCGAACTTGGCGGTTTCGTTGAGGAAAATATCCTGCACGATCAGCAGCTCAAGGGAGCGCAGTGCCGCCTCCACATGCTGGGTGTTCGGATCTGACTGGGCAATGTCTTCCCCCTGCACATACATGGCCTTGAAACGACCTTCGATGGCGGCGTCGAACATGCCCGGAATGCGCAGCCCCGGCTCGGCATCCAGCCCGGCGCCCCACACCGCTTCAAAGCGGGCACGCACGGCGCCGTCGGTCACCGGCTGGTAGCCCGGCAGCTCGTGGGGGAAGGAGCCCATGTCGCAAGAGCCCTGCACGTTGTTCTGGCCCCGCAGCGGGTTTACCCCCACGCCGGGCCGGCCAATGTTGCCAGTGACCATGGCCAGGTTGGCAATGCCCATGACGGTGGTGGAGCCCTGGCTGTGCTCGGTGACGCCCAGGCCGTAATAGATGGCGCCGTTGCCGGCGGTGGCGTAAAGCCTTGCGGCCTCGCGCAGGTTCTCCGCCGGCACGCCGATCACGGCGCTCATGGCCTCGGGGGCATGGCACGGATCGATAATAAAGTCGCGCCAAGCGGCGTATTCTTCCGGGGCGCAACGGGTGGCGATAAAGTCCTGGTCTTCCAGCCCCTCGGTCACGATCACATGGGCCAGGGCATTCACCAGGGCCACGTTGGCTCCCGGGCGAATGGGCAGGTGCAGGGCCTCGTCGGTATGCGGGCTGTCCAGCAGATCGATATAACGAGGATCGGCCACAATCAGCTTGGCGCCCTGGCGCAGCCGCTTGCGCAGCAACGAGCCGAATACCGGATGGGCGTCGGTGGGGTTGGCGCCGATCACCAGAATACAGTCCGACTGCATTACCGAATCAAAGTCCTGGGTGCCCGCCGACTCGCCCAGGGTCATCTTCAGGCCATAGCCGGTGGGGCTGTGGCACACTCGGGCGCAGGTGTCGGTGTTGTTGGTGCCGAGCGCGGCCCGCACCAGCTTCTGCACCAGGTAGGTTTCTTCATTGGTACAGCGCGACGAGGTAATGCCGCCCACGCTGTTGCGGCCGTGCTGTTGCTGCACCTCGCGCAGGCGCCGGGCGGCAAATTCAATGGCCTCCTGCCAGCCCACTTCCCGCCAGGGCTGGTCGATGGACTCGCGAATCATGGGGTGCTTCAGCCGGTCCTTGTGGCTGGCGTAGCCAAAGGCAAACCGCCCCTTCACGCAGGAGTGGCCGTGGTTGGCCTGGCCGCCCTTCCAGGGGGTCATGCGCACCAGCTCATCGCCCTTCATTTCGGCCTTGAACGAGCAGCCCACGCCACAATAGGCGCAGGTGGTGATCACGCTGTGCTCGGGCTGGCCCTTGTCGATCACCGACTTCTCGCTGAGGGTGGCGGTGGGGCAGGCCTGCACGCAGGCACCACAGGACACGCAGTCGGAATTAAGAAAGTCCGTTCCCTTGCCGGTGGAAATCCTGGAGTCAAAGCCGCGCTTTTCCACGGTCAGGGCAAAGGTGCCCTGCACCTCGCCACAGGCGCGCACGCAGCGGGAGCAGAGAATGCACTTGCTGGCGTCAAAGGTGAAATAGGGGTTGGACTCGTCCTTTGGCAGGCTCAGGTGATTCTCGCCGGCAAAGCCGTAACGCACCTCGCGCAGGCCCACGGCCCCGGCCATGTCCTGCAGTTCACAGTCGCCGTTGGTCGGGCAGGTCAGGCAATCGAGGGGGTGATCGGAGATATACAGCTCCATGATGTTGCGGCGCAGCTTGGCCAGCGCCTCGGTCTGGCTGCGTACCACCATGCCCTCGCTCACCGGCGTGGTGCAGGACGCATGCATGCCGCGCCGGCCTTCAATTTCCACGGTACACAGCCGGCAGGAGCCAAAGGCCTCCAGGTTGTCGCTGGCACAGAGTTTGGGAATGTTAATGTCCACCAGGGCGGCGGCGCGCATCACCGAGGTGCCTTCGGGCACCGTCACTTCCACCCCGTCTATGGTCAGGCTGATCTGTACGTCCGACAGGCGGGCCGGGGTGCCCAGATCCTTTTCGGGAAAAAAATGTTCAACCATCAGGCTTCGCCTCCCTGGCGCTGAAAGTCTTCGGGAAAGAGGGTATAGGCGCTTTTCACCGGAAAGGGTGTCATGCCGCCCATGGCGCACAGCGAGCCCTGAATCATGGTGTCGCACAGATCTTCCAGCAGCGCCATATTGGCATCGCGGTTCTCGCCCCGCATGATGCGATCGATCACCTCCACGCCCCGGGTCGAGCCAATGCGGCAGGGGGTACACTTGCCGCAGGACTCCTCCACGCAGAATTCCATGGAAAAGCGCGCCTGCTCGGCCATGTCGACGCTGTCATCAAACACCACCACGCCGCCGTGGCCCAGCACGGCGCCAATGGCGGAAAACGCCTCATAGTCGAGGGCGGTGTCAAACTGCGCTGGCGACAGGTAGGCCCCCAGAGGGCCGCCCACCTGCACCGCCCGCACCGGGCGGCCGCTGGCGCTGCCGCCGCCAAAGTCTTCAATCAGCTCGCGCAGGCTGTGGCCAAAGGCGAGCTCCACCAGGCCGCCCTGAGCGATGTTGCCGGCCAGCTGAAACGGCAGCGTGCCCCGGGAGCGCTCCACGCCAAAGCCGGCGTAGTGCTCGGGGCCGTCCCGCAAAATGGACGGCACCGCCGCCAGACTGAGCACGTTGTTGACCACGGTGGGCAGGCCAAACAGGCCCTCGATGGCCGGCAGCGGCGGCTTGGCCCGCACCATGCCGCGCTTGCCTTCCAGGCTTTCCAGCAGCGAGGTTTCTTCGCCGCAAATATAGGCGCCGGCGCCCAGGCGCACTTCCAGCGCAAAGGCGCGGCCACTGTTTTGAATATTGTTGCCGAGATAGCCGGCGGCCTCGGCCCGGGCAATGGCCAGGTCAAGGTGGCGGTGGGCCAGCGGGTATTCCTCGCGCAGGTAGATATAGCCCTGAGTGGCGCCCACGGCGAGGCCGGCGATAATCATGCCCTCAATCAGCATGTAGGGGTCGCATTCCATCACCAACCGATCGGCAAAGGTGCCGGAGTCGCCTTCATCGGCGTTGCAGACAATGTATTTTTGTGCACCGGCGGCATCCAGCACCGTCTGCCACTTGATGCCGGTGGGGAACGCCGCCCCGCCCCGGCCGCGCAGGCCCGATGCCTTGACCCTGTCCACCAGTTGCTGCGGAGTGAGTTCAAGGGCGTGATGCAGGCCGTCAAAGCCGCCGGTGGCGCGGTAATCGTCCAGCGACACCGGATCGGTTACGCCCAGACGGGCAAAGGTGACCCGCTGTTGTTTCTTTAGCCAGGGAAGCTCGTCGGTTGGCCCCAGGGCCAGGGGGTGATCATCGCCGAAGTGGCTGTCCAGCAGCGAGGCCACGTCGCCGGGCTCTACCGGGCCAAAGGCGCGGCGGCCGGTGCCGTCGTCCACTTCCACCAGGGGCTCGAGCCAGAACAGGCCGCGGGAGCCGTTACGCACCAGCTCAATCTTCAGGCCACGGGCTGCGGCCTCACGGCTTATCAGGGTGGCGACATCCTCGGCACCCAATGACAGCGCCGTGGTCTCACAGGGAACAAAGACACGCAGGCTCATCAGTTCAGCTCCAGTTTGTAGGTGGTCAGATCATCCACCAGGCGGTCGAAACGGGCCGGGTCCATACGGCCCTTTATTTGCTCCCCTACCCGCACCGAGGGGCCGGTGGCGCAGTTGCCCAGGCAGTACACGGGTTTAAGGGTAATGCTGCGATCGGCCGTGGTCTGGCCGTAGTCCACGCCCAGCCTGGCTTTGGCGTGGCTTTCAAGCGCGCGGGCGCCCCGGGCCTGGCAGGCCTCGGCCCGGCACAGTTCCACCACATGGCGGCCGGGCTGTTCGGAACGAAAATAATGATAAAAGCTCACCACCCCGTGCACATCGGCGGCGGTGCTGCGTAAATGACGGGCAATCACCCCGATGGCGACATCGGGAATGTAGCCAAAATGATCCTGAATACCATGCAGGATGGGCAACAGGGCGCCGGGTTTGTGTTTGAGTGACGTCACTATTGTTTCAACAGTGTCTAGAACGCCTGCTTGAGTCTCATCCATAACAGTATCAACCTTGTAAAACGGTGCTGGCGGTGCATCGAACCACCGCCATTTACAGTGCGTAAGGCCCGGCCGCTCCTGGCCGGGCGTGGTGACAACCCTGCACGCCCTCATTGAGGGTGCAGGGTTCACCCTATCTGTTGTCAGGCCACCATGCCATGGGGGTCGATCACAAATTTCTTGGCCACGCCGCCGTCAAAGTCGGCATAGCCCTGCACCGCCTGATCCAGCGAAATCACCTGCACGTTCACGGCCTTGGCGATCTGCACCTTGTCGAACAGGATGGCTTGCATCAGCGCGCGGTGATACTTCATCACCGGACACTGGCCGGTATGGAAGGAGTGGGACTTGGCCCAGCCCAGGCCAAAGCGCATGCTCAGCGCCCCTTCCCGTGCCGCCTCGTCCACCGCGCCCGGATCTTCGGTCACATACAGGCCGGGAATGCCAATCTGGCCGCCGGCGCGGGTGACCTGCATGGCGGAGTTGAGCACGGTGGCCGGCGCCTCCTTGCCGTGGTTGCAGCCGCAGGCATGAGCCTCAAAGCCCACGCAGTCCACAAAGGCATCCACTTCCCGCTCGCCCAGAATGACTTCCAGCTTGTCTTCCATGGAGCCGTCTTCACGCAGGTCGATGGTCTCACAACCAAAGCTGCGGGCCTGGGCCAGACGCTCCGGATTCATGTCGCCCACGATCACGCAGGCCGCGCCCAGCAATTGGGCCGAAGCGGCGGCCGCCAGGCCCACGGGGCCGGCACCGGCAATGTAAACGGTGGAGCCCGGACCCACGCCGGCGGTCACGCAGCCGTGGAAGCCGGTGGGGAAAATGTCGGACAGCAGGGTGAGATCGCGAATCTTTTCCAGCGCCTGATTCGGATCCGGGAACTTCAGCAGGTTAAAGTCGGCGTAGGGCACCATCACGTATTCGGACTGGCCGCCGACCCAGCCGCCCATGTCCACATAGCCGTAAGCGGCACCGGGACGAGCGGGGTTCACGTTCAGGCAGATGCCGGTCTTGCCTTCCTTACAGTTGCGGCAGCGGCCGCAGGCAATGTTGAAGGGTACAGAGACAATGTCGCCGACCTTGAGGAATTCCACGTCGCGGCCGCACTCGATGATCTGGCCGGTGATTTCGTGGCCCAGCACCAGGCCGGAAGGCGCCGTGGTGCGCCCGCGCACCATGTGCTGGTCGCTGCCGCAGATGTTGGTGGACACCACCTTGAGAATAACGCCGTGATGGCAGGCCCGGTTGCCCAGAGACAGTTCGGGAAAGGCAATGGACTGCACTTCAACCTTGCCCGGCCCGGTGTAGACCACCCCTCTGTTACCGTGTATTGCGCACATATTCAGCATCCTTGTTCTTGACGAGTGTCGCGCTCCCCAATGAGCGCACCCGGCCTGCGGCAACATCTGGTTCACAGGCCGGCTCCCAGTAGACTGCCGAATGCATTTGGCCACATTGCTGATTAAGACACCGATTTGCCAAAACAAGACATGGGGGGAATTCCGTGCCGAGTCCCCTTGATCATCGGCGCCAAAACCCCTAACCTTATTTTTATTGAACGTTCAATTAAGAAAAAGCCATGCCCATTACCGGAATAAAAGATACTCGCAGGAAACAGCTGATCGACGCCACCCTGGCGTCGGTGGCCGAGTACGGCCTGCAGAACACCACCATCAACAGTATCAGCCGGCTGGCCGGCATGTCGTCCGGCATTATCAGCCATTATTTCGGCGGCAAGCAGGGGCTGATTGAAGCCACCGTACGCCAGTTGCTGGACGAGCTCAAGCAGGCGCTGCTGTCCCGTACCGATGGCGGCCCCACCAGCCCGCAACAGCGGTTGATGATGATAGTGGAAGCCAACTTCACCGAGTTTCAGCGTTCACGGCCGGCCACCAAGTCGTGGCTGAGCTTCTGGGCCCAGGCCATGCACGACCCGAGCCTGGCACGGCTACAGCAGGTAAACAGCCAGCGGCTGATCAGCAACCTGACCTATTCGTTCCGTCCCCTGCTGGGTGCGGAGCCAGGCCGCATTGCCGCCCGCCAGACCGCCGCCATGATCGACGGCTTCTGGCTGCGCAGTGCCCTCAGTGCCAGTCCCGAGCAGGATTTCCGCGACGGCGAGCAACTGTGCAAGGCCTTTATCACCGATTTGCTACAGCACCATGGAGTAACCCCATGTCATTGACCAGACACCAGAACTTTGTAGACGGCCGCTATGTGGCCAACCACAGTGGCGAGACCTTTACCGTGGTCAACCCGGCCACCGGCGAGGCCATTTATGAAGTGGAAGTGGCCGACGACCATATCAAGGCGCTGGCCATCGACTCGGCGCAACGCGGCTTTGAACAATGGTCGGCCATGACCGGCATGGAGCGCAGTCGCATTTTGCTGCGGGCCGTGGCGCTGCTGCATGAACGCAATGACGAGCTGGCCCGCATCGAGGTGCTGGACACCGGCAAGCCCTGGCAGGAAGCGTCCGTGGTCGACGTGGTCACCGGTGCCGACAGCATTGAATTTTTCGCCGGCCTGGCACCTTCTATCGAGGGCAACCAGCAGGATCTGGGCGGCGACTTCTACTACACCCGCCGTGAGCCCCTGGGCATTTGCGCCGGCATTGGCGCCTGGAACTATCCACTGCAGATCGCCTGCTGGAAGTCTGCTCCGGCCCTGGCCTGCGGCAACGCCATGATCTTCAAGCCCTCGGAAGAAACGCCGCTGGGCGCCCTCAAGCTGGCCGAGATCTTCATTGAGGCCGGCGTGCCCGCCGGTGTATTCAACGTGGTGCAGGGCGACGGTGCCGTGGGCGCCTGGCTCACCGGCAATCCGAACATTGCCAAGGTGTCGTTTACCGGCGAAGTGGGCACCGGCAAGAAGGTCATGGCCGCCGCCGCCAGCAGCCTGAAGGACGTGACCATGGAGTTGGGCGGCAAGTCACCGCTGATCATCTTTGACGATGCCGATCTCGACGACGCCGTGTCCGCCGCCATGCTGGGCAACTTCTACACCCAGGGCGAAATCTGCACCAACGGCACTCGGGTGTTTGTGCACAAGCACATTTACTCAGACTTTATGGCGCGGCTGCTGGAGCGCACCCGCAACAACATTGTGGCCGGCGACCCCATGGATCCCGCCACCAACTTCGGCGCCCTGATCTCCAAGGGCCACCATGAAAAGGTGCTGGGCTACATTCGCAAGGGCATTGAGGAAGGCGCCACCCTGGCCTGTGGCGGTGAGGCGCTGCGTCCGGCCTCGGCCCCCAACGGCTATTTTGTGGCCCCCACCATTTTCACCGACTGCCGTGACGACATGACCATCTGCCGGGAAGAAATCTTCGGCCCGGTGATGTCGGTGCTGACCTTTGAAGACGAGCATGAGGTGATCGCCCGCGCCAACGACACCGACACCGGTCTGGCCGCCGGCGTATTCACCAATGATCTGCGCCGGGGCCACCGGGTCATTCACAAGCTGCAGGCCGGCATCTGCTGGATTAACGCCTACGGCGCTTCCCCCGCCGAAATGCCGGTGGGCGGTTACAAGCTGTCCGGCATCGGCCGGGAAAACGGCCTGGTCACCCTGCACCACTACACCCAGCTGAAGTCGGTGTATGTGGGCATGAACAAGCTGGAAAGCCCGTTTTAACCGGCGATGACGAGGAACACCATGAGCAACGAATTTGACTACATCATCGTGGGCGCCGGCTCCGCCGGTTGCGTGCTGGCCAACCGGCTGACCGAAGACGGCACCACTCGAGTGCTGCTGCTGGAAACCGGCGGCAGCGACAAAAGCATCTTTATTCAGATGCCCACGGCGCTGTCCATTCCCATGAACACCGAGAAGTACGCCTGGCAGTTTCACACCGAGCCCGAGCCCTTTCTCGACAACCGCAGCATGCACTGCCCGCGGGGCAAGGTGCTGGGCGGCTCGTCCTCCATCAACGGCATGGTCTATGTGCGTGGCCATGCCCGCGACTTTGACGAGTGGCAGGAGCACGGCGCCGAAGGCTGGGACTATGCCCACTGCCTGCCCTACTTCAAAAAGGCCGAAACCTGGGCCTTTGGCGGCGACGACTACCGTGGCGATCAGGGCCCGCTGGGGGTAAACAACGGCAACAACATGCAAAACCCCCTGTACCAGGCCTTTGTGGATGCCGGGGTGGAAGCAGGTTACCTGCATACTCCCGACTACAACGGCCGCCAGCAGGAAGGCTTTGGCCCCATGCACATGACGGTAAAGAACGGCCGCCGCTGGTCCACCGCCAATGCCTATCTGCGCCCGGCCATGAGCCGGCCCAACCTCACCGTGATCACCCATGCCCTGGTGCACAAGGTGCTGCTGGAAGGCAAGCAGGCGGTAGGCGTGCGCTTTGAACGCAAGGGCCAGGTCCAGGACGTGCGGGTGAACAAGGAGGTGATCCTCAGCGCCGGCTCCATCGGCTCGCCACACCTGCTGCAACTGTCCGGCATCGGTGCCAAAGACACCCTGGAAGCGGCCGGGATCGAGGTGCGGCACGAGCTGCCCGGCGTGGGTGAAAACCTGCAGGATCACCTGGAGTTCTATTTTCAGTTCCGCTGCAAGGAGCCCATCTCCCTCAATGGCAAGCTCGACCCGTGGAACAAGTTCAAAATTGGCACTCGCTGGATCCTGAACAAGGACGGCCTGGGTGCCACCAACCACTTTGAGTCCTGCGGCTTTATTCGCTCCAAGGCCGGGGTGGAATGGCCGGATCTGCAGTATCACTTCCTGCCCGCCGCCATGCGCTATGACGGCCGTGAAGCCTTTTCCGGCCACGGCTTTCAGGTGCATATCGGCCACAACAAGCCGAAAAGCCGGGGCTATGTGAAGGTGGCCAGCGCCGATCCCAAGGCCGCTCCCACCATTCGCTTCAACTACCTGGAGCACGAAGACGACCGGGAAGGCTTTCGCGCCTGTGTGCGCCTAACCCGGGAGATCATCAACCAGCCGGCGATGGATCCCTACCGCTCGGAAGAGATTCAGCCCGGCGAGCACATTCGCACCGATGAGGAAATTGACGCCTTTGTGCGCCAGGCGGTGGAAAGCGCCTATCACCCGTCCTGCACCTGCCCCATGGGCACCGACGACATGGCTGTGGTCGACCCGGAAGCCAAAGTGCGCGGCATTGCCGGCCTGCGGGTGGTGGACTCATCCATCTTCCCCACCATTCCCAACGGCAACCTGAACTCTCCCACCATCATGGTGGCGGAGCGGGCCGCGGATCTGATCAAGGGCAAGGCACCGCTGTCTCCCTCACAGGCGGACGTGGGCATGGACCAACAGTGGCAACAGCGCCAGCGCACCGGCCAACCGGCCCGCAAGCTGGGCTGAGCCCCGGCAACTTGCTCCTGAGTACATACCTAACGGGCCGGCTGGCCCGTTTTTTTATGCTATCGCATTGCATTCACATGAAACTTGAACGGCCGTTCAAAAGCGGTTACCGTCATCGACATCAAGTGACATTCGGCCGCCGGGTTTACACTCACAGCGATACCCGACCGACGGAATCCCCTTTACCGTGGCGAGGCCACGCTCAATTCAGGAGCAGGAAGCAATGACAACCACCATCGACTACTACTTCACCAGCATTTCCCCCTTTACCTATCTGGGTCATCGCACCTTTCTCGCTATCGCCGGGCAGGCACAGGTCAACTTCAAACCGGTGAGGCTGCCTCGCGTGTTTGCCAACTCCGGGGCCGTCCCGCTGGCCGAACGCCCTCAGTGTCGCCAGCGGTACCGCTTGCTTGAAATCGAACGCTGGGCAAAGAAACGCGGCCTGCCGGTCAACCTGCAACCGGCGCATTTTCCAACGGATCCGTCGCTGGCCGACCGTTGCGTCATTGCCCTGCAACAGGCCGGGCATCATCCCGGTGAGTTCCTGGCGCGCGTGCTGGCGGCCTGCTGGGCCGAAGAAAAAGACATTGCCGATGCCAGCGTCATTACCGCCATTCTTGTTGACTTAAAACTGGATGCCGACGCCCTGCTCAAAGCCGCCCGTTCACCTGCTACCGAACAGCAATACGACCGCAATACCGACGATGCGCTCGGTCAGGGCATTCTCGGCGCCCCTTCCTGGGTGCTGGATAACGTGCAATTCTGGGGTCAGGACCGGTTGGAGCTGCTCGCCGACACGCTGGACGCCGTAGAGGCGTAATAGGAATCGGCACGGCGGCCCTGCATGAGGGCCGTCGTGTTTTTCTGATGTGCAGGAAGAGGGTTGCCGGCCGAACACGACCCTAGCGATAGAAGGTGGAAGGCGCCGTGCCAAAATGGCGACGAAACATCGCGGAAAAGGCACTCTGACTTGAATATCCGCAATTAAGCGCAACCTCGATGCCTTTCTTTCCGGCGGCAATATCCTTGAGTGCCGACAGCAACCTGGCCTGCTCACGCCATTGTGAGAAGGTCATTCCGGTTTCCCTGGAAAAAAGCCGGTGAAGGGTACGCTCCCCCAGCCCGGCCGCTTTGGCCCAGTCTGCCGCACCTGCCTGGCTGGCCGGCTGTTCGATCAGTGCATCACAGATTTTTTTGAGCCTTGGATCGGCGGGAATGGGCAAATGCAGGGCCACCGTGCTGGACACCTTCAGCTCGTCGATAAGCAAACCGATAAGCCTCTCGTCTCTGGCGCTCGGCTCACTATCCAGAGGAATTTTGACCGCCTCCACCAGCAGCTCCCTCAACAGGGGGGAAACGTTGATCACACAGGCCTGCTCGGACAGGTCAGGGATCACCTCGCCCTCAATGTAGGCCGTGCGCATCTCCACATCACCGGACATGGTGACGTTGTGATGCAGCCCCGCCACCATCCAGAGTGCCCGGTTGGGAGGCACAACCCAGGCCCCCGCGTCAGACTGAACCAGCATCACGCCCTTGATGGCATAAAGGAGCTGTCCTCTGGGGTGGGAGTGCCATCCCGTAGACGCATGGGACGGCCAATGATTCTCCATGGCCACCAGCCGGCGCGGAATGTCATGAAAGTCTTTGTGATCGTTCAGAGCTCGACTCGTCATGGCAGAAACTCTACAAGAAGTGGCAGATTGACGTGATAACGCCAACGTTACTCCGCTTATACTCGGTGTCAATCAGCAATTGATTCCGGAACCCCCAATGACGACCGATGCCACCGCACTCAACAACAGCGCCTCCTCTGCCGTTGCACCTCGTACCGATAAAACCCGGGGCACCTTCTACGCTCGCATTGTGGGGGCAGCCGCGCTGGCTCATTTGCTGAACGATCTGATCCAGGCAATGCTGCCGGCCATTTTTCCAATGCTGAAAACGCAGTTTTCACTCAGCTTCGGTGAAATAGGCATGATTGCCCTGGTTTACCAGGCAACGGCTTCCCTCCTCCAGCCCTGGGTGGGGCTTTATACCGACAAGCGCCCCGTGCCCTATCTGCTGCCTTTCGGCATGCTGATGACCTTGCTGGGCATTGTGCTGCTGGCGTGCGCCGCGAGCTACCCCATGTTGCTTGTCGCGTCCGCCGTGATCGGGATTGGCTCGGCCACCTTTCACCCGGAAGCCTCGCGAGTGGCGCGAATGGCATCTGGCGGTCGCTTCGGTACCGCCCAGTCGACCTTTCAGGTCGGCGGCAACACCGGCTCGGCGATAGGCCCCTTGCTCACCGCGGCCATCGTGATCCCATACGGGCAGCCGGCCGTGGCCTGGTTCACAATCGCGGCCTTGCTGGCCGTCTGCATTCTGTTTCGGCTGACCCGCTGGACCCTCACGCACGGACACGCTCAGTTGAAAAAGTGGGATCACCGCCAACAGCAAGGGCTGAGCCGCTCCGCCATGGTTCAGGCTATTGCCGTCATTTGCGTCTTGATGTTCGCCAAGTTTGTTTATATCGCGTCGTTCACCAACTACTTTACCTTCTATTTGATGGAGCGGTTCACACTCGGCGTGCAGCAAAGCCAGCTGTTCCTGTTTCTGTTCCTGGCATCCGTGGCCATCGGCACCTTTGCCGGCGGACCGGTTGGTGATCGCATTGGCAGAAAAGCCGTGATTTGGACATCGTTCCTCGGGGTGGTTCCGTTTGCCCTGGCCCTGCCTTATGCAAACCTGTTCTGGACCGCCATTTTCGCCAGCACCATCGGCCTGGTGATGTCTTCGGCTTTCGCGGCCCTGGTGGTCTATGCCCAGGAGGCGGTGCCGGGCCGTGTAGGCTTGGTGTCGGGACTGATGTTTGGCCTGATGTTTGGTATTGGCGGCCTGGGCGCGGCAGGGCTGGGACAACTGGCCGATGAACACGGCATCATTTGGGTTTACTCCCTGACGTCGTTCCTGCCGCTGCTGGGATTGATGACGGCGTTGCTTCCCAACACCCACAAGAAAATATAACGGCGCCACTCACGCAACCGAGCGTTTCTGAAGGGCACAAGATATAAACCCTCAATGCTGGGCAAAGTCGTCCCACCCGGGTGGATCGCCAAAGTAGCCATCCATAAAGTCGACAAAACTGCGTATCTTGCCCGGCAGCAGGGTGCGGTGGGCATACACCGCATAAAGCGCCATGGGCGCAGGAGCATGCTCGGGCAGGATCACACGCAGCCGGCCGTCGGCAATGGCGGGGCCGGCGATAAAGGTGGGCTGAATAACGATGCCGGCGCCGCGAATGGCGGCTTCCACCAGGACGTCGCCGTTGTTACAGCTGAGCGCCCCGTCTCCGGGCAGGCCCACATCGTGTTCCATGTAGCTGTAGTGCAGGCAGCGATGCTGCTTGAGCTCCTCGGGCCGGCCGGGTGTGCCGTGACGCTCCAGGTATTCGGGGGCGGCGCAGATCACCAGCCGTATGGGCGCAATGCGCCGGGCGATCAGTGACGAGCTCTTGAGATGGCCGATGCGCAGGGCCACGTCAAAGCCCTCTTCCACAATATCCACCTTGCGGTCATTGAGCTGCAAATCCACGCTGACATGGCCATGGGCCTGCTGAAAATCGCACAACAGCAGCGCCAGGTGCCGAGTGGCAAACGACACCGGCGCACTCACCCGCAACCGGCCCTGGGCCTGGCGGTGTGCATCACCCAGGCCCAGCTCCAGCTCGTCGATGTCGTGCAGCAACAGCCGAGCCCGCTCGGCGTAGCGTACCCCTTCCTCGGTGGCATGCACCTTGCGGGTGGTACGGTTCAGCAGCCTGGTGCCCAGCCGCTGTTCCAGCCGGGCCACGTATTTACTGACCAGTTGGGGAGACAGCGCCAGCCGGTCCGCGGCCTGAGTAAAACTGCCTTCCGCCACCACGGTGACAAAGGCGCGCATAATATCGATGCGATCCACGAGGCCTCCCGAAAACCTTATAAACAACGTAACGTTTATAATTAAACAACAATAATGGCATTTAACCAATGCAGTGATGAAAGTAAAGTAACTCCATCATCACTTGAAGGAGACGTCATCATGACCCGTTTTACTCAATCCCTGCTTGAATCCCGTGCCGGCCTGGCGGCCCTGACCCTGCGTGTGCCCACCGGCATCATTCTCGCCGCCCACGGCGCCCAAAAACTGTTTGGCTGGTTTGGCGGCTACGGCCTGGAAGGCACCGGCCAATGGATGGCCAGTATTGGCCTGGGGCCCGGCTACCTGATGGCCCTGCTCGCCGGCAGCGCCGAGTTCTTTGGCGGCCTGGCCCTGCTGCTGGGTCTGCTGACCCGACCGGCGGCCCTGGTCAGTGCCGTTACCATGCTGGTGGCCCTGTTCAGCGTGCATATCGACAACGGCCTGTTTATGGCCAACAACGGTTATGAATATGCCCTTACCCTGTTTGCGGTAAGTGCGGCCCTGGCCATACAGGGTGGCGGCCGCCTGGCCCTGGATAACTGGCTGCTGACACGGCTGGATATCGCCAAGCCGGCCACGGCCTGAATTCCTCCGGCCCCTGCAGGCCGCCTCACCGCGGCCTGCTTTTTTCAGGAATACCCCATGAACTCATCCCTTGATATTGTGTTTATTTCCCATGGCGGCGGCCCACTGCCGCTGCTGGGTGACCCGGGCCATGCCGACATGGTGGACGGACTTGGCAAACTGGCCGGGCGGCTGCGCCGGCCCGACGCCATTTTGCTGGTAAGCGCCCATTGGGAAGAAGACGAACCCACCGTTACCGCCGGCGCCACCCCCGGACTGATTTACGACTATTACGGCTTTCCCCCCGAATCCTATGCCATCGAGTACCCCTGCCCCGGCGAGCCGGCACTGGCGGCGCGGGTTCAGCAGGCGCTGATACAGGCCGGCCTACCCTGCCGACAGGACGCCCGGCGGGGATTTGATCACGGCATGTTCGTGCCCCTGAAGATCATGTATCCCGGCGCCGATATTCCCTGTGTGCAACTGTCGCTGGCCAGCCACCTCGACGCCTGCTTTCACCTGGCCATGGGCGAGGCCCTGCGCGCCCTGGAAGGTCAGCGCCTGCTGGTGATTGGCTCTGGCTTTTCGTTTCACAATATGCGCGAGTTTTTTACCGAGCGCCCCGAGGCGAACGAGAAAAACCACGCCTTTGAACAATGGCTGACCCAAACCTGCAGCGATGCCGGCCTGAGCGAGGCCGAGCGCCGGCAGCGCCTGCGGCACTGGGAGCAAGCTCCCCACGCCCGCTTCTGTCACCCGCGGGAAGAGCACCTGCTGCCCCTGCACCTGTGTGTCGGCCTGGCCGGGCGGGCCTGTGATCACCATCAGTCCCTCACCATTCTGGGCAAGGAGTCGGGCTTTTTCTGCTGGCAGGGTAACGCCGCCCAATAAACGGTTTTGCCGGCGGGCGCACAGCGCGGTTTGCCATCAGGTGCCACCATGGTGGGCATCAACACACCAAGGGAGAACACCATGGCAGGAGGATGGTCGCGGGACGGCGCCGTGCAGGATCAGATTGACGCCAGCGTCGAAGACGCGGTGCAGGATGCCAGAAGCCGGCTCGGCGGTGGCGACAGCCTGAGCCACTGCGAGGAATGCGATGCCCCCATTCCCGAGGCGCGCCGCCAGGCGGTGCCGGGGGTACGGCTGTGCATTGAATGCCAGGGCAAGGAAGAAAGGCGCCGCCAAAGCAGCGGTATTAACCGCCGCGCCAGTAAAGACAGTCAACTGCGCTAGCCGGCAGCGCGGTTTTATCAGGGCTTGAGCAGGCCGGCTTTTTGCAGGCAGCCGGCAATGGCATCCAGCGCCTGGGGATTGGCCAGAGCGTCCTTGTTGTCGCTTCGGCCCTCGCCGTTGAGCAGCCGGGCCACCGCCAGCTCCACCTTTTTGCCACTGCGGGTGTAGGGGATCTCCGGCACCTGTAAAATATGGCGGGGCATGTGCCGGGGGCTGGCACCGGTGCGAATGCGCTGACGCAACAGGCTGCACTGATCCTGGCTCAGCTCCCCATTTGCCACCACCAACAACACCACTTCCACGTCGCCGTCGATGCGGCGACCCACCACCAGGCTGTCCCGAATATTGGGATCCAGCTCCACCTGGCGATAAATCTCGGCGGTGCCGATACGCACGCCCCCCGGGTTGAGGGTGGCGTCGGAGCGGCCGTAGATGATGGCGCCGCCCTGCTCGGTAAAGGCCACATAATCGCCGTGGGCCCAGACGCCGGGAAATGTATCGAAATAGGCGGCCCGGTAACGCTGGCCGTCGTCATCCTGCCAGAAGCCCACGGGCATGGACGGCAGCGGCTGCCGGCACACCAGCTCGCCCCGACCGGCGGTTTCCCGCCCTTGTTCGTCCACGGCCACCGCATCCACCCCCAGAAACCGGCACTGGATCTCGCCCCGACGCACCGGCAGCAGCGGGCAACAGCCCACGAAACAGCCGCAAATGTCGGTACCACCGGCAACGGAGCCCAACAGCACCTGCTCCGGCAGGGTGCCATAGACCCAGTCGTAGTCTTCCGGCAGCAATGGCGAGCCGGTGGAAAACAACAGTCGAAGTGAGTCCAGCGCAAAACGCTGACCCGGTTGCAGGCCGGCCTTGCGGCACTCCGCCAGAAAGCGCGCACTGGTGCCGAAATGGGTCACCTTTTCCTGCTCCGCCAGCGCCCACAACCGGTTTAGGTCCGGGTGGGACACGGCGCCGTCCACGGTGATCAGGGTCACCCCGGCCTGCAGCGCCGACGCCTGCCAGTTCCACATCATCCAGCCGCAGGTGGTGTAATACATCAGCCGGTCTCCGGGCCCCATGTCGCCGTGCAGCACCAGCTCCTTGGCATGATTGACCAGAATGCCGGCGGCACCGTGCACAATACACTTGGGCCGGCCCGTGGTACCGGATGAAAACAGTATGTACACCGGATGATCGGCGGGCAGCGGCGTAAAGGACGGCTCGTGGCCCCGCCCCTCGGCCAGGGCCCGGGACCAGCAGGTCACGGCCGGCCCGGTCTGCTCCCCCAGCCCCGGCAGCACTGGAATGTCGAGCACCGCACGCAGCCCCGGCAACCCCTGCACCACACGGGCAAACTCCTCACGCCGGTCGTAGTCCCGGCCGCCATAGCGGTAGCCATTGGCCAGCACCAGCACGCTGGGGCTTATCTGGCCAAAACGGTCAATAATGGCATCGGCGCCGAAGTCCGGCGACGCCGAGCTCCACACTGCGCCCATGCTGGTGGCCGCCAGCATGGCCACCAGCGCCTCGTAGCCATGGGTCACCACGCCGGCCACTCGATCGCCGCACTGCACTCCCCGGGCTCGCAGCCAGGCTTCCAGCGCACCCACGTCCCGAAACAAACGGGCAAAACTGTAACGAACGGCCTTGCCGGCCTCGCCATGGCATACCACGGCGTCGTGATCGGCCAGCGGGCCGCGGCCATGGCGTAACAGGTTGCCGGCGAAGTTCATGCGCATACCGGGAAACCACTCAGCCCCCGGCATGTCGCGCCGCCCCAGCACCCGCTCCGCCGGAGTGTCACAATGCAGCTCGCAAAAATCCCAGACCGACTGCCAGAAGGCCTCGGGCTCGGTCACAGACCAGGCATGCAGGCCGGCGTAGTCGGCAAAACTGCCGAGGCCCCGGCTTTCCAGCCAGCCGATGTAACGCGTCATTTGGCTGTGCTCACGCTGGAACGACGTGGGCGTCCAGAGTACCTGGTGTTGCTGCATGGAAACCTCCTATTGAATGTGCCAGCCGTGGCTGACCACCACCGACTGGCCGGTCAATGCCGCCGACGGAAACGCCGCCAGGTGCACCGCCACTTCGGACACGTCGTCCAGGGTGGTAAACTCGCCGTCCACGGTGTGTTTAAGCATGACATTGCGCACCACTTCTTCCTCGCTCATGCCCAGCTCCCGCGCCTGCTCGGGAATTTGTTTTTCCACCAGGGGGGTGCGCACAAAGCCGGGGCAAATGATGTTACTGCGCACGCCCCTGTCCGCCCCTTCCCGGGCCACGGTGCGGCACAGCCCCAGCATGCCGTGTTTGGCCGCCACATAGGGCGCCTTGAGCGGCGACGCCTCCAGTGAGTGCACCGAGCCCATGTAAAGCATGACGCCGCCACCGTTTTCATACATTTGCGCCAGGGCGGCACGGGTCAGCAAAAAGGCGCCGTCGAGGTGCACATTCATGACCCGGCGCCAGTCAGCGTAGTCCAGCTTGTGGACCGGCGCTATATGCTGAATACCGGCATTGGCAAGGGCGATGTCGAGCCGTCCCCAGTGCCGTACCAGCCGTTCGACCCCGGCGTTCACCGCCTGCTCATCGGTCACATCCATTTGCAGGGCAATGGCTTCGCCACCCTCGGCCACAATGCCCAGTGCGGTTTGCTCGGCCCCGGCCAGGCTCAAATCGGCCACCGCCACGCAGGCGCCCTCACGGGCATAATGCCGGGCAATGGCCCGGCCGATGCCCTGGCCGGCGCCGGTGATCAGCGCCACCTTGTGTTCAAGACGCATATCAGTCTCTCCTCGTAAAATGCAGTTTACTGGCCGCCGTACACATGGGCGGGCAACCAGGTCGCCAGGGGTTCAAACGCAAACACCAGGCCCAGGCCCAGCAACTGCAGGCAGATAAAGGGCGCTACCCCCCGGTAAATGTCTTTGGTGGTGATCTCCGGCGGGCACACGCCCTTGATGTAAAACAGGGCAAAGCCCACCGGCGGAGTCAGAAAGGAGGTTTGCAGGCAGAGGGCAAACAGCACCGCGAACCAAACCGGCTCCACGCCGAGGGAAAACACCACGGGTGCCACCAGCGGCAGAATGATCAGGGTGATTTCCACCCAGTCGAGGAAGAACCCCAGTAAAAAGGTGATAAACAAAATGGTGAGCATGATGCCGGTGGTGCCAAAGGGCAGCCCGGTAATGGCCTGGCGAATGACGTCGTCTCCGCCCAGGCCGCGCAACACGGCGGCAAACACGGTGGCCCCGATAAAGATGCCAAAGATAAAGGCGGTGGTTCGGCTGGTCTGGTAGAGCGAGTCGCGCAGCACCTGCCAGTCAAGCCGGCGGCTGCACAGCGCCATCAGCAGCGCCCCTACCGCGCCCACCGCCGAGGCCTCGGTGGTGGTGGCAATGCCGTGAAAGATGGAGCCCAGTACGGCGCCGATCAGCACCAGCGGTGGCACCACCGCCAGGGCCACTTCGCCCCAGGCCCGGGCGTCCATGGCCTGCTTGCGCTCGGGGGCCGGCGCCGCGTCCTTTTTCCACCAGGCCAGCAGCACGATATAGAGCACATACATGGCCCCCAGCATCAACCCGGGCACCAGGGCGCCCATAAACAGCTTGCCCACCGAGGCCGAGGGCGTGCCCAGGCGGTCGGCCATCAGCACCAGCATGATGCTGGGGGGCACCAGAATGCCCAGGGTGCCCACCGAGCAGGCGGTGCCCACCGCCAGGCTGCGGTTGTAGTTGGCCTGCAGCATGGGGCCGATGGACAGCATGCCCAGCAGTACCACGGACGCCCCCACAATGCCGGTGGACGCCGCCAGCAACATGCCCACGATCACCACGGTCAGCGCATAGCCGCCCCGCAGCGGCCCCAGGGCCCGCACCAGGCTGTGCATCAGCCGTTCGGCAATGCCGGAGCGCTCCAGCATGATCCCCATAAAAATAAACAGCGGCAGCGCCACCATCAGCTCGTTGGCGACAATGCCGAACAGACGTGCGTCCAGCACGCCTATGGTGCCGTTCCAGGTAAACCAGAGATTGGCGTCGAACTGCTCCACCATCACATGCCCGGCCAGGGCAAACAGCAGTCCGGTGCCGGCCAGCACCCAGGCCACGGGAAAGCCCAGCAGCAACAACCCCATAAAGGTGGCGAACATGGCCACCACCATCAGTGTTTCCAGCTCCATGGTTATTTCTCCGTGTTGGCCAGCCAGGCACCGGATTTGGCCCGAGGGTGAACGCCCAGGCGGCGGGGAAAATCAAACAGCAGGGTGGCGCAGCGCAGGGCCCGGGAAAACAGCGCCAGGGCCACCAGCATCAGCCCAAGGGGCAGCACGCTCTTGAAAATAAAACGATAGGGCAGGCCGCTGGGAGCCTGGGAACGCTCATCATAGATCCAGGCCTTCCAGGCGTAGGGAATAAGGGCATCCACCATCAGCGCCATGATCGGCAGCGCCAGCAACACGATGCCCGCCAGCTCGATACGGGCCTGGGTGCGCAGGGAAAACCGCTCTCGCAGCACATCCACCCGCACATGATCGTCTTCCACCACCGCATAGCCCAGCGAGAGCATGGTGGCGATGCCAAACAGGTGCCAGGACAACTCTTCGAGGGCGATGGAGCCCGCCGACAGCACAAAACGGCTGAACACATTGGTAAGCACCACCACCAGCACCGCCAGCCACAGCCAGGCGCTGAGCCGGCCGATGCCCAGCACCAGGGCGTCCAGCCGGACCGACAGCCGATTATGGGGCAACACTTGGGTTGCGTCGTTTGGTTTTGACATGGTGACCTCGTCAGTTCAATCAGTGAAAGGCGGGCACCACCGTGCCCGCCCCGGCGTGATTAGTTGTACTGATAGAAGTCGCGGGGCAGGTAGCCCTTGCCGTGCCAGATGGCGTGGTGTTTCATGAACTCGCGCTGGCTGGTCAGCACTCGATTAAACATCTCGTCTTCGGCGGCGATGTCGTCCATCACCCGGTTGGTGACTTTTTCCAGCTCACGCAGCACCGGCTCGGGCAGCACCTGGGCGGTGACCCCTTCCTTTTCATACTCCCTGAGCGCGGTGGGCTGGGCCCATTCGCTCTGGGCAAAGCCCTTGAGGGTGGCGGACTCGCAGCCCATTTCCACCAGGGCGCGGGTTTCGGGCTCAAGCTTGTTCCACACGTCCTTGTTCACCAGCAGATGAGACGTGGTCAGGGTCTGGTGCCAACCGGGCATGATGTAGTTTTTCACGATCTGATCCAGCCCCAGCATCTTGTCGATGGCAGGCTGGGAAAACTCGGTGGCGTCTATGGTGTTGCGCTCCAGCGACTGGAAGATCTCGGCGCCGGGCACCATGGTCACCGAGGAGCCCAGCTCTTCAAGCACCTTGCCGCCGATGCCGGCAAAGCGAATGCGCAGGCCCTGAAAGTCATCCAGGCTGGAAATTTGCTGCTTGAACCAGCCCGCCCCTTCCGGACCGATAATGCTGCACAGCATGGGGTGAATATTGCGCTCGGCGTAGATCTCTTCCAGCAGTGCCTTGCCGTCGCCCTCGTAATACCAGGCCAGGTAGGCGGGCGGCTCCATGTTGAAGGGGGCGCCGGAATAGAGCGGCAGGGCCGGAATGGTGCCCTGATCGTAGCCCACCCAGGTGTAACCGGCCGGGTACTTGCCCGAGCCGACCGCGTCCATGATTTCAAAAGGCGGCACCAGCTCGCCGGGCTCGTAATAACGCAGTTGCACATCGCCACCGGAAATGGCCGCCAGCGACTCGGACAGGTGCTTGACTGGGGTGGTCAGACCCACCAGGTGGGACGGAAAGGCCAGCGGTACTTGCCAGCGCACCTTTTCCGCCATGGCGGGGGTAGCGGCCAGTCCGGCGCAGAACAGGGCGGCCATACTCAATGCAGACACGTTGCGGTTAATCGACATGGGTTCATCCTTTTGAATGGTTCACTCCGTTGGCCCCGGTACCCACCACCCCCGAAGGCCAATGACTCATGCCAATCTATACAGAAAATGTGCCAACAAAGTTAAATTAATGTTAATCAATAAGTTACATAACACCCCTTCATGTAGTGTCCTGAATGCAGGACACACCTGAGCCGCGAGCACCGTCCGAATAGCCGGACAGGCGTCCGGTTTTCAGGAATGGCGGGCAAGCTTTTGGTAGAACACCGAGCGGGACACGCCCAGCAGGCGGGCGGCCTGGGTGCGGTTGCCCTCGGCCTGCTGCAGGGCGGCATGCAGGGCCTCGGCCTCGGCGCGGGCCAGCACCTCGGCCAGGGGGCGCACGCCGAAAGCCGCCGACGGCAATACCGGCGCGGGTACGGTGCCCATGGCCGGCCCGGCGCCGTCGGGCAACACCCGTGCAATCTGCTCTGCATCCAGCAGTTCGGCCTCTTCACTCATGGTCCAGGCCCGCTCCAGCACGTTGCGCAGTTCACGAATATTGCCCGGCCAGTGATACTGGCCCAAAGCGGCGATGCCCGCGTCGGTGATCTCCACCCGGCTTTGGCCGGCGCCCATGTCCTCCAGCAGCACTTCGCACAATATGCCCAGATCCCCCAGCCGCTGGCGCAGCGGCGGAATGGCGATCTCCAGCACATTGAGCCGGTAATAGAGATCGGAGCGAAAGCTGCCGTCGGCCACCATGGCGCCCAGATCCCGGCTGGTGGCCGCCACGACCCGCACGTTCACCGGCACCACTCGATTGGAGCCCAGGGGTTCGACCTCCTGCTCCTGCAACGCCCGCAACAGCTTGGCCTGCAGCGCCAGGGGCATGTCGCCCACTTCATCCAGAAACAGGGTACCGCCGTTGGCGAGCTGGAACTTGCCGTCACGGCTGCGTTTGTCGGCACCGGTATAGGCGCCGGGGGCCACGCCGAAAAACTCGGCTTCCAGCAGGCTTTCGGGAATGGCCGCCAGGTTCACCCCCACAAAGGGCCCCTCGGCCCGGGAAGACAGGGCGTGAATGGACTGGGCCAGCACCTCCTTGCCGGTGCCGGTTTCTCCCAGCAGCAGCACCGGCATGTCGCGCCCCGCCGCCAGCCGGGCCCGGCGCTTGACCTCCAGCGCCGCCGGCGTGGCGCCGGCAAAGTCGCCGAGCTGGTAGCGGGTGCGACGCCCGTGGCGGGCCAGGGCACGCTTTGCCGCCTGCAAATCCTGGTGCAGGCGGCGGTATTTGCTGACCAGGGGCGTAAGCGGCTGCAGATCATCGTAGAGCACAAAGGCCACGGCACCGCTCACCTCCCCCAGCTCGTCAAACAGCGGCAGCCGGGTCACCACCAGTTGCTGGGTGTGGTATTCCATGATGTCGACCAGCAGCGGCCGGCCGCTTTCCAGTACTTCCGGCATGCGGCTGTGAGGAATGACGGTGCGCACCGGCCGGCCGATCACCGAGTGAGTGTCGGCCAGCCCCAGCAGCCGGGCGTAGCGGGCATTGATCCAGCTGATACGGCCCTGGCGGTCCACCGCAATGGCGCCGGCGCTGGCCTGCTCAAACATGGGAAACAACACTTCGATCAGTTCGCGGGTCAGGCCATTGCCTGAACGCGCATCAAACGGCATGGGCATGCAAGTCACTCCGTGACACAGACAAGCCCTGATGGTAGCCAAAACCGAGGGCAAGTTCGACTCCATGCCGGCACCGCCCGACCAGCCCGTTCAAGCCGGCGGTCCACCGGCCATTACAAGCGACCCGCTTTCTTATACAATGTTCGGCAACTTTTTCAGGCCGGTTCATGGCCACTCAATTTCCCGATATTCCCGGAGCAGCGACTTGGCGCAATATAACGACACTTTCCGCGATTTTGGACTGGATACCCGTCTTGTTCGAGCATTGGATCACCAGGGCCTGGAAACCCCCACCGAGATTCAGCAACGGGCCATTCCCGTGGTGCTGGCCGGTCACGACCTGTTGGCTTCATCCAAGACCGGCTCCGGCAAGACCCTCGCCTATTTGCTGCCGGCACTGCAACGACTGATGAAATCCCGGGCCCTGAGCAAGCGTGACCCGCGCGCGCTGATCCTGGCTCCCACCCGTGAGTTGGCCCGCCAGGTGTATGTGCAACTGCGCGCCCTGGCCGGCAGCAGCTTCAACATTGCCCTGCTGCTGGGGGGCGAGAACTTCAATGATCAGCTCAAATCACTGCGCCGCCAGCCGGACGTGATCGTGGCCACCCCGGGAAGGCTGGCCAACCACCTGGATGCCCGCTCGCTGATGCTGAACGGCCTGGAGCTGCTGATCCTGGACGAAGCCGACCGCATGCTGGATCTGGGCTTTGCCCCCCAGCTCACCCGCATTCACCAGGCCGCCGATCATCGCCGCCGCCAGACCCTGATGTTTTCCGCCACCCTGGATCACGCCGAGGCCAACACCATGGCCGCCGACCTGCTCAAGAGCCCGAAACGGGTGGCGGTGGGCGAGGCCCATGCCGAGCACCAGGACATTGAACAGCGCTTTTTGCTGGGGGATCACCTGGATCACAAGCAGGCGCTGCTCGATCACCTGCTGACCAAGGAGTCCTATCAGCAGGCCATTATCTTTACCGCCACCCGCGCCGACACCGAGCGCCTGGCCGAGCGCCTGCAACAACAGGGGCTGGCCACGGCGGCGCTGCACGGCGACATGAGCCAGGCCGAGCGCAACCGCATTATGGATGCCTTTGCCCGGGGCCTGCACAAGCTGCTGATCACCACGGACGTGGCCTCGCGCGGGCTGGATCTGCTGCAGGTGTCGCTGGTGATCAACTTCGACATGCCCAAGCAGCCGGAAGAATACGTGCACCGCATCGGCCGCACCGGCCGCGCCGGCGCCAGCGGTACCGCCGTCTCCCTGGTGGGGCCCCGGGACTGGGATGCCTTCAAGCGGGTGGAAAAATTTCTGCAACGCGCCGTCGCCTTTACCGACATCGAGGGCCTGCAGGGCAAGTTCAAGGGCATTCGCCCCCCGGCCCGCAAGCACGGTTTCAAGGGCAAACCGGCCGGCGATACCAGCGCACCGCGCGGCAAGGGAGCGGCCGCCGCCGGCAAAAAACCGGGGCGCAAACCGGCACCCAAGCGCCCGGCGGGCTTTACCGGACAGGGGCAGCCGCCGGCCGGTGGCGTCGACGACGGCATGGCGCCGATCCGACGCAAAAAGCCAAAACCTGAACAGGAATAATGCAAACGGCGCCATCACCGGCGCCGGTCATTCCAAATTTATTGGCTAAATGCTAATAATACGGGCATTAAACTTTCAAATGGCGATGCTTCAGGATGAAGAACCTGCCCACGGATTTGCTGCGTACCTTTGTCACCATCAACCAGCTCGGGGGCTTTACCCAGGCCGGCGAGCGGCTCGGCCGCTCCCAGCCCGCCGTCAGCCTGCAGATGAAACGGCTGGAAGAGCTGCTTGACGCCAAACTGTTCAACCGCGGTCAGGGCCTGCAACTGACCGAGGAAGGCCAGCTGTTATTGAGCTGCGCCCAGAAGATGCTGGATCTCAACGACGGCCTGATCTCCCGCTTGGGCACCCCCAGGGTCAGTGGCTCGGTGCGCCTTGGCATTCCCAATGACTTTGAAGTGTCGTTTCTGGCCACCACCCTGGGGCGTTTCTCCCAGGCCTATCCCGGCGTCACCCTGGACGTGAGCAGCGACATCAGCGCCAACCTGCTGAGTGACTACAAGAAGGGCGCCTATGATCTGGTAATGGCCATTGAGGAAAGCCGTGCCCACCATCCGCAGCTGACCGACTACATTACTGAGCCCCTGGTGTGGGTGCGCAACAGCAACATGATCTTGTCGCCGGACGCACCCCTGCCGCTCATTCTCTATCCCAAAGGCTGCCTGTATCGCAAGTCGATCATCAATGCCCTCACCCGCGCCAACCTGCCCTGGCGCGTGGTGTACAGCACCTCCAGCCTGCTGGGCATACACTCCGCCATCAAGGCGGGCCTCGGCATCAGCGCCCTGTCAAAGAGCACGGTGCCCGAAGGACTGGAGGCGTCCCCCCTCTATGCCTATTGCCCGGATCTGGGCAGCGTGTCCATCGGCTTTTGTTACGACGCCAACGAACTGACCTCCGCCGGCCGCATGCTGCTCGACTACCTCAGGCAGGGGCTGAACGCGCTCTAAGCCAAGCCAGGAACGGAACGCTTCAGCCTCGCACCGCATACTGCCCGGCCGAGGCAAAGCGTGCCGCCATGGCGTCGAACTCCGCCTTCAGCGCGACATGAAAGCGCTGGCACAACCGTGACGTCAGGTGAAAACGCGGCAGAATAATGGCCACTTCAAACTCCACTTGAGGCGCAAACGGCCGCAGCACCACGGAGCAGTCATGGCGCTTGCCGTATTCCATGGCGGTAATGGGGTCGATCAGGGTATAGCCGACGCCAGCGTCGACCAGGCCCATGGCCGACGGAAACAGCTGGGTTTCGGCCACCACGTTGAGGGCCAGGTTGTGCCGGTGGGCCAGGCTGCGCAGCTGCATGGTGCTCTGATGGCCGTCCCCCAGGGTGATCAGGGGCAGCCCTTCCAGATCGTCAATGGTGATTTCCCGCCGGTCCGCCAGGGGTGAGCCCGCCGGCAGCGCGCACAACATGCGAAAACGGTAGGGCCAGATTTCCAGCTCGTTTTTGGCCTGGGGTTTTTCCACTATCCCCAGATCAAAGTGCCCCCCGGCCACCCACTCCTCCACCTTGCCCGACGGAAAGGTCTGCAGCGACAGCTTGACCCCGGGGTTATGGCCCATAAAGGTCGCCACCATGGCGGGCGCCAGGGTGGCCATGCCCGGCATGCAGCCAATCTGCAGCTTGCCGGTGCGGCCGTGCTTCAGATCTGATGCCAGCTCTTCCAGGTTGTTCAGGGCCTTGAGCGCACGCTCCACTCCCTCGGAAAAGGATTTGGCTTCTGCGGTCATCTCGGTGCCGTAATGATTGCGCCGAAACAGCATAAACCCCATGTCACTTTCGAGGTTGGCTATGGCGGTGCTCACGGCCGGCTGTGTCAGCCCCAGCCGGCGTGCCGCCTTGCTGATGCTGCCACTGCGGATCACCTCCTGAAAAATGTGCAGTTGTTTCGCATTGACCTTGGGGTTCATGGCAACTTTCTCCGCGTCCTTGTTCATGCCAATTGGGTACAAATTTAATTTATACATCCATCAAAAAGCATTATTTGATTTTATGGCTTCACGATTAACATAATCAGTACACTCTCGCAACAAACAACGGACGTAGGAGATTGTTATGCATTACCTGGACGTAGCAGGCCTGTTGGCCTACTTCATACTGCTGGGGTACATAGGTTACCGAAGTATCAAAAAGGTCAATTCCAGCGACGACTTTGCCGTGGCCGGCAACCGCATCATCTGGCCCGTGCTGTTTGCCACCCTGGCCGCCTCTTTTCTCGGTGGCGGCGCCTCCATGGGCCGGGCCGGTCAGGCCTTTGATCACGGCTATGCCTTTATGTTTGCCGCCAGCGCTTTTCCCATCGCCACCGTGCTAACCGGCATCTTCATCGCTCCCCGGCTGAAGCGCTATATCGGCGCCCAGACCGTGGGGGATATCATGGAATACCACTTCGGTCGCTACTCCCGGCTGATCACCGGTATCTTTTCACTGATTTTCTGCGTGGGTATTCTGGGGGCCCAGGCCCTGGCCGTGGGTACCGTGTTCAACGCCATTCTCGGTATCGATATCACCACCGGCATTTTGCTGGGCATGGGGGTGGTGTTGCTGTATTCCACCATCGGCGGCATGTGGGCGGTGATCCAGACCGACGTGGTGCAGTTTTTGATGCTGGCCATCTTTATGCCGGTAACCCTGCTGATTGGAGTGCATGAAGTTGGTGGTGCCGAAGCCCTGATCGCCCGCCTGCCCGACGGCCATTTCAGCATCATGGGCGATTACGGTCCGGGCATGTTCCTGAGCCTGTTTATCGCCTTTTTGCTGGGTGAGACCCTGGTGCCTCCCTATACCCAGCGGGCGCTGTCGGCCCCGGACTCCCGCCATGCCAAAATTGGCTATACCGTCTCCGGGCTGTTCGGCTTTTTGTTTTACTTCGTCAGCTCCACCATTGGCCTGGTTGCCTTTATTCTCTACCCGAACATCAGCCCGGATCTGGCCATGCCCGAGCTGATCCGTACCGCCCTGCCCCTGGGCATTACCGGCCTGGTGCTCGCCTCGCTGCTGGCGGTGGTGATGTCGACCGCCGATTCCTATCTCAACTCGGCCACGGTGATCTTTGTACGGGATATCTACCAGGGCTTTATCAACCCCGAGGTGGATGAACGGAAAAAGCTGTGGATTGAACGCCTGATGAACCTGCTGATCGGCGCCGGTGCCATCGTCTTTGCCCTTTATGCCACCTCCATTATCGACGCCCTGCTGCTCAGCTACTCACTGTGGGCCCCCACCATTCTGGTGCCCTTTGTGCTGGGTGTGCTGCTGGATCTGAAATGCAGCAAATCGGCCATCGGCGCCATTCTCGCCGGTGCCCTGGTCACCCTGGTGTGGAAATGGGGCCCCTGGCCTCTGGCCGACGTCACCGGACTCTCGGCGCTGGTGGCCGGCGTCTCCGCCAACCTGCTGACCTTCTTTATCATCTACCACATCTGCAAGTCCCGTCGGGGCAAGCTGCACACCGTCAACGACTGGGCAAGGAGCTGAGTTATGCACTGGTTTGAACTCGTTATATATGCCACATCCGCCATTTGCATTCTGACCGCCCTGGCGGTGGGGGTCATGTCTTACCGCTTTTACCAGGACAACTGACCGGCAGGGGGGGCACTCCCCCTGCCTCACCCAGACTCGTGAACCGGCCGGCACGCCCGGCCGGAACATTGTCTTCTTCGGTTCATTTGAGTGGTTGATTTACCATGCAACATATTATTGTGGCCGGCGCCGGCATTGTGGGGCTGGCCGTTTGCAACGCCCTGCTGGAGCAGGGCTGCCGGGTTACCCTGCTGGACGCCAACGCCCCCGGCTCCGGCACCTCTGCCGGCAATGCGGGGCTGATCGCCGACTATGCCACCACGCCGTTGTCCAACCCCGACAGCCTGCGCGCCATGCTGCGGGAGCTGACTCGCCGCCAGCCCGCGCTCTCGGTGGAGCCACGCTACCTGGCCGCCCTCGGCGGCTTTGGCCGGCGCTTTCTGCAGGCCATGGCCAGCGAGGCCTTTAACAACAACAAGCAAACCCTGGTGGACCTGGTTTCAAGGGGGGCGGCACTGCAAAAAGGACTGCTGGAGAGCCTGAACTCGCCCGGGCTGTACCAGCAAACCGGCTGCCTGCAGATATTTCGGGATTCGGCGATAACGGAGCAGCAACTGGGCGCCCTGGCCGACGCCAAGCGGCGGGATGGCGTGGCCTGCGAGGCGCTGGTGCCGAAGGCCGTACTGGCACTGGAGCCGGCGCTGAACGTGCGGGGCCTGACCGGCGGGCTCTGGTATTCCAACACCTGGTCATTGCGCGATCCGCAAGGTCTCTGTGTCCGGCTGTTTCGGCAGTTGCAGCGGCGGGGGCTGGAATATGTGCCGTCGCAGCTGGACCGGCTGACGCCGTACGAAGACAGGGTACAGGTGCTGGCCGGCGGCCAGACACTCGGTGCCGATGCCGTCGTGCTCTGTGCCGGACTGGGCAACCAGGCGCTGCTGGCCCCCCTTGGCGTAAATCTGCCCGTGGTCAGTGAGCGGGGTTATCACCTGATGCTGGACCGGCAACAGGTGACGCTGAACCGGCCCGTGGGCTGGCTTTCCCGTTACTTTTACGCCACTCCCATGGACCAGGGCATTCGCATCGCCGGCACCACCCAGTTTGCCCGGCCCGACGCCCCCGCCGCGCAGCGTCGCTACCGCCACATGCAGGAATGGGCCGCCAGCCTGTTTGGCCAGCCGGTGTCGGTGTCGTCACAGTGGATGGGGGTGCGCCACAGCACGCCGGACTCCCTGCCGATCATCGGCCAGCTGCCAGGGCATAAACGGATCACGCTGGCCTTTGGCCATGGCCACCTGGGCATGACCCTGGCCGCCATCACCGGTCGGCTGGTGGCCGACTGCGTGGCCGGCCGACAGACGGACAAGCTGCTTGCCAGCCTGTCCCCCGCACGCTTTATCTAAGGTGTGGCCGGGCTCAGCCCAGCAGGTAGAAGTAACAGGCCAGCACGGCAATGCAGGCCAGGTTCAGCACAAAACCGGCCTTCATCATCTGTCCCTGACGGATCAGGCCGCTGCCGAACACGATGGCATTGGGCGGTGTGGCCACCGGCAGCATAAAGGCACAGGAGGCCGCCACCGCAATCACCGACGCCACCATGACCGGGGTCAGCCCCAGGCTTTCGGCCACCGCCGCAAACACCGGCACCAACAGCGCGGCACTGGCGGTGTTGGAGGCCAGTTCGGTCAGGAACACCACAAAGGCGGTAACGGTCAGCAGGATCACAAAGGGGCTGGCGTTTTCCAGCAGATCCGCCAGCACGTTGGCCAGAAACAGGCTGGTGCCGGTGTCACGCAATACGCTGCTCAGGGTCAGGCCGCCACCAAACAGCAGCAGCACGCCCCAGTCGGTATGCTTGGAAATATGCTGCCATTCGGCCACCCGGCTCAGGCCAATCAGGGTGATGGCCAGCAGTGCCACCAGGGTATCGAAGCCCGCCAGTCCGCCCAGGGCGGCGGAAACGGGCGTGGAGAAAATCCACAGCGCCACCGTGACGGCAAAGATGGCCAGGGTGATTTTCCGCTTGCCGGTCCAGCTGACCGTTTCCTCGGGCAGTTCGATTCGCTGGCCGAGCTGCGGGCGGAACAACAGGTAAAGAATAACGATGGTCAGCGGCAGCAGCATCAGGGTAATGGGCAGGCCGAGCGCCATCCAGTCACTGAAGCTCAGGCCCACTTCGGCGGCGGCAATGGCATTGGGCGGGCTGCCCACCAGGGTGGCAATGCCGCCAATGCTGGCGCTGTAGGCAATGCCCAGCAGCACAAACACATAGGTGGCCCTGTGCTGCTGTTGATCCAGGCAGCTGAGCAGTCCCAGGGCCAGGGGCAGCATCATGGCAGCGGTGGCGGTGTTGCTGATCCACATCGACAAAAAGGCGGCGGTAAGAAACATCAACACCACCGCCAGGCTCAGGCGGCCGTTGGCCAGGCGCAGAATGCGGCTGGCGATCAGCTTGTCCAGCCCCTGGCTGTGCATAGCCGCGGCCAGGGCGAAGCCCCCCAGAAACAGAAAGATAATGGGGTTGGCAAAGTTGCCCAGCGCCGCCCCGGTGGACAATATGCCCATCACCGCCGCCAGCAGCGGCACCATCAGCGCGGTAATGGTGATGTGCACGGCCTCGGTCAGCCACAGCACGGCAATGAAGATCAGCAGGCTGAGGCCCTTGTTGACACCGGGCTCAAAGGGCAGAAACATCAGTAAAAGGACAAACAGGGCGATATCGGCCAGCAATATCCACCCCTTGATGCTCAGTTTATTATCTTGCTGAAGGGCGTCGTTAACCATACGTTTATCTGCTATGGGTTTCAAATAAGGCGCGGGAGCTTATCAGAAAGCCAAGCGGCAAGAATATACGACGATGCTCAAAACGTGATCCTGGCCACCGCTGTTCGCCGCCGCCAAGCGCGAAAAGGCCCGGACATGCCGGGCCTTGTTACAGCTATGTTTCGACCACGGTTCAGCAACTGCGGGCCAGGGTGCCGGCGGTAGCGCCCTGGGTCAGCTTGCTCACCGCCACATAGATGACGGACGAGGCCAGGCAGCCGTAGAGCGGGCCCTCCACCCAGCCCACATCGGTCAACAGCAGGAAGCTGCCGCTGGTGACAAAGCCGGTGACCATGGCGGCCAGGGCGCCGTAACCATTGCCCTGCCAGAAGGAGGAGATGAATACCGGACCTATCATCACCGCCAGCAGGGTGCCGGAGCCAAGAATACCCAGCCAGGACAGCATAAAGGGCGGCGCATACAGCATCATCAAAAAGCCGACAAAGCCCAGAATGGCCACCCAGATACGGTTGATCCACAGAATACGGGCGCCGGACGCGGTGCTGTGAGGGAACAGCGCGGTACGCAGGTCGTGGGAGGCGGCGCTCGACACCGTGTGCAACAGCGAGTTGGCGGTGGACTTCATGGCGAACAGAATAAACAGGGTGATGACGCCCGCCAGTGCCGGGTGCAGGAAGTTGGCCAGATAGACCGGCATGGCCTGATCCGCTTCCGCCAGCTCGGGGTGTGCCACCCGCACATACATGCCCACGATGGGCACCAGGCTCAGCAGGCAGCCCATGGGCGCCACCCAGATCGCCACCTGGTGCATCTTCACGGTCGGTTTAAAGGCCAGAAAGCGCACCGCCATATAAGGCAACACGGCAGTAAACAGGAAGGCATAGGGCAGCACCAGAAACACCGAGCCCTTGCTCTCGCCGTAAGGCGCCGAGGTGCTCGGGTTGAGCAGCGCCGGATCGATGGCATTGAGACGGTCAATCATCTCGCTCAGGCTAATGTCGGTAAAGATCTGCACCATCATCACTACGGCGCCGATGCCCATGCCCGCCACCATCAGGGTATCGGTCCAGGCCACCGCGGCCAGGCCACCGAGCATGGTGTAGAGAATGATCACCGAGATCATCAGCAAGGCGCTTTCGGTGAGCTCAATGCCCAGCCAGGAAGCGCCCAGCAGGCCCACCGCCTTGATCTGGCTGGTGAGAAACACCAGCAGCAGCACTATGGTAATGGTGGCCGCCACACCCTTGACCCAGCGCTCGAGCCGGTCGCCACCGCCATGCACCTGAGACACATACTCGGGAATGGTACAACTGCCCAGCTCTTCGGCGCGCCGGCGCAGAAAGTGGGCAAAATAGAGCACGGCGATCACCATGGCCGGGGCGAAAAAGAAATTGCCCAGCACTTCCACCGAGCCAAACTCGTAGGCCACACCGGGGGAGCCCATAAAGCCCCAGCCGCTGAAGCCGGTGGCCACTATGGTGCCGGCGCCCACAAAGGGCCCCAGGCTGCGGCCGGCCACCAGAAAGCCGGTTTCGTCGCTGTCTTTGACTACCCGGCTGGACAGGTAACCAATCAGGATCAGCACACCGAAGGAGCCCAGCAGCAGGGCCCAGTTCAACAATGAATAGTTTTCCATCACTCGTTCCCTTTGATCGTGGGGTCGGTTAACTCAGCGGTCGCTTTTGCCGGCATGCTGCCGGTAGACGTAAGCCAGGGTGGCCCATGCGAGAATGATGGCGTTCAGATAGGCAAACCATTCCATGGTCCAGGATTCAATCAACATGACTGCTACCTCTTTGAGCGGCTTCTTGCGAAGCGGGTTTAATGGCACTGATTCCACCGGCCGTGGCCGGCCTCACCAGAAGTAGACGGCAACAATTTTCCCTTCATTGCCGTGAAACAAGACAGGCTCACCGGACCGGCGAGCCTGCTCTTTATCAGCCCTTGATAATGTTGTGCTCAGGGCCGAAGGGGAAGCGGGTGATGTTTTCCACGCCGCTGTCGCTGATCACCAGAATGTCGTGCTCGCGGTAGCCACCGGCACCGGGCAGACCTTCTGGCAGCATGATCATCGGCTCCATCGACACCACATGACCCGGCTCCAGTACGGTTTCAATGTCTTCCCGCAGCTCCAGGCCCGCTTCACGGCCGTAGTAGTGGCTCAGGGTGCCGAAGGAGTGACCGTAGCCAAAGGTGCGATACTGCAGCACGTCGTGCTCGGCAAAGATCTCGTTGAGCTCGGCGGCGATGTCGCAGCAGCGGTTGCCGGCCTTGATCAGCTCCAGGCCACGGCGGTGCACCTTGCAGTTGATTTCCCACAGCTCCAGGTGGCGGTCGGATACGTGCTCGCTGAACAGGGTCCGCTCCAGCGCGGTGTAGTAGCCGCCAATCATCGGGAAGGTGTTCAGGCTGAGAATGTCGCCGGCCTCGATTTTGCGGCTGGTGACCGGGTTGTGGGCGCCGTCGGTGTTGATGCCGGACTGGAACCACACCCAAGTGTCCATCAGCTCGCCATGGGGAAAGGTGCGGGCAATTTCGCGCACCATGGCCTGAGTACCGGCCAGGGCCACTTCGTATTCCGGCACGCCCACGGCAATGGCGTCACGAATGGCGGCTCCGCCCACATCGGCCACGCGGGCCCCCTGCTTGATAAGCGCAATTTCTTCGGCGGACTTGATCATGCGCATCTTCATGGTGGGCACGCCGATGTCCACAAACTCGGCTTCCGGCAACGCGGCCTTGAGCTTGTCGAGGTTCTGCAGGCTCAGGTGGTCAAATTCCACCCCCACGCGGCGGGCGCCGCCAATCAGCTGCTGCACGCCCCGGAAAAAGTTGTCTTTCTGCCAGTCGGTATACACCAGGTTGTCGCCCAGGGCGTTACGGCGGTAAGGCTGGCCACCGTCGATGTTGGCGGTAATGGTGGTGTGAATGTCCTGGGTCACCGCCAGGCCATAATCCCGACCGAAACGGCAGTACACAAAATCACTGAAATAGTTGATGTTGTGATAGGAAGTGAACAGCACGGCGTCCACGTCGTTGGCGGCCATGTATTGGCGCAGCTTCTGCTGGCGGGAACGCATTTCCGCCTCGGAAAACATGCCGCGAACTTTTTCACCGTTGGGAATGGTCAGGGTGTTGGGCATCTGCATGGTAAGGCTCCTTCCTTCTAGCTTGGTAACAGGGTTGTTAACTGCGCCCCATGAATGGCTGATTAGCGCATGTCCCTGATGCTAGAGGCTGGCCGCCCATAACAGAAATGAATACTTTAAATCACCGCATTTGGATTGTTAATGCAATGTAACCACACTGGCGCAATTACCACCTCGCTAGGCCCCGTAAATTGTCTGATTACAGCCCTAGTGAGTGGAGAGGCATTCCAAATAAAAAGTGATACTCTGTTTTTTATTCATTAAACAGAATATCACCGGGAGCATATTAAAATTTAAACGCATTAAAAATCACAACAATCACTCACTTTTAAGAAGCTCACTATTATTTATCGCACGAAGAATACCATTTTCATCAACGCTAAGGTTTACTTCAGGATCTGGATTATTTACTGCTTTCTCTAGCTCCTTTATGTAGCTATCTCTATTAAGCAACCGCTTAATCATATTGACAATCATGATCAATATAACGATGGAGAAAGGAAATGCACCAACAATGGTTCCTGTTTGTACAGTATCCACAACGCCACTCCCCCCTAGTGTTAGCAGAACCGTGGCTACCGCGGCAATACTTATAACCAGAGCAACTCTAAACCACGCTCCCGAGCTCTTCGGTGCGGAAACAAACTCTGCGAGCGCATAAGTTCCTGCATCTAACGATGTAACGTAGTAGGTTGCAACCAAGACTGTTGCTACAACCAGAAGTAAGCTTCCCACAACAGGGATCGACTCCAGCATGGCAAACAGCCCACTAGATACATTTTCACCTACGGCAGCCGATATGCTGCGACCGGTCTGATCATCGTAGTAAATGGCAGCAGAGCCCAATATCCCTATCCAAAGCATCACAATCAAGGATGGAACAATAGTAACTCCCACCACAAACTCTCGAAGCGTACGACCACGGGAGATACGAGCGATGAACCCGGCAACAAAGGGAGAAAAAGCAATGACCCAGCACCAGATAAATACCGTCCACCAGCCATTCCAGCTTTGCTGCCATGAATTTAGTGGTTCCGCACTATTGGGTGCATCTGTCCAAAAACTCATCGGAATGAAATGACTAAAATACGAGCCAAAGGTTTGTGTTACATTAGACAGAATAAAGAGAGTCGGACCAAATATGAAGGCTGCAGCAACAAGCACTATGCTCAGAACTGAATTTGCTTCACTAATCAACTTCATCCCTTTCCCGATACCAAAAAAGGCTGATATAGCAGCAGCGGAACCTAATGCGACAATAACCAAAAACCAAATGGTCGCCCCACCATTGATTGAGGTAAATGAGCCTAGGCCGGAAGTAAACTGCATTGCAGCAAAAGCAAAAGACGTTGCCAACCCGAACACCGTAGCCATAATTGCCAACAGCTCGACAAGCACACCAATAGACCCTTGTAGCCATTGCGGCAACATATCTACCGTCGCTTCACGAAATGTCAAGGTTTTACCTAAATTATGATGCGAGTACGCTAGGCACACTGCAACTATGCAATACATGGCCCATGCGGTAAATCCCCAATGAAAGTACGTCCAAACGATTCCTCCAGCTGCGACATCACCTTCCACCGCCCGCACAACAGGGCTATCATCGCGTAACATAATTGGCTCAGCGACTGACCAGAATATCAGTCCAACCCCTTGCCCACAGGCAAACAACATTGAGTACCAGGCAAAGTTACTGTACTCGGGTTTAGCCGCAGGCCCTCCCAGGCGAACTTGTTTTCCTACCTTACTGAAGGCTAGCCAGCCACATACAGCTACAGCGAAGACCGAGTATAAAATGAATAGCCAGGTAAACCCTCCTGTTACATATGTCCTCAGTTCGAAAATAATGCCTGCAACACCTTCAGGGTTTCTCAACACCATCACAATTAGAGCAATGATAACGACAGGAGGTGTCAGTTGAATCAACATTCGACTAACCGCCGGCAGGTCAGCTCCCATAACCCTTGGAACGGTTAGATCCTGGTTTATAGATGGGCAATCGCCCGGGTGATTGTTTGTTGATTTATGATTCGCCATTTAACACCCCTCCTTGTTTATATTACTGTCAACCAAATCCCTTGACATCGGCTTCTTAGATGAAAGAGAGCCTGACTGAATCACTAAAACCCAGAGTTCAGATCAAGCTCATAATTTAAATTATTCTGTTTTACATTTTAATCAGAAGCTGGCATTTCGTGGTGTACGCGGAAACGGAATTGCCTCTCTAACATTACCCAGTCCCGTAACATAAGCCACCATTCGCTCCAGGCCCAGTCCAAACCCCGCATGCGGCACGGTGCCATATCGTCTGAGCTCGCGGTACCAGTCATAATCCTCTTGATTCATTCCCAGCTCATCCATTCTTGCATCCAGCACATCCAGTCTGTGCTCGCGCTGGGAACCCCCAATTATCTCTCCAATTCCCGGTGCCAGCACATCCATTGCGGCCACCGTTTTACCATCGTCATTAAGCTTCATGTAGAAAGACTTAATATCCTTGGGATAGTTCTTGACGATAACAGGGGCTTTAAAATGTTGTTCTGTTAAGTAACGCTCATGCTCGGAGGATAAATCAGCTCCCCAGAACACCGGAAATTCGAAATCACGCTCAGCTTGTTCCAGGATGGCTACTGCCTCGGTATAGTCAATATGAACAAAACTCATGGTGGCAAGCTGATCAAGCCGCGAAAATAAATCCTCACCAGAATATTCGGAAAGAAACCTCAGGTCGTCTGCACGTTCAGCCAGTACAGCGCGACAAATCGCTTTAAGCAGGGTTTCCGCAAGCTCCGCACTTTCATTCAAATCGGAAAAAGCAACTTCTGGCTCTACCATCCAGAACTCGGCCAAATGGCGGCTGGTATTTGAATTTTCAGCTCTGAAAGTCGGACCAAAGGTATACACCTTACTCAGAGCACAAGCATAGGCCTCGGCATTCAGCTGGCCGGATACCGTAAGAAAAGTTTCTTTGCCAAAAAAATCCTTCTCGAAGTCGACCTTACCATGTTCATCTCGCGCCGGATCCTGAAAATCCAGAGTTGACACCCGGAACATCTGCCCTGCCCCTTCACAATCAGACGCTGTAATAATGGGCGATGCGACCCAGAGGAAGCCTTGCTCATTAAAATATCGATGAATGGCCTGAGAAATACAGTTTCTTATTCTGGCCACACTCCCAATAACATTGGTTCTGGGCCTCAAGTGGGCATGCTCTCGCAAGTATTCAAGGCTATGTCGTTTCGGCGACATGGGGTAGCTGTCAGGGTCATCCACCCAGCCGACCACAAGCACCTCTTCCGCTCTCAGTTCAAGGCTCTGCTGCTTTCCCAATGATTTAACAAGTTCACCCTTGACCATCAAGGAGCAGCCTGTGGTCAGTTTCAGCACTTCTTCCTGATAATTTTCCAGATTATCCGGCACCACCACCTGCAAACTGTCAAAGCAGGATCCATCATAAAGATTAATAAAAGACACCCCGGACTTGGAATCCCTTCTTGTTCTGACCCATCCTTTTACAGTAACCAGGTCACCTCTTTTATGTTTTGCTTGGATATTAAATATAGAAGAGTGCATAGCATTACCTTACAGCGACAAAAGTAAGCCTTCTCGGGAAGGCTTACCTCGAGTCATTTTAACGTTTAAATATCAGCAAAACCGTTCGGTTACCGATCCATAAATACCGTCAACACAAACATCGAACAGCAGCTTTCCATATTCTTCGCTGGCATTCCTGGCCGATGACAAGGTTCCCGAGGATGGCACCCAGCTCGGCTCCGAGGGGAAAATATCGTAGGGAGGGAAGGTCGCCGGATGGTGATGCACCACCTTGTCCATGTCGACGCAGTCCGGATGCAGGTGCAACATCAGCGAGGTTTCCAGTACGCCGCCATGCTCCACGTCCCAGCCGGTAAAGCCATCGGGGAAGACGGTTGTGATGGTCTCCTGGGTAACGTAATCCCAGTAAGACAGCAGCATCACCTGGGCCTGAATACCCTCATGACGCAGGTGCTCCAGGGCCAGATCGATGCCCTCCACCAGGAACATGGAGTTTTCGAAGTGGCCGTTTACCAACACGAACTTTCTGTTGCCATGGCGGGCATAGGCCACCAGCACATCCTTCACCACATCGATCAGGGTCTTGCCATTAATGCAGGTGGTGCCCGGAAAGAAGTTGCCACCACCGGACTTCACCTGGGATTTGTAGCCGTAGGCAATGGCGGGGGCTACCAGGATAGAATCCGACTTTTTCGCCACCCCTTCAGAGATCGCCGTGGGGATCAACACATCCGGGTTCATCGACATATGTGGGCCATGTTGCTCTATGGCGCCGACGGGCAACATGATAACGGTGTTGCCATCCTCAACCTTTTTGGCATAGCTCTGCCAATCCATCTGTTCCAGATTAACCATTTAATTTACCTCTTTGGAGTCAGCACTAGCGGTGCGGTATGCTTTGGTCGCGCCCATTCTTTGATGTTCGGCCCTGACGCCGATATACAGGGACCAACACATCAGCAACATGATCAGGGAAAACGGCAGGGCTGCGGCGATAGAAGCGGTTTGCAGCGAACTCAGGGCCGCGTCGCCGCCTACAACCAGCAGAACGGCGGCTACCACCCCCTGCATGATGCCCCACATCACCCGGTGGCGATTAAGGGGATGTTCATTACCCTCGCTCATGATGGTGGTCAGCACCAAAGTTCCGGAGTCGGACGAAGTAATGAAGTAGGTGGCTACCAATAAGGTACCGACAATCATCGCCATGGTGGATAGATAACCCAAGTCCATGCTTTTAAAGGTGGCATAGAGTGCCTTCGCTACATCGTTGCTTACCACGGCGGCAATACCGGCGTCGTTAAACAGGTCCTGATAAAGCGCAGTACCACCATAGGCTGCCAGCCAGACAAAGGACAACAGGGAAGAAACACCGACCACGCCCAGAACAAATTCTCGAATAGTACGGCCGCGGGATACACGAGCGACAAACACCCCTACAAACGGTGCCCAGGACATCCACCAGCCCCAGTAGAATACGGTCCACCAGCCTTGCCACATGCTCTTCCAGCTGGCGTCGGCATCAGTCGGCGCGGATTCAATGTAGATGTTGAAGTTAACCAGTTGAGCTGCGTAGTCAAAGGTCACACCGAAAAGCGTCTTCAGAATGTAGAGGGTAGGGCCAAAGGCAAAGAAGAACACCAGCAGCAGTACCGTCAGCCACATATTACCAATGGACAGGTATTTCACCCCCCGCTTCAGACCGGTCAGTACGGAAATCAACGCACAAACGGTAATAACAGAGATCAGTACCAGCTGGACATTCTCGCTTTGCGGTATGCCCCATATTTCCGACAGCCCGGCGTTGATTTGCTGAGCCCCCATGCCCAGCGAGGTGGCGATGCCAAACAGGGTCGCAAATACCGCGATCACATCGATGAGCACGCCCCAGCGGCCCGTAACCCTGTCACCAAACAGCGGATAAAGGGTATAGCGGATACTGAGAGGCTTTTTCAGTCGATAACAGACAAAGGCCAGCGACAAGCCGACTACGCAGTAGATGGCCCAGGCATTCAGTCCCCAGTGGAAGAAGGAAATCGCCATGGCGGATTCGGCTGCAGCCTGATCACCAACGGCAGGAGAAAATGGAGAACCACTGGAAAAGTGGAACATGGGTTCGGCAATGGACCAGAAGATGATACCAATGCCCTGCCCGGCTGCGTATACCATAGCGAACCAGGCGAAGTAACCGAACTCCGGTTTTTCGTGATCGTCGCCGAGCTTGATTTTTCCGTATTTACTGAAGGCAATGCCGATACAGAAAACCAGAAACAAACCCGCCAGAATGACGTACCAGGCATTGGCGGAAATTGTGATGACCGTTCTGACGGCATCGACCAGGAAAGCCGATTCAGCAGGATAAACCAGGGCAAAACCGACCAGCCCCACTGTGATCAGCAGGGAGATAAACATGATATGTGGATTGATGCCTTTTAACAGGCCTTGATTGAGAACCATAACGTTCAACTCCTTGGAACTGCCTTCATCGGCTGTTCTCAGTAACCTCAATATACTGTCAGGCGTCTTTCACCCTCAGGTACATCTCGTTATCGAAACTGTGACACTGTCCATGCATCACAGGTACCGCTTAAACGTAAAAGGCCCGCCCTCGCGGGCAGGCCTGCTTTCATCAGCCCTTGATAATATTGTGCTCAGGGCCGAAGGGGAAGCGGGTGATGTTTTCCACTCCGCTTTCGCTGATCACCAGAATGTCGTGCTCGCGGTAACCACCGGCGCCGGGCAGGCCTTCCGGCAGCATGATCATCGGCTCCATCGACACCACGTGACCCGGCTCCAGTACGGTGTCGATGTCTTCGCGCAGCTCCAGGCCGGCTTCACGACCGTAGTAGTGGCTCAGGGTACCGAAGGAGTGGCCGTAGCCAAAGGTGCGGTACTGCAGCACGTCGTGCTCGGCAAAGATTTCGTTGAGTTCGGCAGCGATGTCGCTGCAGCGGTTACCGGCCTTGATCAGCTCCAGACCGCGGCGGTGTACCTTGCAGTTGATTTCCCACAGCTCCAGGTGACGGTCGGACACGTGCTCGCTGAACAGGGTCCGCTCCAGGGCAGTGTAGTAACCACCGATCATCGGGAAGGTGTTCAGGCTGAGAATGTCGCCGGCTTCAATCTTGCGGCTGGTCACCGGGTTGTGGGCGCCGTCGGTGTTGATACCGGACTGGAACCATACCCAGGTGTCCATCAGCTCGCCATGGGGGAAGGTGCGGGCAATTTCACGTACCATGGCCTGAGTACCTGCCAGGGCCACTTCATACTCGGGCACACCCACGCCAATGGCGTCACGAATGGCGGCGCCGCCCACATCGGCCACACGGGCACCCTGCTTGATAAGGGCAATTTCCTCGGCAGACTTGATCATGCGCATCTTCATGGTGGGCACGCCAATGTCGACGAACTCGGCTTCCGGCATGGCGGCCTTCAGCTTGTCGAGGTTCTGCAGGCTCAGGTGGTCAAATTCCACACCCACGCGGCGGGCGCCGCCAATCAGCTGCTGTACACCACGGAAGAAGTTGTCCTTCTGCCAGTCGGTGTAAACCAGGTTGTCGCCCAGGGCGTTGCGGCGGTAAGGCTGGCCACCGTCGATGTTGGCAGTGATGGTGGTGTGAATGTCCTGAGTTACCGCCAGACCATAGTCCCGACCGAAACGGCAGTACACAAAGTCACTGAAGTAGTTGATGTTGTGATAAGAAGTGAACAGCACGGCGTCCACGTCGTTGGCGGCCATGTACTGGCGCAGCTTCTGCTGGCGGGAACGCATTTCCGCCTCGGAAAACATGCCGCGAACTTTTTCACCGTTGGGAATGGTCAGGGTGTTGGGCATCTGCATGGTAAGGCTCCTTCCTTATATTCGGTAACAGGGTTGTTAACTGCGCCCCATGTAATGGCTGAGTTAGCGCATGTCCCTGATGCTAGAGCCTGCCCGTCCATAACAGAAATGAATACTTCAAATCAGCCCATTTAGCTTGTTAATACCTTGTTATGCATATTAGCAAAAGCGCCAGCTCATCGTGCCTGAAAGCAGATAAGCATCACAAAGTTTTAACCAATTGGTCCACTTTGTAACCATCTGTGGACACAATTTGCCACTCGCCCACCCCCTTACTCCCCTGTAGGCGGGCAACCCATCAATGAAAAAAATGTTTGCCCAGCACCAAACCCCATACCAGCACCGCCAGCAGCAGGGTCAGCAGCACCGCCGCCGAGGCGGTATCCTTGGCCCGTCCCGCCAGCTCGTGATGCTCGGGGCCGATCCTGTCCACCACCGCTTCAATGGCGGAATTGAGCAGCTCTACCACCAGCACCATGCCCAGGCTCACCACCAGCCACAGGGTTTCGCTTAAACCCAGATCCAGCCAGAAGGCAAAAGGCACCAGCACCAGCGCCAGCCACACTTCCTGACGAAACGCCGCCTCGTGTTGGTAAGCACTGGCCAGCCCCTGGCGGGAATAGCCCAGGGCCGCCAGCACCCGTTGCAGTCCGGTTTTGCCCGGTTTCATCTGGTTTATCCCTCCAGTTCTCGGCTTTGCAGCTCGGCCTCGGCAGGACCGATACGCAACACACTGCCCTGAGTGTACCAGTCTCCCAGCACCAGGCGTTGTGCGGGCTGGCCGTCTAGCGCAAATTCATGAATGGCCGGCCTGTGGGTGTGTCCGTGCACCAGCCGTTGCACGCCGGCATTGCGCAGTTGTCGCTCTACCTCTCCCTGATTCACATCCATGATGGTCAGGCTCTTTTCCTGCTTGGAGCGCGCGCTTCGGCCACGAATGCCTTCGGCAATGCCCATCCGTTTTTTCAATGGCAGGCGCAGAAACAGCCATTGCAGCCAGCCGAGTCGAGTAATGCGGCGAAAGCGCTGATAGCCGGCGTCGTCGGTGCACAGGGAGTCGCCGTGCATAATAAGCGTTGGCGTGCCATACAGGTCAATCACCTGATGTTCGGGCAGCAGGGTCATGCCCGCCTCGGCGGCAAAACGCCGGCCAATCATGAAATCCCGATTGCCGTGAATGTAATACACCGGCGTGCCGCCCTGGCTGCAGGCCCGGAATGCCGCCGCCACTTGCCGGTTAAGCACACTCGGCTCATCGTCCCCAATCCAGAACTCGAACAGGTCGCCCAGCACATAAAGGGCGTCGGCATGGGGCGCTTCATCACGCATAAAGGCAAGAAAGGCATGAGTAATATCGGGCCGGCCGGGACTCAGGTGCAGATCGGCAATAAACAGGGTATGGGGCATGAATGAAAATCCGGGATTCAAAGACAACAATGCCCGCCGAGGCGGGCATTGCAACAAACGGCGCAGCAGCTTATTCGCTGACGGTGACGCCGGTGATCAGCACGTCGTCTACCGGTACGTCCTGATGCATGTAACCGCGAGTGCCGGTGGCCACAGCCTTGATCTTGTTGACCACGTCCATGCCTTCGCTCACTTCACCGAACACGCAGTAGCCGTAGCCCTGGGTGGTAGCAGACTTGAAGTTGAGGAAGTCGTTGTCGTTGACGTTGATAAAGAACTGGGCGGTGGCCGAGTGCGGCTCCATGGTACGGGCCATGGCAATGGCGCCCACCTTGTTGGTCAGGCCGTTGTCGGCTTCGTTCTTGATGGCGGCACGGGTTTCCTTTTCTTCAAAGCCGGGACCGTAGCCGCCGCCCTGAATCATGAAACCGTCAATCACCCGGTGGAACAGGGTGTTGTCGTAGTGGCCGTCGCGGCAGTATTGCAGAAAGTTGGCAACGGTTTCCGGCGCCTTGTCGGCAAACAGCTGAAGGGTAATGTCGCCGTAGGTAGTGTGCAGTGTAACCATGTTCGTTCATTCCGTAGTGAGTTCAGGTGCCGAGTTTAGCGCAAGCGGCGGCGATAGCGAACCCCCGCGCCGCCGGGCTTGCACAGAGTGGCCATAAACGGTTCAATAAGCGCTATCTTGATATACCACTCACCACCACCAAGACACGGAAACATGCTGAAAATATACAATTCCCTGACCCGTCAAAAAGAAGAATTCAAACCCCTGGTGCCCGGCAAGGTCGGCATGTATGTGTGTGGTGTGACCATTTACGATCTCTGTCATATCGGCCACGGCCGCACCTTTGTGGCCTTTGACGTGGTCACCCGTTACCTGCGCTACGCCGGTTACGATCTGACCTTTGTGCGCAATGTTACCGATATTGATGACAAAATCATCAAGCGCGCCGCCGAAAACGGCGAAGACTGGCAGGCCCTGACCGAGCGCCTGACCGGGGAAATGTACCGGGACTTTGATGCCCTCAACATTGCCCGCCCCGATATCGAGCCCAAGGCCACCGACCACATTGTCGAAATCATTAATATGGTCGACACCCTGATCAAAGACGGCCACGCCTATGTGGCCGACAACGGCGATGTGCTGTTTGAGGTCAACAGCTTTGCCGACTACGGCAAGCTCTCGGGCCAGAACCTGGAGCAGCTGCAAGCGGGCGCCCGGGTGGAAGTGGAGCAGGCCAAGCGCAACCCCCTCGACTTTGTGCTGTGGAAGCAGTCCAAGCCCGGTGAGCCGAGCTGGGAATCTCCCTGGGGGCCGGGCCGCCCGGGCTGGCACATCGAGTGCTCGGCCATGAACGGCAAGCACCTGGGCAAACACTTCGACATTCACGGCGGCGGCTCGGATCTGCAGTTTCCCCACCATGAAAACGAAATCGCCCAGAGCTGCTGCGCCAACCACAGCCCCTACGTGAACACCTGGATGCACTCGGGCATGGTGATGGTGGATCAGGAGAAAATGTCCAAATCGCTGGGTAACTTCTTTACCATTCGTGACGTGCTGGGCCATTACGACGGCGAGACCATTCGTTACTTCCTGCTGTCGGGCCACTATCGCAGTCAGCTGAACTACTCGGACGAAAACCTGAAACAGGCGCGCACCGCCCTGGAGCGGCTTTACACCGCGTTGCGGGATCTGCCCGAGGTTCACGCCGCCGGTGGCGACGACTTTGTCACCCGCTTTACTGCCGCCATGGACGACGACTTCAACACCCCCGAGGCCTACTCGGTGCTGTTTGATCTGGCCCGGGAAATCAACCGCCAGAAGGGCAAGGACGACACCGCCGCCGCCGGCCTGGCCGGCCGCCTGCGCGAGCTGGCGGGCGTGCTGGGCCTGCTGGAGCAGGAGCCCGAGGCCTTTTTGCGCGGCAATGCCGGTGCCGACGATGAGGTCGCCGAGATTGAGCGCCTGATCCAGGCCCGCCTCGATGCCCGCAAGGCCAAGGACTGGGCCGCCGCCGACGCCGCCCGCGACAGCCTTACCGCCATGGGCATTGTGCTGGAAGACGGACCCGAAGGTACCCGCTGGCGCCGTAAATAAGGCAAAACGGTTGAAATTTGCGCCAAGGGCACCAATATGGTGCCCTTGATGTTTATATACCGACGGTTATTGACTGGAATGACCGTGGCCGATGTGCAGTTTACAGGAGCCTGAATATGCAAACTCTGACCCTTACCGCCCTCACCTTGTCCCTTGCCCTGCTGGCCGGCTGCGAGCCGCAAGGCCCCGCCGCCGACGTGGAAGACCATATTGATGAAGTGGTGCAAGCCGGCTTCAACACCGAGCCTTCTCCCAACCTGCCCGCCGAGGCCCGCCCCGAGCCCGAGGTGATCGAGCAGCAGAAAAAGCAGCACCAGCAAGTGGTGGAGCAGGCCTCGCAGGAAGCGGAAAACAGGCTGGCCGACATTCTCGAGGCCACACAGCCGGCCGGCTGACGACAAAGCGGATGAACAATTACCACTTCAGGACAGACTTCGTCATATACGATGCACCCAAGACACTGCTCGTTGCGTCAACCGGCTTCGCAAAAACGGGCTAACCATTGATTAGAAAGGATTTTTCTTATTCGACCAATCTGAAAGAATATTGTCATGGCTGTTGCATATGCTCCATTTGGGCTATTACTGTTTATGTCGTCACCAAAAAGCGGAATATCCCGCAACCCCGCTTGATAAAACAGGGAGAACCTATGAACAAGTCACTGCTGAATATTCTGTTGTTTACCTCCGTCACCACCTTTGGCCTGGCAGCCTGTGACAACAAGGGCCCGGCGGAGCAGGCCGGCGAGAACATGGATAACGCCGTGGAGCAGGTACAGGAGCAGGCCGAGCAAACCATGGACGAGACTCAGGAAGCCCTGGGTATGGAAGAAGAAGGCACCATGGAGCAACTGGGCGAGTCCATTGATGAAACCATGGACGAAGCCGCCCAGGCCGCCAGTGAACAGGCCGATGCCGCCGGTGAAGCCCTGAGCGATGCCGCTCAGGCCGTTGAAGAAAAAACCGACGCCATGGCCGAAGCCATGGACGAGGCCGCCGCCGAGGCCGAACGCAAGGTCAGCGAAGTGGTGGAAGAAAGCCAGCAATAAGCGCCACAAGGCAAACGTAAAAGGGGGAGCCATGCTCCCCCTTTTTGCGTCCAGTGTCCGCGTCTCACGCCTTCGGCTCACATTGCCTGCCCATATGCTCCCCCCGCCCTTCGGCATGCACCGCCCGGAACACAACAAAAACCAAACAGATATTTTACACAAATAAAAACTTATGGTTTATTGTGTATCACATCACTACCTACCCCCACATCGGGTTTAAGTGGTGATGGCTACGAATGAGCGATACTGGCAACTTTTTTTGCCATATAAGCGGCAAGGATGCCGAGAAGTTCTTATGGAAAAGAAACTCAATCACTCCAAAACAAACTGTAATGGTGTGTCACTTTTACGTTCTTTCTGTAATCAACTCTCTCACTCCCTGCCGTTACCCCGTCCGCCCTTGCCACTGAAGGCAGAGGGGCCGGTGAGCTCACGCAAAAACGTCAGGATAAACATGCATACCAAAGGACTTGATTGCCCATGAAGCACCCTTGCAATACCTCCCGAACTTTCGCCCTGTCCGTGGCCGCCCTGCTGGTTTCCGGCACCACCCAGGCCGTTGATTTTCAGCTCAACGGCACCCAGGCCAGCCTTTATGGCTATGCCAAGCTGGACATCATTCACGATCTGGATGCAGATCTGGGCAACTTCGTGGATCGCAACAAGATTCGGCTCGACGGAGAGAAAGGCCCCGATGGACACACCAACCTGCACGCCTTTCAGAGCCGACTGGGGATTAGCACCCTCACCCCCACCCCACGAGGCGACCTCATGGTCAATGTTGAGGGGGACTTTTACGGCAGCGGCGGCGGCAACCTGCGCCTGCGCCACGCCTACGGTGAGTGGAATGGCATCACAGCGGGCCAGACCTGGAGCAATTTTGGCGGTAACATCGCCATGTACCCCACCATTGATTTCGCCCCCTGGCCGGGCATGGCCAATGCAAGCCGGCAGGCACAGCTGCGCTACACCCAGGGCGACTTTTCCGTTGCCCTTGAAGATCCCGGAAACCTGGGCAGAGAGGTCTCCGTCAGCGCCCCCGATGAAAGCAAGAACGGCCTGCCGGATCTTACCCTGCGCTACCAGAGTCAGTCCGGCGCCTTTGCCTACGGCGCATCGGCGGTGCTGCGCCAGCTCGAATATTACCGGGATAGCACAGACAACGATGAAACCGCCTTTGGCTGGGGCCTGAGCCTGGAGGCCCGCTACCAGCTGGGCGACGTCACCCTGCGCGGCGCCCTTACCCACGGCGACGGCATCGGCGGTTATCTGGAAGGAAGCCCTTCCCGCCCCGGCTATATCAACCCCGTCACTGGCGAGCTGGAAACCATCGAGGCCAGCGGCGCCACGGCCGGCATCACCGTCAAGGCCGGCCCCGGCGCAGCCACCCTGGGCTATGGCATTGCCCGCTCAGATATCGACGATGCGGTACGGGCCGGCGCCCTGGGCGGCGACAGCACCGAGCAATTCGAGGCCATTCACCTCAACTATATCTGGTCGCCCATCGGCGCCATCAGTTACGGGGTTGAAATCGGCCACCACATCCGTGAAGTGCAGGATGGCCGTGAAGGCGACGCCACCCGCCTGCAGGGCATGGTGATGTACCGCTTTTAAACCCGCTCGTTTTTCCGTTCCCTGTGGATGTACCCCCTTTCAGTGCCGGCCCCTGCCCGGCACTTTTTTATTTTCCTGTCACCTTGATACAGGAATGTTAATCGCCGGTTAACAAAGTCAAACAAAACGCTTCACTTTTTTAATTTCAATGGTGTAATGTGTATCTTGTTTTGCAGTCAATGTTTCGCCAATGCGAAGGGGAAAGATATGAAACGTATATGGATATCGTTGTTCGCCGCCGCCGGTCTGTACCATGGCCAGGCCACCGCCGCCACCACCATGCGGGTTGCGACCTGGCTTTCACCCAGCAGTGAAATGAATATCACCGTGCTGCCCACCTGGGGAAAATGGATAGAGGAAGCCACCGAGGGCCGGGTTAAACTCAAGCTGGAGCACGATCTGGGGGCCCCACAGAGCATGATTGATTTGGTTCAAGATGGAGCTATTGATGCATCATGGACGTATCATGGTTACTTCCCCGGCCGTTTCAAGCTTACCAGTATCGCCGAACTGCCCAACCTGGGGGCCGGGGCCGAGGCCGCCTCGGTGGCACATTGGCGTATCCATGAAAAATACCTGAGTCAGGCGAACGAGCACGGTGAGGTTGTGGTTGCCGGCCTGTTCACTCATGGTCCAGGAGAGATCCATACTCGCGAGCCCTTGGCCGGACTCGCCGACCTGCACGGCAAAAAAATTCGTATCGGCGGTGGCGTACAAAGCAGTATTGGCCAGCAACTGGGTATCACCGGCGTGGCCGCACCTACCACCAAAGTCTACGAAATGCTCACACAAGGGGTGGTGGACGGCGTGTTCAACCCCATGAATACCAAACGGAGCATGCGCTTCAAGGAAGTGGCTCCCTACACCCTGAAAATGCCCCACGGCCTGTATTTGGGCAGCTTTGGCATCTTTATCGGGGAAGACTTCTTCGATCGCATTTCCGCCGAAGACCGTGACGCCATCATGGCGGTATCTGGTGAAAAGCTTTCGGCCATGGCCGCCCGAGCCTGGGTTCAGGCCGACAAGGAAGCCGAGCAGGATGCGCTGGAGTACGGCAATACCATCACCCCGGCCAGCAAGCAGGATGTGCAGCTGTTTGCCGAGCTAACCCAAAGCATTGAGCAAAACTGGCTTGAGGACGTCGCCGACCGTAAGGTGGATGCCGGGCAGGCGCTGGCCGAATTCCGCCAGATTGCCCGTGACTATCAAACCCAGATGGATAACCAGGGATAACCGCCATGATTGCCCATGTTTCCCGGCTCTGGTGCAACAGCGCAGCCGCCCTAAAGCGGCTGCTTAACCTCACCGCCGGACTGATGCTGTTGCTGATGATGTTGCTTACCGCCGTCGATGTGGTGGGTCGCTACCTGTTCAACCGGCCTCTGATCGGCGGCGCCGAGCTGATTGAGATCATGCTCGCTGCCTCCATCTTTCTGATCCTGCCCACCATCACCTGGCACAACGAGCATGTGGCGGTGGATTTGCTGGACCCCCGCTTTCCCCGCTGGCTGCGGGCCTTGCGGGACCGGCTATGCCACCTGTTTATGGCGGTGGGTTGTGGCTATATGGCGATGACAGTATGGAAGTTGGCCGAGCGCGCCGCCCGCTACAACTCGGTCAGTGAATACCTGTCAATTCCCAGCGCCTGGGCCATGTTCCTGATCGGCGTCTGCCTGTGGCTGACCGCCATTACCTTTGCGGTAATGACCCTGCTCGGTGATGCCAATGCCCTGCCCGCTACTCACAGCCACCCCCTAGAGGAGGCAACCGCGTTATGATGGAATCCCTGCTGGGCTTCGGCATTTTGCTGGGGCTTATTTTTCTGCGCGTGCCCATCGCCTTTGCCATGGCCGCCGTGGGCGTGGTGGGCTATGCGGCCCTGATGGACTTCAACTTCACCGGCGCCCTGTCGATCAGTGCCCGGCGTCTGCTGGACACCGCCCAGGACTATGGCCTGAGCGTGATCCCGCTGTTTATCCTGATGGGCAACCTGATCAGCCGTTCAGGCCTGTCCGCCGAGCTGTTCCAGGCTTCTCATGCGCTGGTGGGGCATCGCAAAGGTGGTATGGCCATGGCCGCCATTACCGCCTGCGGCGGTTTCTCCGCCATCTGCGGCTCCAGCCTGGCCACCGCCGCCACCATGTCGCGGGTGGCCATCCCCCCCATGCGCAGATACGGCTACGCCGACAGCCTGGCGTCCGCCGCCATCGCCGCCGGTGGCACCCTGGGCATTCTTATTCCGCCGAGCGTGGCGCTGATCATCTACGGCATCCTTACCGAGCAGAGTATTCGTGACCTGTTTGCCGCCGGCTTTATTCCCGGCGTGCTGGGCGTGCTGCTCTATTTGGCCGCGGTACGCTGGGTGGTATGGCGCAACCCCAAGGCCGGCCCTCCCGGTAACACCATGAGCCGGGCCGAAAAATGGCAGGCGTTGAAGGGGGTGAGTGGCATTTTGGGCCTGTTTACCCTGGTAATGGGCGGCATTTATCTGGGTGTGTTCACGCCCACCGAGGCTGCCGGCATCGGTGCCGCCGGCTCCCTGTTTATTGCCGTCAAGCGCCGTTGCCTGAGCCTGGCGGATCTGAAGGACGTGCTGATTGAAACCGCCCGCACCTCGGCCATGCTGTTCCTGGTGGTGATAGGCGCGCTTATCTTCTCCAACTTCATCAACCGGGCCGGCCTGCCCGACCATTTGGTGGAGCTAATCACCGGCTTTTCGGTGTCACCCATGATGGTGCTGCTGATGATCATCGCCATCTATCTGGTGCTGGGCGCCGTGTTCGAAAGCATGTCCATGATGCTGCTCACCGTGCCGGTATTCTTTCCGGTGATCCACAGTCTGGGGATGGACCCGATCTGGTTCGGCATCATCGTGGTGGTGGCCACCGAGATTAGTCTGATCACACCGCCGGTGGGCATGAATGTTTTCGTGCTGACGGGCATGGTCAAGGATCTCAACAGCGCCACCGTGTTCCGCGGTGTTACCCCCTTCTGGTGCGCCGACATCGTGCGCCTGGCCCTGCTGATCATGCTGCCGGCCCTGACCCTCTGGCTGCCGGAACTGCTTTACCGCTAACTCCTTTTCGGCCGGTCTGTCATGACCGGCCGGTTTCAGCAAACCTTCTATTTATTCATTACGTCATCTGTAAGGGATTACCATGCCTAAAAAACCCGTATTTCTGCTGAGCTCTCTGGCCGGCCTTTCCCTGCTCGCCGGTTGCAACAGCCTGCCCGGTGCCGATGAAATCACCATCAAGCGTGACCAGCACGGCACCCCTCATATTTATGCCGAGTCCACCTATGGCCTGTTTTATGGCTACGGCTATGCCATTGCCCAGGATCGGCTGTTTCAGCTGGACATGGCCCGCCGCAGCGCCCAGGGCAAGGTAGCCGAGGTACTGGGCGAGGAATTTCTGCCGCTGGACATCAGGGTGCGCCAGCACTACAACCCCCATGCCATTCAGGCCCAGCTGGATGTGCTGCCCGCCGCCGACCGCGACATTCTGGCCGGCTACGCCGCCGGCCTTAACCAGTGGCAGGCCAGGGTGTTTGAGGCGCCCGACCGGCTGATGCCCAGACAGTTTATTGACTACGGCTTTACCCCCAAACCCTGGAACGAATTCGACGTGGCCATGCTGTTTATCGGCTCCATGATCAACCGCTTCGGGGACTACAACACCGAGCTGGAAAACCAGCAACTGCTGGAGGCGCTGGAGCAAAAACACGGCCAGGAGCAGGCCCGGCAACTATTTGATACTCTGGCGCCCCATCTGAGCGACGAGGCCCCCAACACCATTCCGGTAGGCGACTGGTCTGTCGCCGGCCGTGAGCAGGTAAAGCAACGGCTGACCGCCGGCCTGGCGCCCGCCGCCCGAGAAAGCGATGCCCCGCTGCTGGCCATGAATGCACCGAACCCCGGCCGTCAGGGCACCCTGGGCTGGGACGGGTTTAGGGAAGCGCCCTTCAGCAATATTCTGGTGCTGGGCAAGGACAAGACCCAAAACGCCAGCGCCGTGCTGATCAACGGCCCCCAGTTCGGCTTCTATCAGCCCGCCTACACCTATTCGGTAGGCCTGCACGGCGCCGGTTATGACGTGGTCGGCAACTCCCCCACCGGCTATGCCATGGTGGAGTTCGGCCACAATGGTCATATCAGCTGGGGAAGTACCTGGGGCGCCGGCGACAACGTGGATCTGTTCCGGCTGGAGCTGAACCCGGACCACCCGGAGCAGTACCTGTACAAAGGCAAATACCGGCCGCTGGAGAAAGAGCAGCAACGCATTCGAGTAAAAGATTCGGAAGACATGGTCATCACCGTCTATCGCTCCGTCTACGGTCCCGTGGTGGAATACCGGCCCGAAGACGGCGTGGCCTACGCCAAACAGCGAGGCTGGGCCGGCAAGGAGGTGTCCACCCTGATGGCCTGGAACAAGGTCAGCAAGGCGAAAAATCACCGGCAATGGCGGGATCAGGTGTCCCACAGCGCCATCAACGTCAACTGGTATTATGCGGATCAGGATGGCAATATCGGCTACGCCCTGGGGGGACATTATCCGGTGCGCCACCCCGGACAGGACGGCCGCCTGCCCACGCCGGGAGACGGCAGCGCCGACTGGCTGGGGCTGTATCCGTTTGATACCAACCCCCAGGTGTACAACCCCTCCAGCGGTTATATCTCCAACTGGAACAACCGTCCGGCGGAAGGCTTTCCCAATCCGGATCAGTGGTGGTACAGCTGGAACACCATCGACCGGGTGCTGGAAATCAACAGCCGGGTGGATGCCGTGGATCGGTTGACCCCGGAGCAGGCCTGGGGTCTGATGATGGAAGCCTCACTGTCCGATCCCAACGCCCGCTTCTTTCTGCCCCGGCTGGCCGAGCTGGCCGGCAACAGCGCACAACCGCAGCTGCGCCAGGCCGCCCGGCTGCTGGCCGGCTGGGATTACCTGAACAAGGATGAGGACCGGGATGGCCGCTATGACCATGCCGCCGCCGGCCTGTTCAGGGAATGGCTGTCCGAGATGCTGCAGGAGACCTACCAGCCTCTGCTTCCCGATGCTCACCTGTCATGGTATACCGCCACCGGCCACGGCAATGCCGATGGCGTGGTGGCCAACGGCTACAACATCAGCACCGGCACCAAGGCACTGGGTGCCTGGCTCAACCGCACCGTCATCAACACGGATCTGCTGTCCGGTCGCGACGGCGAGCAGTTGCAGCTGGCCGCCCTCGGCCGGGCCATCGACAACCTGAGCCAACGGTACGGCCCGGACATGCAGGACTGGCTGGCACCGGTGGATGTGCTGGAGTTTACTCACAAGAACTACATCGGCGTACCTCAGGCCAACCCGGAGGAAGCCGTGCGTACCCCCATCGCCATGAACCGGGGCACGGAAAACAACATGACGGTCTTTGCTGGTGGCAAGGCCTCGGCCTGGGAGGTGGCGGCACCGGGTCAGTCCGGCTTTATTGCGCCGGACGGCACCCTGTCTCCCCACTACCGGGATCAGCTGGATGACTTTATTGAGTTCAGACTGAAACCAGTCTGGCTCGAACAGAGTGATGTGGACGCGGCCAGCGAAAAGGAAACCGTGCTGGCGGTAAGGCGGTAACCATTAACAAAAGAGCGGGCCCCGGCCCGCTCTTTTGTTAATGCCAACCTGGCCGCTCAGGCCTTGTATTTGGGCAGGTAATCGGCGTTTTCAAACAGCCGGGGGCGGTTGGGTTCTACCGTTCGCAGCGGCACAGCCGGGCGCAGGCTGTTCAGGCAGCGGCCCACCAGGTCGATGTAGGTCTGGGTCCCCTGCCGCTTCCACTCCAGTTCGTCCGGGCGCAGCTCCCGCAGCACCCGGGCCGGGGTGCCGGCCGCCAGCACCCTGTCCGGGATCTGCATTTCGGCCTTCACGAAAGCGTGGGCCGCCACTATGCTGTGATCCCCCACCCGGGCGCCGTCCATCACCACGGCGTTCATACCCACCAGGGCGTTCTCTCCCACCACGCAGCCGTGCAGAATGGCACCATGACCCACATGGCCCCAGGGCAGCACCTGGGTATCCGCATCGGGAAAGCCGTGCATCACGCAGTTGTCCTGCACATTGGCGTTTTCCATTACATGAATACGGCCAAAATCCCCCCTGAGCGAGGCCAGCGGGCCGATATAGGCCCCCCGCTCCACAATCACGTCGCCGATCAGCACGGCGGAGGGATGCACATAGGCCCCTTCTTCCACCACCGGCACCAGGCCGTCAATTTCATAACAGTTCATGGTCACTCCTTGTGATCCGTTTTACAGGCTGTCAGGCCGACACATCTGCCGTCTGGGCATGGCGGCGCAGGCCGCCAAAACGCTGATAAAAAGCGGCATCGGCGGGGGGCAGCGGGCCTTCCGCCGTGCGCCCTTTGTGCCAGATGTATTCTTCCGCCGTCGGATACAGCAGGTTGTAGATATTGGCGCATAGGGTGCGGGCCGCCATGCCCGGCCAGTCTGCAGGCAGTAACTCCGCCGGCAGCATGGGATCCCGCAGCTGAATACGACGGTAGTGATGCACCAGCAAAATGCGAAGCTGAAACGCCAGCATGGGATCAAGCGCCTCACCGTCTTCCAGCTGACCGAGCATGGGCCGGTACAGCGCCAGAAATTCCTCGTAGCGCTGGCGGATCTCGTCCAGGGGCCAGTTGGCCGAAATCATCCGCGACAAGGGCGGCGCTACCCCCAGGCCCAGATCCTGAGTCTGAGCCCGGAACACCACTACCTGCTCGCCCATGTCCAGATCGATCAACAACTGGCGCAGCCGGCGCTGCTCCAGGCCGGGAAAGCCCATCAAATTGGGGGCGATGGCAGCGCAGCCCAGCCACCCCAGCTCCTTTTTCAGCTGGGCCTTGGCTTCCAGCTCTACCGAACTCAGCAGCACCAGATCCCAGTAACCGTCCCAGGGCTTTTGCTCCATCACATAAATACGGTTTTCCGCTTCCCGCAGGCGCCGGAAGCCCTGCTCTGTCATGCGGTAGAAGCTGAGCCGACCAATCCGCTCGGAACTCAGCCAGCCGTCCTTGCCTAGTCGAAACACCGAGGTACGCACAAAGCGCTCGTTAAAGCCAAAGTCGGCCACCATATCGATCAGGCTGGCCAGGCTGATGCAAGCGCCGCGGTGGGAAATGGCATCACCGAAAATACTCATGATCAGTGAGGTGCCGCTGACGGTTTCATGATCCAGGGCCTGTTGCACTAAGGGAGATAAGCGGGTTTCCATGACACGTAATTACCAGATAAAGTGGGCCAAATGTCTGAGCTTGAAACAAATCTAAGCCGATAAAACAGCATAGCATGTATCAATTTAAAGGCCGATTTTATTGATTAGCTCATACATAAACAGATTAAATAAAAACAAAAAAGTGGCCATTCGGCCACTTTTAGTATCATTTTAAACTTCAGGCGCTTTTGCGCAAATCCACCACCCGGACCGCCTTGCCCTGGGAGCGGGGCAGCTCCCCTTCGCCCACCACGTCGATGGCGGTGGAAATGCCGATCATCGCCTTGATGCGGTGCTTGATATGGTGCTCCAGAGAATGCAGATCGGCGCTGGCATGGTCGTGGCGCAGCTCCACCCGAATGCGCAGGGAATCCAGGTGACCGTGACGGCTCACTTCCAGCTGGTAGTGCGGGGTCAGCTGGGGGAACTGCAGCAGCTGCTCTTCCACCTGGGTCGGGAACACGTTGACACCGCGAATGATCAGCATGTCGTCGCTGCGGCCGGTGATCTTGTCCATGCGCCGCATGGTGCGGGCGGAGCCCGGCAGCAGGCGGGTCAGATCCCGAGTGCGGTAACGGATCACCGGCAAGCCTTCCTTGGTGATGGTGGTGAACACCAGCTCGCCCTGCCCGCCGTCGGCCACAACCTCGCCAGTGACCGGATCGATGATCTCGGGGTAGAAGTGGTCTTCCCAGATGGTGGGGCCATCCTTGGACTCGAGGCATTCCATGGCCACGCCAGGGCCCATGACTTCAGACAGGCCATAAATGTCGAGGGCATCGATCCCCATGCGTTGCTCGATTTCATCGCGCATGCCGTTGCTCCAGGGCTCGCCGCCAAACACCCCTACTCGCAGGGAGCACTGACTGGCATCGCCCATCTGCCGCTCCAGCTCGTCGATGATGTTCAGGCAGTAGGACGGCGTTACCATGATGCCATCGGGTTGGAAGTCCTGGATTAACTGGGCCTGTTTCTCGGTCTGACCACCGGACATGGGAATGACTGCCGCACCCAGGCGTTCGGCGCCGTAGTGAGCGCCGAGGCCACCGGTGAACAGGCCGTAGCCATAGGACACGTGGATCTTGTCCTTGTTGCTTAAACCCGCAGCTCGCAGGGAGCGGGCCATCACGTCGGCCCAGGTGTCGATGTCCTGCTGGGTGTAGCCCACCACGGTCGGCTTGCCGGTGGTGCCGGACGAGGCGTGCAGGCGCACGATTTTGTCCATGGGCACGGCAAACAGGCCAAAGGGGTAGTTGTCGCGCAGATCCTGCTTGGTAGTGAAGGGAAACTTGCTCAGATCCTCCAGGCTTTTGCAGTCGGAGGGATGCACGCCGGCCTCGTCAAACTTGCGCTTGTACATGGGTACGTTGTCGTAGGCGTGTTGCAGCGACTTCTGCAGGCGCTCCAGTTGCAGTGAGCGCAGTTCGTCAACAGATGCGGTTTCGATGTGATCCAGTTTGGTTGTCATGAGTGCCTCCTCCCTTTGGCTAGTTCTCAGTCAATATTTTCCACGATCAGCGCGACACCCTGGCCAACGCCGACACACATGGTGCACAGACCGTAGCGACCTTTGGTGCGTTTCAGTTCATTTACCGCAGCCATCACCAGCCGCACGCCGCTCATGCCCAGGGGATGCCCCAGGGCAATGGCGCCGCCGTTGGGGTTGACCCGGGCGTCGTCATCCTGCAGGCCCAGCTCGCGCAGCACCGCCAGGGCCTGGGCGGCAAAGGCCTCGTTGAGCTCAATTACGTCCATTTCGTTCAGGCTCAGGCCGGTATTTTCCAGCAGGTTGCGCACCGCCGGCACCGGGCCTATGCCCATGTACTTTGGCTCCACGCCGGCACTGGCCATGGCCACAATGCGGGCTTTGGGCTTGAGGCCATATTGCGCCACCGCCTCACCGCTGGCCAGCAGGGTGCAGGCGGCGCCGTCGTTCACGCCGGAGGCGTTGCCGGCGGTCACCGAGCCACCGGCACGGAACGGGGTCGGCAGCCGGGCCAGATCGTCCAGGGTGGTCCGGGGCCGGGGATGCTCGTCGGCGCTGACCTCGGTCACCTGACCCTTGCGGCCGTGGATCAGCACCGGCACCATGCCCTGGGCCAGGATGCCGGACGCGCGGGCCTGCTCGGTTTTCTGCTGGCTGCGCAGGGCGAACAGGTCCTGATCTTCCCGGCTGATGCCAAAACGTTCCGCCACATTTTCGGCGGTTTCGGGCATGGAGTCCACGCCGTACTGGGCCTTCATCAGCGGGTTGACAAAGCGCCAGCCAATGGTGGTGTCGTGCACCTCGTTGGCCCGGCTGAAGGCGCCGATGGCCTTGGGCATCACAAAGGGGGCGCGGCTCATGCTCTCCACGCCGCCGGCCAGCACCAGCCTGGCCTCGCCGGCCTTGATGCTGCGGGCGCCAAAGCCGATGGCGTCCAGACCGGAGCCGCACAGGCGGTTCACCGTGGTGCCCGGCACCTGGGTGGGCAGCTCCGCCAGCAGGGCGGCCATGCGGGCCACGTTGCGGTTGTCTTCACCGGCCTGGTTGGCACAGCCCATGATCACTTCGTCTACCTTTTCCCAGGGCAGATCCGGGTGGTTCTCCTTCAGCCGGCGCAGGGGAATGGCCGCCAGATCGTCGGCCCGCACCGCGCTCAGGGCGCCGCCGTAGCGGCCCACCGGGGTTCTGACCATGTCACACAGAAACGCATCAGTCATGGTGTTCTTCCTTTAAAATGCTTCCTTTCACCTGGTAGGAACGCCCCCGGAACAGGGCCAGCGTTTCTCCCGCTTCGTTTTCCAGCACCACGTCGTAGGTGCCGGTGCGACCGCCTCTGTGCAGCTCCCGGGCCCGGGCCCGCAGAAACTCGCCGTTAAAGGCGGGCTTGAGGTAATCGATGGTGCAACCCTGGCCGATGGTCACCTTGTTGTAGCCGTTGCAGGCAAAGGCAAAGGCCGCATCGGCGAAGGTAAACAGAATGCCCCCCTGTATGCTGCCGTGGCCGTTGAGCATCCAGGGCTGCACCCGCATGGTCATCACGGCTTCGCCGGGGCTGACGCTCTCAATTTCCAGGCCCAGGTGCTGACTGCAGGCATCGTTGGCAAACATGGTCTCGGCGCACTGGCGGGCCAGCTCGTTTGGATTCAGTTCACTCATACTTGTGCCTCCTTCGTCGCCCAGTGGCGCAGTTGCAGGGACGGCCGGTATTTTTCCTCACCGTAGACCGCCTGCAGGTGGTCGAGCAGGACCACCAGCCGGCGGTAGCCCACCTCGGCGCCCCAGGCCACCGGCCCCTTGGGATAATTCACGCCAAAGCGCATGGCCAGATCCACGTCCTCGGCGCTGGCTACCTGATGCAGGCAGGCTTCCGCCGCCTCGTTCACCAGCATGGCCAGGGTACGCAGCACCAGCAGGCCCGGATGATCCGACAGCAGCACCACCTGCTTGCCCAGGGCCTGGAAGAAACCGGTGACGGCGGCCACCTGTTCCTGGCTGCAGTGGGCGGACACACCCAGAGCCACATGAGACACACTGTCGTAGTCGTCGGCCCAGTCCAGGGCTATGGCGGCCTGGCCGGGATAACGCAGGGCGGCGGACTGACCGTTGGTCAGGGACACCCGCACACCGTCAATAAGCCAAGCGGGCTCGCCCTCGGCGCGGATAAACTCGCCCTGGTGGCGGGCCAGCAGGGTCTCGGCGCCCTTCAAGCCGGACCAGTCACCCACCACAGTAACGCTTTCAGGCGTGCGGCCTGCCGGCACCGGCAGGGCTTCCACCACCGGCTTGCCACCCTGGTAGGCATAAAAACCCTGGCCGGTCTTGCGGCCAAAGCGGCCCGCATCCACCAGCGCCTGCTGCACCAGGGACGGACGGTAGCGCGGCTCGTCGTGAAAGGCGCGATAGACGCTGGCGCTCACCGCAAAGTTCACGTCCTGGCCGATGAGGTCGGTCAGCTCGCAGGCGCCCATGGGGAAGCCGGCGCTGCGCATCAGCGCATCCAGCACCGCCGGGGTGGATACCCCTTCCTGCAGGGCGCGCAGGGTTTCGCCGTAATAAGGACGGGCGATACGGTTGACGATAAAGCCGGGGGTGGAGCTGGCGTGCACCGCCACCTTGCCCCAGTCCCGAGCCAGCGCCAGCAGGGTGTCACGCACCTCGTGGGCGGTGGCCAGGCCGGAGATCACTTCCACCAGCTTCATCACCGGGGCCGGGTTGAAGAAATGCAGGCCGGCCAGCCGCTCGGGGTGCGCCAGGGCGGCACCGATGGCGGTAATGGAGATGGACGAGGTATTGGAGGCCAGAATGCACTGCTCGCTGCAGATGCTCTCCAGCTCGGCAAACACCTTTTGCTTGATGTCCAGGCGCTCGACGATGGCCTCGATCACCAGGCTGGCATCGGCCAGCTCGCTCAGGCTGTCGGCGGCGCTGATGCGGGCCTGCAGGGTTTGTGCTTCCTGCTCGCTCAGCTTGCCCCGCTTCACCCGGCTCGCCAGGCGGCTGGCAAAGTCGTCCAGGGCGCGGGCGGTCTGGGTCGCGTTGGCGTCGAACAGTTTGACCTGGTGGCCGGCCTGGGCCGCCACCTGGGCGATGCCCATGCCCATGGTGCCGGCGCCGATCACCGCCACCTGCTGGATCTTTATGCTGCTGCTCATGTTACCGTCCCTTGTATTCCGGGGTGCGCTTGTTAAGGAAGGCGTCCACCCCTTCCCGGTAGTCTTCACTGCGGCCGGCCAGGCGCTGCAGATCCCGCTCCAGCTCCAGCTGTTCGGCCAGGCTGTTGTCGGCGGCGCGGTGGATGGCCTGCTTGATCAGACCCAGACCGTAGGTGGGCTGACGGGCCAGGTGCTGGGCCTGCTGCATGGCCACACTCTGCAGCGCCTCGTCGTCCACCACCTGCCAGATCATGCCCATGTCCCGGGCCTGCTCGGCGCTGACCTTGTCCCCCTGCAGGGCCAGGGCCATGGCGCGGGCGCGGCCCACCAGCCGGGGCAGGAACCAGGTGCCGCCGGAGTCGGGCACCAGTCCCAGCCGGCAGAAGGCCTGAATAAAGGAGGCGCTGCGGCCGGCGATCACGATGTCGCAGGCTAGGGCGATGTTGGCGCCGGCGCCGGCGGCCACGCCGTTCACCGCACAGATCACCGGCTTGGCCATGCCGGTAATGCGGCTGATCAACGGGTTGTAGTAGCGGTCGATGGACTGGCCCAGATCCGGGGCGGCCTGGTCGCTGTTGACGGCGCGGTCACCCAGATCCTGGCCGGCGCAGAAGCCCCGGCCCTTGCCGGTGAGCAGCACGGCGCGCACCTCGGGGTTGCGATCCCAGTCTTTCAATATGGCGGCCACTTCTCGATGCATGGCCTCATTAAAGCTGTTGAGCTGGGCCGGGCGGTTCAGCACCAGCACGCCCACGGCGCCTTCCAGGTAACATTCGATGTGTTGATATTCCATTATTTCCCCCGGTAGTTCGGTGCGCGTTTTTCCAGAAACGCGTTAATGCCTTCGTTGCGGTCTTCGGTGCCGGCCAGCCAGACAAAGGCCTGCCGTTCCTGGCGCAGGCCCTGGCTCAGGCTGGTTTCCTGACAGGCCTTGATGGCGCCCTTGGCGGCCTGCACCGCCAGCGGTGCTTGGGCGGCAACCTGCCGGGCCAGTCGCCGGGCATACTCGGCGGTCAGGGCCGGCACACAGATCTGGCCCACCAGGCCCAGGGCGTGGGCGCGCTCGGCGCTGATCGGTTCGCCGGTCAGCACCATCTGCATGGCGGTCTGCTGGCCAACCTGCCGGCTCAGCCGCTGAGTGCCACCGGCGCCGGGCATGATGCCCAGCTTGATTTCCGGCAGACCCAGCAGGGTGCCCTCCCCCGCCACCACCAGGTCGCAGTGCAGCACCAGCTCCAGACCGGCGCCGAGGGCGTAGCCGTTGACGGCGGCGATCAGCGGCTTGTTGAAGTCGTCGATCCGCTTCCACAGCGCCGGCCTTTCGTCCTGCTGCAGGCTCACCGCGTCATGGTGGCGCATTTCCTCCAGATCGGCGCCGGCGGCAAAGCAGCGCTCGTTGCCCTGGATCACCACGGCGCGCACCGCATCGGTGGTGGCGGCGGCGGCGAGGGCATCCCCCAGCTCACGCAGGGTCTGGTTGCGCAGGGCATTGCGGCGCTCGGGCCGGTTCAGGGTGAGGGTCAGCACCCCCTCTTCAATCTCGCCGAAGCGAATATCTGCAACACTCATGACCTCGCCCTCAGTCGTCAAAGCTGATGCGTACTGTGCCGGCCCTGGGGCGGGACTGGCAGCTCAATACATAGCCGGCGGCCACTTCGTCAGGCTCCAGGCTGTAGTTGATGGCCATGTCCACTTCCCCTTCCACCACCTTGCACTTGCAGGTGGCGCAGACGCCGCCCTTGCAGGCATAAGGCAGGTCGGCGCCGGCACGCAGGGCGGCGTCGAGAATGCTGTCGTCATCCGGACTCACTTCCACCTGCAGCTCGCGGCCATCGAGGATCACGCCCACCAGACCCTGAGTGCGGGCGGCGCGCTCCTCGGCGCTCAGGGAGCGGGCCGGGCCGGTGTTGAAGCGCTCGGTATGCACCCGTTCCCGGGCCAGGCCGTATTCCGGCAGCACGGTTTCCACCGCCGTCATCATTTCTTCCGGACCGCAGGCAAAGCAGTGATCCACCTCGGCGGTCAGCAACCGGCTGTCCAGCAGGCTGCGGATCTTGGCCTCATCCAGCCGGCCGTTGAGCACCTCGCTCTCGCCCTGCTCGCGGCTGAAGATGCACACGAACTGGAACCGGGTCGGGTAGCTGTCCTTCATATCCGCCAGCTCGTCGGCGAACATGGTCTGGTTCCAGCTGCGGTTGCCGTAGACCAGGGTGAAGCTGGCCTGCTCATCCTGGGCCAGCAGGGTCTTGACGATGGACAGCAGCGGGGTGATGCCACTGCCGGCGGCAAAGCCCAGGTAGCTGCGGCCACCCATTTTCTCGGCCTGCTGGAAAAACACCCCCTGGGGCGGCATTACCTCCAGCACATCGCCGGCCTTGAGGTGGTCGTTCACCCAGTTGGAGAAACGGCCATCGGGAATACGCTTGACCGCAATGGTCAGATCTTCGTGGCCGTCGCGGCTGCAGATGGAATAGCAGCGGCGCAGCTCTTCACCTTCATGCTGGTGACGCAGGGTCAGGTGCTGACCCGGCTTGAAGCGAAAACGCTGATGGTTGTCGCCAGCGAGCTCAAAGGAGATGGCGATGGCATCGCGGGTTTGTTCCTGTACGGATTTAACCCGCAGTGAATAAAACTGATTCATGACTCTGCTCCCTGTCTGGTCGGGACTAAATGCACTTGAAATAATCAAAGGGCTCCAGGCAATCCCTGCACTGGTACTGGGCCTTGCAGGCGGTGGAGCCAAATTCGCTCACCAGGCGGGTATGCTGGCTGTTGCACTGGGGGCAGGGCACACCGTCATCCGGCACCAGGTGCTGGCCACAGGCCGGCCCCTGGGGCGGCGCGATGCCGTACTCCCGCAACTTGCGCTTGCCGTCGGCGCTCATCCAGTCGGTGGTCCAGGCCTCGCTCAGATCCACCCTGACCCGGGCCGGTTGCAGGCCGGCCTGCGTCAGCGCCGCCAGAATGTCGGCGCTGAGCTCATCGGTGGCCGGGCAACCGCTGTAGGTAGGCGTGAGGCGCACTTCCAGGGCGTTGTCGGCGGCCACGTTCACGCCGCGGATCATGCCCAGGTCGATCACCGACAGCACCGGGATCTCGGGGTCCGACACGGTTTTCAGCTGCTCCCAGCAGCGGGGAATACGGGCATCGACAATCTGCACCTGAACCTCCTTACCAGCTCATGTTCGGGTAGCTGCGCTGCACGGTCTGCATTTCCGCCAGCAGGTAACCCAGATGCTCGGTATGCAGTCCCTGACGGCCGCCCTGGCGGTAGGCCGCCTGCTCGGGCAGGCTCAGGCCGGCGTCGCGGCATTCCGCCTCGATACGGCCCTGCCAGGCCTCGGCCAGGCCGTCGAGGGCAGGCAGCAGGCCGGCGTCCACCAGGCTGGCTTCCACCTCGTCGGTGACAAACAGCTCGCCGGTAAAGCGCCACAGTTCGTCAACGGCGGCCTGGGTGCGGCGGGCGCTTTCCTCGGTGCCCAGTCCCAGCCGCTGGATCCAGTTGCTGGAAAAGCGCAGGTGGTAGTTCACCTCTTTCAGGGATTTGACCGCAAAGGCGGCCAGGGGCGCATAGCTCGACTGGGTCAGCTCGGTCAGCAGCAGCTGCTGGTAGTGATCCATCAGCCACTGGCGCACCAGGGTCTGGGCGAAGTCGCCATTGGGCTGCTCGCACAGCAGCAGGTTGTAGTACTCCCGCTCACCCCGGAAAAAGGCCAACTTGTCTTCGTCGCGGCCCTTGCCTTCCAGCTCACCGGCCAGGGTCAGCAGGGTGCGGGCCTGGCCCAGAATATCCAGGCCGATATTGGCCATGGCGATGTCCAGCTCCAGCTCGGGGGCGTGACCGCACCATTCGGACAGACGGTGCGACAGCACCAGCTGGCTGTCCGCCAGCCGCAGCAGATAGGTAAAGAGGGAATCTTGCAGTGCCTTGTCCATCACCAGCTCCTTACATGTGCTCGATGCCATCGGGGATGGTGTAGAAAGTGGGATGGCGGTAGATCTTGTCGTCCGCCGGCTCAAAGAAGGCGCCCTTGTCTTCCGGCTGGCTGGCGGTGATCAACTCCGACTTCACCACCCAGATGCTCACCCCTTCCCGGCGGCGGGTGTAGGCGTCACGGGCATTTTCCAGGGCCATGGCGTCGTCGGCGGCGCGCAGGCTGCCCACATGGCGGTGATGCAGTCCCTGCTTGCTGCGAATGAATACTTCGTACAAAGACCATTGCTTGCTCATTGCTTCTCTCCTTGGTCGTTCGTGATCAGGCGGCGTTCTGTTTGCGGGCGGCATAGGCGCTGGCGGCATCGCGTACCCAGCGTCCGCCTTCCCAGGCCTTGCGTCGGGCTTCAATGCGCTCATGGTTGCAGGGGCCCTGCCCCGCGATCACCGCGTAGAACTCGTCCCAGTTGATGTCGCCAAATTCGTAATGGCCGGTTTCCTCGTTCCATTTCAGATCCGGGTCCGGCACGGTCAGGCCCAGGGCGTGCACCTGGTGCACCGTGTTGTCCACAAACTTCTGGCGCAGCTCGTCGTTGCTGAAGCGCTTGATGTGCCAGGCCATGCTCTGGGCGGAATGGGGGGAATCGTCGTCGCAGGGGCCGAACATCATCAGTGCCGGCCACCAGAAGCGGTTAACGGCGTCCTGGGCCATCTGCTTTTGCTCCTCGGTGCCGTTGGCCAGCACCGTCATGGCCTCATAGCCCTGGCGCTGGTGGAAGCTCTCTTCCTTGCACACCCGCACCATGGCCCGGGCGTAGGGACCATAGGAGGCGCGGCACAGGGCCACCTGATTGACGATGGCGGCGCCGTCCACCAGCCAGCCGATGGCGGCCACGTCGGCCCAGGTCAGGGTCGGGTAGTTGAAGATGGAGGAGTACTTCATCTTGCCGGCGATAAGCTTGTCCATCATGTCGTCCCGGTCGGCACCCAGGGTTTCGGCGGCGCTGTACAGATAGAGGGCGTGACCCGCCTCGTCCTGTACCTTGGCCAGCAGCACCGCCTTGCGGCGCAGGGTCGGCGCCCGGGTGATCCAGTTGCCCTCGGGCAGCATGCCCACCACTTCGGAATGGGCATGCTGCCCGATTTGACGGATCAGGGTGCGACGATAGGCCTCGGGCATCCAGTCTCTGGGCTCTACGCTGCTTTCTGCCGCGATAGTCTGATCAAACCTCTGCTGTTGTTCCATGTTCTCCACCACTCACCCTCCAGCACCATTTAATGCAACATTTAAAAAACATAATAAAAAGCTAATACGACACCAATATTAATTCAATACATTTTTTTGTGAATCACAAAATAACAAAAATAAAATCAATAAATTCAATTAATTAACTAATCACAGGTTAACAAAACCTCTTTTTAATGACCGTAACACATTGACTTAAGTACAAAACACCAACAAATTATGTAACGAGACTTGTGAGTCACATGTTATTACCTCAATGAATTTAACGTATCGTTTAATCAAGGGAGAAAGAACGATGGAAAAGCTGAAAAGCTACGTATCCGGCCAATGGCTGGCGGGCTCCGGAGAAGGTCGGCTGGTGCGCCATGCGGTCACCGGCGCCCCCCTGTATGCGGTGACCAGCGAAGGACTGGAGATGGCACCCATGCTGGCGTATGCCCGGCAGGGCGGTAAAGCGCTCGCGGCCATGAGCTTTCATCAGAGGGCCATGATGCTGAAAAACCTGGCCAGCCACCTGACAGCGCAGAAAGAGGACTTCTACGCCCTGTCCGGTGCTACCGGCGCCACCCGCAAGGACAGCTGGATCGACATTGAGGGCGGCTTTGCCACCCTGTTTACCTATTCCAGCCTGGTGCGCCGGGAGCTGAGTGACGAGCCCTTCCTGGTGGAGGACGCCTGGACCCCGCTGTCACGCAAGGGCGGTTTCGGCGCCCGCCACGTGCTGACTCCCAAGCCCGGTGTAGCCGTGCACATCAACGCCTTCAACTTTCCCATCTGGGGCATGCTGGAAAAACTGGCTCCCACTCTGCTGGCGGGCATGCCGGCCATTATCAAGCCGGCCACCGACGGCGCCCGGCTGGCCCAGGCGGTGCTGCAGTCTGCCGTTGAATCCGGCATTCTGCCCGCCGGCGCCCTGCAGATTATCTGCGGCGGCGTCAATGACCTGCTCGATCTGCTCGGCCCCCAGGACGTGGTCACCTTTACCGGCTCGGCTCACACCGGTCAGACCCTGCGCGCCCATCCCAACTTCAACCGCCATTCCATTCCCTTCACCATGGAAGCGGATTCGGTCAACAGCGCCATTCTGGCGGAAGGCGCCGGTGACGAGGCCATTGCGCTGTTTGTGCGGGAAATCGCCCGGGAAATGACGGTCAAGGCGGGCCAGAAATGCACCGCGATTCGCCGCGCCTTTGTGCCCCGCTGTCAGCTGGAGCAGGTGAAGTCGGCGCTGCTGGCCCGCCTGGGCAAGGTGGTGGTGGGCGATCCAGCCCGGGAAGGCGTGACCATGGGTCCCCTGGCCAGCCTGCGCCAGCTGGAAGACGTCAAGGCACGGGTGGAGCAGCTTTCGGCCCAGGCCGAAATCCTGTGCGGCGGCCACCTAACACCCTTTGAGGTGCAGGCCGACGAGCCGGAGAAAGGCGCCTTCTACCCGCCCACCGTGCTGCTCTGCCATCAGCCCAAGGAAAGCCCGGCGGTGCACAATACCGAGGCCTTTGGCCCGGTGTGCACCCTGCTGCCCTATGACTCGGAAGACGAGCTGGCAGAGCTGGTGGCTCGGGGCGAAGGCAGTCTGGTGGCGTCCGTGGTATTCGACGCCGGCCAGGATGTGACCGCCCTGGTAGGCAGCCTGGCCCCCTGGCACGGCCGCCTGCACCTGCTTGATCCGATCAGCGCCGAGGAAAGCACCGGGCACGGCTCGCCCCTGCCTCATCTGGTACACGGTGGCCCGGGCCGCGCCGGTGGCGGTCAGGAGCTGGGCGGCCTGCGCGCGGTCAAGCACTATATGCAGCGCACCGCCGTGCAGTCTTCTCCCGGTGCCATGAGCCAGCTCACTCACAGCTGGAATCCCGGCGCACCGGTACAACAGGACAGAGTGCATCCGTTCCGCAAGTATTTTGAAGAGCTGGTGATCGGCGAGCGCCTGCTGACCGCCCGTCGCACCGTCACCGAAGCCGACGTGGTCAACTTCGCCTGTCTGAGCGGCGATCACTTCTACGCCCACATGGACAAGGTGGCCGCCGCCGAGTCGCTGTTTGGTGAGCGGGTGGCCCACGGCTACTTTGTGGTGTCGGCGGCCGCCGGCCTGTTTGTGGACGCAGCCCCGGGCCCGGTGATCGCCAACTACGGCATGGAAGGCCTGCGCTTTATCGAGCCGGTGAAAATCGGCGACACCATTCAGGTGGAGCTGACCTGCAAACAGAAAACCCGCAAGCCAAAGCGCAACCCGGAGGATCTGCCACAGGGCGTGGTGGTCTGGGACATCAAGGTCAAGAACCAGCGCGACCAGGTGGTGGCCAGCTACGATATTCTGACCCTGATCGAAGCCAGGGACTAAGGCATTGGACGTGAAACAAGCAGTAAGAGGGGAGCCATGCTCCCCCTTTTTTATTGTGCGTTAGCCCAGGATCTCCGCCTGCGCGAAGATAACAGACTTCCTACTCATACCTTGTTATTCGGTGGTTCCAGCTCGGCGCCACAGTGGTTGCAGAATTTCGCATCCCGCTCGTGACCGCTGCGATCGCACTGGGGGCAGTGACGGCGGGAATACTCCCGGCGCATTTCCCGGCCCAGCTCGGCGGTAATAATGCCGGTGGGCACGGCAATAATGGCATAGCCCATCAGCATGGTGACGGCGGCGATGCCCCGGCCCAGCCAGGTTTGCGGCGTGATATCGCCAAAACCGACCGTGGTGATGGTGACGATGGCCCAGTAAATACCGGTAGGAATGCTGGTAAAGCCGTTTTCCGGTCCTTCCACCACATACAGCAACGAGCCAAACAGGGTCACCAGGATGAACAGGCTGCTGAAAAACACCAGGATTTTGCGCCGACTCTGGTAGAGCGAGCGCATCAACAGGTTGGCTTCGTCCACATAGCGGATCAGCTTGAGCACCCGGAACACTCTGAGCACCCGCAGCAGGCGCACCATCAGCAGAAAGCTGGCGCCGGGAATAAAGATGGCAAGGTAGGTGGGCAATACCGCCAGCAGGTCGATAATGCCGTAAAAACTGCGTAAATAGGCCGACCGGCTCTGGGCGCACCAGATGCGCAGGCCGAACTCCACGGTAAACAGCAGGGTAAAGCCCCACTCAAGGCCATACAACCAGGGGCCGTATTGGGCGCGAATGCTGCCGATGGAATCCAGCAGCAGCACCACCATGGACAGCAGAATGGCAACGATCAGGGCAATGTCAAAACGACGCCCCGCCGGGGTCTCGGTGCCGAAAATGACGGTGTACAGGACATCCTTGTCGAGCCACTTCATGCCATTCCCCTGTGTGGTTTAGTTGTCGTGATAACGCTCGCAGGCAATCAGGGTGTTTTCAATCAGCGAGGCGACCGTCATCGGGCCCACACCGCCGGGCACCGGGGTGATATAGGCGGCACGCTCGGCGGCCACGGCGTATTCCACGTCGCCCACCAGGCGACCGTCGTCGAGACGGTTGATGCCCACATCAATCACCACGGCACCGGGCTTGATCCAGTCACCGGGAATAAAGTTGGGCTTGCCCACCGCCACCACCAGCAGATCGGCCCCTTCCACCTTGCCGCGCAGATCTTCGGTAAAGCGGTGACAGGTGGTGGTGGTACAGCCGGCCAGCAGCAGCTCCAGGGTCATGGGCCGGCCCACGATGTTGGAGGCACCCACCACCACGGCGTTGAGACCGTGGGTCTTGATGTGGCTGCGCTCGATCAGGGTCATGATGCCCTTGGGTGTGCAGGGGCGCAGGGCCGGAATGCGCTGGGCCAGCCGGCCCACGTTGTAGGGATGAAAGCCGTCAACGTCTTTATGGGGATGAATGCGTTCCACCACCAGGGTAGTGTCGATGTGGGCCGGCAGCGGCAGCTGCACCAGAATGCCGTCGATGGTGCCGTCCCGGTTCAGCTCATCGATCAGATCCAGCAACTGCTGCTGGCTGGTTTGCTCGGGCAGGTCGTAAGACTTGGACACAAAGCCCACTTCCTCACAGGCCCGGCGCTTGCTGCCCACATACACCTGGGAGGCCGGGTTGGCACCTACCAGTATGACCGCCAGGCCGGGGGCCCGTTTGCCGGCGCTTTTGCGGGCGCTCACCCGCTCGGCCACCTGGTTGCGCACCGCCTGTGCAATCGCTTTTCCATCGATTATTTGAGCTGACATCTGCGTTATTTCTCACCTTTATAAACCTGTGGCGATTGTCGCATTTTTTCGAGGCTTTGATAAGCAAGCGCCGCGCGGATAAAGCCGTTGACCCCTCGGGCTCAAATCGGTATTATCCCGCCCCGTTGCTTTCGGCCATGCCACGCAACATGCGCCCTTAGCTCAGCTGGATAGAGCATCCGCCTTCTAAGCGGATGGTCGCAGGTTCGAGTCCTGCAGGGCGCGCCACCTTTCTCCCTGCTTTATTTCATCGTTCGCTTCATCCATTGATTCCCCGGCTCGTTCGCCCGTCGGTCATCCTTGCGCTCGTCTTGCGTCCCCAGAAATCCCGTACGCAGTCTCTATTCCGCCACCTGCTCCTCATAAGGCCAACCCCCAGGCATGGGTTAGGGCAAACATCCGCGGTCATCGCCTTGATAAACGGTTATTCGGTTTGACAAGCCCACCCCATTCTGGAATCAATAGAGTCCATTTCACAGGAAGGGTTCACACTCAAGGAGGAGCCATGAACGAGGGCTATATGGGCGTCATTCAGGCGCTGGGTTTTCAGTTTGCCCCGCTGAACTGGAGTTACTGTAACGGCAACGTTATCGCCATCAGCCAAAACCAGGCCCTGTTCGCCTTACTGGGCGACATTTACGGCGGCGACGGCCACACCAGCTTCGGCCTGCCCGATCTGCGCGGCCGCACTCCAATGGGCCAGTTCCAGGGCCCGGGTCTAACCAACCGTGTCATCGGCCAGAGACTGGGCGCGGAAACCGTCACCCTGACCGAAGCCCAAATGCCGGCGCACACCCATACTCACTCCTATGCCGGCTCCGGCCCGGCCTCCGCGGCCACTCTTCGGGTCAGCACCGACCCCGGCACCCGCGCCGTGCCGGAGGACGGCGACGTGATCGCCAGCGTGGCGGGGACCAACATGTATCTGCCCGCCAGTGACGTCACCGCCACCGTGCCCCTCGGCGGCGTTTCCGGCGGTGGCAGCTTCGACAACAGCCAGTTCGCGATCCAAAACGCCGGCGGCAGTCAGCCGGTGCCCATCATGCAGCCTTCACTGGTGGTGAACTTCTGTATCTGCGTCAACGGCCTGTTCCCGCAGCGCAGCTGAAGCCCATCGGTCAAGGAGCATGACACATGTTTGATTCATATATAGGCGTCATTCAGGCGCTGGGGTTTCAGTTCGCCCCCGAGAACTGGGGCTACTGCGCCGGCGGCCTCATCCCCATCCAACAAAATACGGCCCTGTATTCCCTGCTGGGCACTATTTACGGCGGTGATGCCAGAACCGTCTTCGCCTTGCCCGATCTGCGGGGCCGCGTTCCGGTGGGCCAGTTCCAAGGTCCCGGTCTCTCTCCGTGGAACATGGGTATGCGCCCCGGCTATGAGGTGACTAGCCTGTCTGTCTTAGAGCTGCCCGTGCACAGCCACGGCCATGCTTACGGCGGGCAAAACGGGAGCATTGATGTACAGGTGGCCGGCCAGCTCGGGAGCCAGGATGCCCCCTCCACCGGCGACTATCTGGCGGGGCCGTCTCGGCGGGGCCGCCCGGCCGGCAACCTGTTTGCACCGGCCGATTCACAGCCCCTGGTCGCCGTGCATAGCTTGGTCGATGATCCCGGCCAAGGCTTCATCAACGCTGGCCTGACGATTGACGTTTCCGGCGACAACGGCGATGTGTCACTCGAACAGCCCAACCAGGTGATCAATTACTGTATCTGCATGGATGGAATCTATCCGTCACGCAGCTGAGGACCCATGACGGCGTCCGACCCGGACGCCGTCATGCACGACACCCAACGAATTCACAGGAAAAACCATGGAACACGCAAGCGATCAGGCCGGTGCCCTGGCGGCGCTCAACGCGGCGCAGTTTGCCGGGCGGGTTGACGAAGTCCCGTTCGAGCTGGTGAACGGGGATATCCGCCTCACCGTTACCCTGGCCCAGTGCCGGGAAAACCCGCAGGCGGCCGGCCCCGACAGCACCCGAGTCCCCTTTAGTCTGTTGTTTCGGGCCGACGATCTGCCGGAGCATCCCTTTCAGCAAGTGCAGAGCCTGCTGGTCACGCTGAATGACGCGTCAGACACCCTCGCCGACGGCATCATGCTGACCCGGGTGTTGCGTCCGGTGGGCATGGGACCAGGGGTCTATTTCCAAGCGGTATTCAACTGATGATTGCAGGCAATGTTCAGCTGCCTCACGGCATCACGGCGCGCCCCGCCCGGCCGGCGGACAAGGCATTTCTGACCACGCTGCACAAGGACAGCCGGCCCGAGCTGACCCAACTGAACGCGGAGCAGGACTTCATCGAAATGACCCTTAAACTGCAGCTCAAGGCCCAGACCCAGGGCTATGGCGGCCAGTTTCCCAACGCCATCTATCTGATCCTGGAGAAAAACGGCAGCCGCATCGGCAAGCTGACCCTCGACATTGGGCCGGTCGAGCTGCGCATCATCGATCTCGCCTTTATTCCCAAGGCCCGGGACAAGGGCTTTGGCCCGGCCATCATATTGTGGGTGATGAAGGCGGCGGCCCAGACCCGCAAACCCCTGGTAGCCCCCACCCGCCGGGATCTCACCGGGTTGATGACCTTTTTGCGCCGCTACGGATTCGTGGAGGAGGAACAACTCTCCGACTCGGTTTACGCCCGCATGATCTGGTTTCCCAACCAGGCGGAGATGCACGGCGGCGCCGACATTCGGCCCCGGACCGCCGGCGGCGGCACCCTCTGACATGGCGGACCTGCATCTCGTTGATCGCATCGTCGGCTTCCTGCGCGACCTCGGCCTGCCCGTGCACGAGGGCGAGGTGATCGCCGGCTTTCTGCCCGGCATCGCCATTCGCGGCGGCGGCCTGGTGGTGGACACCGCCAGGCTGAGCCATCCCGGCGACCTGCTGCACGAGGCGGGCCACTTGGCGGTGATGGCACCGGCCCAGCGGCTACAAGCGGACGGCGATGTCAGCAGCGACGGTGGCGAGGAAATGGCGGCCATCGCCTGGTCCTATGCCGCCGCCGAGTCGCTGTCGCTGCCCCTGGAAGTGCTGTTTCACGAGCAGGGCTACCGGGGCCAGGCGGCCTGGCTGAGGGAGCATTTCCGGGAAAGCCGGCAGGGCCGCCTGGGAGTGCCCCTGCTGGTGTATTTCGGTATGACGGACTCACCGGACCAAGAGAGGGACACCGGCTTTCCGGCCATGTGCCACTGGCTGAGACCGGCCTGAGCGCCATCCCCCTCCCATGCCCGGCCGCCCGCCGGCACGACGGGCGGCCGTAACTTTTTGCCACTCTGGTTGAAAATGCAAAAACAGGGTGCTAGTATGCGCGCCACTCGATGAGCGGGCCGGCTGTTAACTTCTGGTCTGGCGTGCCAGCATTCACCGTTCATCTGCGTTTGAGGCTACCCCGCCCGGGGACATAAACGCCTGCAACGCCCGCCACAATGGTGACCGTAGCTCAGTTGGTAGAGTCCCGGATTGTGATTCCGGTTGTCGCGGGTTCGAGCCCCGTCGGTCACCCCATTTCTCCCTGCGTTATTCGCACGCAATTTCAATATTTCTTAATGTTTTATTCCAGCCCCTTTCTGGCCTGTTGTTCCAGGTGTGCCACCAGCTCGGCCGGCAGTTGCAGCCGGTGGGCCAGCGCGTCCAGATAAACACGCTCCGCGGCCTGATCGGGATCGATCACCAGCCGGGAAGCCAGATACAGCTCCGCCGCCTGCTCCGGGCCCCTGGCCGAGGCCACTATCTCGCTCATGGCCACCGGCGCCGAGAGCATGTCAAACACCAGCGCCTTTTCGTCGGCGGCCAGCCCCAGCTGCTCCACCTGCTCAAAAATGCGTTGCTGCTCGGCGGCATCCACATGACCATCGGCCTTGGCGGCGCCTATCATGGCGCGCATCAGCGACAGCTGAAACGGTTCGCCGCCGGCGGAAGGCGCGTCTGGTGAGAAACGCGGATCCACGCGCCGAAAGTCATCCTCCTGCACCGGCGTGGCCTGCTCGGGCTGTTTGCCTTGCTGCCAGCCCTGATAGGCCTTCCAGGCCATGACCCCGGCGGCGGCGAGCCCAGCATATTTCAGGCCGCTACCGGCCATTTTACGGCCCTTCTTGCTGCCGAGCACGGCCCCCAGAATGCCGCCGGTGGCCGCGCCCTTGCCAAAGCCCGACGAATTGCCCAGAAACGATTTCATCAGCTTGTTTACATCCACTATTGCGTCTCCTTTTGTTCGCGCCGGGCCAGCAGGCTCGCCACCCGGTCTATCAGCGCACGACGAATGCCGCCCAGTTGCTTTTTCTCATCGCCCTGCCAGGGAATGGGCCGGCACAAGTCCATGGTCTGCAGGCCCAGGCGGGCGGTAAGCAGGCCGGCGCCCACCCCCTGCCCGGCCCGCGCCGACAGCCGCCCGGCCAGCTCCAGCCCGAGCAGGTCCATGCCGGCGTCGATGGCCGCTTCCGACACCCCCACATAGAGCATGTGATGCAACACTCCTTTCAGCAACCGCAGCCGGCTCAGGGCACCAAGGCGAATGCCGTAGCACCGGGTAATGTCTTCCATCATTTTCAGGTTGCGCCACAGCACCAGCAGCATGTCCACCGCCGCCAGGGGGCTTGCCGCCACCATTACCGCCGCCTCGCCGGACCATTTCAATACTCTGGCCCGAGCCTGCCTGTCCTGGCTGGCCAGCACCTGGCGACTGTACAGGCTCAGCACCTCATCGTCCTGCTCGTCACCGGTCAGCCCGGCTTGCCAGTGGGCAAAGGCATCGCCGTTGTCGAGGCCACTTTGCCGCGCCAACTGCTCGCAAAAGCCCCGGGCCTGGCCATGGCCGGCCTCGGCCAGCAACTGTTCGGCCCGGACCCGCTGCCGGGACACCCGGCCCAGCCGGCGCAGCTGCTTAAGTTCCCACCACAGGCTGCGCCCGGCGGCCAGGGCCAGCAACGCCAGCGCCAGGCTCCAGGCCGCCCCCAGCCACTGATTGTCCTGCCAGGTCTGCCATAGCGACAGCCCGGACTGCACCAGCAGCAACACCACCATCAAACCCAGCGCTCCGCCCCACAGCCGGTGCCGACGCCTGGGCCGCAACGCCTCGGTAAGGCCATCGGGAGTAGGCTCGGCCTGCAGAAAGTCCTCGTCGTCAAGGGGTTTTCCGGGGCGCAATGACTCGGGTTTGGAGGCGTTCAGGGGTTGGTCAAGAATGACCTTGCTCTTGAGGGTCACGCGAGTTTGTCTCCCAGTAAAAAGGCCAGCGCCCGATCCAGGCGCACATGCGGCAGCGGCTGTTCCGGCTGCCAGCCGGGGGGCGCGAAGTCGATAAAATCAAAGCCCTGTCGCTGCCAGAAGGCGGCGTCGGGCAAGCGTTCCGGCACCTCACCCGGATACAGGGTCACCGGCTCGCCGTTATCCAGGCGCCGGCCCTGCAGGGCGGGAATGCTTTCACCCTGGTGGCTGACCTCACCGCTGGTGGTGGCCTTGATGGAGGCCAGCGCCAGGGTCTCGATGTCGATACCAGAAAGCCTCGCATGGCGCTGCCCACCCCGAACCAGGGTATCCAGCAAGTGAGCCAGCCGCCCGTGCTGGTCCGGGGTGAGGTGATCGGCCTTGGTGGCGGCAAACAGCAGCTTGTCGATGCGCGGCGCAAACAGCCGGCGCCACCAGTTGCTCTTGCCGTAATCAAAGCTCTGCACAATGGCGTTCACCGCCCGGCCCAGATCTGCAAAACTGCCGGGGCCACGGTTCAGGGCGCTCAGGCAGTCCACCAGCACTATCTGGCGATCAAAACCGGCGAAGTGATCCCGGTAAAAGCCCGCCACCAGGTGTTTTTTGTAATGCTCAAAGCGGGTTTCCATCATGCCGTAGTGGTGTTGCTCGTTAAGCCCCGCCGGCACCTCGTCCCATACCCAGGGCACAAACTGCAGCATGGGCGCACCCTGGTATTCACCGGGCAAAATAAAGCGCCCCGGCTGCACCAGGTAGGCGCCGCATTCCCGTTTGATGTCGTGCAGCCACTGCGTATAGGCCGCCGCCAGGGGCGCCAGCCGGTTATCGTCGGCAGGGCTGTCGGGGGCGATGGCCTCGCCGGCGCTGAGCCAGCGATGAGCCAGACGGGCCAGCGCCGGTGTTTGCAGCAGCCCCCGCTGCTGGGCACTCCACTCGGCGTAGCTCATGGACAGCAGCGGCAGATCCAGCAGCCATTCACCGGGATAGTCCACCAGCTCCAGGTAAAGGGTGGCGGTGTCCTGCAGCCGGCGCTTGAGCCGGTTTTTGGGGCAGTAACGAATGGCTAGGGTGATTTCACTGATGCCCCGGGTAGGCTCGGGCCAGGCCGGTGGCGTGGCCGCCAGCTGGCTCAGCGCCGCCTCGTAGCCAAAGGCCGGCACATGGTGATGTCGCCCCGGCACCCGCCGGCTGCCCAGTACGCGCCTTTCTGCCGCCGGCAACCAGTGGGGCAGCCGGGCATCGAGCCCGGCATGCTCCAGCTGGTTGACCAGGCTGGTGATAAAGGCGGTCTTGCCGCTGCGGCTCAGGCCCGTGACCGCCAGCCGCAGCCGTTTGTCGAGCCCCCGCTGCACCCAGGACTCGGCCTTGTTGCGCCACTGCCGAATGGCCGTTTTGTTCATTTATCCTCGCGCAGATCGTTGAATTGTCGTCGCAGGCGAAACTCGCCGGAGGTGATCAGTCGCTCCATGGCCGCCACCCTGGTATTGAGTCGCGTCAGCCGGGTTTCGAGCCGCTCCAGCGCCTCACGCGGGGCCAGCCCCGAGCGCCAGCCGGCGGCCTTGACGTGCTCCTGGGCCGGCTCGGGCTGAGGGTTGTCCGGTATGTCGTCCAGCAACAGCCAGGCGGCGATATAAAGCACCAGGGTAAGAAAGCTGGCAAACAGCAGGCCGGTAATGGCCAGCACCCGCACCAGCCAGGGCTCGACCTCCAGCCGCCGGGCAATGCCGGCGCACACCCCGCCCAGCTTGCCGTTGCGCTTGTCGCGATAAAGGTTAATCAGCGTTGACGCCATTCGGGCACCTCCTGATCCAGCAGCCGTTCCAGGGTATCTACCCGCTCCGCCAGCTGCTCGGACTGTTGCAGGGCCTGCTCAAGGCGGGTGCGGGCGCTGTCGTCCAGGCCCTCATCGAGTCGACGCTTGCTGCGGTAATGCAGTACCAGCCAGATGGGCACCACCAGGAACAGAAAGATGTTTAACGGGGCCACCAGGGCCCAGGCCAATTCGGTCATTGCGGCTCCTTGTTATCATGCATTTTCGCCTTGAGCCGCTCCAGCTCCTTGCTGATGGCGTCGTCCACCTCCAGCTCGGCAAACTCCTGATCCAGGCCCTTGCTCTGGCTGTAGAGATCGGCCCGGGCTTCCAGTTCATCAATTTTACGCTCCATGCGATCAAACTTGTCGATGGCCGACTGGTTCTCGCTGCGGCGCACCCGCTCCTGCACCTGAATGCGGCTTTGGGCGCTTTGCTGGCGCAGCTGCATGGCCTGCTGACGGGTACGGGCGTCGGCCAGCTTGGCTTCGAGTTTGGCAATGGCATCGGACAGTTTGTTCATGCTGTCTTCCACCAGGGTGCACTCCTGCTCCAGGGCGGTAAGCAGCTCGCTTTGCTTTTTCTTTTCCAGCAACGCGGCCCGGGCCAGATCTTCCCGTTGCTTGGTCAGCGCCAGCTCGGCCTTGCCCTGCCATTCGTCCACCCGTTCATGGTGGCGTTCAATCTGGCGCAGCAGGTCCTTTTTTTCGGCCAGAAAGCGGGCCAAGTTGGAGCGCTCGCGCACCAGCTCGTCTTCCATTTCCTGAATGATCAGCCGCACCATTTTTTCCGGATCCTCCGCCTTGTCGAGCAGCGAATTGAGGTTGGCGTTAATGATGTCGGCCATGCGGGAAAATATGCTCATAAAGCGTCTCCTTGGTCATCGGGCGGGTCAACACCCCGCTCCACTGCCCCTATTTAATACAACTATCGTGCCAGCACCATAAATAAAGGTAATCCATTGTTTTTAAAATATAAAAATTAATCTTTACGGGACGGCGCTGGCCACCCATGGTTAAACACACTACCATTTGGCGAAATTCACCACACGTGATCATCATGGACAACGAACTCATTGGCCAGTCCAACGCCCTGCTGGAAGTGCTCGACGAGGTCTCCCGGCTAGCGCCCCTCAACCGGCCGGTGCTGGTGGTGGGCGAACGCGGCACCGGCAAGGAGCTGGTGGCGCACCGGCTGCACTACCTGTCATCCCGCTGGCAACAGCCCTTTGTGTCCATCAACTGCGCCACCCTGGCCGAAAGCCTGCTGGAAAGCGAGCTGTTCGGCCACGAGGCGGGCTCCTTTACCGGGGCACAAAAGCGCCACGCCGGCCGCTTTGAGCGGGCAGACGGCGGCACCCTGTTTCTGGACGAGCTGGCCACCACCAGCGCCCGCGTGCAGGAAAAGCTGCTGAGGGTCATCGAATATGGCGAATTCGAGCGGGTGGGCGCCAGCCAGCCGGTGCGGGTAAACGTGCGCCTGCTGTGCGCCACCAATCAGGACTTGCCCGCCCTGGTCAAAAAAGGGCAATTCCGGGCCGATCTGCTTGATAGACTGGCCTTTGATGTGATTACATTGCCGCCCCTGCGCGCCCGGGAAAAAGACGTGCTGCATCTGGCGGAGCATTTTGCGGTGAAATGGTGTGCAGAGCTGGGCCGGTCCTTGTTTCCGGGCTTTGCCGAGGAAGCACGCCGGCAACTGCTGACCCACCCCTGGCCGGGCAATGTGCGCGAGCTGAAAAACGTGGTGGAGCGCAGCCTGGGACGCCAGCGTGAGCCCGAACAACCCCTTGAAGCGTTGTGCCTGGACCCCTTTGCGTCGCCCTGGCGGCCCCAGGCCGGCGGCCAGGGCCAAAACACGCCCGCGCCGGCCTGGCCGATGGATCTGAAAACCCATCTGGCGTCACAGGAACGGGATCTGTTGCGTACTGCGCTCACTCATGCCCGTTATAATCAGCGCCAGGCGGCGGAACTGCTGGGGCTGAGCTATCACCAGCTGCGCGGCCTGCTGCGCAAACACGGGGTTACTACTTCCTTCGAGTCGCCTGCGGCCTCGAAGCACAAGGACTGAACATGCGTTTCTGGCTATGCTGGCTGAGCGCCCTGCTGCTGACGGGGTGCGACACCGGCGACCGACAACTGGCAAAAGAAAGCCTGCTTTACTGTGCAGAAGGCGCCCCTTTTACCTTCAATCCGCAGCTGGCCGCCGCCACCCAGACCCTGGACGCCACCGCCCACCAGCTTTACGATCGCCTGCTCGACATCGATCCGGAAACCCTGCAGCCGGTGCCGGCGCTGGCGCTGGACTGGCACCGCAGTGACGACGGCCTGCACTATCGCTTTACCCTGCGGCCCGGCGTGCAGTTTCACCACACCGCCTGGTTCTCGCCAAGCCGGCCGCTTAACGCCGACGATGTGGTGTTCAGCTTTCAGCGACTTATCGACAACACCCACCCCTTTCACGGCGTCAGCGGCGGCCACTACCCCTTCTTTGACAGCATTGGCCTCGGCGGGCTGGTGAAACGTGTCAGGGCCCTGGGCCCTCGGGAAGTGGAGTTTGAACTGCGCCGCCCTGACGCCTCCTTTATTGGCAACCTGGCCACCGACTACGCCGTGGTGCTATCGGCGGAATACGCCGGTCAGCTGCTGGCGGCGGGCACCCCCGAACTGCTCGATCAGCAGCCGGTGGGCACCGGGCCTTTTTACCTGGCCCAGTACCGGCTGGACGACTTTATTCGTTACCACCGTCATCCCGGCTACTGGCGCGGCGGCGTCAAGCTGGCGCAGCTGGTGTTTGACATCACCCCCAAGTCTTCCAAGCGTCTGGCCAAGTTGCTGACCGGCGAGTGTGATGTCATGGCCCATCCGGGTGCCAGCCAGATGGCGGTGATCAAGTCCCACCCCGAGCTGGTGTTGGATCAGGCCACCGGCATGAATGTGTCGGTACTGGCACTCAACACCCAAAAGGCGCCGTTCAACGACGTGCGGGTGCGCAAGGCGCTGGCGCTGGCGTTGTCGCGCAACGATATTTTGCAGGCGGTCTATTTCGGCATTGGCTCCGAGGCCGAGTCGGTATTGCCGCCGGTGTCCTGGGGCTACAACCCCAACCTGCTGATGCCCCTGCCCGATGCCGAGCGGGCACGCTGGCTGCTGGCGCAGGCCGGGCTGGCAAAGGGCTTTGACATGACCCTGCTGATCCCCACGGGGGCCCGCAGCTTTAACCCGGACGGACTCAAGACCGGACAGTTGATCCAGCGCCGGCTCGAGGAGCTGGGCATTCGCGTTCGGCTGCAGAGCCTGGAAGAGCAGATTTTGCGCCGGGAGCTGATGGCCGGCCGGCAGGATGCGGTGCTCACCGGCTGGTCTGCCGACACCCCGGATCCCGACAACCTGCTGCACAACCTGCTCGGCTGCCAGGCCATCGCGGCCGGCACCAACGCCAGCCGCTGGTGCCATCCGCTGTTTGAGCAGCAGATCAACGCGGCCCGCCGAGCCCCCACCCTGAACGAACGCATTCGTCATTATCACCTGGCCCAGGAGCTGATCTACCAGGACATGCCGCTGATCCCCCTTAATCACACCCTCAAGCAGCAGGCCTATCGTCGTTCGGTTCAGGATCTGCAACTGCAACCTTATGGCGGAGTGGTACTGCGCCAGGCCCGTAAGGAATAGTCATGCTGATTTATCTGCTGCGTCGTTTCAACCTGCTGTTCAGTACCCTGCTGCTGCTTACCCTGCTGGCCTATGCCCTGGAATACCGACTGCTGCATCAGGGGGACGGCGACTTCTGGCCGGGATATCTGCGCTTTATGCAGGCGCTGCTGGCGGGCGATTTCGGCATTTCGAGCGCCACCGGCCTGCCGGTGCTGGGGGCTCTGGGCCAGTATTTTCCCGCCACCCTGGAGCTATGCCTGGCGGCCTTTGTGATTTCCCTGGTGGTGGGCGTGCCGGTGGGTACCCTGGCGGCGGTGCGTCAGGGCCGCTGGCAGGACACCCTGATCCTCACCGGTACCCTGGTGGGCTATTCGGTGCCGGTATTCTGGCTGGGGCTGTTGCTGGTGATGTTGTTTTCCCTGCACCTGGGCTGGCTGCCGGTGTCGGGCCAGCTCAGCCTGCTGTATGAAATTACGCCGGTCACCGGCATCATGACCATCGACACCCTGATCACCGATCATCCCTATCGCTGGGAAGCCTTTGTCGATGCCCTGCGCCACCTGGTGCTACCAGCACTGGTGCTGGCCATCGTGCCCACCACCGAAGTCATTCGCCAGATCCGCAGCGCCCTGCTGGAAGTGCTCAAGCAAAACTACATTCGGGCGGCACTGACCAAGGGCTTTAGCGAAGCCCACGTAGTGCTGCGTCACGGCCTGCGCAACGCCCTGCCCATGGCCATTCCCACCCTGGGGCTGCAGTTTGGCACCGTGCTTACCTCCGCCATGATGACCGAAATCGTGTTTGACTGGCCGGGCCTGGGGCGCTGGCTGGTGACCAGCATTTCGCTGCAGGACTATGCTGCCATCAAGGGAGGCACCCTGGCCATCGCCACCTTTATCATTGTAGCCAGCGTCAGCATGGATATTCTCTCTACCCTGATCTACCCCAGCAGAAGGAAGGCCATCTATGCCGGCAAGGGCTAACATCTACCCCGAGCTGCACGTGCGCTCTCCTCGGGAGCGGGCCTGGCAGCTGTTTCGCCAAAATACCCTGGCCATGATCGGGCTCTGGGGCCTAGGCATTTTGTGTGCCCTCACCCTGCTCGGGCCCTGGCTGGCCCCCTATGCCCCCAATGAACAATTTGGTGAGGCCCTGCTGTTGCCGCCGTCCTGGGCCGACGAGGGAAATGTGGACTTCTTCTTCGGCACCGACGATCTGGGCCGGGACATGCTCTCCCGGCTGGTAAACGGCGCCCGGCTGACCTTTGGCAATGCGGTGCTGGTGGTGGTGCTGGCACTCGTTGTGGGCAGCGCCATCGGCGTGCTTGGCGGTATGAGCCGAGGGCTCAAGGCCAGTGTGCTCAACCATCTGCTCGACACCCTGATGTCGATTCCGTCGCTGCTGCTGGCCATCATCTTTGTGGCCATGCTCGGTCCGGGGCTGTTCAACACCCTGATCGCCATCACCCTGGCGCTGATTCCCCAGTACATACGCGCCACCTACAACGCGGTGTCGGACGAAATGCAGAAGGAATACATCACCGCCATTCGCCTGGACGGGGCCAACCCCTGGCGCATTTTGCGCTTTGGCATACTACCCAACCTGAGCGATACCCTGATAAGCCAGACCACCCGGGCGCTGTCGACCGCCATGCTCGACATCACCGCCGTGGGCTTTCTCGGCCTGGGCGCCCAGCCCCCCCGACCGGAATGGGGCGCCATGCTGTCGGACGCCATGGAGCTGGTGTTTCTGGCCCCCTGGACGGTCACCCTGCCGGGACTGGCGATCCTGCTCAGCGTGCTGGTGGTCAACATGGTGGGTGAAGGCCTGCGCCAGGCCATTAACGAGGTGATGGACTGATGGCACTGCTGGACATTCGCAATCTCACCATTGAAATCGACACGCCCCAGGGCATGGTCAAGGCGGTCGACAAGTTCAGCCTGACCCTGGCCGAAGGGGAAATTCGCGGCCTGGTGGGCGAGTCGGGATCGGGCAAGAGCCTGGTGGCGCAGACCATAGTGGGAATAGAAAGGGATAACTGGCGGGTGACCGCCGATCGCATGTATCTCGACAACGTCGATCTGCAGAGCCTGTCACCCAAGGAGCGACGGCTGGTGATGGGCCGGGACATGGCCATGGTATTTCAGGAGCCCTCTACCAGTCTGGATCCGTCCGAAAAGGTGGGTGCCCAGCTGATTGAGGCCATTCCGTCCCGCAGCTTTCAGGGCAAGTGGTGGCAGCGCTGGCAATGGCGCCGCAAGCAGGCGGTGGGTCTGCTGCATCGGGTGGGCATTCGCGACCACAAAATGGTGATGAACGCCTACCCCTTTCAGCTCTCCGACGGGGAATGCCAGAAGGTGATGATCGCCATGGCCATCGCCAATCAGCCCAAGCTGCTGGTGGCCGACGAACCCACCAATGCCATGGAGGCCACCAACCAGGCCCAGATATTCCGCCTGCTGGAGCGGGTCAACAAGCTCTCGGGCACCACCATTTTGCTGATCGGCAACGACATCACCAGTTTTGCCGGCCTGACCCACAACATTACCGTGATGTATTGCGGCCAGGCGGTGGAGTCGGGCAGCCGCGAGCAGATCCTGACTCACCCCCATCACCCCTACACCGCCGCCCTGCTGCAGATGATGCCAGATCTCGACGGCAGTCTGCCGCACAAGTCGCGGCTCAATACCCTGCCGGGGGTCATTCCGCCGCTGCAGAGCCTGCCCATTGGCTGCCGGCTGGGGCCGCGCTGCCCCCGGGCCCAGCGCCAATGCGTGGTGGCGCCGCCGCTGGCCAAATACAAGGGCCAGAGCTACTACTGCCACTTTCCCCTCAACATGCCAAAGGGCAAAAAGAAATGACCCGCCCTCCGCTGCTCAAGGTCGACAACCTCAGCAAGGTGTTCGTCAACCACACCGGGCTGTTTCGCAAGACCGTGAAAACCGCCTTTCACCCCCTCTGCTTTACCCTGGAACGGGGCCAGACCCTGGCGCTGATGGGAGATGCCGGCTCGGGCAAGAGCAGCCTGGCCAAGGTACTGGCGGGAGTGCTGCCGCCGTCCAAGGGCAGCATCTATATCGACGGGGAAAAAATCGAGGCCGGGGATTACAAAAAGCGCTGCCAGCTTATTCGCATGATTTTTCAGGATCCCGGCACCTCGCTTAACCCACGCAGCCGCATCGGCCAGATCCTGGAAGCACCGCTGCTGCTGAACACCGATCTCGATCCCGAGCAACGCGAGGCCCTGGTGCTGGATACCCTGCGCATGGTGGGGCTGCTGCCGGACCACTACCACTTCTACCCGCAGATGATCTCCACCGGCCAAAAGCATCGAGTGGCCCTGGCCCGGGCGCTGATCCTCTCTCCCAACATCATCGTCGCCGACGAGGCCATCTCCAACCTGGATATTTCGGTACGCTCCCAGATCATCAACCTGCTGCTCAGCCTGCAACAAAGCCTGGGGCTGTCTTACGTGCTGGTGGCCAACGATCTCGGGGTGGTGCGCCATATCAGCGATCAGGTCATCCTGATGCACGAAGGCCATGTGGTGGAAGCCGGACCCACCCTCAGGGTGCTCAACAACCCACAGAGCGAGCAGGCTGCGCGCCTGCTGCAAAGCTATAACAATGAGTATCGCTGGCGTCCGGCCAGGTTCTGACGTCATTCGGAACGCTGCGCCTACCGCAGAAAAAACAGCCCGACCAGGTCGGGCTGTTTTTTTTCACAACGGCGACCGTTGACGGTTAACGGTTCGCCTTGGCCAGACGCGATGCCCCCGGCTGGGTCATCAGGCTGACAGCCACGAATACCACCGCCGACATACCGATGCCCCACACCACCGCGGGGAGGAAAGTCAGCAGTTTGTAGCTGGAGCAGACAAAGGCGGCACTCACCCCGGTAACCATGCCGGCGATGGCGCCGGCTGCCGTGCCTCCCTGCCACAATCTGCCGGCATACAGAGGGATCAGCAGGCCGGATGCCGTCAGGGTATAGCCCATCAGCAGGATCTTGAACACCGCTGGCACATAAATGCCGATCACGATACCGGTCACGCCCACCACCAGCACACAGGCCTTGGTAAAGCGCAAAACCTGCCTATCGGTGGCCTTGGGGTTCAGCACCTGGTGGTAGATATCCCGGGTAATGCTGGATACCGTGCTGTGCAGTGCCGAATCGGCGGTAGAGACAATGGCCGCAACAATGGCCCCCACCATCAGAATGGCCACGCCTTCCGGCAACAGCTCCATCAGCGCCCAGGTCATGGCCTGTTCCTTGTCTTCCAAGCCGCTGTTCATGGTGTAAATGCTCATACCGAGCAGGGCTGCCCACACTCCCATGCCGGCAGAGGCGATGGACTTTATCACCATACTGTTGCGGGCAATGGCCTCGGTTTTGGCAGCATAGATACGCTGATGGTAAATCTGCAGCACCAGCTGACCAGGTATAATGGACAGCATCCAGCCCCACACCACCGCATCGCCGGCGGCCCAGATGCTCAGGTTCTCGCTGGGCACACTGGCAAAGACCACGTCCAGGCCACCGGCATTGTTGATGGCCAGCGGCAAAATAATAAACACCGCGATCAGCATCAGGATCAGCTGGGCCACATCGGTATACGCCACTGCCATGATGCCGCCCCCCATGGTGTACAGCATGACCACCACCGCCGAAATAATAATGCCCCATTCCAGCGGTAATCCGGTCAGCAGATTCAGGATCTTGCCGGCAGCCACCGGCTGAGCCACCCACCAGCCCATGGTAACCATCATCACCACACAGGAGCTGACCACCCTGAGTACCTTTGAATCACCGTATTGATGGCACATCCAGTCGGTGGTGGTATAAAAGTCCTGCTTGCGCAGCCACTTGGCCACTACAAACGCCAGCAGCATACCACCGATGGGAATGGCTATACTGCTGTAGGCCAGCTCGGAAAACCCCCACTTGTAGCCGATGCCTACATGGGCAATCATCATACCGCCGCCGAAAGCGGAGGCACACTGGGTGGCGGTCACCGTCAGCATGCCGAAATTACGGCCGCCGATCAGAAAATCCGCGCTGGTTTTCATCTTTTTGGAAGACAGATAGCCGATGAACAGCATGGCGGCAAAAAATCCGCCGATCACCGCCAACGTCAGCCAGTTAATCCCTGACATGTTTTAACTCCCTAAGTGTTTGAAGAAGGCCGGTGGCCCTGAATGTTGCCCAGCTCTCCGAAGGTGACAGGCACCACGGGTGAACGGGCGTGATAGTAACCGACCTGACTGACGGGCTCTCCCAGCCATCTGGCCTGTAACAGGCTGACCGCATTACCGCACTGACGGCCCTGGCAGGGCCCCATGCCGCAACGGGTGTAGGTTTTCAACTGATTCACCCCGCGAGCCCCCGCCTCACAGGCCTGTTTCAGCTCTGCCACCGTGACTTCTTCACAGCGACATACTACCACCTCATCGTCCAGGGTCAGCAGCTGGTCGAAAGGCGGTAAGAACAGGGTTTCCAGAAAGGGACGCACACGGGCATCGTCCTGGTAATCCCGCATTAGCTGACGATCGCGCGCCTCATCCACACTGTCGAGCCAGTGGAACTCGCGCAGGCACTGGCGCACCGCAAGAGCCCCGGACAGGGCGGCGGATCTGGCGCCAAAGATGCCCTGTCCGTCGCCCACCGCATAGATGCCCGGCACCGTGGTGCGAAACCCGTCCGCCCGCACCGGTCGCCAGCAGTGCTGGCTGTCATCCCAATGCAGATCAGCACCGACCGATGCCAGCAGGTTGGTGTTGGGGATAACGCCGAAATGGGTCATCAGGTGCTCGGTGTCCAGCCGCCGGGTTTGGCCACGGTGGGAAAAGGTCACCGCCTGCAGCCGCTGGCAGCCCTCGGCCGCCAGCTGGCTGCAGCCGTCCAGCCAGGGTACGCCGGCGCGGCGAACCTCGGCCTGCAGCGCCAGCCCCTTTTTCAGGTAGCTCCAACCTGCCACGGCGCTGGGCAACTGCCGCAGCGCCCGCAGATAGTTGATGCGTGGGGTCAGATCGACCACCGCCGCCGGCCTAACTCCGGCGCGCACATACTGCCAGGCCAGCAACGAGAGCAAGGGACCGGCTCCGGCCAGCACCACGTCTTGGGCGCTAATGCCGGCGCTCTTAAGCAAGATCTGACCGGCCCCGGCGGTCATGACCCCGGGCAGCTGCCAGCCGGTAAAGGGCACCGAACGCTCCATGGCGCCCGACGCTACCAGCAGGGCTCGGCCCTGTACCTGGGCGACCCGATCCTGCTGCCGGTAACAGACGGTGCCCTCCCGGTCGATACGCCAGACGGTACTGCCCGGCCGGAACTCGGCGCCGCTGTCCCGAAAGCCGCGGATCAGCGACTCACCGGCCCAGTAATCCTCGCCCAGTACCGAACGGTCCTGCAGCGGCGTGCTCTCCAGGGCGCGGTAAATCTGTCCGCCCGGCTGCCACTGCTCGTCGAGCACCACCACCTCCAGCCCGTGGTCGTCGGCCTCGGTGGCCGCCGCCAGCCCCGCCGGTCCGGCGCCGATGATCACCAGATCCACCCTGCTCATTCCAGCTCTCCCGTGTCGATACGCATGCCGGGCCTTACCCGGGTCATGCAGGCGCGTACGCCCGGTTTGTCGTCAATGGTCAGCTCGCAGCCGAAACACACGCCCATCATGCAGTAGGGCGCCCGGGGCTGGCCGCGGCGCAGCGAACAACCGATGGTGAGCACCCCCAGCTCCATCAGGGCGGCCGCCACGCTGATGCCGGCCATCAGCTGGCGTTCTTCCCCGTTAACCAGGGCGATGACCCGAAACGGGTCGGTAAGGCTGTTAAACATCGAATCTGTCTCCCCGAAAACTGGCCAGCGACGCCGGCAACTGCCCGTCGGCGATGCAGTTGGCCAATTGGTTGGCATGAAAGGCGGCCAGCGTAATGCCGCTGTGGCAGGACACGTTGAAAATGCCGGGATGCATGGGCGCCTGTTCGTAAAGCGGCAGGCCGTCCGGGGTCATGATGCGCAAGGCACCCCAGGCCCGGTTGACCTGAATGTCGGCCAGAAACGGATAGATGCGTACCGCCCGTTGTGCGATGGCCTGCATCACCTCGACCGTGGTGCCGCAATCCTCACCCACGTGCTCGTGGGAATCACCGCAGATGATGGTGCCCTCGCGGGTCTGACGCACCTGCAGGCTGGGCAGGGCCAGACGCTCGGGCTGGCGGGCCGACACCATGATCTGGCCCCGTACCGGCTCCAGCGGTACCTTGAGCCCAACCTGGCCGGCCAGCCGGTCGCTGTCCAGGCCGGCGGCAATCACCACCTTGTCGGCCTTCAGGGTGCCGGCGGTGGTCTCCACCTCCAGACGCTGATCCTGGCCTACCAGGATGCGGTTGGCGCGGCAACGGGTACGGTGGCTGACGCCCTGGCGGCGGGCGGCCGACAGCAGGGCGTACAGCAGCTTGAGCGGATCGCAGGTGCCGTCGAGTGGACAAAAGGAGGCACCGAGTACCTCTGGGCCCAAATCCGGCAGGGTCTCGAGCAGTTGCTCACGGTCAAGCAGGGAAAAGGGTATCGCCTCCGCGGCCTGCTGCTGGACCGCGTTCAGCCGTTGCTGGCGGGTATCGCGACCGGCGACGTCAAAATAAAAGTACAGGCCACCCCGGTTGTCGTACTCGACATCGATACCGGTCTCGGCCTGCAATTGCTCGGCGAAACCCGGCCACTCCCGACAGGAACGCGCCGTAATGTCGGCGTAGGCCGGGGCGCCAAAGCCCTTGCCCTGGCACCAGACCAGTCCGAAATTGCCCCGGGACGCCCGCAGCGCCCTATCGCCTTCATCCAGCAGGGTCACAGACAGTCCCTGCCTGGCGAGGCCATAGGCGACGGCGCTGCCCACGACGCCGGCGCCGATTACGATCACTTCCTGCATGAGTTCATCCGAGCGTGTTACAAGTGGGTGAAAATTATGCGCTCAGACCCATAAAATCCAATTATAATAAAGCATCCACCCATACACTTTTGATATGGTATGAAATTCGAATTGTTACGCGCCTACCGCGCGGTCATGCGCTACGGCAATGTCACCCGTGCCGCCGACATGATTGGCGCCACCCAGCCCGGTGTGAGCCGCATGCTGAGCCAGCTGGAGCACCAGGTGGGCTTTGCGCTGTTCGAGCGGGTCAAGGGCAGACTGTATCCCACCCCCGAGGGCGAACTGTTTTTTCAGGAAGTGGAGCATACCTACCAGGGAATGGAGCGGCTGCACGATACCGCCAGACGGATTCGAAAAAAGGAATCGGGCATGGTTCGGGTCTGCGCCATGCCGGCGCTGACCATCGGTTTTCTGCCGCGGGCCATCGCCCGCTTCAAGAAGGCCTTTCCCAACATTCATGTAATACTGACCACCGAGCGTTCGCAACAGGTCATTGAACAGGTGCGGGCGGGACACTGCGACCTGGCCATGGCCATGCATGCCGAACCAAGCGATGACTACAGTGCCCAGCCTCTGATCACCCCCAAGGTATGCCTGTTGCCGGCCGGCCACCCGCTCGTGAATAAAACGGTGATTACCTGCGAGGATCTGCGGGGCGAGCCCATGGTGACCACAGAACAAAGCTCCCGCAATCATCAGGAGCTGGTCGAGGTGTTCCACCAGGCCGGCGTGGCCCTGAACATAGAGCATGAAACCTCAATGAACGCCAGTTGCTGCCACTATGTGGCCAACCGGTTGGGCGTGGCCCTGGTGGATCCCTTTTCCGCCAGCTCGCATCGTTCACTGGGCTATGAGGTTCGCCCCTTTGAGCCGATCATTCCCTTCACCTGCTACCTGCTGCAGCCCCGGCACAGACCCAGGGCCAGTACCACCGACGACTTTCATCGGCTCTTTATGCAGGAAGCCGACGCCGTTCTGGCGGAGTTCGGGATTGGCCCCGGTTGAGCAAGGCTCGGAGCGGCCCAGACATAAAAAAGCGGCATCGCCTTTTGGCAATGCCGCTTTTTCCAACCAATGAGTGCTAGGCCAGGGCCGTGGGCACGCCGCTGTGAAAGCGAAACAGCTCGTCGGGCTGCCGAATAAGCGCCGCTTCCTGTTCACCGAAAAACGCCACCCGCGCATCGATACTTTCCCCGGCGTAGTCCCGTGCCAGCACCAGGTAGTCCTGATAATGGCGGGCTTCCGACCGTAACAGCGACACGTAAAACCGGCTCAGCTCCCCATCCAGGAAGGGCGCCAGTCGCGCAAAGCGCTCGCAGGAGCGGGCCTCGATATAGGCGCCGATGATCAGGCGGTCCACCATGGCCGCCGGCTCGTGGGTACGCACATGAGCCAGCATGCCCTTGGCATAGCGGGACGCCGACAGGGTATCGTAACCGATGCCCCTGGCCTGCATGATCTCCAGTACCTGCTCGAAATGGTGCAGCTCTTCCTGGATCAGCCGCACCATCTTCACCAGCAAATCATTCTTGGCCAGCTCGTCAAACACGCGGCGGTTGTCGCCCATCAGGGTCTGCTTGCCGAGCACCTCGCCCTTGTCCGGCAGGGCATCAAGGGACTTGTAAAAGTCGAGATTGGGCAACAGCTTGCGCTTGTCCTTGGGCAGGCAATAGCGGCGCACCAGGCTGTGGGCGCTCATCGCCGCCTTCATTTCGCAGTTGGCGTGATCCACCAGCAGCACCGCCAGTCGCTCGGGCTTTCTGGCCTCGGCAAGCCATGCCTCGGGGGTCGCGCAGTGCAGAAAGTCGTGAATGGGGGCAAGCAGGGTATCAAATTCGGTGGTCAACGGGCTGGCGGTCACAATCATTACCTGTTCGGTGCTAAAACGGCGGCCCGCAGTGTACCAATTCACCGAACCCGAGGCAGCCTTGTATCGGTCTTTTTCCGGCGTTCCCGCTTCGGCGAGCCGGCAAAACCGTCCGCTCATCGATATCGAGCAACAACCAGCCCCGAACGAGAACCATTTGAACAATGGGGTTCTCGGCAAACCTGACCCGCGTCACAGTTTTTAAGGCAAAGCCTATTTTCATCTAACATTATTGCTGGTTTTACCTAAAATCCCGCCATCGAATCGTTTGCGTAATCGTTTCGCCAGCCGATTCTTCGTTTAATCAGAGGACTTCGCTTCCTCACTGACAGGGCGCTACCGTGAAAAAAACCACTCTGCTGAACAGCCGGCTGTCCGCGCTGGTGGCAAGCCTCGGCCACACCGACGAAATCACCCTGGGGGACGCCGGCCTGCCCGTGCCTGCCGGGGTGGAACGCATCGATCTGGCGGTCAGCCCTGGCCTGCCGGGCCTTGAAAGCACACTTTGCGCGCTGCTCACCGAGCTGCAGCTGGAGGCCGTGGTGCTGGCGGAAGAAATCAAGATGGTCAGCCCGGAGCTGCATCAGCGCCTGCTGGCTCAGCTGGCCGACGCCGGTCGAGCTCAGGGTCGCGACATTGCCGTCAGCTATGTCAGCCATGGCGAATTCAAGCAGCGTAACCGCCACAGCCGGGCCGTGGTGCGCACCGGTGAATGCACGCCCTACGCCAACCTGGTGTTGTGCGCCGGCGTGCCCTTCTGAGGTAACCATGAACGCAGTATTGTCTCTTTCCGGCATTGAAAAGGCCTTTCCCGGCGTCAAGGCGCTGGATCAGGCCGGGCTCAATGTTTATGCGGGCCAGGTGATGGCCCTGATGGGTGAAAACGGCGCCGGCAAATCCACCCTGATGAAGGTGCTTACCGGCATCTATCAGGCCGACGCCGGCACCATTCACTACCGGGGCGAAGCGCGCCGTTTTAAAGGCCCGCGCGAGTCGCAACAGGCCGGCATTGGCATTATTCATCAGGAGCTGAACCTGTTGCCGGAGCTGACCATTGCCGAAAACATCTTTCTCGGTCAGGAGCCGGTCAACGCCTTTGGCAAAATCGACTGGCGCCGGCTTTATGCCGACGCCCAGGGCCTGCTCGACCGGCTGCAGATCAAGCACTCCCCCAAAACCCGGGTGGGCGATCTCAGCATTGGCGCCCAGCAGATGGTGGAGATCGCCAAGGCGCTGTCGTTCAACGCCGATGTCATCATCATGGACGAGCCCACCGACGCCCTCACCGATACCGAAACCCGTGCCCTGTTTCGCGTGATAGAGGAGCTGCGCCAGAGTGGTTGCGGCATCGTCTATATTTCCCACCGGCTGGCGGAGATCTTTGAGATCTGCGATCGCATCACCGTGCTGCGCGACGGCAAGTGGATTGGCGAGGAAGCGGTGGCCGACATCGACGAAGACCGCCTGATTGAGATGATGGTGGGTCGCCGCCTCGACGAGCAGTACCCTCGCCTGGCGGTGGACTCGGGCCCGGAAGTGCTGAAGGTGGAACACCTCGCCGGCGCCGGGGTCAAGGACGTTAGCTTTACCCTGAAGGAAGGGGAAATTCTCGGCTTCTCCGGACTGATGGGCGCCGGCCGCACCGAGCTGGCGCGCATTCTCTACGGCGCCGAGCCCCGCCACGCCGGCACGGTAACCCTGGCCGGCCAGCCCTATCACGCCAGGACGCCCCATCAGGGGCTGGACGCCGGCATTGCCTATATCTCCGAAGACCGCAAGGGCGACGGCCTGGTGCTGGGGCTGTCGGTGCTGGCCAACATGAGTCTGTCGGCCCTGGCCGAATTCAGCCGAGGCCCCCAGCTCAATCACGGCGCCGAACGCTCGGCGGTGGACGAATTTATTCGCCTGTTCAATATCAAGACCCCGACCCGGGAGCAGTTGATCGGCAACCTCTCCGGCGGCAACCAGCAAAAGGTGGCCATCGCCAAGGGGCTGATGACCAACCCCAAGGTGCTGATCCTGGACGAACCCACCCGGGGCGTGGATGTGGGCGCCAAGAAGGAAATTTACCAGCTGATCAACCGCTTCAAGCAGCAGGGCATGGCCATTTTGCTGCTGTCGTCCGACATGCCGGAAGTGCTGGGCATCAGTGATCGCATTCTGGTAATGCACGAAGGGCGCATTACCGGTGAATTCAAGGCCGCCGAGGCCACTCAGGAACAACTGCTGGCCGCCGCCGTGGGCCAGGCGCAACAAGAGGAAATGGCATGAACACCGCTCTCAACCCCGGCCGTCGCTGGTTCAGCAAGGAATGGCTGATCGCCCAGAAATCGCTGATCGCGCTGATCCTGCTGATTGGGGTGGTCTCCCTGCTCAGCCCCAATTTCTTTACCGTGGACAACCTGCTCAATATTCTGCGCCAGACCTCGGTCAACGCCATTATCGCCGTGGGCATGACCCTGGTGATCCTCACCGCCGGCATCGATCTCAGCGTGGGCTCGGTGCTGGCCCTGTGCGGGGCCTTTGCCGCCAGCATGGTGTCGATGGAGCTGTCGATTTTCATCACCCTGCCGGCGGTGCTGCTGGCGGGCTTTGCCCTGGGCGGGCTAAGCGGTGTGATCGTGGCCAAAGGCCGGGTGCAGGCCTTTATTGCCACCCTGGTGACCATGACCCTGCTGCGCGGCGTGACCATGGTCTATACCGAGGGCAGACCCATTTCCACCGGCTTTACCGATGCCGGGGATATTTTCGCCTGGTTCGGTACCGGCTATGTGTTCGGTATTCCGGTGCCGGTGTGGCTGATGGGCCTGACCTTCCTCGGCGCCTGGTATCTGCTTAACCATACCCGTTTCGGCCGCTATATCTATGCGGTGGGCGGCAACGAGGCCGCGGCCCGGCTGTCGGGCATCAACGTGGCCCGAGTGAAGATGGGCGTCTACGCCATCTGCGGCATGCTGTCGGCGCTGGCGGCCATTATCGTCACCAGCCGGCTGTCGTCGGCCCAGCCCACCGCCGGCACCAGCTATGAGTTGGACGCCATCGCCGCGGTGGTGCTGGGTGGCACCAGCCTGGCCGGCGGCCGGGGCGCCATTATGGGTACCCTGATCGGTGCCCTGATCATCGGTTTTCTCAACAACGCCCTGAACCTGCTCGACGTGTCTTCCTACTACCAGATGATCGCCAAGGCTTCGGTGATCCTGCTGGCGGTACTGGTTGACAACAAAAACAAGTAATTCACACAAGGAAAGGAAACGCATCATGAAAAAACTGACCACCATGCTCTCCGCCGCGCTGGTAAGCGCCACCATGACCGCCGGCGCCTATGCCCAGGATACCCTGGCGCTGGTGATTTCCACCCTCAACAACCCCTTCTTCGTGACCATGAAGGAAGGCGCCGAGCAAAAGGCCGCCGAGCTGGGCTATGACCTGATCGTGCTTGACTCCCAGAACGATCCCGCCAAGGAGCTCGCCAATGTGGAAGATCTGAGCGTGCGCGGCGCCAAAGTGCTGCTGATCAACCCCACCGACTCCGACGCCGTCACCAACGCCATTCGCCTGGCCAACCGTGCCGGCCTGCCGGTGCTGACCCTGGACCGCGCCGCCAGCCGTGGTGACGTGGTGTCCCATATTGCCTCCGACAACGTGGCCGGGGGCAAAATGGCCGGCGACTTTATCGCCGAGCGAGTGGGCGCAAGCGCCAAGGTGATTCAGCTGGAAGGCATTGCCGGCACCAGCGCCGCCCGTGAGCGCGGCGAAGGCTTTGCCCAGGCGGTGAGCGAGCACGGCTTTAACCTGCTGGCCAGCCAGCCCGCCGACTTTGACCGCACCAAGGGCCTGAACGTGATGGAAAACCTGCTCACCGGCAATCCGCAGGTGCAGGCGGTGTTTGCCCAGAACGACGAAATGGCCCTGGGTGCCATGCGCGCGCTGCAGGCCGCCAACAAGAAAGACGTGCTGATCGTGGGTTTTGACGGTACCGAAAACGGTATCAAGGCCGTGGAAGGCGGCCGTCTGGCCGCCACCATTGCCCAGCAGCCCGGCGAAATCGGTGCCATTGCGGTGGAAACCGCCGTGCAGGTGCTGAACGGCGAAACCGTGGCCAGCCATATTCCGGTACCGCTGCAGGTGATCGGCAAGTAACATCCCCTACCGCCGCAGGCACCGCCTGCGGCCGGTCCATCATGCATTCAAGGCCCGTTGCACAGGCCCGGCCGACTAACACGGCAACGACAAAAGACCCAGAGACTCGGAACATGACTTTAACCGTAACCGGCAGCATCAATATCGATCACGTGATTCGGCTGCCCCAGTTTCCCCGCCCCGGCGAAACCCTGACCGGCAATGACTACCGCATTGTGCCCGGTGGCAAGGGTGCCAACCAGGCAGTGGCTGCCGCCCGGGCCGGTGCCGTCACCCAGCTGGTAGCCTGTGTGGGCGAAGACCCCATGGCCGCCAGCCTGGTCGCCGGCTTTGCCGCCGACGGCATCAATACCAGCGCCATCGACACCGTGGCCGGGGTCAACACCGGCGTGGCGCTGATCCAGGTGAACGACACCGGCGAAAACACCATCGCCCTGGCCGCCGGCGCCAACGCCGCCCTGACCCCGGAGCGGCTGCAGAGTCATGCCAGCGCCCTGCATTGCAAGCAACTGCTGCTGCAGCTGGAGATTCCGCTGGAAACCAACCTGGCCGCCGCCCGCCTTGCCCGGGCCGAGGGCGCCCGCGTGGTGCTCAACCCCGCTCCCGCTCAAGCCTTGCCCGCCGAGCTGCTGGCGCTGGTGGACCTGATCACCCCCAATGAAACCGAGGCCGAGCGGCTCACCGGCGTGGCCGTCAATGACGAAGCCGGGGCCGCTGCGGCGGCCAGGGCGTTGCACCAGCAAGGCATTGCCACCGTCATCATCACGCTTGGGGCTCGCGGCGTGTGGCTAAGTGAGCAAGGCCATGGCCGGCGCATACCCGGTTTTGCGGTCAAGGCGGTAGACACCACGGCGGCGGGCGATACCTTTAATGGCGCCCTGGTGGCTGCCCTGCAACGAGGCCAGGCACTGGAGCCGGCGGTGCGGTTTGCCCAGGCCGCGGCGGCCCTTTCCGTGACCCGCCCCGGTGCCCAGACCTCGGTGCCCTATCGGGCCGAGATCGAGGCATTGCTGGAGCAGGCTTGAATGGCCACCATCAAGGACGTGGCCAGGCTCGCCGGCGTGTCTACGTCCACCGTCAGCCACGTGCTGAACAAAACCCGTTTCGTCAGCCCGGAAATCACCGAAAGGGTACAACAGGCCATCGACCAGCTGCACTACACGCCGTCGGCACTGGCACGCAGCCTCAAGGTCAACCAGACCCGTACCCTTGGCATGCTGGTGAACTCCAGCGCCAACCCGTTTTTTGCCGAAGTGGTTCAGGGAGTGGAGCAGCGCTGCTACGAGCTGGGCTATAGCCTGGTGCTGTGCAACACCGGCGCCGACAGCAACCGCCTGGGCACCAGCCTCGACATGCTGCAGCAAAAGCGGGTGGACGGCATTATCGTTATGTGTACTCGCGTCAACCTGACCGCGGGCGATCTTGAACGGCACGCCAGCCTGCCGCTGGTGATGGCCGACTGGGGCCCGGTGGATCTCGATGCCGATCTGATCCAGGACTCCAGCCAGCGCGGAGGCCGGCTGGCCACCGAACACCTGCTTCGCCTGGGCCACCGTCGCATCGGTTGCATTACCGGCCCCGCCGGCCAGCGCGCCAGCGAGGAGCGACTGGCCGGCTTCGAGGCGGCATTGGCCCGGGCCGGATTGGCGGTGCACCGCCCCTGGGTGGTGGAAGGTAACTTTGAACTGGCCGGCGGCCAGGCGGCCATGGCGCGTCTGCTGGCCCTGCCCGACCGTCCCACGGCGGTGTTTGCCTGCAACGACATGATGGCCGCCGGTGCCCTGCGGGCCCTGGCCGATGCCGGCCTGCATGTGCCGCAAGACATGTCCCTGGTGGGCTACGACAATATCGAGCTGGCCCGTTACCTAGTGCCGCGCCTCACCAGCATAGAGCAACCCAAGGCGGGACTGGGGGCACTGGCGGTGGATGCCCTGCTGGCACGCATTCAGAACCCCCATGCTCCCCGGCGTATCCTGCCTCTGGAGCCCAGCCTGGTGGCGCGGGAAAGCAGTGCTCCCCTGGCCATTTGACGTCACTGCGGTTAGCCTCGGGGGTTTACCCTGAACCGCAATGACTTATGGATAATCATCAGAAAGGACTGCTGCTCACCGCCCTGGGGGTGCTTATCATCTCCCCCGATGCCCTGCTGCTACGATTGGTCAACGTGCCGCCGGAGCAGCTGGTGCTGTGGCGCGGCCTGCTCAATATGCTGGGTTTCTGGCTGATCGTGGTGGCCCGCCACCGCCGGCACTGGCCTCAAGCCTTTCGCGTGTGTGGCCTGACCGGGGTGGGTTGCGCCCTGCTGTTTACCCTGGGCACCTTTGGCTTTGTGCTCGGCAACCACTTTACCAAGGCGGGCAACGTACTGGTGATCCTGGCGTGCTCACCGCTGATTGCGGCCCTGCTGAGCCGCGTGTTTCTGCATGAACGGCTGCCCCTGCGCACCTGGGTGGCCATTATTGCCTGCCTGCTTGGCATCGGCCTGATCGTGCTTGATGACGCCGGCAGCGGCTCCCTCACCGGCAGCCTGCTGGCACTGTTGGCCGCCCTGGGACTGGCCGGTAACCTGACCCTGGCGCGCAGCAAACCCGGCGTGGACATGAGCCCCATGCTGGCCCTGAGTGGCCTGTTCACCGCCCTGCTCACCTTTGCCTGGAGCGGCCAGATCATACTGCCCGAGGGCGCCAGCTTGGGCTGGCTGGTACTGTTATGCCTGGTGCTGCTGCCGGCGGGCTTTACCCTGATCCAGCGGGGCCCGCTCTATCTGCCTTCGGCGGAAGTCAGCCTGCTGATGCTGCTGGAAACCGTATTCGGCACCCTGCTTGTATGGCTGTTCTTAAGCGAACGCCCCAGCAACCTGGGACTGGTGGGCGGCGCCATCGTGTTGCTGGCCATGATCATCAAGGCCGTGCTGGAACGGCGGCCGCTCGCCGTTAATCCCGTGCGAGCCTGACAAGGAGCGTCTTTATATGTGGAAACTCAACCCGCGGGCACTGCGCTATCTCAACGAGGTATCCCGTCAGGGCTCGCTGCGCAAGGCGGCCGCCAGGCTGAATGTGGATGTTTCGGCTATCAGCCGGCAACTGCACCAGCTGGAAGAGGAAATCGGCCTGCCGGTGGGCTATCGCAACGGCCAGGGCTTTGTGCCAACCGAGGTGGGCGAAGAGCTGATCTCCCTCTATCGTCAGCAAAAGGCGAGCGAAGACGCCACCCTGTCCCGCATCGAGGCACTGCAGGATCTGCGCCGCGGTCAGGTTACCCTGGCCGTGGGCGAAGGCTTTATCGCCGACCTGATCTCGGCACCGCTGCAAAGCTTTATGCAGCACTATCCGGACATTGCCATTTCCGTGGAGATGGCCGGTGCCAACGAGGCCGTCCGCCTGGTCAAGGAAGACGAAGTCGATTTGGCGCTGGTCTATGCGCCCCAGCCGGATTCGGCACTGCATTGCCACGTGACCCGCAATCGCCCGCTCGATCTGATCACCCCGCCCGGGCATCCGCTTTCCCGCAAGGGCCGGCCCGACATTCACGACGTCCTGAACTACCCGCTGGCGCTGATCGATCAGCAATTTGGCATGGGCCAGCTGCCCAGGCTGGTTGAGCAACTGGAACACATTCGCTTCAAGCCGCAGCTGAAAACCAACTCGGTGTCGGTCCTCAAGAATTTTGTGCTGTCCGGCATGGGGCTGACCTTTATGCCCAGGCTGACCGTGCACGAGGAAGTCATGGCGGGAAAAATTATCTGCCTGCCCGCGCCCCATCCGCTCCTGGCCAGGGCTGAGGCGCAGATCATCAGCCACAAGGGTCGCGAGCTGACCGTGGCCGGCGAGCGCCTGCTGCGCCACCTGAGCGAGGGCATGCTGTTTTTCAGTCAGGGCAGATAATGATCACCACCATAGGTGTTGCGTAAATATCAACACCTTGACTATTGAAAAGTCAACAGATCAACACCTAACCTGAAGCCGTCCCCCAACCAGTATCACGATATGGAGATCATTCGATGAAAGCGTCATTTGCCCTTTCTCCCCTGCGCAAGGCCATGGTTACCCTGCTGGGCGCCGGCACCTTGATGGCAACCGGACTGACCCAGGCCGCCACCACCATCGATCTGTCTTACAACGGTGCGCCGGATGCAGACAAAAACGCGGTTCACCTGTTTGCCAGCAACCTGAAGCGGCTGGTGGAAGAAAAAACCGATGGCGAGCTGGAGCTCACCCTCTATCCCAACAGCATGCTGGGCGAAGAAGTGCAGCGCATGGAGCAGGTGATGGCCGCCCCCGGCCTGAACATTGCGTCGTTTGCCGGTATTTCGCCCCTGTTCCCGGAAATTTACACCAGCTCCATTCCCTTCCTGTTCCGCGACTTCGACCATGCCCGCCGCTTCTTTGATGAAGGGGAATACTGGAAGGCCGCCCAGCAGGAATTTACCGACCGTACCGGCACCCACCTGCTGGCGGTGGTGGAAGAAGGCGGCTTCCTCGCCTTTACCAACAGCAAGCGCCCGATCAAGTCACCCGAGGACTTCAAGGGCCTGCGTTTTCGTGCCATGGACAAGAGCCAGGTAGCGCTGTATGAAGCCTTTGGTGCCTCAGGCACCCCCATTCCCTGGACCGAAGTCTACATGGCGCTGAAAACCGGGGTGGCCGATGGGCAGATGAACCCGCCCATGTACATCATTCTGGGCAGCCTGCAGGAGGTGCAGCAGCACCTGACCCTGGCCAACATTCAGTATTCCGACCAGTTCCTGGTGGCCAATGGCGAACTGCTTGAGTCGCTGACCGACGAACAGCGTCAGGCGCTGAAAGATGCCGTGGCCGAAGCCAACCAGCTCAACCGCGAGTCCGTGGAAGCCAAGGTGGAAGAGCGCGTTCAGTTCCTGGCCGACAAGGGCATGCAAGTGTACCGTCCCACCGCCGAGGAGCTGGCGCAGTTCCAGGAAAAGGCCAAGCCCTCCTACATCAACTGGCTCAAAGAGCAGAACATTGAGCAGAAGTGGGTGGACCTTGCCCTGGAAGACGCCGGCAAGTTCTGAGTTTTTTCTGAATCATCCTACCTTTCTGGCGGCCTGACGGCCGCCCCTTTACGCCATGAGACAACGACTGATAACCCTGATGAGCCGGCTGGTTGAGGCGGTGGTCGGTACCCTGATCCTGACCAACCTGCTGGTGCTGCTGTACGGCGTGGCTTCTCGTTACCTGTTGGGCCGTTCGCCCATCTGGATGGACGAACTGTCACGTTTTCTGATCATTGCCTGTGCCCTGCTGATGGCCGGCGTGGTGCTGATACGCAACGAACACATGCGTATTGGCCTGCTCGAGCAACGGCTGCCGTTGCCACTAGCCCGCCTCCTCAAGCTGTACCAGTGGTTGCTGATCCTGGTCATCAGCGCCGGATTCTGCTGGTACTCCTGGCATTACGCCTTTTCGGTAAGCCGCTTCACCACCATGGGGCTCGGCATCAGCCGCACCTGGCCGGTGCTCAGCCTGCCGCTGGGCTTTGGCCTGCTGTTTGTATTCAACCTGTTGCGCGGCCCCTTTGGCTGCAAGGAAGCCCGCTCATGACCCTGGCCATGTTTGCCTCCTTTATCATGCATGTCTTGCTGGGCCTGCCACTGTTTATTGCCCTGCTGTTCACCGCCGTGGTCGGTTTCATGTTTATCGATCCGTCCATGCTGGGCCGCATGGTGCCGCAGCAGTTTTTTGGCGGCATTAATGTCTTTTCCCTGATGGCCATTCCACTGTTCATTCTGGCCGGCAACCTGATGAACAGTGCCGGCCTGACGCAACAGCTGATGGCCCTTGCCCGGGTCCTGGTGGGCCACCTGCGGGGCGGGCTGGGTTATGTCAATGTGGTGTCGAGCGTATTCTTTGCCGGCGTCAACGGCTCGGCGGTGGCCGACACCTCGGCGCTGGGCTCCCTGCTGGTGCCGGCGATGAAAAAGGAAGGCTATTCGGCCTCCTATGCCGCCGGCCTGACCGCGGGCAGCTCGCTGATCGGCCCCATTATTCCGCCCAGCATTTTCATGATCCTCTATGCCTCGCTCACCAATACCTCGGTGGGTGATCTGTTCCTGGCCGGCGTTATTCCCGGTTTGCTGCTGGGCCTGGTGTTCATGATCATGAACTGGTTTTACGCCCGCAAGGCACAGCTGCCGGTGTCGGGCCAGCGCCCGACCATGGGACTGTTTTTGCAGGCCCTGTGGGGCGCCCTGCCGGCACTGTTGGCCCCCTTTATCATCGTCGGTGGTATCGTATTTGGGGTGGTCACACCCACGGAGTCGGGTGCCCTCACCGTGGCCTATGTGGCCCTGATCGGCCTGTTCACCAAGCAGCTGAGCTGGCACCGGCTGTGGAGCGCCCTGGTGGAAACCGCCCGCCTGACCAGTGCCGTGTTTCTGATCATGGCCGCCTCGGCGGTGGTCAGCTGGCTGCTGTCTTACGCCCAGGTGCCCAAGGCCTTCGTGACCCTGTTTGATCCCATTATCGAACAGCCGGTGCTGGTGCTGTTGTTGCTTAGCCTGATCACCTTTGCCACCGGCATGTTCATGGAAGAGGTATCCGCCCTGATGCTGCTGACCCCCATCTTCATGCCCGTAGCCATGGCGGCGGGCGTGGATCCGGTGCACCTCGGCATCATCATCACCCTGAACATCACCATTGCCCTGATAACCCCGCCCATGGGCGCCTGCGTCTTTGTGGCCGCCGCCGTCAGCCGGCTGGAAATTACCGAGCTGTTCAAGACCATCTGGCCCTTTGTTGCCATCGCGTTGCTGGTGCTGGTGGTGCTGATCCTGTTTCCCGGGCTGGTGCTGTGGCTGCCCGGACTGTTCGGAGGACAGCTATGAACGCCCCTATTCCCCTGCTGAATGATCCCGACTGGACGCGCGTGTCTGCGCTTCCCATTCGAGAGAACCATGAGGATCTGGTGCCCGCCAGCCTGGCCCCGGCAAACCTGGCGTGCTACCCGGCCTACTACAAGCTGGGCATTCCCAACGCGGTGCCCGAATGCTATATGCGCCGGGGAGTGTATCAACGCCTGTTGGCGGCGTCCCGCAGCCTGCCCAAGGGCCTGACCCTGCTGGTGATGGACAGCTGGCGCCCCTATTCGGTACAGCAATATCTGTACGACACCCTGTATAACGCCATTGAAAACCACTGGCCCGACAAGCCCGCCGCCGAGCTGGAGCAACTGACCCGGGAGTTTGTGTCGCTGCCCAGCACCAATCCTCGAGCCCCCAGTCCCCATCTGACCGGAGGCTCGGTGGACGTAACGCTGATCGATGAGCACGGTTTGATGCTGGACATGGGCAGCCAGTTCGACGAAGCCACGCCCTGGTCGCACACCGCCGCCTTTGAACAGCTGGCCTCGCCCACGCCCCATGAGCAGCAGGTGATTGCCAACCGTCGCCTGCTCTACCGGGCCATGATCGACGCCGGCTTTACCAACCTGCCCAGCGAATGGTGGCATTACGACTTCGGCAACCAGTTATGGGCCTGGTACCGCGGTCAGCCCCAGGCCTGTTACGGCCCCACCCACCCCGAAAGCCTGGAAAGCCGCTGGCGCCAGGAAATAGACCGCCGGCATCAATAGGCCGGCGGCCTTCCGCAACGGGCGGCTTTGCCAGCCGCCCTGCTAATGAGTAAACTGGCTGCATCTAGGTTGTTCGGATTTCGATAATGAAGCAATTTGCCGAGTTTATTCCGCTGATCATTTTCTTTGTGGTCTACAAAACGGTGGATATCTATGCCGCCACCGGCGCGCTGATGGCCGCCACCTGTGTGCAGATGCTGGTGCAGTGGCTGCGCCACAAAAAACTGGAAAAAATGCACCTGGTCACCCTGGTGCTGGTGCTGGGGTTTGGCGGCATGACCATGTTTTTTCAGGATGACGCCTTTATCAAATGGAAGGTAACCGCGGTCAACGGCCTCTTTGCCCTTGGCCTGCTGATAAGCCGCTACGGCTTTAGCAAAAACCTCATTCAGCAGATGCTGGGCAAGGAGCTCACCCTGCCCGATGCGATATGGGACAAGGCCAACCTGGCCTGGGCCGGTTTCTTTGCCTTTTGCGGCGCGCTCAACGTCTATGTGGCGTTCAACCTGCCCCAGGAATGGTGGGTCAACTTCAAGGTATTTGGCCTGCTCGGCCTGACCCTGCTGTTTACCCTGGCGACCGTGCTCTACCTCTACCGCCAGCAACCCGAACACAACAATAACCGTTAAGGACAAACCTCATGTGGTATGTGATTTTCAGCCAGGACATTCCCGACAGCCTGCCCCTGCGCAAGGAAGCCCGTCCGGCCCACCTGGCCCGGTTGCAGGCCCTGGCCGACGAAGGCCGGCTGCTGGTGGCCGGCCCCAACCCGGCCATTGACGCCGAAGACCCGGCCGATGCCGGCTTTACCGGCAGCACGGTCATTGCCGAGTTCGACTCCCTCGAGGCCGCTCAAGCCTGGGCCGATGACGATCCCTATGTCGCCGCCGGCGTCTATGCCAGCGTGGTAGTCAAGCCCTTCAAAAAAGTCCTGCCCTGACAGCAAGCCGGCGCTGTTGCTAAAACAGCGCCAGCCTTCTTTCGCCTTCCTTCACCAGCCCACGGGCATCAGGTCATAAAATACAGCGCACCGGAAATCACCAGGCCGGAATACACCAGCATGATCAGGCAATAGCCCATGATGTCCCTGGCGCCCAGGCCGACAATGCCAAGCAGCGGCAGGGCCCAGAACGGCTGAATCATGTTGGTCCAGGCGTCGCCCCAGGCGATGGCCATGGCGGTCACCGTGGGGGACACCCCCAGTGCCTCTGCCGCCGGCAGCATAATGGGCGCCTGCACCGCCCACTGGCCACCGCCGGAAGGCACGAACACATTGACCAGCCCTGCACTGAGAAAAGCCAGCAGCGGAAAGGTATCGGTGGAAGACCAGGACACAAAGGTCTCGGTGATCTGACGGCCCAGGGAAATGCCTTCGCCGTTGGCGCCCATCATCATGCCCATGATGCCCGCGTAGAACGGAAACAGCAGCACAATACCGCTGATACCCCGCACGCTTTCGTCCACGGTGCGCATGTAGCGCTCCGGCGTGCCGTGTAGCAGCAGCCCGGAGAACAGGAAAATCGCGATGACCACATCCAGGCCCAGCACAAACCCCTTGCTGCTGAAGTGGTTGAACAGGTAAATGGCGGCAATGGCCACCAGCCCCAGCCCCAACAGGCGGCTGTCATCCAGGCGCTGCGCCGGCGTGTCACGCCGAGGCTGTTCACTGCGGGACTCCACCAGCCGGGTCGGATCGGCCACCTTGGCCTGCTGGCGCGGGTGCATGGCGCGGTTGAGCAGCGGCAGGCCAATCACCAGCAGGGCGATAATGGTCAGGTTGAGAGACGTAAACAGGGTCTGGGACACGCCAATCGGATCGGACAGCACGCCGGCGGTAATGTGATGCAGGCTGTCGCCACCACTGGCCAGCGACAGCGGTACCGAGCCGGACAGGCCCCCGTGCCAGATCAGGAAACCGGAATAGGCGGAAGCCACCAGCAGCGGATAATCTACCCCTTCAACCTTACGCGCCAGCGCCCGGGCAAACACGGCGCCGATCACCAGGCCAAAGCCCCAGTTGAGCCAGCAACCGGCCAGGGCCACCAGGGTTACCATGACCACCGCCTGCCCCGGTGAGCGGGCCAGGGTCGCTAGGCGGTCCAGCAGGCGGTTGATCACCGGGGCCGACGCCAGGGCGTGGCCGGTGACGAAGATCAGTCCCATCTGCATCGCAAAACCAAGCAGGGTCCAGAATCCCGCACTCCAGTGCTGCACCATCTCGGGCAGCGTCTGCTGCGTGGAAACCATGCCGGCGCCCAGCACAAACAGCGTCAGCAGGGTGGAAAACACAAACGGAGAAGGCAGGTAACGCTGCACCAGGCTCACGCTGAGCCCTGTTACTGTATTGAACATCATTAAGTCCTTTATGTAGATGAACAGCTTTGGTGGACGCTTCGCCGTCAGGCCGTGAAGGTCATTTCCGGTACCTGGTCGGGTACGATCAGCTTGCCAGCCGTTTTGGCCTGAATCTCTTCCACGCTGACCCCGGGGGCCCGCTCCCGCAGAATAAAGGCGCCGTTTTCGATCTCCAGATAGGCCAGATCCGTCAGCACCCGTTTGATGCAGCCGGCGCCGGTCAGCGGCAGGGTACAATGGGGCAACAGCTTGGACTCACCGTTCTTTGAGGCATGGGTCATGGTCACTATGATGTTGTCGGCGCCGGCCACCAAATCCATGGCGCCGCCCATGCCCTTGACCAGTTTGCCGGGAATCATCCAGGAGGCAATATTGCCGGCAACATCCACTTCAAAGGCGCCGAGCACGGTCAGATCCACATGGCCGCCCCGTATCATGGCGAAAGACTCCGCCGAGTCAAAAATGGACGCCCCGGTGCGTGCGGTGACCGTCTGCTTGCCGGCATTGATCATGTCGGCATCCAGCTCTTCTTCGGTGGGAAAGGCCCCCATGCCAAGCAGGCCGTTCTCGGACTGCAACATGACCTCCATGCCGTCGGGAACATAGTTGGCAACCAGGGTGGGAATGCCGATACCCAGGTTGACATAAAAACCGTCCTGCAGCTCACGGGCAACGCGCCGGGCCATTTGTTCGCGGGAAAGTGCCATAAGATTGCCTCTTTTACTGATCCAGGGTGTCGACTGCCATGACCGGCCAGCCGCTTCAGCCACGCAGGGTGCGCTGTTCAATGCGTTTCTCAAACCGGCCGCAGATAACCCGGTCCACGTAAATGCCGGGGGTGTGTATCTCACCGGGCTCCAGTGCGCCGGGCTCGACGATTTCCTCGACCTCGACCACGGTGATTTTGCCGGCGGTAGCCACCAGCGGATTGAAGTTACGGGCGGTATGGCGATAGATCACATTGCCATAGTGATCGGCCTTCCAGCCCTTGACGATGGCAACGTCGCCGGTAATGGCCTGTTCGAGAATGTGCGGCCGGCCGTTGAATTCGCGTATTTCCTTGCCCTCGGCAATGAGGGTGCCGAAACCGGTGGCGGTATAGAAGGCGGGAATCCCGGCTCCGCCGGCGCGCAGCTTTTCGGCCAGGGTACCCTGTGGCGTCAGCTCCACTTCCAGTTCACCACTGATCAACAACTGCTCGAACAGGGCATTTTCCCCCACGTAAGACGCGATCACCTTGCGCACCTGCCGGTCTTCCAGCAGCAGCCCGAGTCCAAAGCCGTCCACACCGCAGTTGTTGGATACCACGGTCAGATCCCGAGTGCCCCGGCGCCTTACCTCGGCGATCAGGTTTTCGGGAATGCCACACAAGCCGAAACCGCCCGCCAGCAGGGTCATGCCATCCTCAAGGCCTGCAAGGGCCTCCTCGTAGGAATTTACTCGCTTATCGAAACCCGCCATTACATTTCCTCTTTCTGTCACTACGGCAACTGAATGTTGCAAAGAGTATCCATTCGGGTTATTTATTTGTTAAGTTAAATTTATCAATCAATTGATTTACTTTTTAAAATAATTGACCACCGCGAGAACGTTGATTTCATGACCGCCAAGCAGCTCCGTGCCTTTATCGCCGTTGCCCAAACTCTGAATTTTGCCCAGGCCTGTGAACGGCTGCACCTGTCCCAGTCGGCCCTGAGCCTGACCATCAAAGCCCTGGAAGATCACCTGGGCGGCCGCCTGTTCAGCCGTACCACACGCCAGGTTCGCCTGACACCGGAAGGCGAGGCCCTGCTGCCGCTGGCACGGCGCCTGATGGCGGAGTGGGATAATGCCGAAGATCAGCTGCGTCAGCGCTTTGACCTTCAGCAGGGACGCGTCACCCTGGCCGCCATGCCGTCTTTTGCCGGCAACCTGTTGCCGCCTCTGCTGAAAACCTTTCGCAACCGTTATGAAAAAATCAATGTGACGGTCAATGACGTGATCAACGAGCAGGTGATCGACATGGTGCAGGATGGCCAGGTGGAGCTGGGAATCGCCTTTGAGCCGCCGCCGTCCACCCGCCTGCAGTTCATCCCGCTGTACCGGGATCGCTTCGTTGCCGTGGTGCCGGCGGACGCTGAACTGGCCAGTAACCAAGAAGTGACCTGGCGGCAGCTGCTGACACAGCCGTTTATTACCCTGCAGCGCCCCTCGGCGGTGCGGCTGTTGCTGGAGCAGCACCTGCGGGAATGGCAGCTGGCCTTGCCGGTGGCATTTGAAAGCCACCAGCTCGCCACCGTGGGCAGAATGGTGGGCTGCGGCCTGGGCGTCAGCGTGGTGCCGGCGCTGTGCAGGGAGCAGATGCACGAACTGGGTGCCTGCTGCATGCCGTTGATCGACCCGGTGATTGAGCGCCCGGTGGGCATTCTCAGCAGGACGGATCACGAATTGTCCGTCGCCGCCCAGGCACTTTACGACATACTGCTCTCCTCCCCCGTGCCGGCCTGTTAGCCTCTAAGGCATGCCGGTGTGCCCTCGGCTCACGCTTTTGAACAAAAAACGAGCGGTAAATTTGCCTATTTCCACACTATGGATAAGGCTCATTTATGTCCTTGCTTGAAGGACATAATAAGCACACGGGAGACATAGCAATATGCATAAATTACTGACTTCAGCCCTGCTGGGAGTATTACTGACCGCAGGCGTGCCGGCGCTGGCCAACGAAACCCAGGCCGACAATCCGGTGGTGACCAGCATCAACATCAACACCGCCAGCCGTGATCAGCTGGCGCAGCTATCCGGTGTGGGGCAGGCCAAGGCCGATGCCATTGTGGCCTACCGGGAAGCCAACGGCCCCTTTGAGTCGGTGGATGATCTGATGCAGGTCAGGGGCATCGGCGAAGCCACGGTAGAGAAAAACCGCCACCTGCTGAGCAACTGATTGGCTGAATAAACACACTGCCCCGTTCGGTGAATGGCCGAACGGGGCAGCTTTGGTTATGATAGCCGCCTTGTTCCCCATTCCGGTTTTCCCATGTCAAAGCAACAATCCATTCGCAAGGCCGTGATCCCCGTGGCCGGCCTCGGTACCCGCATGCTGCCTGCCACCAAGGCCATTCCCAAGGAAATGCTGCCGGTGGTCGACAAGCCGCTGATCCAGTATGTGGTGAGTGAGGCGGTGGCCGCCGGCATCAAGGAGATTGTGCTGGTCACCCATGCCAGCAAAAATTCCATTGAAAACCACTTCGACACCAGCTTCGAGTTGGAAGCCACCCTGGAAAAACGGGTCAAGCGCCAGCTGCTGAGCGAAGTGCAGAACATCTGTCCCCCCGACGTGACCATAATGCACGTGCGCCAGGGCGAAGCCCGTGGCCTGGGCCACGCCATTCTCTGTGCCCATCCCCTGGTGGGCGATGCCCCCTTTGCCATTCTGCTGCCCGACGTGCTGATTGACGACGCCGCCTGCGATCTGGACAAAGACAACCTGGCCGCCATGATTGCCGCCTTTGGCGACAGCGGGCACAGCCAGATCCTGGTGGAGCCGGTAGCCGATGAGCTGGTGGATCAGTTTGGTATCGTCGACCTGGGGGATGCCACCCTGAACCAGGGCGAGTCGGCGGCCATTGCCGCCATGGTGGAAAAGCCGGCCCGGGACGAAGCGCCGTCCAACCTCTCGGTGGTGGGTCGCTATGTGCTGCCGGCCTCCATCTGGCCGCTGCTGAAGAAAACCCCGCTGGGCAAGGGCGATGAAGTGCAGCTCACCGACACCATTGCCATGCTGATGGCCGAAGAGCGGGTAGATGCCCACCACATCACCGGCAAGAGCCACGACTGTGGCAGCAAGCTGGGTTATATGATGGCCAACGTGGAATACGGCCTGCGCCACAAGGAGCTGGGCGAGGCGTTTCGCCAAAGCCTGCAGCAGCTGCAGGCTCAGTAAGGCACCCGGCTGGCGGTCAGCTCAATGCGGCCGCCATGGCTGCCGCTGAGGCTGAGCTCGAGGGGAAAACGGCAATACTGTTGCCAGGGGCTGGCGCTAAAGCTGCCCCGCCCCACCGGGCCGACATTGCACTGCTCCAGCCAGTCACAGCCGACCATGCCGCCATTGGCCGCCTCCAGGGTATTGCTGTGGGCCTTGAGCCGCAGCAGCATGAGGTTGATGCCCGCGGTCAATCCCGCCTCAAACAGCCGCTGATTGATGTATTCCAGGGTCTGTGCCGGACTGTGCAGCGGGCTGCTGGCGCCACTGCGGTACTGCCGCAACGGCTCATTGAGCAAAAATGCCACCAGCAGCATCAGCATGGGGGTGTCCTGATGCAGTGGGTCGAACTCCGCCACCAGCAATAACAAATCGTCTTCCAGCCGCACCGACTGGGTAACCATCCAAGGCGTGCTGTGCCGGCACTGCAGCCGCCAGTCACCCAGGTGCTGCTCCCCCGACGGCCCCAACTCCCTGAGCAAACGCGTGGCGGCCATGTCCCGGTGGCGATAGAACTCCAGGTGTGACGCCAGCTCCCGCAACTCCTTGTGTTCGCGCATGCCCGCCGGCAGCAGACTGGCGGCCAGCCGGCTTTTTACCGCCGTCCAGTCACCCACCGGCTTTATCAGGTAATCACTGGCACCGGCCCTGAGTGCCTGGGCCACCTCGGCCATGTTGCCGGCCCCCGACACCGCCACAAAGGGCAGCGACGGTTGCTGCTGGTGCAACAGGGTTACCAGAGGCAGGCCTCCGGGCGTGGCCAGCCACAGGTTGCCCAGCACCAGATCGGGCCGAAGCCGGGCCGCCAGCATCACCCCCTCGGCGGCACTGTCGGCCTCCAGCACGCGGGCGCCCCACAACTCCAGCCAGGCAAACGCCTGCCGGCGAAATACGTCGTCATCGTCTATCAGCAGCACCAGGGTAGCCGGTGTGAACATGGTTTATTCCGTGGTTAAAGGTCATAAATTCAGCCTAGCCGATTTCCTTCGGACCGGCAGACAACCTCAGCCACGACTGTATTCCGGCGACGCTTTATTGGATAATGGTCACACCATTCCGGCACCCAGGCGCTATGACTCCCGCAGAATATCAGGCACTCACCTCTCCCAGACTGTCACACCCCGCCCGCAGCCTGTACCTGCTCTACCTCAGGCACCAGGCCCGGGGCGACGAGACTCAGCCCCTTGATTATCCAAGCCTGGGCCGGGCACTGGCGGTGCAGGGCGAAGGGGAATACCGTTACCGGGTGACCCCGGCCGGGTTGACCGAGCTGATTGACGAGCTGCAACAGGCCGGCCTGCTGGTGCTGCAGCAGCGGGCCCATCCGCAGCATTATCACGGGGCCCGTTTTCGCCTGGAGCTGAAGCGGCTGCAGGGGCTCACGCCCCTGCCCGCCCGCCAGTTTGCCATGCACCCGGACTGGCGTCCCGATGAGCAGCTCGACGGCCTGGCACGGCTGTGCGGCCTGCTCGACAGCCGCTATGACGACACCGAGTTGGGGGAATTTATCGCCTACTGGCTGGGCCGGCCGGAAGTGTTTGAAAACCAGCACCAGTGGATGCTGCGATTTGTGCGCCAGCTGAAAAAACAGCGGGCCCTGCGCCGGGATACCAACCCGGCGCCCGCCACCGGTTATCAGCAACAGGCCGCTCCCACCAGCACCGACACCGGCCCCAGCAAGCGGGCCCGGGAAATGATGGAAGAAGCCCAACGCCTGCGCGACGAGCAACAGGAGAGCCATGATGAAAAAGACACCTGAAGAGATGGCCGCCGATCTGGCCGACATTGCCCGCCGGCGGCGCCAGCAGCGCCACAAGGATCTCAGCCCGACGGCCGCCTCCGGCGATATCAAGCAGGTGCTGAGCCGGTTGCAACAGCTGCGCGCCGGCGGCAACCTGCCCCAGTACGATTACAACGGCCTGCGCCGGCAGTATGAACAGCAGGCCAACGCCGACGTGAAACGGTTGCAGCAGCAGGCCAAAGTGCACCGCACCGAGCGGCTGCTGGCCCAGGCCGACTTGAACAGCGACTGGACCTTTGCCAACATGGACGCCAGCGATCCCGCACTGGCGTCGCATATTGAAACCGCCCATCACTTTATCAACGCCTTTGATCACTGGGAAAAAAAGGGCGGTACCGGCATTTTGATCTATGGTGACTTCGGCACCGGCAAGTCGACCCTGGCCGGCTCCATTGCTCACGAGCTGATTCGACAGCACCAGAAGTCGGTGATCTTTCAGCAGTGGGCTTCGGTGGTGGATCGGCTGTTCTTCGGGGTGATTGAAGATCAGGAAAGCCGCAACCAGTATCGCCGTGCCCTGGAAGAGGTGGATTTGCTGGTGCTGGATGAAGTGGCCGCCAACCGCAGCCGGCTGGCGGAGAGCCAGTCCAGCTTTCTCGGCCATTTGCTGCGCCGCCGGCGCAACCTGTCAAAGAGCATTATCATCATCAGCAACCATGATCCGCAGTCACTGCACCGCGCGGTGGGGGATTTCTGCTTTGAAGCGATCAAGGCCTTTCACCCGGTAGACATCGCCCTGCGCGGCCCCAGCCGTCGGCCGGATATCGGGGATTACCGCAGCTGAGGCGACCCGGTTACTACAGCCGCCACCATATCAGTGCCAGCAGCCCTGCCCCCAGCAGCAGTTTATTGCGCAGACGCCTGGGGCTGGTCGCCAGCCGCCAGGCCAGGCTCACTTTGGGCACCTGCTCGGCCAGTGCCAGCCAGTCTACCCCAGGTTGCTGGCGGCGCCGGGCCTGTTGGGTCAGCAGCTTCAGGCGCAGCGCCTCGGCCTTGAGTTGCAGCATTTGTTGCTCTTCTCGCAGGTCTCTGTGCATTGCGCCTCCTCAGTCCTTCATCGACCAGTCGCTCATGTCGCGCTGGCCACGAAGGTAACTGACGTCTTCCTGCAGATCCTTCAGGGTCTGCTCCAGAAAACGCCGCTGCCCGGCCAGGTTGTTCACCATGGCCTGGCAGGCCCAGAGCATGCCCAGCAGCAGGGCTCCCGCCAGGCCGAAGAACACCCACACCCGGGCCACCGGCGACAACACCTCCTGCAGCCCGAACAGCAGGCTGACAAAGGCCATGAAAAACAGCGCCGCCGCCAGCAGCGCCAGCACACCCAGACGCACCATGCGCTCCTTCTGGGCGATAAACTCGATGCGAGCCAGGCGAAAGCGCACGAACAGCAGCTCGATCAGGGTGTCGAGAAGATCCCGCAGCGGCGTTTTTCCGGTCATGACCTCAACGACCCCGGCACAGCAGCGCACCCAGCAGCAGACCCACCACGGCGGCCACACCCATGGCATGATAGGGCTTACTGTGCACCAGATCATCGGCGTCGGCGGCAGCCTGACGGGTGCGCTCCACCACCGAGTCCTCCATATCCGCAAACTGCTGCTGGGCCCGGTCAAGCTGGGCCTTGAGCTTCTCCTTCAGGGCTTTGCCTTCCTTGCTGCCGTCATCGGCGGCAGCCTGATAGAGAGCCTCCGCGTCTTTGAGCAATTGCCTGATGTCGTCCATCAGGACGGCGCGTTCTGCTGCGTACTTACCGGCCATGGTGCCTCCTCGTTTCAGTTGATCTTAACCACTTGAACAAAACTGCACGCTCTGTGTACACCATATTCCCTCCCGTGATACTTGGCCAGCCACGCATCGCATTTTGGTGAAGGATGCGATCGAGACCGTCGCAGCCGCACGACCGTGACGGCTTCGGCCCTTTCCCTTCGACCGCCCTGCCCTATACTCGAACCAGCCCAATCCCGTAAAAGGAGCAACCATGAAACTGAAAAGCCTGCTGCTGGCGTCCGCATGCCTGACCAGCACCTCCGCCCTGGCCGACTGGCAACTGAACAACGAACTGAGCCGAGTGAGTTTTGTTACCGTGAAAAAGGAAAGCGTGGGCGAGCCCAATCACTTTGAGCGGGTCTCGGGCACGCTCAGCGACGCCGGCCGGTTTGAGCTGACCATTGATCTGGCCAGCGTGGAAAGCGGCATTCCCATTCGTAACGAGCGGCTGGAGGAATATTTGTTTGAAACCGGCCGCTTTCCCAAACTCACCCTGAGCGCGGATCTTTCCGGCCAGCTCGAGGCCCTGACCCAGGGCGAGGATCGAGTGATTGAAACCGACGCCACCCTCAACCTGCACGGCACCGAAAAGACCCTGCCCATCGCCGTGCTGGTCAGCCACAAGGGCAACGGCGATCTGGTGGTCTCGAGCTGGAAACCGGTTATTGTGCAACAGGACGACTTTGGCTTTACCGCCGGCATCGACAAGCTGCAGGAGCTGGCCGGCCTGCCCTCCATCACCCGCACCGTGCCGGTGAATTTTGTACTGAGCCTGGAAAAGCAATAAGCCGGCACTCCTGTTTAAGGCGAAAAAGTGAAATCGGTAGTGGTAGAAAAGGCCTGTGTGATCAGGCCTTTTTACCGCCGTTGGTGAGGGCGGCCAGTACTTCGCCGTAAGGTTCGCCAGTCAGGTTTTTATCCAGATCCCTTTGCAGTGCCTTGCGCAGCCGATCGTCCATGGCTTCGCGCAGCAGGCCAAGAAACTGGGGCGGTGCCGCCAGATAAAAACCCCCGATTTGGTTGTGATCCAGCGCATGACGTACCTCGTCGATAATATCGCGGGCAAAGCGCTGATTCTCGGTATGACAGGGATCGCTCTTCTCCGGTATGGCCTGCACGTCGGTAACAAGGTCACTCGCCTTGAGGCGAGCTTGCGGATGAACCAGATTCATCACCTCTTCCCCGGTGTTCTCCACCCAGTCCTGCTGGTAGAAAACGGCTTTGGCAGAATCGGCAACAACGATCCAGTCTGGCAATGGCATATCACACCTCTTTTGCTGGTTGAACACCCCAACCTTATGGTTGAGCGTTCTAAGTATTGTTGATTCCTGCCGAATTGCATGGCGCTGAATGACCCCCAACGACCCGATTCGGCGCACCGGCTCAGCCGAGTAAAGCGATAGCGACAAGATGACTCCAAAGGGCGAAATCATCATGAATGAGATAGATATGAAAAAAGATCGCTCACAAACAAAAAGCCCCGCTTTTCAGCGGGGCTTTTGCTATCTCACCAGACCACAGCAAGTAACCGAATTACTCGCCGTAGGCTTCGGTGGGCAGGCAGCTGCAGAACAGGTTGCGGTCACCGTACACATCATCGATGCGGTTGACGGTGGGCCAGAACTTGCTGCGGCGCACGTCTTCAGACGGGAACACGGCCAGCTCGCGGCTGTAGGAACGGTTCCATTCGGAGTCCATGACGTCGTCCTGGGTGTGCGGGGCGTGCACCAGGGGGTTGTCTTCCAGGGTCCACTCGCCGCTTTCCACCTTGCGCATTTCGGCGCGGATCTGCTTCATGGCGTGAATGAAACGGTCGATTTCCACCTTGGACTCGGACTCGGTCGGCTCGATCATCAGGGTGCCCGCCACCGGGAAGCTCATGGTCGGGGCATGGAAGCCAAAGTCGTTCAGACGCTTGGCCACATCCATTTCACTGATGCCGCTGGTTTCCTTGAGCGGGCGAATGTCCACGATACACTCGTGGGCCACGCGATCGTTGCGGCCGGTGTAGAGGATGGGGTAATCCTCGGCCAGGCTGCGCATCAGGTAGTTGGCGTTGAGAATGGCCAGCTGAGTGGAGCGCTTCAGGCCTTCGTCGCCCAGCATGGCGATATACATCCAGCTGATCGGCAAAATGCTGGCGGAGCCGAACGGTGCGGCCGACACGGCGCCGTTGTTGCGGCTTTCCTTATCGGTTTTCACCACAGCGTGGCCGGCCACGAAGGGCGCCAGATGCGCCTTGACGCCGATGGGGCCCATGCCCGGGCCGCCGCCACCGTGAGGAATGGCGAAGGTCTTGTGCAGGTTGAGGTGCGACACGTCGGAGCCGATAAAGCCCGGAGAGGTAATGCCCACCTGCGCGTTCATGTTGGCGCCGTCCATGTATACCTGGCCGCCAAAGCCGTGCACGATTTCGCACACTTCGCGAATGTTTTCTTCATACACGCCGTGGGTAGACGGATAAGTCGCCATGATGCACGACAGGTTCTCGCCCGCTTCCTCGGCCTTGGCCTTGAGGTCGACCATGTCGATGTTGCCCCGCTTGTCGCAGGCCACCACCACCACCTTCATGTTGGCCATCTGGGCCGACGCCGGGTTGGTACCGTGGGCGGAGCTCGGGATCAGGCAGATATCGCGATGCCCTTCTCCCCGGGACTCGTGGTATTTCTTGATGGCCAGCAGGCCGGCGTATTCACCCTGAGCACCGGAGTTGGGCTGAATGCAGATGGCATCGTAACCGGTGATCTTCACCAGCCAGCTTTCAAGCTCGCCGATCATCTTCTGGTAGCCCTGAGTCTGGCTCAGCGGCGCAAAGGGGTGAATGCGGGCGAACTCGGGCCAGCTCACCGGCACCATTTCGGCGGTGGCGTTCAGCTTCATGGTGCAGGAGCCCAGCGAGATCATGCCGTAGTTCAGCGCCAGATCCTTCATTTCCAGCTTGTGGATGTAGCGCAGCATCTCGGTTTCGGAGTGGTAGCTGTTAAACACCTCGTGCTCGAGAATGGCGGTGTCGCGCACCAGCCCGGCGGGAATGGAGGCGGTGCCGGCGGCGGCCTTGGCGTCCAGGCTGTCCACGCTCAGGCCGTGGCCTTCACCCAGGAAGATGTCGAACAGCTCGGCCACGTCACCCCGGGTGGTGGTCTCGGACAGGGACACCCCGAGAGCACCGGCCAAATCGGAACGCAGGTTGGCGCCCTTGGCTTCGGCACGGGCCAGAATGGCGTCCTTGTCGGCGGTTTCCACGGTAATGGTGTCGAACCAGGTGTCGTGCTTGAGCGCCACGCCCTTGCTCTGCAGGCCCAGGGCCAGAATGTCGGTCAGGCGGTGCACCCTATCGGCAATGCGTTTCAGGCCTTCCGGACCGTGATACACGGCGTAGAAGCTGGACATGTTGGCCAGCAGCACCTGAGCGGTACAGATGTTGGAGTTGGCTTTTTCGCGGCGAATGTGCTGCTCGCGGGTCTGCATCGCCATCCGCAGGGCCGGACGGCCGCGGGTGTCCTTGGACACACCGATAATACGGCCCGGCAGCGAACGCTTGTGCTCGTCGCGGGTGGCGAAGAAGGCAGCGTGAGGGCCACCGTAACCCATGGGCACACCAAAGCGCTGGGCGTTGCCCAGTACCACGTCGGCACCCAGTTCGCCCGGAGCCTTCAACAGCACCAGGGAGAGAATGTCGGCGGCCACACAGGCAATGCCCTTGCCGCTTTGCACCTGGGCGATCAGCGCCTTGAGGTCGCGGATCTGGCCGGTGGTGGACGGATACTGGAACAGGGCGCCAAAGACGTCGTGCTCCACCACCGCCTCGGCAGGGGCGACCTTGATGTCAAAGCCGTAGTGCTCGGCGCGCTCGCTGACCACGTCAATGGTCTGGGGGTGCACGTCGTCGGCAATAAAGAAGATGTTGGCCTTCTTGTTTTTGCTGACTCGGCGGGCCAGGGCCATGGCCTCGGCGGCGGCGGTGGCTTCGTCCAGCAGTGAGGCGCTGGCCAGGGGCAGGCCGGTCAGATCCTGGGTCATTTGCTGGAAGTTGAGCAGGGCTTCAAGGCGGCCCTGGGCGATCTCGGGCTGATACGGGGTATAGGCGGTATACCAGCCCGGATTTTCCAGCACGTTGCGCTGAATCACCAGGGGCACATGGGTATCGTGATAGCCCATGCCGATATAGCTCTTGAACACCTTGTTCTGATCGGCCAGGGTTTTCAGGTAGCCCAGGGCTTCCTGCTCGGTGCGCGGGGCGCCAATGCCAAGGGGCTGGTCGTTGAGAATGCTCGCCGGCACGGTCTGCTTGATGAGATCGTCCAGGCTGTCGGCGCCCACCACCGCCAGCATGTCGGCCACTTCCTGCTCGGAAGGACCAATATGACGGCCGATAAAGGCGTTATTCTGCTCAAGTTCAAACAAAGACTGGGTCATATTTCCTTACTTCCTTCTTCGGGCACAAGGCCCGAGGGTAGACAGACGACCGGCCCCGTGGGGGGTACTTGCCGGCAAAGAGTCTGATATTGAGATTGCACATCAACAGCCGGGGCTGCGTGACCAGGGCAACATCAACAAAGCCCCCATACGGGGGCTTTAAACGTGCTTATTCTTCGTCGATGCTGTTTTCGTAGCCTTCGGCATCCAGCAGCTCGTCCAGATCGGACTCGTCTGCCAGCTTGATGCGGAACAGCCAGCCGTCACCGTAAGGGTCGGAGTTCACCAGCTCGGGGCTGTCTTCCAGATCCTCGTTCACGGCAATGATTTCGCCGCTCACCGGCGCATAAATGTCGGATGCGGCCTTGACCGACTCGGCTACGCAGCACTCTTCGCTGGCGTCCACGTTGCGGCCCACTTCCGGCAGCTCAACAAATACCATATCACCCAACAGATCCTGCGCATGTTCGGTAATGCCGATCACCGCTTCACCGTTCTCTTCAATACGTACCCATTCGTGCGAGCGGGCATACTTCAGTTCACTGGGGATATTGCTCATCAGTTGTTCCTCTTGGTTCTTAAAACTCGGCAACCGCCTTGCCAAATCGTACAAAAGTCGGCTTGACCACGGCTACCGGCATCCATTTCTTGCGCAGTTCCACTTCCGCATTGTCGCCAATGGCGCGCGGCACCCGCGCCAGCGCAATGCTGAAACCCAGTGTAGGCGAGAAGGTGCCGGAGGTGATCACGCCGTGCTGTTCATTCCCCTCGGCATCGGTAAACCGCACCGGGGTTCCGGCGCGCAACACGCCTTTTTCTTTCATGACCAGGCCAACCAGCTTGGGTTGATCGCCGGCGGCGCGCTGGCTCTCAAGCACGGCGCGGCCAATAAAGTCACGCTCGGCCGGCTCCCAGGCAATGGTCCAGGCCATGTTGGCGGCCAGGGGGGAGACGGTTTCGTCCATGTCCTGGCCGTAAAGATTCATGCCCGCTTCCAGGCGCAGGGTGTCACGGGCACCCAGGCCACAGGGGCGTACGCCGGCGTCTTTCAGGGCATTCCACAGGGCGCCGGCCTGGTCGGCGGGCACCACAATTTCGTAGCCGTCTTCACCGGTGTAGCCGGTGGTGGCAATGAAGAGGTCGCCGGCCTGCACCCCGAAGAAGGGCTTCATGCCTTCCACGGCGGCGTTTTGTTCGGCACTGAATACGGTGGCGGCCTTGGCCTTGGCGTTGGGGCCCTGCACCGCAATCATGGCGAGTTCGGGGCGTTCGGTCAGGGTAACGTCAAAGCCCTCGGCCTGTTTGGCCATCCAGGCCAGATCCTTGTCGCGGGTGGCGGAGTTGACGATCATGCGGTAATCGTCGTCGGCAAAGAAATAGGTGATGAGATCGTCAATGACCCCGCCCTGTTCGTTGAGAATGCCGCTGTAAATGGCCTTGCCCGGCTGGTTGGCGCGGCCGATGTCGTTGGCCAGCAGGCGCTGCAGGTAGGCTTTGGCCTGGGTGCCCTTCACATCCACAATGGTCATGTGAGAGACATCGAACATGCCGGCGTCCTGGCGGACGGCGTGGTGCTCCTCAAGCTGAGAGCCATAGTTGATGGGCATTTCCCAACCGTGAAAGTCCACCATTTTGGCACCGGCTTCCAGGTGCTGCGGATGCAAAACTGTTTGCTGAGTCATGACGCTTCCTTATATTCCGAGCCCGGCCAGCGAGCGATAATCCGGTCTAGCGTGTTTGATTATACTCAAGCAGATTTGGGATAACACAGCAAGGAAGTCAAAAAAAACTAATCGTTTATTAACACAGTGCGAAATGTGAGCTATCCCTCGACGGCCTTTTTAACGTGAAGAAAGCTACATTCGTGGCTTTTAAAACCAAAAATTAACAAAAAATTAAAATTTGATGTATTTAATTGCCTTGTGACAAGCACAAGCGCAAAAGTTGCGCCTGTGTTCGAAAGAAAAATCGGCTTAAAAAAACTAATTACCAACAAGGCTCGGATTAGTTTTTCTCAAGTATTTTCACCCATACGGGAAAGCCGGGGCTGCAGTCCGCCAATGCCCAGGGCATGGGCCGCCAGCCGACGCTTAAGGGGCATGAGGCCGTCGGTCAGGGTCAGGCCGAGGGTACGCACTTCCCGCACCAGCGGCAACCGGCTGCCAAATAGCCGCTTCAGCCCTTCCATGCCCGCCAGCATGGTGGCGGCCTCGGCCTTGCGCCAGCGCTCAAAGGCGCGCAGGCCGGCCAGTTCGCCAATATCCTTGCCCTCGGCGTGACGTGCCAGCAGGGTGTCGGCCAGGGCCGCGGCGTCCTGCAGGCCCAGGTTGACCCCCTGCCCCGCCAATGGATGTATGGTGTGAGCGGCGTCACCAATCAGCGCCCAGCGCGGGCCGCAAAATTGCTGGCTGTAGCGGGCCTTGAGCGGAATGGCGGCACGGGGACCCAACACGCGGCACAACCCCAGACGCAGATCAAAAGCAGTGGCCAACCGCTTGTTGAACTCGGCGTCACTCAGCGCCAGCAGCGCCTCGGCCCGCGCCGGCGGGCAGGACCAGACAATGGAGCAGCGGTGCGGGTGGGCCAGGGGCAGAAAGGCGAGAATGTCATCGCCACGAAAGATTTGCCGGGCGCAGCGGCCGTGGGGCTCGTCGGTTTCAATGGTGGCCACCAGGGCGTGATGATCATAATCCCATTCGGTCATGCCCGGCTGCATCTGCCCGCGCAGCCAGGAGCGGGCGCCGTCCGCTCCCACCAGCAGCCGGCCGGTAATGGGGGTACCATTGTCCAGCAGCACAAAGGCACCGCCATCGCTGGCCGACACGGTCGCGGCCCGGGCCGGCAGGTGCAGGCTGATGTGCGGGCTGAGCCGCGCCTGCTCCAGCAGGTGGTGCTGCAGCAGCCGGTTTTCCACAATATGACCCAGGTGGGGCTGATGCATCAGCTCGGCAGAAAAGCCGATGCGGGCCCGGCTTTCGGCTTCCCACACTTCCATTTCGGTATAGGGGCCGAGCCGGTCGCTGTTACCCGGCCAGGCATTCAGTTGCTCAAGCAGGGTCTGGGACGCCAGGTTAATGGCACTGACCCGGTTGTCGGCGATATCGCCAAAGTCGGAGTCGGGCGTCTGCCCTTCCACTACCGCCACCTTCATGCCGCTTGGCGCCAGCGCCAGCGCCAGGGTAAGCCCCACCATGCCGCCGCCAATAATAATGATGTCTGCCGCTTGCATCGATTACCTCTTGCCCATGGCCCGCCAGGCCAGTTGACTCTTTAACGGGGCACAGGCGGCCATGGCCGACAACCCCAGATTGCGTCCGGCGGCGAGCACCGGGTTGTTGTTGGAAAACAGCAGTGCCAGCGCCGTGGTAAAATTCACCATGCCGGCCTGATCCGGCAGCCGCGCCCGGCCATAGTCACTCAGCACGCCATGACTGCCGATGTCCCGCCCTTCTGCCAGGGCCTGACTCACCCTGTCGGTCAGGGTGGCCACATCCCGCAGTCCAAGGTTAAAGCCCTGGCCGGCAATGGGGTGCAGCAGGTGGGCGGCGTTGCCCAACAGCACCACGCGGTGATGCCAAGGCTTGGGCGCTTCGTCCAGCACCAGCGGGTAACAGTGGCGCTTGCCGGTGCGGGTGAGTCTGCCCAGGCGGTAGCCAAACTGCCGCTGCAGGGTGGACAGAAAGGCATTGTCCTCCATCGCCATCAGTCGTTCGGCCCGCCCGGGGCTGATGCACCATACCAGGGAGCTGCGCCCCTCACTCATGGGCAGCAGCGCCAGCGGGCCTTCCGGGGTAAAGCGCTCAAAGGCACGGCCCAAATGCGGCTCGGCGGTGGCGATATTGGCAATGATGGCGCTCTGGTGGTAATCCAGCTGGCGGCGTGGCACGCCGAGCTGCTGGCCAACCAGGGAACGGTTGCCGTCGGCGGCCGCCAGCAGGCTGGTGGAAAACGCCGCGCCGCCCTCGAGCGCTATGGTCACGCGCTCGGGATGCTGTTCAAAACGAATGATGCGATCGGGGCAGAACAGGGTGATGTTCTCACAGGCCGTCAGCCGCCGGTGCAGCTCACTGCCCACCGGCTGCAGCTCCACCACCTGGCCGAGGGCGGGCACGCCGTATTCCGCTGCGTGCATGGCCACCCGGCCAAAGTGACCCTGATCGGACACCTGAATATGGGTAATGGGGGTCGCCAGGGGCGCCAGCGCCGGCCAGATCCCCAGCCGTTGCAGCAGGGTCTGGCTGTGCCAGGCCAGGGCAATGCTGCGGGCATCAAAGCCTGGATGGCGGTCGTGCTCGGGGCGCACGGCCTCGATCACTGCCACGGAAAGCCGGCCGCCATCGGGCCGGCGCAGCCCGGCCAGGCCCAGCGCCAGCACGGCCCCGGCCATGCCGGCGCCGTTGATTACCACGTCGTAATGGGTCATTGCGGTTGTGTGTTGTCGTGCTAAATCAGTGCAGGGTTGGACGCTCGGGCACCGGGCGGCCCTTGCCGAATTCTTCAAAGGCCATGGTGGCACCGAGCTTGAGGTGTTCGTAGAGCACCACAAAGGCGGCTTCACTTTCTTCGTCTTCCTGCTCGAACTCGCCGGAAACCTGAGTGATGCTGCTGATGTCCTGGATCATCTCCTGCAGCTCGGGAGAGGCCTTGTTCAGCTCCTGCTGAACCACGCCAAAACCGGCCAGAAAGGCGCCGGCCCATTCCATCATGGCGTCGAGCCGGTCGTCGAGGGGCTCTTCGTCGGCGGGCAGCAACAGCTCAAACCGGCTTTGCTCCAGCAGATCGTCAAACACTCGGTTAAACAGCAGATTCACCGCCTTTTTCAGTTCGGCGGGCAGGCCAAAGCCATCGTTGAGCAGATCGTTGAAATGTTGCTGCCAGCGGGCGTCGTCCCGGGCCATGCCACCGCAGACAAGGCCACAAATCACGCCGTGAACTTCGGCGGCGGTCACCACCATGTTGTGCTGTTCCAGCAATGTGGTGAAGGCATCAAAGTTAAGGCGGGCGTTATCGTTCATCATTTACTCGAAAGTGGTGCTGAATTACCGCAGATCCTAGCACCGTCGCTCATTGCAGACCAGCAACCCCTTGAAAGTTCTGATACGCCACTATATATTCGCGGGACTTTCATTGCTCATTGCAAGCCACCTGAGGACCACATGACCACAGCGGCAATCGACATCGTAATTCTCGGGCGCCCATACAAGGTGGCCTGTCCTGCCGGGCAGGAAGAGGCATTGCATCGGGCGGCCGACATGCTCAACGAGCGCATTCGCAAGTTTCGCGAAAGCGGCAAGTCCGCATCCAATGAGCAAATCGCCATTATGCTGGCGCTGAATGTCTGCCACGAGCTTGAGCTTGAAAAGGACAAGAATCATCAATATGCTGACGCCATGGACAGACGCATCAAGATGCTTCAACACACCATTGAAGAGGCCCTCGCCAGCAAGGTAAACTGAGCCTGTTCCGACAATTTGTTTTTCCCTGGGGTGTTCGTCAGTGAGTGGCGTCCCTGAGCCGATATCAACAGCACAGGAATCCCGCGTTGCTCGCTATTGAGCATGCTCGGCCTCGACCGAGACGCCTGCGGCGGGTACCGGGCTTCCGCCTTGAACCGACGGGTTCAAGGACTAACACTCGCAACGGCACTCTGGGGACCCCTCATTACTTTCGGCCTTGTCATGACCCAGCAACAACCCAACAATCCCCTGCACGGCATTACCCTTGAAGCCCTGCTGACCGAGCTGGTAGAAAAATACGGCTGGGACGAGCTGGCCCGCCGGGTCAATATCAACTGCTTCAAGAACGATCCCAGCATCAAATCGAGCCTGAAGTTTCTGCGCCGCACGCCCTGGGCCCGCACTCAGGTGGAAGAGCTTTACCTGCGTCTCAAAAACAGTCCCTGGCATCGCTGACCCTTTGCCTCGCACCCGGTATTGGGAATAAGCTCGGCACATTCTCGTTTTCAATGGAATGAGCCATGTCAGAACGCCATATCATCCGTCAGCAGATCAGAAACGCCCGTCGCCGGCTGAGCCATGCCGAACAGCAGGCCGCCGCCCATGCCATTGTGGACCGGGTGGCCGACACGCCACACCTGGCCCAGGCCGGCAAGGTGGCACTGTATCTTGCCAATGACGGCGAGCTCGACCCCCACCCGCTGATCGATTGGTACTGGTCCCAGGGCACCCAGGTATATCTACCGGTGCTGCACCCCTTCAGCCCCGGGCACCTGATGTTTTTGCGCTATGATCCCGACGCGCGCCTGGTGGCCAACCGCTTCGGCATTCCCGAGCCCCGCCTCGATATTCGCCTGCTGTTGCCCAAAAATGAACTCGACGTGATTTACACCCCCCTGGTGGCCTTTGATGCCACCGGTAACCGCATTGGCATGGGAGGCGGTTTTTACGACCGCACCCTGGCGGGCTGGCATCAAGGACAGGGCCCGCGCCCGGTGGGCCTGGCCCACGACTGCCAGCAGCTGCCCGCCATTCCCACCGATCACTGGGACGTCCCCCTGCCCGAGCTGCTCACCCCGGCCCGGCACTGGCGCTGGTAAAAGCCCTGCCGGTATTTTATTACTGCTGCAGACCGTAGGTTGAAATGAGTGTAGCGAATTCCAACATTCCGCCGCCGGTTGTTTGTTGCGATTCGCTTCGCTCATCGGCAACCTACGCTGTCCTACCTGTCACTCAGCAAACACAAGCCATGCAACCGGGGCCGGCTTTGCTATAATGCGCGGCACTTTTGCAGGAGAACAGCACAGCCATGACACAAGACGAAATGAAAAAGGCCGCCGGCTGGGCGGCGCTGGAGTTCGTGACCCCGGGCAGCATTGTTGGTGTGGGCACCGGCTCCACCGTCAATCACTTTATCGATGCCCTCGGCTCCATCAAGGATCAAATCAAGGGCGCGGTATCCAGCTCCGAGGCCTCCACCGCCCGGCTGAAGGATCTGGGCATTCCGGTGTTTGATCTCAACGACATCAGCGAGCTCAACGTCTATGTGGATGGCGCCGATGAAATCGACGGCTCCATGGCCATGGTCAAGGGCGGCGGCGCGGCCCTGACCCGGGAAAAAATCGTGGCCGCCGTGGCCGACAAGTTCGTGTGCATTGTTGATGGTACCAAGACCGTCGAGGTGTTGGGCACCTTTCCGCTGCCGGTGGAAGTGATCCCCATGGCCCGGGAATACGTGGCCCGGGAGCTGCGCAAGCTGGGCGGCCGGCCGGTATACCGGGACGGTGTGGTCACCGACAATGGCAACCACATACTGGACGTACACGGCCTGGCCATTACCGAGCCCAAGGTGCTGGAAACCCGTATTAACGCCATTGTGGGCGTCGTGACCAACGGGCTGTTTGCCGAACGCGGTGCCGACGTGCTGCTGATTGGCACCCCCGACGGCGTGGTGCGCCAGGGCGGCTGATATCACTGCTCAACCCAAACCGTAGGTTGCCGATGAACGAAGTGAATCGCAACACAGGCAGACGCCTGCCAAATGTTGGAATTCGTTCCTCATTCCAACCTACGGACTGGATCTTCGCGTCGCGGAGATGACAGCCAATATTCAGTTCACCAGGGCCACCGCCTTGATCAGGGCATAACACGCCATGCCCTGATGCAGCCCCAGCTGCCCCGCCGACCAGGCGGATACCTCGGCCAGCAATCGCTGGCCGCCATCAAGCTTCCCGTCCACCAGTACCCTGCCCTCACCCAGCTGATGCAGCACCACCAGCCTAAGCGGCAACTGGTTCAGTATCGATACCCCTGCCACCGGCGCCAGCGCCAGGCTCACATCCGAGGCCTGAATGCGCACTCGGGCCCGTTCACCTCCCTGCCGGCGGGCATGCACCAGCCACAGGGTCTGACCGTTAAAGGCAAAGGGTGTTCGGCCATCCTCCAGCTCGGCTTCCAGCGTGCCTTCTAGTATGCTGGCCGCCCCCTGCTCCACAAACAGCGTCGAATCGGGACGGGCCATGGCCTGCTGCAATGGCTCAACCTGGGTGGTGCGGCCGCGCGCCATAAAGATCACCCGATCCGCCAGCCGTTCCACTTCGTCCGGAGCATGGGTGACATAAAACACCGGTACTCCGGCCCGGGCCGACAGTCCCTCAATCCAGGGCAAAATCTCCCGTTTGGCCTGAGTGTCCAGGGCCGACAGGGGTTCATCCAGCAATAATAACCGGGGCGCCGTCAGCAGGGCCCGGCCAATGGCCACCCGTTGACGCTGGCCGCCGGAGAGTGAGGCCGCCCCCTGCGCCAGCAGGTGCGACAGTCCCAGCCAGCCCACCACTTCGTTTACATTGGGTCTGGTGATGCCTTTGGGCAGCCGGCGCCAGCCATAGAGCAGGTTGTCGCGCACCGACAGGTGGTTAAACAGGCTGGCCTCCTGAAATACGTAGCCAAAGCGGCGCCGGTGCACCGGCAGACCATGCAGGCTCTCGCCGTTCAGCCACAACTCGCCATCGGCCCGCTCCAGCCCGGCCAGGCAGCGCAGCAGCGTGGTCTTGCCACAACCGGACGGGCCAAATAATGCGGTAACCCCAGTTGATGGCTGCTCAAAGGCGGCGTCGAGGCAAAATCCGGGGCGCACCAGCTTAAACCGAGCGCTGATCATGGGTGCACCACCGAAAAGCGGCGGTTAAGGGCATACACCGCCATCAGAATGCTGAACGACAGCACCAGCAGCAGCGCCGACAGGGTATGGGCCTGATCGTATTGCAGCATCTCCACATGATCGTAAATGGCGATGGAAATCACCTGGGTGGCGCCGGGAATATTACCGCCCAGCATCAGCACCACGCCGAACTCCCCCAGGGTATGGGCAAAGCCGAGCACGATGGCGGTAAGAAAACCGCGCCGGGCCAGGGGCACCGCCACGGTAAGGAACCGGTCCAGGGGTGAAGCCCCGAGGGTGGCGGCCACCTCCAGCGGACGCCGGCCCATGGCCTCAAAGGCCCCTTGCAGTGGTTGCACCACAAAGGGCAGCGAATAAAACGCCGAGCCAATCACCAGGCCGGTAAAGGTAAAGGCCAGGCTGCCACCTCCCAGCGCCATGGACAAACCGCCAATCACCCCATGGGGCCCCAGCGCCAGTAGCAGGTAAAAGCCCAGCACGGTGGGCGGCAACACCAGCGGCAGCGCCACCACCGCCTCGATGACGGTTTTGAGGCGGCTTTGGGTCTGGCTCAGCCACCAGGCCAGGGGCGTGCCCAGCACCAGCAACACCAGCACGGTGACCCCGGCCAGCCGCAGGGTCAGCCCGAGGGCGGCCATATCCTGAGGCGCCAGCATTTACTGCGCCGCGTCGGTGCCGTAACCGTAGGCCTGGATCACCGCCAGGCCTGCGGGGGAGCGTAGATAGTCCAGCAGGGCCGTTGCCGCCGGAGTATCGCGCAGCTGTACCGCCTGCTGCACAATGGGTGCATAACGGTCGGCGGGCACTTCCCACCAGGAGCCGTCGGCAAATTGCCCCTGGCTGAACACCTGGGACTTGGCCACAAAACCCAGATCGGCATTGCGGCTGTACACATACTGGTAGGTCTGGCCGATGTTTTCGCCCCGCACCATCTTTTTGCTGAAGCGCTCCCACAGCCCCATGCCGGTGAGCACCTCCTGGGCGGCGCGCCCATAGGGGGCGGTAGCCGGGTTGGCGATGGCCAGAAAACGAAAATCGCCATTGTTGAGTACCGACTGTTCGGCGTCTATCAGCCCCCGGTCCGGGCTCCACAGCACCAGGGTACCCAGGGCATAGGTAAAACGACTGCCGGGCACGATGGCTGCTTCATGCTCCAGCAGTGCGGGCCGCGCCTCGTCGGCGGCCAGAAACACATCAAAGGGTGCGCCGTTCTTGATCTGAGCATAGAGCTTGCCGGTAGAGCCGGACGAGATCAGCACGGTATGACCGCTTTGCCGCTCAAACTGCTCGCTCAGGGTGGTGATGGCATCGAGAAAATTGGCGGCCACCGCCACCCTGACCTCATCGGCCAGGGCCGGCATGGATACGCACAACAGCAACGTGGCGGAGGAAAGTTTGGGCATCACGAATCGTCCTTTGGTTATATAGCCATGTATATAACGCAGCAATGTATCGCTATAAAATAAAAAACACAACGCTAATGACGTATCATGGCCCCAGGCCCTGCCAACACATGCGAGGAACAAGGTGGAACTGGACATATTGCTGAGCCTGCAGCAACAGGGGCGACTGTTTATTTCCCCCAAGCGGGTGCGTCTGCTGGAGTGCATTCGTGAGCAGGGCTCCATCAGCCGCGGCGCGCAAGCGGCGGGCATCAGCTACAAGTCGGCCTGGGATGCGGTCAAGGACATGAACACCCTGGCCGGCCAGCCCCTGGTGGCCAGCGAAACCGGCGGCAAGGGCGGCGGCGGCGCCCGGCTGACCCCCTATGGCGAACGGCTGCTGAAAATCTATGCCCTGCTGGGGCGTATTGAGCGCATGGCGGTAAACGCCCTGCAGGACGAAAGCGCTTCCCTCGACAGCCTGCTGGCGGTGGTGTCGCGCTTTGGCCTGCAGACCAGTGCCCGCAACCAGTTTTTTGCACAGGTGACATCGGTGGGCCGCCGGGATCTCAGCCATCAGGTCGGCCTGAGGCTGAATGGTGGCGCCACCCTGCTGGCGGACATTACCGAGCGCAGTTGCCGGCGGCTCGGGCTGATCCCGGGCAAGGAGGTGCTGGCGCTGATCAAGGCCCCCTGGGTGACCATTGAAACCGGGTCAGGGAAAACCCCCAACCGTCTGGCCGGCACGGTGTCGGCGGTCATGGCCGGTGATCGCTTTAACGAAGTGATGCTGACGCTGGATCAGGGCGGCGAAATCTGCGCCCTGCGTCCGATCCATGAAACCCTGCCCGCCCTCGGCGCACGGGCATTTGCCTGCTTTGCCCCGGAGCAGGTGATCCTGGCCACGCTGGAGCCCTGATACAGGCCCGGCTTCAGCCGGGCCAGCTTGTAGCATGTGGCAAGAGGCGTAGGTTGGCGATGAGCGCAGCGAATCCCAACATTATACCGCCGGCTTCGTGTTGGTATTCGCAAGGCTCATTCCAACCTACGGTTCACTGACTGACAGCTTCGAGCGTCACAGCATATTCCTGATCACATAGTGCAGTATGCCGCCGTGGCGATAGTAGGTAAGCTCGTCCTGCGTGTCGATGCGGCACAGAGCCTCGATTTCCCGCGTCTTGCCATCACCGTCGGTAATGGCCACGGTCAGGCGGCAGCCGGGGTTGAGGCCGTCCAGGCCACGAATCGACAACTGCTCCTCGCCGGACAGCCCCAGGCTTTCCATGCTGTCGTCGCCGGAAAACTCCAGCGGCAGCACGCCCATGCCAATCAGGTTGGAGCGGTGAATGCGCTCGTAGGAGCGGGCCAGCACCGCCCTCACCCCCAGCAGCCGGGTGCCCTTGGCAGCCCAGTCCCGGCTGGAGCCGGTACCGTATTCCTTGCCGGCCACCACCACCAGGGGCACGCCTTCGTCCTGATAACGCATGGCGGCGTCATAAATGGACAGTTGCTCGCCACTGGGATAATGACGGGTTTCGCCCCCTTCCACATCGTCCAGCATCAGGTTGCGAATGCGAATATTGGCAAAGGTGCCGCGCATCATCACCTCGTGGTTGCCGCGCCGGGAGCCGTAGGAGTTGAAGTCCTTGCGCTTGATGCCGCATTCCTGCAGGTATTTGCCCGCCGGGCTGTCGGCCTTGATGCTGCCCGCCGGCGAAATGTGATCCGTGGTCACCGAGTCGCCCAGCAGCGCCAGCACTCGGGCCGACTCAATGTCGGTCACCGGCGCGGGCTTCGCCGCCATGTCGCTGAAAAACGGCGGGTGACGAATATAGGTAGAGTCGTCCTGCCAGTCAAAGGTGGCGCTGCCGGTCACGTCAATGGCGCGCCAGCGTTCGTCGCCGTCAAATACCTCGCCATACTCCTTGCTGAACATGTCGGTTTTCACCTTGGCCACCGCCTCGGCCACGGCTTTTTGTGATGGCCAGATGTCCTTCAGATAGACCGGCTTGCCGTTCTTATCGGTACCCAGCGCATCCTTGGTGAGATCCACATGCATGTTACCGGCAAGCGCATAGGCCACCACCAGGGGCGGTGACGCCAGCCAGTTGGTCTTCACCAACGGATGAATGCGGCCCTCGAAGTTGCGGTTGCCCGACAGCACCGAGGCCACGGTGAGATCATCCTTGCGAATGGCCGCTTCAATGGACTCGGGCAAGGGCCCGGAATTACCGATGCAGGTGGTGCAGCCGTAACCCACCAGGTGAAAGCCGAGTGCTTCCAGGGCCGGCATCATGCCGGCGGCTTCCAGGTAGCGGGTTACCACTCGAGAGCCGGGGGCCAGCGAGCTTTTCACCCAGGGCGCCCGGGTCAGTCCTTTTTCCACCGCGGCCCTGGCCATCAGGCCGGCGGCCATCAGCACGCTGGGGTTGGAGGTGTTGGTACAGGAAGTAATGGCGGCAATCACCACGGCGCCGTCGCGCAAATGATGGGTGGCGCCATCCAGATGAAAGGGGGTACCCTTCTGGGCCTGCTCGCAACCCACTGCGGTCTGACCGCCCTCGCCTTCCAATCGGCTTTCGGCGCTGTCGCTGACCGACTGCCCCCGGGCCAGCTCAAAGGCCTGAGGCACCCGGCTGAGCACCACCCTGTCCTGAGGACGCTTGGGGCCGGCCAGGCAGGCTTCCACCTCGCCCATGTCGAGCGCCAGGGTGTCAGTAAACACCGGTTCGTCTCCGGGGTTGCGCCAGAGTCCCTGGGCCTTGCTGTAAGCTTCCACCAGTGCCAGCTGCTGCTCGGCTCGGCCGGTCAGGCGCAGGTAACGCAGGGTTTCTTCATCCACGGGGAAAAAACCGCAGGTGGCGCCGTATTCCGGGGCCATGTTGGCAATGGTGGCCCTGTCCGCCAGGGGCAGGCTGGCCAGGCCATCGCCGTAGAACTCCACAAACTTGCCCACCACGCCGTGGTTGCGCAGCATTTCGGTGACGGTCAATACCAGATCCGTGGCGGTCATGCCTTCACGCAGGCTGCCGGTCAGCTTGAAGCCCACCACCTCGGGAATACGCATCGACACCGGCTGGCCTAGCATGGCGGCCTCGGCCTCAATGCCACCCACACCCCAGCCCAGAATGCCCAGGGCGTTGATCATGGTGGTATGGGAGTCGGTGCCCACCAGGGTATCGGGGCAGATCAGGGTGCCGTCGCCGGTGTCCTGCTGCCACACCGTCTGGCCCAGGTATTCCAGGTTGACCTGATGGCAGATGCCGGTGCCGGGCGGTACCACGCGAAAATTGTCAAAGGTCTGCTGGCCCCAGCGCAGAAAGGCGTAACGTTCGCCGTTGCGAGCCATTTCCAGATCCACGTTGGTGGCAAAGGCCTGCTCATTGGCAAATTCGTCCACCATCACCGAGTGGTCGATAACCAGGTCCACCGCCGACTGCGGGTTGACCTTTTCCACCTCACCGCCCAGGCGTTTCACCGCCTCGCGCATGGCGGCCAGATCCACCACCGCCGGCACCCCGGTAAAGTCCTGCATCAGCACCCGTACCGGGCGAAAGGCTATTTCCCGCTCACTGTGGCCGTGCTTCAGCCAGTCCACCATGGCCTGCAGCTCCTCCTTCAGGCCATGGTCGCCGTGGCGCAGCAGGTTTTCGGTGAGCACCTTGAGGGACTTGGGCAGTCGCGCCAGCTGCGTGCCGCCGGGCGCCTGGTCGAGGGCATAATAATGATAATCACGGCCGTTCAGGCCAAGCCGGGCCTGAACGGTGCGGGTCAGTTCGGAAGACATGTTTCCTCCTTGGTTCCTGAGCGTCCGGCACCCCGTTACGGCAGTGCCGCCGAATAAGCATTATTTTTATATATCAGACAGTTAGGAATTGATTATGGCCCAAGGACGAACAAGGATCAAAAAATGGCCGGCGACCGGCTTAGGGGCCATACTGCAAGGGGAATGACAACCATGATTTTTTGGCCTCAGCCCCGTTTTTTCTCGTTGGCACAATGCGCCGTGATGGCGTAGAAGGAAGCCCGAAATCACCTTGCACACTCAGTTACAGGACACCGCCGCGCACTCATGAAGATCGCCATTCTTTCCCGCAATCCCTCGTTGTATTCCACCCGGCGCCTGCAGGCAGCCGCCGAGGCCCGGGGCCACGAGGTCAGCATCATCGATGCCCTGCGCTGCTACATGAACATTAACGACAACAAGCCCTCCATCCATTACAAGGGGGAAGATCTGGCGCATTTCGACGCCATCATTCCCCGCATTGGCGCCTCGGTCACCTTTTACGGCACCGCCGTATTGCGCCAGTTTGAAATGATGGGTTGCTACACCCTCAACCACTCGGCGGCCATCAGCCGCTCCCGGGACAAGCTGCGCTCGCTGCAGGTGCTGTCGGGCCACGGCGTGGGCATGCCGATCACCGGCTTTGCCAACAAGCCCGACGACGTCCCCGATCTGATCGACATGGTGGGCGGCGCCCCACTGGTGATCAAGCTGCTGGAAGGCACCCAGGGGATTGGCGTGGTGCTGGCGGAAACCCGCAAGGCGGCGGAAAGCGTGCTGGAAGCCTTTATGGGCCTCAAGGCCAACATCATGGTGCAGGAATTTATCGAAGAAGCCGGCGGCGCCGACATTCGCTGCTTTGTGCTGGGTGACAAGGTAATCGCCGCCATGAAACGCCAGGCTCAGGAGGGCGAATTTCGCTCCAACCTGCACCGGGGGGGCGAAGCGCGCCTGGTGCGCATTACCCCCGAAGAGCGCAAGACCGCCATCGCCTCGGCCAAGGCCATGGGCCTTCAGGTGGCCGGGGTGGATCTGCTGCGCTCAAAGCGTGGCCCCCTGGTGATGGAGGTCAACTCATCCCCCGGCCTGGAAGGCATTGAAAGTGCCACCGGCAAGGACGTGGCGGACCTGATCATTCAGCACATCGAAAGCCATGCCCATCGCAAACCCCGTCACCGGGAGCGTGGCTGATGAGAGCGACTTTTGAACTCGCCGGCCAGCATGTGGCTCCCGGCCGCCGCCAGACCATGCAGCTGGCCCTGGCCCAGCTCTATACTCAATCGCCACTGACGGTGCCGGTAGAAGTGGTGCACGGCAAACTGCCGGGCCCGGTGCTGCTGCTGTGCGCCGCCATTCACGGCGATGAGCTCAACGGCATTGAGGTGGTCAACCAGGTGCTGGCCAGGATCAACCCGGCCCGCCTCAGAGGCACCCTGGTAGCGGTGCCCGTGGTCAATGTGTTCGGCTTTATTCACAAGTCCCGCTACCTGCCGGACCGGCGCGATCTCAACCGCTGCTTTCCCGGCTCGGAAAAAGGCTCACTCGGCGCCCGGGTTGCGCACTTTTTCGTGAATGAGATCGTCAGCAAGTGCAGCCATATTATCGACCTGCACACCGGCGCGATTCACCGCAGCAACCTGCCCCAGATTCGTGCCCAGCTTGACTGTCCGGTCACTCGGCAAATGGCGGAGAGCTTTGGCGCGCCCATTATTCTGGATGCCAGCATTCGCGACGGCTCCTTACGCTCGGTGGCAGAGACCCAGGGGGTGCCGGTGATCCTCTATGAGGCCGGCGAGGCGCTGCGCTTCGACCCGCTGCCGATCAAGGCCGGGGTGCGGGGCGTGCTCAGGGTGATGCGCACGCTGGGCATGCTCAGGGCCACCACCGCCAAATCCGTGACCGAACCCATTATCGCCCGCGCCAGCACCTGGATTCGAGCCGAGCACGACGGCCTGCTGCACCTGAAAGTGCGCCTGGGAGAGCGCATTCGCAAGGGGGACTGCCTGGGCACCATCACCGCCCCCCTGGGCACGGAAAACCGGGATATCATTGCACCGCGCAGCGGCATTGTGATCGGCAGCCTGACCATGCCCCTGGTCAATGAAGGCGACGCCATCTGCCATATTGCCCTGTTTGACGAGATCAAACAGGCGGAGAAAACGGTGGAACGCTTTGTGGACGAGTTGGATGTACAGACGCCGGCCATGTAGTGCATGGCCCGCTATCACCAATAGAAAAGGGGCAGCCACCGGCTGCCCCTTTTGATGTCGTCGGCTCGTTCCTGAACCTGATTGCTCCCTGCAATCCCTGACCTGACTCCTCCGAGTCTTCCTCTTTCCCGTTCCATCGGGCTCGTCCCTGCATCTTCCATGAATGGCCGCCGTCCTGCTGCCAACCGCTTCTTCCTGAAGGTATCCCTGATCTTCCTGACCTGTTCCACTTGGCCTTCATGGCCGTGTCCCTTGCCATTCCTGGCTGCCGGCATCCTGCCTGCACCGTCTTCCCCGATTCCTTTCTTCACACCTTCCGTGTTGGTGTGTCCTGTGAGCCTTCCTGCTCGCTGCCTTCCCGGCAACTCAGCCTGCCTTGCTGTTGGTATTCATCATATCCTTTCCCCCGGCCGACACAATGCGGTGGGCAGGTTCACGCCTCTGCTTGAAATTCAACCTGACAACAAAAATTCTTTATATTCATAAACTTACAACGAATTTCCGCCAAAATCCATATATCAAAAGCGCCTTTTCCATGCGTGCCTTGAGAGATCGCTTACAGGGAGCGGGGGTAAATCAGGAAGGGGAATCATCAGTCGCCCCAGAGATAATGGTCGTTTGGCGCCGAATACCACGGACTCACGACCCAAAGGCAGGCTGGCGTATGGATAAACAGCGGTATTACAAATAAAAAATGCCGGGGCAAGCCCGGCATGGTGATATGGCAAGCGGTTCGCCTCAGCCCATCATTTTCGCCTTGAGGGCGGCAAAGTCGGCGGGAATGGTCTCGGACAGGGATTCCATGGCGCCGTGCTTGGCCAGCGGGCCCGGCAGTTCAATGTCCTGCTCCAGAATGCGGTCCACACTTTCCTTGAACTTGGCCGGATGAGCGGTACACAGGAAGATGCCCACTTCGTCCTTGCCGCGCTCCTTGTTGAGCAGATCCCAGGCGATGGCGCCGTGGGGCTCGCACAGGTAGCCCTTGGCAAACAGCCGCTTGAGGGCGTCCTGGGTTTGCTCATCGTTAAGGGCACCGGAAGCGATATCAGAAAGACTCCAGCCCTTGACCCGGCACAGCTCTTCCACCCGCGGCCAGTTGTTGGGTCGGCTCACGTCCATGGCGTTGGACAGGGTGGCCACGGTGGCCTGCGGATCCCAGTTGCCGCTTTCCAGGTAACGCGGCACGGTGTCGTTGGCATTGGTGGCGGCCACAAAGCGCTTCACCGGCAGGCCGATGGCCTTGGCAATCAGACCGGCGGTCAGGTTGCCGAAGTTACCGGACGGCACGCAGATCACCGCCTTGTTGCGCTGCTCGGCGGGCAGCTCGGCCACGGCTTCAAAGTAGTAGCACACCTGGGCCAGCAGACGGCTGATGTTGATGGAGTTGGCGGAATTCAGGCCCACGGCGGCCTTCAGCTCTTCGTCGTCAAAGGCGTTCTTGACCAGCGCCTGGCAGGCGTCAAAGTCACCCTGCACCGCAAAGGTGCGAATGTTGCCACCCAGGGTGGTGAACAGCTTTTCCTGCAACGGGCTGATTTTGCCCTCGGGGTAGAGGATCACCACTTCGATATTGGGCAGGCCGTAGAAGGCGTGGGCCACGGCGGCACCGGTGTCGCCGGAGGTGGCGGTCAGAATGGTGATCTTGCCTTCACTGCTCAGGGTGGCCAGGCACTGGGCCATAAAGCGGCCGCCAAAGTCCTTGAACGCCAGAGTCGGGCCGTGGAACAGCTCCAGGGCGTAGGTGTGCTCGTCCACCTTCACCAGCGGCGCCGGAAAGGTAAAGGCGTGCTCCACCATGGCGGTGAGGGTGTCCTTGGGAATTTCGTCACCGATCAGATGCTGCAGTATGGCTACCGAGCGGGGCACCAGCGGCTGCTCCAGCAGGGCGTCAACGTTGGCAAGCGGGCTCAGGTTTTCCGGAAAGAACAGGCCCTGGCCCCGGCCCAGGCCCTGCTTGACGGCGCCGGCAAAATTGATGGTCTCTGCATTATCCTTGATGTTGTACAACTTCATAGCTTGGTTCCTGTGACTCGCGCGCCTTCGGCGTCGAGTTTGCAAATATGGCAAAAGCCATCCTGATTCTGAATAAAGTGGTCGGCCAGCCAGGCCTTGAGTTTTTCCGCCTGATGCAGATCCTTCATCACCGTAAACACGGTGGGGCCACTGCCGGAAATGCCGGTGGCCAGGGCCCCCATGGCGGCGGCGTGCTCACGCACTTCCTTAAAGCCGGGGATCAGCTGGGCACGATAGGGCTCGGCAATCACGTCCTTGAGCATGGCCGCAGCCACCTGCTCCTGACCGGTGTGGCTGGCGTGCACAAAGCCCGCCAGGCGACGACCGTATTCCAGGCAGTCCTGACGGCGGTACTGGGCCGGCAGAATTTCCCGGGCGGCAGAGGTAGACACGGCGATGCCGGGGTAACACACCACCCAGTACCATTCTTCAAAGGACGGCAGGGTCTGGCTGACCACACCGGCTTCGTCCAGCACCAGTTGCATGCCGCCCAGGTGACAGGGTGCCACGTTGTCGTAATGCACCGAGCCGGAGATTCGCCCTTCCAGCTCACCCATCAGCAGCATCAGCTCATGCTCGCTCATGGCGTTATCGTAAAAGGCGTTCAGGGCCACAAAGGCGGCCACTATGCTGGTGGCGCTGGAGCCCAGCCCCGAGCCCACCGGCAGGTTCTTTTCCAGGGTCATGGTCAGCGGCTTGCGCGCCAGGCCCTTTTTGTCGAGCGCCTTTTCATAGGACAGCCAGCAATCGTAAACGATATTCTGGGTGTAATCGTCCGGCAGCTTGTGGGCATAGGGACCGGCATTGGTAAGGTAAAAATCGCCGCTGGCGTTTTCCACCAGCACGCGGTCCCCCAGCAGGGAGCCATCGAGGGGGGCCAGCGCGGCCCCCAGTACATCAAACCCAACACTGACGTTGGCGGTAGAGGCCGGCGCGTAGGCTACAACACTCATTTAAATCTCCTGCTTCCAGTTATGGGTGCGCAACAGGTCGGCAAAGACACCGGCGGCGGTCACATCGGCACCGGCACCGTAGCCACGCAGCACCAGCGGAATGGGCTGGTAATACTGGGTGTAAAACGCCAGGGCGTTTTCGCCGTCCTTGACTTTAAACAGGGGATCATCCCCGTCCACGGCCTTGATCGCAACCTTGCATTGGCCATTTTCGATAACGCCCACATAGCGCAGCACTCGTCCTTCGCCCGCCTCGGCGGCCTTCTCGGCAAACCAGGCGTCCGCTTCCGGCAATCGGGCCATAAAGGACTCGATATCACCGCTGGCGTCAAAGCCCGGCGGCAGCGCCTGCTCCACCTCAATCTCGTCGAGGCCGAGCTCCATGCCCGCTTCCCGGGCCAGGATCAGCAGCTTGCGGGCCACGTCCATGCCGTTCAGATCGTCGCGGGGGTCCGGCTCGGTAAAGCCGTTCTCCCGGGCGATGCGGGTGGCTTCGGCAAAGCTCATGCCCTCATCCAGCTTGCCAAAGATATAGGACAGAGAGCCGGACAGTATGCCGCCAAAGGCCTTGAGCTTGTCGCCGGCACGAATGAGGTTCTGCAGGTTCTCGATCACCGGCAGGCCGGCGCCCACGTTGGTTTCGTAAAGGAACTTGCGACGAGTGGAACGGGCCGAACGGCGCAGCTCGCGGTAGTAATCCAGGCTGGCGGTGTTGGCCTTTTTGTTGGGGGTAACCACGTGAAAGCCGGCGGCAAGAAAGTCGGCGTACTGATCGGCAATCTGCTCGCTGGTGGTACAGTCCACCAGCACGGGGTTGATCAGGTGGCTGTCTTCCACCAGCCGGGTGACCCGCTCCAGACTGAAGCTTTCCTGGGCCTGCTCCAGGCGATCGCGCCAGTCATTGAGGCTGATGCCGTTTTTATCCAGCAGCATTTTGCGGGAGTTGGCGATGCCCACCACCCGAATGCCGATGTCCTGGGCTTCCAGCACCGATTGTTGACGACGGATCTGCTCGAGCAGGGCGCCGCCCACGCCGCCACAGCCCACCAGAAACACATCGATGAACTGACGGCTGGAGAAGAAGTTCTGATGGCAGGCCTTGATCGCCTCGGTCACCTTTTCCTTGCGGATCACCGCCGAGATGGAGCGCTCGCTGGACCCTTGAGCGATGGCCACGATATTGATCGAGGCTTCCGCCAGGGAATTGAAGAAGCGGGCAGACACGCCCCGGGCGGTGCGCATGCGGTCCCCCACCAGGGAGATGATCGCCAGATCGTCAATCACATCCAGCGGCTCCAGCAGGTTGTTCTTGAACTCCAGGGCAAATTCGTTGGCGATGGCCTTTTGCACCTTTTGCTTGTCGTAGGTATGAATACAGAAGCTGACGCTGTATTCCGACGAGCTTTGGGTGATTAGCACTATGCTGGCACCGGCACGGGAGATGCAGGAAAACAGCCGGCCGGCCATGCCCACCATGCCCTTCATGCCCGGGCCGGAGATGTTGATCATGGTCATGCCGGCCAGATCGGAAATGCCCTTGACCTGCAGATCGTCGTCACTGCACTCCGGGCCGATCAGCGAGCCTTCGCCCTGAGGGTTACCGGTATTCTTGATCAGGCAGGGAATGTGGAACTGGGCGATGGGAGCGATGGTTTTAGGGTGCAGTACCTTGGCACCGAAATAGGACAGCTCCATGGCTTCCTTGTAGGACAGCTGGCGCAGCAGCTTGGCGTCGGGCACCAGCCGCGGGTCACAGTTGTAGACGCCGTCCACGTCGGTCCAGATCTCGCAGCACTCGGCACCCACGCAGGCGGCCAGCACGGCGGCGGAGTAGTCGGAGCCGTTGCGGCCCAAAATGACGGTTTCACCCTTTTCATTGCCGGCGGTAAAGCCCGGCATCAGGTAAACGCAGTCGTCACGCAGGCCCTTGTCGGCGAAACGCTGGCGGGACACCTCGATATTGACCTGGGCCTCCAGCACACTGCCCTCGCCCAGCAGCATTTCCTGGGGCGAGATCACTTCCACCTGCTCGCCCCGGGCGCGCAGCAGTTCGGCCATGGTGGCGATGGACAGCGCCTCGCCCCGGCTGAGAATGCGGGCCTGAATATTGTCGGGGCACTGTTGCAGCAGGCTGACCCCCTGCAACAGCCGGGTCAGCTGGTTGAGCTCGCGCTCCACCACGGCCTTGAGCCCGGTGTCGTCCAGTTCGGCATACTTGCCCTTGAGTCCGTCGATGATGCCGTGAAAAATCTGCTCGATTTCCTTCAGCACCGGCGCCGCTTCCAGGCCGCGAATGGTCTGCTCCACCACGGCCACCAGGTGGTTGGTTACTCGGGCCGGTGCCGACAGCACCAGCGCCACCTGGGACTGCCGCTGGTTGTTGACCACGATATCGGCCACGGTGTCGAACCGTTCGTTATTGGCCAGCGATGTACCGCCAAATTTCAGGACTCGCATTCATTACTCCCTGTGTAAAACTAAAAAAGCCCGTATCTGGTAGGGACACGGGCTTTTCGATTCAAATTCTGTTTGTCGTCAGCGCATCAGCCCGCCCCGGTGCCACCGATGGTGGTGCCGGTAATAATAATGGTGGTGGTGCGGGTGAACTGCAGCATGACATACAACCTGTAACAACGAATGGCATAGCAATAACCCGGGGCCGGCGGCTTGTCAACTTCACTCCCGGTGTTTGAGGGCCCGTTCAAGGTCCTTGCAGAGCAGGTGCAACAGGTTCAGGTCCCGCTGCTCCAGCACAGGCAATCGGTCTTTAACCCACTCGGCCAGTTTTTCCTGCTGAGAAACCCCGATGAAATCCAGTAATTGTTCTGTTTTTTGTTGCAGCACGCGAAGCTGAGCGTTTTCCTGCCGAACGTCGCTTTTTTGTTCAGCTTTCGGTGCCAGCCCCTGACTGAACTCCCAGGCATACAGCATGATGGCCTGCCCCAGATTCAGCGACGGATAACTCACCTTGAGCGGCAGATAGCTGATGATATCGGCCTGGGCCAGGTGCTCGTTGCTCAGGCCCGACTCTTCACAGCCAAACAACACCGCCACCCGTTGTACCGCCTTGTTGTTGATCTGGGACACGGCTTCCCGGGGGGTCAGATAATGCTGATAGCGGCCCCGGCGGCGGGCCGTGGTAGCGATCACCAGATCCATGTCGGCCAGGCCCTCGGCCAAGGTAGGATAATATTCGGCCTGCTCCAGTATCTCCTGGGCGCCGTGGGCCACCCACTGGGCCTGATCCTGCTCATGCACTCGGCTGTTGACAAGGCGCATGCGCGAAAAGCCCATGGTTTTCATGGCGCGGGCCGCGGCGCCGACGTTTTCCGGACGGGCCGGCGACTCCAGTACGAAATACAACTCCACCGACATTACTCGTCTTCCTCAAAATACCAGTAGCCCTGATTCACCAGCGGCAGCAGGCAGTCGAGCAGGTTGCGGGGCGCCTTCAGGCAGGCCACTTCCGGGCCACAGATGCGGGCCTGATCACACAGCAGGGCAATGGCGTCGGCATCGGGCTCGGCCAGCTGGTAACGATCGCCATCCAGATAAAACACATCCGCGCTGCCTTCATGGTAGAAACAACGTACACCGCCCAGGCGGTAGAGGTGGTCGCCGTGATCCAGACGCAGCACCAGTTCTTCCAGGCTGTAGACGGGCTCGGCGGTTTCAAGATCGAGGTCGTGTTTGGCTTCCGAAATCATTTCGCCAAACCAGTCATTCAATCGAGTGTCGTCGTCGAGCAGCTCGCGCATCAATGTCTTGACCTGATCCATCACGCTGGCATCGAGGCGGCCATGGGCGGCGGCGGCACTCATGCCGGCATCGTCAAAACGTCGAGTGCTGTCCACATGGGCCAGCAGATGGTCCGCAAAGCTCGAAAACAGATCCCGGGCGTCCGGGGCACGAAAACCGATGGAATAGTTCATTGCCGGGGTCTCGGCGTAGCCCTCATGAGGGCAGCCGGGGGGAATGTAAATCATGTCGCCGGGCTGCAATACCTCGTCGATCACCGCCTCGAACTCGTCGCAGTGACGCAGGGCGCCGTGGGCGGCGAACTCCCGCAGGTGTTGGCGCTCCCCTACCCGCCAGCGGCGGCTACCGGCGCCCTGAAGAATAAAGACACCGTACTGGTCGATGTGCGGACCCACGCCACCGCCCGGGGTGGAAAAGCTCACCATGACGTCGTCAAAACGCCAGCCGGGAATAAAACGAAACAGCTCGGCCAGATCCTGCACGCCGGGGTGCCACTGGTTGACCGCCTGCACCAGCAGGGTCCAGTCGTTTTCACCCAGGTGGTCGTATGACTCGAAAGGCCCGGTTTCCGCCTGCCAGCGGTCCTGCTCACGCCAGACCCGGCGGGATTCGATATGGGGCTCGAGGGCCAGGCCGGCCAGCTCGTCGGGGCTCAGGGGATCATCAAATTCGGGCAGGGCAGCCTTGAACAGGCGCGGCCGGCGCTGCCAATCGTGGGCCAGAAAGTGGTCGATATCCAGTTTAAGTGGGCTGTGCATGAAAAACTCGCAACGAGGGCATAATGGCGTTAACTATGGCCGCCATTATGCCCGCGGCGCGGGCATAATCATAGGTACAAGCCGCCCGGCGTGGATATAACGACGGGAGTAAGCCGGCACCAAGACAGAAACGGGTCGGTTCAGAGTGCGTCAAAGGCCGGGTGGTAGGTCACCAGGCCGGCGGGCGCCGGCTGTTTCAGGGCCAGCGCCATAAAGGCATCGCCGGCATCGGGATAGGGGCAGGTCAGCCCCAGCTCCCGCGCCGGACGAAAGCCAAAGCGCTGGTAATAGGCCGGGTTGCCCAGCACCACGATGCCGGCCCAGTCAAAGTCGTTGGCGGCCTGAATGGCCTCACGAATCATCTCCGAGCCCACGCCCTGATTCTGGCAGTCGGGCCACACGCTCACCGGGGCCAGTCCCAGCCAGCCGATGTCCTCACCGTTGATCAGCACCGGGCTCATGGCCAGATGGCCAATCACGGCGCCCTCATACTCCGCTACCTGGCTGACACTGATGGCGCCCTGCTCGCGCAAGGCCAGCACCAGGTCGGCCTCGTCGGGGCGGTCAAAAGCGGCGTACACCACCTCATCGATATCGTCGCCGTCACCGGGACGTTCGGTTCTGCAAATCAACATACTGCCTTCCGTACGCTCAGGGTGCCAGACGGGAAATGGTCCAGCCGTCCTGCTCGCGCTGGTACACAAAGCGGTCATGCAGCCGGTTGGCGCCCCCCTGCCAGAATTCCACCGCATCGAATTTCACGCGAAAGCCGCCCCAGAAGCTGGGCAGCGGCACCTCGCCGCTGGCGAACTTCTGCTTCATTTCCAAAAACTTGGCTTCCAGCAGGCCTCGGGCCGAGATCCGTGAGGACTGTTTTGATACCCAGGCGCCAATCTGGCTGTCCTTGGGGCGGCTGGCGAAATATTTCATCACCTCGGTGGCGGCGAGTTTTTCAACCTGGCCGGTGATGTGCACCTGGCGCTCCAGTGGATGCCAGGGAAACAGCAGGCTGATGCGGGGATTGTGGTTAAGGTGCGCGGCCTTGCGGCTGCCCATGTTGGTGTAAAACACAAAGCCCTGCTCATCCACCTGCTTGAGCAGCACGATGCGCTGATAAGGCTGGCCTCGCTCGTCGACCGTGGCCACCACCATGGCGGTGGGATCGGGCAGCCCGGCGGCAATGGCCTGCTGCATCCAGGTTTCAAACAAGGCAAGGGGGGTGTCGGGCAGGTCATTACGCCGCAGGCCGCCCTGCAGGTATTCCCGTCGGTAATCCGCCAGCTCCATGTGTGTTGTTTCCGTCGGCTGAAAGTGGCTTCATTGTGCAAAGCCGGCTCGGGCTTGGCAAGTGTTGTTGCCAGGACGTGGGACGCAGAGACGTGAAATGTAAGGAATGAGGGAATGAGGAGAGAAATGAAAATAAAAAAGCCGGAGAAGGACTCTCCGGCTTTGGCGTTAACCGAGTGGCTTATTCGGCGCTGTCGGTCTTGGCTTCTTCGCTGGCCTCGGCGGCAGGCGCTTCGGCTTCTTCCGGCTTGTTCGCTTCCTTGATGGACAGGCGAATGCGGCCCTGGCGGTCCACTTCCAGCACCTTGACCTTGACGGTGTCACCCACTTTCAGGTGATCGGACACATTCTTCACCCGCTCTTCGGTGATCTGGGAGATGTGCACCAGACCGTCCTTGCCGGGCAAAATGTTAACAAAGGCGCCAAAGTCGGCCAGACGAACCACCTGACCTTCGTAGATGGTGCCGCTTTCCACTTCCGCGGTCAGCTGTTCAATGCGGCGAATGGCGGCCTTGGCGGCTTCACCGTCAACGGCGGCAATCTTCACGGTGCCGTCGTCATCCAGCTCGATGGTGGTACCGGTTTCTTCGGTCAGGGCACGAATGGTGGCGCCACCCTTGCCGATCACATCACGGATCTTCTCGGGGTTGATCTTGATGGTGTGAATACGCGGCGCGAAGTCGGAAATATCGGCACGGGGCGCCTGCAGGGCCTCGTCCATCACCTTCAGAATGTGAAGGCGGGCGTTGCGGGCCTGGTTCAGGGCCACTTCCATAATTTCCTTGGTGATGCCTTCGATCTTGATGTCCATCTGCAGGGCGGTTACGCCCTCGTTGGTTCCGGCCACCTTGAAGTCCATGTCACCCAGGTGGTCTTCGTCACCCAGAATGTCGGACAGTACCACAAAGCCTTCTTCTTCCTTCACCAGACCCATGGCGATACCGGCCACCGAGGCCTTGATCGGCACACCGGCGTCCATCAGGGCCAGTGAAGTACCACACACGGAAGCCATGGAGGAAGAGCCGTTGGATTCGGTGATCTCGGACACCACCCGCACGGTGTAGGGGAATTCTTCCGCGCTCGGCATCACCGCGGCCACGCCGCGCTTGGCCAGGCGGCCGTGACCGATTTCCCGACGCTTGGGGCTGCCGACCATGCCGGTTTCACCCACGCAGTAGGGAGGGAAGTTGTAGTGCAGCATAAAGCGGTTGGCGCGCTCGCCGGTCAGCTCATCGATCAGCTGGGCGTCACGCTCGGTGCCCAGGGTCGCGGCCACCAGGGCCTGGGTCTCGCCCCGGGTAAACAGGGAAGAGCCGTGGGCACGGGGCAGCAGGCCGGTGGCCACGTTCAGGGCACGGATCATGTCGGGCTCACGGCCATCGATACGCGGCTCGCCGCGAACCACACGGCCACGCACGATGGTTTTTTCCAGCTTGCCCAGCAGTTCCTGGATTTCCTTGATTTCCGCTTCCGGTGACTGCTCCAGCACGGCGGCCTGTACCCGAGCCTTGATATCGGCAATGGCGTCGCGACGGGCGGTCTTGTCGGTGATGCGGTAGGCTTCACCCAGCTCGGCGGACGCCAGCTCGGCGACCTTGGCCTTGAGGGCCTCGTTTTCGGCCTTGGGCTGCCAGTCCCAGGGCTGGGTGCCCACTTCGGCGGCCAGCTCGTTGATGGCGTTAATGGCGGCCTGCATCTGGTCGTGACCATACATCACGGCACCCAGCATGACGTCTTCGGGCAGCACGGAGGCTTCGGATTCCACCATCAACACGGCACCGGCGGTACCGGCCACCACCAGATCCAGCTGGCTTTCCTTAAGCTCGGTGATGCTGGGGTTCAGCACGTATTCACCGTTCAGGTAACCCACTCGGGCGGCACCAATGGGGCCGGCAAAGGGAATGCCGGAGATGGCCAGGGCGGCGGAGGTGCCCAGCATGGAAATGATGTCCGGGGCGATTTCCGGGTTGGCGGACATCACGGTGGCAATCACCTGAACTTCGTTTTTGAATCCATCGGGAAACAGCGGACGAATGGGACGATCGATCAGACGCGCGGTCAGTGTTTCACCTTCGGTGGGACGGCCTTCACGCTTGAAGAAGCTGCCGGGAATACGGCCGGCGGCGTAGGCCCGCTCCTGGTAGTTGACGGTCAGCGGAAAGAAGTCGCGGCTTTCGTCGGCTTCGCGCTTGCCGACCACACTTACCAGCACGGAAGTGTCGTCGATACTGGCCATCACGGCGGCGGTAGCCTGACGGGCGATCACGCCGGTTTCAAGGGTGACGGTATGCTGACCGTACTGGAAGGTCTTTACGATAGGATTCACGTGGTAGATTCCTTTAACTGTTTGATTCTTTAATACGCCGGCACAGTATACTTGATTCCTGTTTAAAGGACAGAATGGCTGGAATAAAAGCGTAAGGGGTAAGGCGTGAAGAGTGAGGTGGATGCTTTACCCCTCACAACTAAAAAACAGGCAATAAAAAAGGGAGCCGAGGCTCCCTTTTTAACAAGGCTTTGGAGTCGATTAACGACGCAGGCCCAGCTTTTCGATCAGGGCACGGTAGCGCTCTACGTCTTTGCGCTTCAGGTAGTCCAGCAGGTTACGACGCTGGGATACCATGCGCAGCAGGCCGCGGCGGCTGTGGTGATCGTGGATGTGCTGCTTGAAGTGGCCCTGCAGGTGGTTGATCTGGGCGCTCAGCAGAGCTACCTGCACTTCGGGAGAGCCGGTGTCGCCTTCGCCACGGGCGAATTCGGCAACGATCTGGGCTTTGGTTTCAGCATTTAGTGACATGGTGTCTACTCCAAATAACATGAATGAATTCCAGCCGATCACTAATTCAGCCGGAAGGAAGCACGGCATTCTACCAGCAACGCCGCGCTTGGCAACCTGAAATGCGCGCTAAATTCAGCGCACCAGCCGGCGCGGCGCCACCTTGCCGTCGTCATCGATTTCACCGACGCCGACAAAACGATGGTCTTCGCCCACCGTCATGCGCACAAACCCCTCAAGGGGCGCGCCCGACACCTGCACCGCCTGGCCGTGCAGCAGGTAACCGGCCACCAGCTCCGACAGGTTCACCTCGGGCAGGCTCTGCACCGCGGTGTCCATTGGCAGCAGCAGCGGATCCAGTTCCACCCGGGGCGAAATCTCATTGGCCTTGCAGTTGTCGAGAATGCACTGCAGCTGCTCCAGGGTCAGCATGCGTTCGCCCGGATATCCGGCCACCGCCAGCCGGCGCAGCACGGTGACGTGGGCACCACAACCCAGCCGCTCGCCCAGATCGTCGACGATGGTGCGAATATAGGTACCCTTGCTGCAGTGTACTTCCAGCTCCACCTCGTCCCCTTCAAAGCGAATGAGCTTGAGCTCAAACACCGTGATCGGGCGCGCTTCCCGGGGCACCTCAATGCCTTCCCGGGCGTACTGATACAGGGGTTTGCCCTGGTACTTGAGCGCCGAATACATGGAGGGGATCTGTTCAATGTCACCGCGAAAGTGATCCAGCGCCTCGATCAGCTCGCCGGTGGACACATTCACCGGGCGGGTCTCCACCACTTCACCGTCGGCGTCACTGGTGTCGGTGCGCTCACCGAGCTTGGCCACCACCCGGTAGCGTTTGTCGGCATCAAGCAGAAACTGGGAAAACTTGGTGGCTTCACCCAGGCAGATCGGCAGCATGCCGGTGGCCAGCGGGTCCAGGGCACCGGTGTGGCCGGCCTTGGCGGCGGCGTAGATACGCTTGACCTGCTGCAGGGCATCGTTGGAGGTAATACCCGCCGGCTTGTCGAGCAGCAGAATGCCGTCTACCTCACGGCCGCGAAAACGTCGCTGACGCCCCATCTCAGTCCTGCTCCTTGTCGTCTTCGTCGTCGCGGCCGGCGCTGCGGCGCTTGTCTTCGGCGACGGTGCTCGACACCAGGGTGGAGATGCGCATGCCTTCCACCAGGCTCTGATCATAGGAGAAGCGCAGCTCCGGGGTGACCCGCAGGCGCATGGCCTTGGCCACCAGGCTGCGAATATAACCGCTGGCGTCCTTCAGCGCCTCCATGCCCTGCTCCACGCGCTCGGCGTCGTTGTCGAGAAAGGTCACGAATACCTTGGCGTAATTAAGATCCCGGGACACTTCGACTCCGGAAACGGTGACCATGCCCAGACGGTCGTCTTTGATTTCCCGCTGCAGGATAACGGCAATCTCTTTTTGCAGTTCCTGTGCTACCCGGCGGGTACGGCTGAATTCTCTGGCCATTGCTTTTTTCCAAGACAAAGGGGGCCTCGAGGCCCCCGTTGATAACAGTGTTCAGACGTGGTTGGCCGCGACCTTACAGGGTGCGCTGCACTTCCACAATCTGATATACCTCGATCTGGTCGCCTACGCGCACGTCGTTGTAGTTCTTCACGCCGATGCCGCATTCCATGCCGTTACGCACTTCCTGAACGTCATCCTTGAAGCGACGCAGGGATTCCAGCTCGCCTTCGTAAATCACCACGTTGTCGCGCAGTACGCGAATCGGATTGCTGCGCTTGACCACGCCTTCGGTAACCATACAGCCGGCGATGGCGCCGAACTTGGGCGAACGGAACACGTCACGCACCTGGGCCAGGCCGATGATCTCCTGCTTGAACTCGGGTGCCAGCATGCCGGTCATGGCCTGCTTCACTTCGTCCAGCAGCTCATAGATCACACTGTAGTAGCGCAGGTCGATCTCTTCCGCCTCGATCATCTTGCGGGCGGAAGCGTCGGCACGCACGTTGAAGCCCAGAATGATGGCGTTGGACGCGGCCGCCAGGCTGGCGTCGGTCTCGGTAATGCCACCTACGCCGGAGCCCACGATCTTCACCTTCACTTCGTCGGTGGACAGCTTCATCAGCGAGTCGGAGATCGCCTCGATGGAGCCCTGTACGTCCGCCTTCAGCACCAGGTTGACCTCGGCCACTTCGCCTTCGCTCATGTTGGCGAACATGTTCTCCAGCTTGGCCTTCTGCTGGCGGGCCAGCTTGACTTCGCGGAACTTGCCCTGACGGTACAGCGCCACTTCCCGGGCCTTTTTCTCGTCCCGTACTACCGTGGCTTCGTCACCGGCAGTGGGCACGCCGGACAGGCCCAGAATCTCTACCGGAATGGACGGACCGGCGGCTTTCACTTCGCGACCCAGCTCGTCCTTCATGGCGCGTACCCGGCCGTACTCCAGGCCGCACAGCACGATGTCACCCTGGTTCAGGGTGCCGTCCTGCACCAGCACGGTGGCCACGGGGCCGCGGCCCTTGTCGAGACGGGATTCGATCACCACGCCGGAGGCCATGGCGTCGTATACCGCGGTCAGCTCCAGTACTTCGGCCTGCAGCAGGATCGCTTCCAGCAGTTCGTCGATACCGGTACCGGCCTTGGCGGAGATGTGTACGAAAATGTTTTCGCCACCCCAGTCTTCCGACATCACGCCGTGCTGAGCCAGTTCGCTCTTGACCCGATCCGGATCCGCTTCCGGCTTGTCCATCTTGTTCACGGCCACGATCAGCGGCACTTCGGCGGCCTTGGCGTGCTGAATGGCTTCAATGGTCTGGGGCATCACACCGTCGTCGGCGGCCACCACCAGAATCACGATGTCGGTGGCCTTGGCACCACGGGCACGCATGGAGGTAAAGGCCGCGTGTCCCGGCGTATCCAGGAAGGTGATCATGCCGTTCTCGGTTTCTACGTGGTAGGCACCGATGTGCTGGGTAATGCCGCCGGCCTCGCCAGACGCCACCTTGGTACGACGAATGTAGTCCAGGGTGGAGGTCTTGCCGTGGTCAACGTGACCCATGATGGTCACCACAGGCGCGCGGGACTTGCGCTCGGCGTCGGTGTCACGGTCGGACAGCACGCGCTCTTCCAGCTCGTTTTCGCGGCGCAGCACCACCTTGTGGCCCATTTCCTCGGCCACCAGCTGAGCGGTTTCCTGATCGATCACCTGGTTGATGGTGACCATGGCGCCCATCTTCATCATCGCCTTGATGACTTCGGTGCCCTTGACCGCCATGCGGTTGGCCAGCTCGGCCACACTGATGGTTTCGCCGATTTCCACTTCACGGCTCACCGGCTGGGCCGGCTTCTGGAAGCCATGCTTCATGGACTTGGGCGTCATCACCTTGGCGCGCTTGCCCTTGCGCTGGCGCTCGTTGCGGCTTTCGCGATCTTCACGATCTTCCTTCGACTTACCACCCTTGCGCTTCTTGCCACCGGTGCGACGGGCTTTCTGCTCTTCGCTCTGATCGGCTTCGTCTTCGGCGGCACGGGCGTGCTGGCTGGTGGTCACGTGGTAGTCCGCGTCTTCCGGCTTCTTGGCCGCTTCTTCGGCCCAGCGCTTCTCGTTTGCTTCCGCCAGCTTGCGCACTTCTTCCGCCTTCTGCTGGGCTTCCAGCTCGGCTTTGCGCAGGGCTTCTTCTTCGCGCTGTTTTTTCAGGTTTTCTGCTTCGCGCTTGGCCATCTCATCCGCCTTTTTCTGCTCTTTGCTCTGGGACTGGTCGGTCCCCTGCTCGGTGTTCTTCTGAGCCTGCAGCTGAGCCTGACGGGCTTTTTCTTCCGCTTCACGCTTGGCTTTTTCTTCCGCTTCGCGCTTGGCTTTTTCTTCCGCCTCGCGCTTGGCTTGTTCTGCTGCTTCTCGTTGGGCCGCTTCCTCGGCCTCACGACGCGCCTGAGCCTCGGCTTCCTGGCGCGCCTTTTCTTCCTCTTCACGACGCTGGTCTTCGAGCGCATCGCGTCTTACGTAGGTGCGCTTCTTGCGCACCTCTACCTGCACTGCCTTGCTCTTGCCGCCGGCACCCTGAACACTCAGGGTACTCATGGTCTTGCGCTGCAGGGTCATCCGTTTGGGTTCATTATCGTCATTGGCACCGTGCTGCTTTTTCAGATGCGCAAGCAAGGCGGCCTTTTCAGTTTCGGAAACGGTGTCGTTGCCGGATTTCTCCATGCCCGCCTCACGAAACTGCTGGATCAGACGATCAACCGGCGTGTCGATGTCACTGGCAAGTTGCGTCAATGATACTTCTGCCATTCATTTACCTCCGATGATCTTAATCTTCGTTCTGCTCTCCGAACCAGCAGATGTTACGGGCAGCCATGATGAGTTCGCCCGCGCGGGTCTCATCGAGGCCTTCAATGCCTTCCAGGTCGTCAATGCCCTGCTCTGCCAGATCTTCCAGATTCCCGACACCACGAGCGGCCAGTTGATAGGCCAGCTCGCGGGTCATGCCGGTCAGACCCAGCAGGTCTTCTGCCGGCTCTACCCCTTCAAAGGATTCTTCCTGGGCCAGGGCACGGGTAGTCAGTGCGTCCTTGGCCCGGTTGCGCAGCTCTTCGACGGTATCTTCGTCCAGACCTTCCACACTCAGCAGCTCGCTGACCGGAACATAGGCGATTTCTTCCAGGGTGGAGAAGCCTTCGCCCACCAGCAGGGAAGCAAAGTCGTCGTCGATGTCCAGGCTGTCTACAAACAGGGTAATGATCTTGTCGTTTTCGGCCTGGTGCTTTTGCTGCAGGTCTTCCACCGTCATCACATTCAGTTCCCAGCCGGTCAGCTGGGAAGCCAGGCGCACGTTTTGACCATTACGGCCAATGGCCTGGGCCAGGTTGCCGGCTTCCACGGCGATGTCCATGGAATGGGCGTCTTCATCCACGATGATGGAGGCCACATCGGCCGGCGCCATGGCGTTGATCACGAACTGGGCGGGGTTGTCGTCCCACAGCACGATGTCCACGCGCTCGCCACCGAGCTCACCGGATACCGCCTGCACACGGGCACCACGCATGCCCACACAGGCACCGATGGGATCGATGCGGCGGTCGTTGGTCTTGACCGCAATCTTGGCGCGGCTGCCCGGATCCCGGGCGGCGGCCATGATTTCGATGATTTCTTCACCGATTTCCGGCACTTCAATGCGGAACAGCTCTTTCAGAAATTCCGGGTTGGAGCGGCTGACAAACAGCTGGGCACCACGGGCTTCGGGGCGAACTGCATAGAGCAGACCTCGCACCCGGTCACCGGAGCGGAACGACTCGCGGGGCAGCAGATCTTCGCGGAAGATCACGGCCTCGGCATTGTTGCCCAGATCCAGGATCACGTTGTCGCGGGTGGCCTTTTTCACCACACCGGTAATGATTTCGCCTTCCTGGTCCTGGAACTGCTCCACCACCTGCATGCGCTCGGCTTCACGCACCTTCTGCACGATAACCTGCTTGGCAGTCTGGGTGGTGATGCGGTCAAAGGTGATGGACTCGATTTGATCCTCTACGTAGTCACCGAGCTGAATTTCGGGCTCGTCGATCTGGGCCGCTTCCAGGGTGATTTCCCGGTAGGCGTTGGTCAGGGACTCCTGATCTTCCACCACCTGCCAGCGACGGAAGGTATCGAAGTCTCCGCTCTTGCGGTCGATGGCAACCCGGACTTCGATGTCGCCTTCGTATTTTTTCTTGGTGGCCGTGGCCAGCGCGGTTTCCAGCGCCTCAAAAATTTTCTCGCGAGGCACCGCCTTTTCGTTGGAAACGGCGTCTACAACCAGCAATATTTCTTTATTCATGTCCGAGGGCCTCGTCAGTCAAAGTTCGGAACCAGATTTGCTTTTTGAATGTTGGCGTAGGCCACGGGAAATTCCTGGCCATTCACCTCCAGCCGGACCATGGTGTCGTCGGCCGACACCACAATGCCTTTGAGTTTGCGGCGATTGTTCACGGCCATGCGCAGTGCCAGTTCGGCCTCCTGGCCGATAATGGCCTGGTAATGGGCCGGTTTGAACAGAGGTCGTGCGAGCCCCGGGGATGAGACTTCCAGATCATACTCGGTGGAAATGGGATCTTCCACATCCAGCACGGCGCTGACCTGCCGGCTGACTTCGGCGCAATCGTTCACATCGATGCCGTTTTCATGATCGATGTACAGCCGCAGGGTCGAGTGACGGCCGGCGCGAACAAATTCCAGCCCCAGCAGTTCAAAGCCCAGCGCCGCTACCGGTTCGCTGAGCATCTCGGTCAATCGTTGTTCCAATGTAGCCAAAGCTACCCCCTTCAAAAACAAAAAAAGGGCTCGCAGCCCAGTTTAAATATGCATCGCCAAACCGATGCCAAAGTCCAGATAACAAAAAGCCCCGATATTCAAATCGGGGCTATTCACCTGGACCCTGATTGTCGCCTCGCAGCGACCATTCATCGTGAGCAGACGATGAACGTGAAATTGGTTGCGGGGGCCGGATTTGAACCGACGACCTTCGGGTTATGAGCCCGACGAGCTACCAGGCTGCTCCACCCCGCGTCCGAAATCGTGCGAGATTATAGTCAAATCGAGCATTCATCTCAACCGAACTATAAATTGGTGCCGAGAGCGGGACTTGAACCCGCACGCCCATACGGGCACTACCCCCTCAAGATAGCGTGTCTACCAATTCCACCATCTCGGCAAAAACTTAGTTGGGAACGTCGCTGCCGCTTTCGACCGGAACGTCACCCTGAACAGGAGTTTCAACTACTTCGGGAGCCGTCAGGTCTTCCCACTCGCTGCTCTGCTTGGTTGCATTGGTAGAGAGATTACCAAGCACCAGACTTACTACAAAGAAACCAGCCGCCAGCAATGTGGTCGTTTTGGTCAGGAAATTACCTGAGCCGCTGGATCCGAAAACCGTATTGGATGCACCCGCTCCGAAGGAGGCGCCCATATCGGCGCCTTTCCCTTGCTGTATCAGCACCAGGCCAATCAGGGCCAGTGCTATCAGCAGGTACACCACCAAAAGAATCTCGTACATTTTGCTACCTTTGGTTGGCGCTCGCTTCCCTTGGCAGGCTGCCCTTGGGAGCGGGGCTAATACTAGCGACACCCCCGATGGGATACAAGCGCAATTTTAAAAAATTCGTTCAAGTGCATAAAAAGAAGGCAAAGCGATGATTACACAACCGTTTTTGCCTGAAGTGTGAGAAGACGGAGGTAATTAAGCGCATTTTACTGCCCTCCTCACACTCCACCCGGTTCAGAGCACCGCTTCGGCGATATATTCGGCCAGGCGGCGCACCTGGGGCTCATCGGCGCCTTCCACCATCACTCGAATCAACGGTTCCGTGCCCGACTTTCGCAATAGCACTCGGCCCTTGCCGGCCAGCTCCGCCTCGGCCACGGCCACCCGTTGTTGTACTTCTTCCTGGGCCAGGGGATCGGTGCCGGGAGCATAGCGCACATTAACCAGTACCTGGGGAAACAAAACCAGCCCCGAACGCAGCTCGGCCAGCGTCTCCCCTTGGTTGATCAGGGCCCGCAGCACCTGCAACGCGGCGACGATGCCATCACCGGTGCTGTTGTGATCCAGGCTGATGATATGGCCGGAGTTCTCACCACCCAGTTTCCAGCCGTGCTCCTTGAGCTGCTCCATGACGTAACGATCCCCTACCTTGGCGCGCTCAAAGGGAATGTCCAGCTCCGCCAGGGCCAGCTCCAGGGCCATGTTACTCATCAGGGTGCCAACCACGCCACCACCGAGCTTGCCCCTGCGCTGGGCGTCCCGGGCAATGATGTACAACACCTCGTCACCGTCCACCAGGGCCCCGGTGTGATCCACCATGGCCAGGCGGTCGCCGTCACCGTCAAAGGCAATACCCAGGTCGGCACCATGCTCCCGCACCGCCGCCTGCAAGGCCGCCGGGGCGGTGGAACCGACGCCGTCGTTGATGTTAAGCCCGTTGGGCTGCACGCCGGTACGGATCACCTTGGCACCCAGCTCTTCAAACACCGCCGGTGCAATGTGATAGGTGGCACCATGGGCGCAGTCAAGCACTATGGTCAGGCCATCCAGGTGCAGACCGCTAGGAAAGGTGCTCTTGCAGAACTCAATGTACCGGCCGGCGGCATCGTTGATACGGCTAGCCTTGCCGAGCTGATCCGACGGCACGCAGTCCATGGGCTGATCGAGCATGGCTTCAATGGCCAGCTCCACCTCGTCGGGCAGCTTGGTGCCGTCGTGAGAAAAGAATTTGATGCCGTTGTCGTAATAGGGATTGTGTGACGCACTGATGACGATGCCCGCTTCGGCCCTGAAGGTGCGGGTCAGGTAGGCAATGGCCGGGGTCGGCATGGGGCCCAGCAGTGCCGCCTGCAGGCCGGCGGCAGACAGGCCCGCTTCCAGTGCCGACTCCAGCATGTAACCGGAAATGCGGGTGTCCTTGCCAATCAGTACCTTTCTGGTACCGGTTTGCGACAACACCTTGCCGGCGGCCCAGCCCAGCTTCATCACAAATTCGGGGGTAATGGGGTACTCACCGACCCGGCCGCGTACGCCGTCGGTACCAAAATATTTTCTGCTCATGAAGATTGTTCCTGATAGTGGGCGGCCCTGCGCCATACGCGCAGGGCGTCGACCATTTCCTTTACATCGTGCACCCGTACAATTTGCGCGCCTTGCGCCACTGCAAACAGATGGGCCGCCAGGGTACCGGCCAGGCGCTCACTGACCTCACGATCCAGCAACTGGCCAATCATCGACTTGCGCGACATACCTGCCAGCAGTGGCAGTCCGAGCCGGTGCAGCTCGCCGATGCGGCCCAGCAGTTCGTAATTGTGCTCCAGGGACTTGCCGAAGCCGTAGCCGGGATCCAGACAAATGCGTTCGCGGGGAATGCCCGCCGCAGCACAGGCGGTCAACCGTTCCTCGAGAAAAACGGCTACCTCGGCGGCCACATCGTCGTAATCCGGCGCCTGCTGCATGGTACGAGGCTGACCCTGCATGTGCATCAGGCAGACGGCGGCACCGCTGGCAGCAGCCACCTGCAAGGCATCGGGTTCGCGCAGGGCGCGAATGTCATTGATCAGATCGGCCCCGGCCCCGACCGCCTCGCCCATGACCACCGCCTTGCTGGTATCCACCGATATCCAGCAGTCCAGCTCGGCCCGCAGCCGCTCAATAACGGGCACCACCCGTTCCAGCTCCTGCTGCTCGGCCACCTCATCGGCACCGGGCCGGGTCGACTCACCGCCCACATCAATAATGCTGGCACCGTCGGCCACCATTTGCAGGGCATGGCGCAGGGCGGCGTCCTGGCCGTGAAAACGGCCGCCGTCGGAAAAAGAGTCTGGGGTGATATTGAGCACACCCATTACCTGTGGCGTGGAAAGATCCAGCGTACGGGATAAAGAAGATAACAACATAAACGGGTGATTCCTAAAAACAAAAAGCCCCGGTAAGGATGACCGGGGCTTAATTTATCATAAAACTCAGTTGCTGGTGGCGTCACCGGGCTTGTTCAGGTCGGGAGACGTCGCTTTTTTGTCTTCGCTCTCTTCCTGCTTGTCACCGGTGCCGGCGGTCGGCCCCTGGGGCTTGTCACCGTGCTCATCCTTCCAGTCGGCGGGCGGACGGACATCCCGGCGCGCCATCAGATCGTCGATCTGGCGGGCGTCGATGGTCTCGTACTTCATCAGCGCGTCCTTCATGGCATGCAGAATGTCGATGTTATCGTTCAGGATCTGCTTGGCCCGGTTGAAGTTGCGCTCAATGACCTGCTTGACCTCGGCATCGATCAGCTTGGCGGTTTCATCGGACATGTGCTTGCTCTTGGCCGCGCTGCGACCCAGGAACACCTCGCCCTCTTCTTCCGCATACAGCAGGGGGCCCATTTTTTCGGACAGACCCCACTGGGTCACCATCTTGTGGGCGATTTCGGTGGCCCGCTCGATGTCGTTGGACGCGCCCGTGGTCACCTTGTCAAAGCCATAGATGATTTCTTCCGCCAAGCGGCCGCCGTACAGGCTGGAAATCATCGACTCCAGGTGCTGCTTGCTGTAGCTGAACCTGTCCTGCTCGGGCAGGTACATGGTCACACCCAAGGCACGGCCACGAGGTATGATGGACACCTTGTACACGGGATCGTGCTCGGGCACGATACGGCCCACAATGGCGTGACCGGCTTCGTGATAGGCAGTCATTTCCTTTTCGGACTCGGACATCACCATGGAGCGGCGCTCGGCACCCATCATGATCTTGTCCTTGGCCTTTTCGAACTCTTCCATCGATACCAGACGGCGACCGCCACGGGCGGCAAACAGGGCGGCCTCGTTCACCAGGTTGGCCAGATCGGCACCACTGAAGCCAGGGGTACCCCGGGCAATCAGGGAAGCCTCTACGTCGTCGCCCAGCGGTACACGACGCATGTGTACCTTGAGGATCTGCTCACGGCCACGTACATCGGGCAGCCCTACCACTACCTGGCGGTCGAAACGGCCCGGACGCAGCAGTGCGGGGTCGAGCACGTCGGGGCGGTTGGTGGCGGCGATGACAATAACGCCCTCGTTGCCTTCAAAGCCGTCCATTTCCACCAGCATCTGGTTCAGGGTCTGCTCGCGCTCATCGTGCCCGCCACCCAGACCGGCACCACGCTGGCGACCGACGGCATCGATTTCATCGATAAACACAATACAGGGCGCGGACTTCTTGGCCTGTTCGAACATGTCGCGCACTCGGGAGGCGCCCACACCCACGAACATTTCCACAAAATCGGAGCCGGAGATGGTAAAGAAGGGCACCTTGGCCTCGCCGGCAATGGCCTTGGCCAGCAGGGTCTTACCTGTGCCGGGCGGACCTACCAGCAGAATACCGGTAGGAATTCGGCCACCCAGCTTCTGGAAGCGGCTGGGATCACGCAGGTAATCCACCAGCTCCTTCACGTCTTCCTTGGCCTCGTCACAGCCGGCCACGTCGGCAAAGGTGGTTTTCACCTGATCTTCGCTCATCAGCCGCGCCCGGCTCTTGCCGAAGGTCATGGCGCCTTTGCCGCCACCGCCCTGCATCTGGCGCATAAAGAACACCCAGACGCCGATCAGCAGCAGCATGGGGAACCAGGAAATAAAGATGGACGTCAGCAGGCTTGGCTCTTCCGGCTTTTCGCCCACTACCCGCACATTATTGTTGAGCAGATCGTTAAGCAGCTGAGGATCTTCGGAAGGCATAATGGTAGTAAACCGATCACCGCTGCGCTTGACGCCGTTGATGGTCTGGCCGTCCATACGCACTTCACGGATCTGGCCCTGGGCCACTTCCTGCACAAAGGTGGAATAATCCGTCTGGCGGCCGGACGGTTCGCCGGGGCTGAAGCTCTGGAATACCGACATCAACACCACGGCAATGACCAACCACAGGATCAAGTTTTTCGCCATGTCACTCAAATTACTAACCTCACCGGCTGACAGTTTATGACTGAAACAGGGTACTACAGTTTAAAACCTGTAGCCACAATGTAGACTTCGCGGGAACGAGCCCGGGAAGAGTCTGGTTTTCTTACCTTGACCGTAGCAAAAGACCGGCGTACTTCACCGAGAAATTCATCAAATCCGGCCCCCTGGAACACTTTCACCACGAAACTGCCTCTGGAAGCAAGTACCTGCCGGCACATATCCAGGGCCAGCTCCACCAGGTACATGGCCCTGGGCTGGTCCACTTCGGGCGTGCCACTCATGTTCGGCGCCATGTCCGACAGCAGCACATCCACCTTGTCGTCCCCTACCCGTTCCAGCAACGCATTGAGCACGTTTTCGTCACGGAAGTCACCCTGCAGAAAATCGACGCCGGCAATGGGGTCCATGGGCAGAATGTCACAGGCGATAACCTTGCCGGCCTGGCCCACCTGCTCGGTGGCGTACTGACTCCAGCCACCCGGGGCGGCCCCCAGATCCACCACCGTCATGCCGGCACGCAGCAGTTTGTCGCGGCCCTGCAGTTCTTCCAGCTTGAATACGGCTCGCGAGCGCAGGCCCTTCTTTTGCGCCTGTTGTACATATTTGTCGTCAAAATGTTCCTTCAGCCAGCGGGTTGAGCTGGCCGAGCGTTTCTTTTTGCCCATTAATTTGTCGCTCTGCTATTACCATTAATGCCTAGATGGGGGTACAATGCTCCCCTTTCAACCTGATTAACCGAAGCATTTTGCAATGACCCTGAACAATAAGCAAAGACAATACCTCAAGGGACTGGCCCACAGCCTGAAGCCGGTGGTATTGCTTGGCCAGCATGGCCTGACCGAAGGCGTACTGGCCGAGATTGACCTGGCCCTGAACCACCACGAACTGATCAAGGTCAAGGTCGCCGCCGAAGACAGGGACGTCAAAAAGCTGATCATGGACGCCATTGTGCGCGAAACCGGCGCCGTCAAGGTACAGACCATTGGTCACATTCTGACTATCTACCGTCAGAGCGAGCAGAGAAAAATCATTCTGCCCAGGGGCTGACCCGGCCCGTCACAGCGAGGTCCGGTCGGGCCTCGCTGATATTCCCTTCCAGGGTACCCCCTCACCCCGTTGTAACCTTGCCTTCTGCCCTTGTGCAACAACAAAATGATGGCCGCCGGCCAAACTGCTCCTAATCTTAAAGGGAACTTGCCAGGCGCAACTGTCCATGTCTCACCGATACCTTGACGATGAAGAGCTGGCCATGCTGAACGAGGTGTTTCGTCAGCAACATGCCGAGCCCCCGCTCAGCCTGTCCATTCACATGGACGCGGCACTGCGCCCCTTGCTGTCCGATGCCTCGACCCTGGAGCTGACCCTGACACTGGATGGTATCTATCTGATCTTTCCCCTCAGCCTGGATCAGCGCCAGGAGCATGCCGAAGAGGCCCGCCTGTGTGTGCCCGAGATTATCTCCGGCGGGGTCCAGGAACGGGCCTGGCGCCTGCCCTCACCCGCCGGGGTGCGGCTGTTGCGCGACAACGGCCTACCGCTCGCGGCGGACATTGCCGATCTCTCGGTCAGCGGCATGCAGCTGGTCTCGGCACATCCCTTGTTCCGGCAGCAGGTCAGCCGACGGGTATTGCTGGAGCTGAACGACGGCCAGCGCTTACCGATGCAGCTGGAGTTGTTGCGCAAACGGCGTCAACGGGGCGTGTGCATCAGTTCGGTGCAGTTTGAGCTGGCCATTGCCGACAGGCTGGCGTTGTCGGAATTCGTGTTTCGGGAGTTTCTGAAAAGCAGGGAGCAGGAGCGGCGCTGAACGGCCACTCCCGGCGCAGGTTACAGGTACTCGACCTTGATGATTTCGTATTCCACGTCACCGGAGGGCGTCTTGACCACGGCAACATCGTCTTCTTCCTTGCCGATCAGGCCCCGGGCGATGGGCGAATTGACCGAAATCAGGTTGGCCTTGATGTCGGACTCATCGTCGCCCACGATGCGGTAGGTGATTTCGCGCTCGTCATCCACGCGGAACAGGGTCACGGTGGAGCCGAAGATCACCTTGCCATTGTTGGGCATGCGAGTGATGTCGATGACCTGGGCATTGGACAGCTTGGACTCGATTTCCTGAATGCGGCCTTCGCAAAAGCCCTGCTGCTCACGGGCGGCATGATACTCGGCGTTTTCCTTCAGATCGCCGTGCTCGCGGGCCTCGGCGATGGCTTCAATAATCTGGGGGCGACGCACCGACTTGAGGTGGTCCAGCTCTTCACGCAGCTTTTGCGCGCCGCGAATGGTCATGGGTGTTTGTTTCATGGTGGAAACCCGGTTCCTTTCAAACAACAAAATAACAAGAGCCCTGCCGGAACAGGGCTCAAATCGTTAGCATTTTTACATGGCCAAAGGCCGCTTTGGCTGTAGGACCAGCCTAATACAGCGGGCTTAGCGGGTCAAATCGTCAAAGAAACGCTTCACCCCGTCAAAGAAGCCTTCCGACTTGGGCCTGTGCTTCTTGGCCGCGGAGCCGCCGCAGGAGTCCTCGAGCTGACGCAGCAGCTCCTTCTGCTCTTCGGTCAGGTTCACCGGAGTCTCGATGTAGACCTTGCACACCAGATCCCCGAGCTGGCCGTTGCGGGCCGAACGCACGCCCTTGCCCTTGAGCCGGAACATGCGACCGGTCTGGGTTTCGGCGGGGATCTTGAGCTTGACCCGGCCGTCCAGGGTGGGCACTTCCACCTCGCCTCCCAGGGCCGCGGCGGTGTAGCTGATGGGCACTTCGCAGAACAGGTTGTTGCCGTCGCGCACGAAAATTTCGTGCTCACGCACGTGCATCTGCACGTAGAGGTCACCCGCCGGGGCGCCGGCTTCACCCGCCTCCCCTTCGCCGGACAGGCGAATGCGATCGCCGGTGTCCACACCCGCCGGAATTTTCACCGACAGGGTTTTGGTCTTCTGGTAACGACCTTCGCCATGACACGTGGTGCAGGGATCACTGATGATCTTGCCCTTGCCGCGGCAATGAGGGCAGGGTTGCTGCACGGTGAAAAAGCCCTGACGCATCTGCACCTGGCCATGGCCATGGCAGGTGGGGCAGGTCTTGGCCTGGGTACCCGGCTTGGCGCCGCTGCCGTCACAGACATCACAGCCGACCAGGGTGGGCACCTTGATCTCTTTGGTCACGCCCCTGACCGCTTCTTCCAGGGTCAGCTCCATGTTGTAGCGCAGATCCGATCCGCGGGCAGAACGCTGCTGCCGGCCCCGTCCGCCGCCGAAGATGTCGCCGAATACGTCACCGAAAATATCACTGAAATCGGCACCGCCGCCAAAACCGCCGTGGCCACCGTGCTGACCATTAACCGCATCGTGGCCAAACTGGTCGTAGGCCGCCCGCTTCTGGGCATCGGTGAGCACCTCGTAGGCCTCGGTGGCTTCCTTGAACTTGTCGGCCGCGTCGGCATCGTCCTTGTTGCGATCGGGATGATATTTCATCGCCATTCGCTTGTAGGCTTTCTTTATTTCGCGCTCGTCGGCTCCCTTGGAGACGCCAAGCACCTCATAGTAATCTCGTTTCGACATAGCTTGCGTGCTTACCTGCTGATTAACACAAAGGCGGGCGTTGGTGTCCCAACGCCCGCACGGTCAGCGTCTGTGCGCCGGGGTTGCCTTACTTCTTGTCTTCTTTGACTTCTTCGAATTCGGCATCCACCACGTCATCGTCGGCCTTGTTGCTGCCGGCATCCTGAGTCTGGGCACCCGCATCCTGGGCCTGAGACTGAGCCTTGGCCTGAGCGGCCTCCATCAGCTTCTGGGACGCCTCCAGCAGCGCCTGCTGCTTGGCTTCGATCTCGGCCTTGTCTTCACCACGAACGGCGGTTTCCAGTGCGCTCAGGGCAGACTCGATGGCACTCTTGTCGTCGGCGGCCAGGGCGTCACCGGCTTCTTCCAGCTGCTTGCGGGTGGCGTGAGCCAGACCGTCGGCCTGGTTGCGGGCCGCTACCAGCTCTTCGAACTTCTTGTCTTCGGCGGCATTGGCCTCGGCGGCGCGTACCATGGCATCGATCTCTTCCTCGCTCAGACCGGAAGAGGCCTGAATGGTGATCTTCTGCTCCTTGCCGGTGTCCTTGTCCTTGGCGGACACGTGCAGAATACCGTCGGCGTCGATGTCAAAGGTCACTTCGATTTGCGGCAGGCCACGCGGCGCCGGACGAATGCCTTCCAGGTTGAACTGGCCCAGTGACTTGTTGTCGGCGGCACGCTTGCGTTCACCCTGAATAACATGAATGGTCACGGCAGACTGATTGTCTTCGGCAGTAGAGAACACCTGGGACTTCTTGGTCGGAATGGTGGTGTTCTTCTCAATCAGCGCGGTCATCACGCCACCCATGGTCTCGATACCCAGAGACAGCGGGGTCACGTCGAGCAGCAGCACGTCCTTCTTGTCACCGGACAGTACGGCACCCTGAATGGCGGCGCCCACGGCCACGGCTTCATCGGGGTTCACGTCCTTGCGCGGCTCCTTGCCAAAGAAGTCACTTACGGCCTTCTGCACCAGCGGCATACGGGTCTGACCGCCCACCAGAATAACGTCGTCGATATCGGACACGGACAGGCCGGCATCCTTGAGCGCGGTGCGCACCGGATCCAGGGACTTTTTGACCATATCTTCTACCAGGGACTCCAGCTTGGCCCGAGTTACCTTGATGTTCAGGTGCTTGGGACCGCTGGCGTCGGCGGTGATGTAGGGCAGGTTCACCTCGGTCTGCTGGGCGGAAGACAGCTCACACTTGGCTTTTTCGGCGGCTTCCTTCAGACGCTGCAGGGCCAGCATGTCGTTGCGCAGATCGAAGTTCTGCTCGCGCTTGAACTCTTCCACCAGGTAGGTGATCAGGCGGTTGTCAAAGTCTTCACCACCCAGGTGAGTATCACCGTTGGTAGCCAGTACTTCAAAGGTCTTTTCGCCGTCCATGTCATCGATTTCGATGATGGAAATATCAAAGGTACCACCACCCAGATCGTATACGGCCACCTTGCGGTCACCCTGAGCCTTGTTCACGCCATAGGCAAAAGCGGCGGCGGTGGGCTCGTTGATGATACGTTTTACATCCAGACCGGCGATGCGGCCGGCATCCTTGGTGGCCTGACGCTGGGCGTCGTTGAAGTAGGCCGGCACGGTGATAACGGCTTCGGTGACGGCCTCACCCAGGTAGTCTTCGGCGGTCTTCTTCATCTTCTTCAGCACTTCGGCAGAGATCTGCGGCGGTGCCATTTTCTTGTCTTTGGCTTCCACCCAGGCGTCGCCGTTGTCGGCATTAACGATGCTGAAGGGCATGATCTTGATGTCGCGCTGTACTTCTTCGTCTTCAAAGCGACGGCCGATCAGGCGCTTGATGGCAAACAGGGTGTTTTTGGGGTTGGTCACGGCCTGGCGCTTGGCGGGCTGACCTACCAGGGTTTCTCCATCGTCGGTATAGGCGATGATGGAGGGAGTTGTGCGGGCACCCTCGGCGTTTTCAATGACCCGTGGAGTATCCCCGTCCAGGATCGCAACGCAGGAGTTGGTGGTACCCAGATCGATGCCGATGATTTTACCCATAGAATCCTCTCTTGATATTGCTAATTCGGTAACAAGCGTTTGGTGTATTTTGCTTTAACGTCTATATGTGGCTGCCGGTGAAGGCTTTCAAGACGACGGTCACATTTTTTTGCTGAAACTGGTTCAGGCCTGAGTGTCGATGGCCGGGCCCTTGGCCACCATGACCATGGCGGGGCGCAGCACCCGGCCGTTAAGCTCATAGCCCTTCATCATCACCGCCAGCACGGCATTGGGCGCCACTTCGTCGCTTTCCACCATGCTCATGGCCTGGTGCTTGTTGGGGTCAAAGGGCTGGCCCTTGGGGTCGATGGGCTCGACACCGAATTTTTCCACCACGTTCAGCAACGACTTCAGGGTCAGCTCCACGCCTTCGTGCACTGCCTTAAAGGCATCGCTTTCCTCACTGGTGTGCTCGATGGCCCGCTCCAGGCTGTCGATTACCGGCAGCAGCTCACCCGCAAACTTTTCCAGGGCAAATTTTTGTGCCTTTTCCACGTCCTGCGCGGCGCGGCGGCGAATATTTTCCATCTCGGCCACGGCACGCAGGGCGTTGTCCCGCTCTTCCTTGGCACTGCTTTCGGCGGCGGCCAGTTTCTGTTCCAGTTCGGCGACATAAGCCGCATCGGGCTGGACGGCATCCTGCGCTTGCTCGACCTGCTCAGCCTCGGCGGCCGGCTGTTGCTCCTGCTCGAGTTCTGCGGCCTGCTCCGTATCCACCTGATTCTGCTTGCTGCTCATGTTGTCTCCCGTCAGTATCAATGAACTTTGCTGGCTATATGGGGACGCGGATTGTCATTTCAAGGGCGAAAGCACAGAGACTTGTATTCCCCCTGGTAGCACTTGGGCAACACTCTGATTAGAATGGCGATTATTCAACAACGTCGAGCAATGTGGACCGCTTCGCCGGACAGTGATTTATGGAAACCGACTTCAATACCATCGCCCTTATCGGCAAACCGGATCATCAGGGCGCCAACCAGACCCTGGTGGCGCTGTACCGCTACCTGGCGGGGCTGGGTCTGAATGTGGTGATCGAGCGCCGGGTGGGTGAACAACTGGGCCTGGCCGACGCCGAGTTGCTGGAAATGGTGGAGCTGGGCGAGCGCGCCGATTTGGCCATCGTGGTGGGCGGTGACGGCAACATGCTGGGCTCGGCCCGCGTGCTGTCCCGCTTTGATGTGGCGGTAGTGGGTGTTAACCGGGGCAACCTCGGCTTTCTGACCGATATCTCCCCCGACAGCTTTGAGCAGCCACTGGAACGGCTGCTGGCCGGTGATTACCAGACCGAACACCGCTTTCTGCTGGAAGCCCAGGTGCACCGCCACGGGCAGCTCAAGGCCAGCAATACCGCCATGAACGAAGCGGTACTGCACCCGGGCAAAATCGCCCACATGATTGAGTTTGAGGTATATATCAACGGCCATTTCATGTATAGCCAGCGCGCCGACGGCATGATAGTGGCCACCCCTACCGGCTCCACCGCCTATTCCCTCTCCGCAGGCGGCCCCATTCTCACCCCCAACCTCAACGCCATTACCCTGGTGCCCATGTTCCCCCATACCCTGAGCTGCCGGCCCATCGTGATCGACGCCGACGCCCAGATAAAAATGGTGCTCTCCCCCGCCAACAAGAGCGAACACATGCTGGTGAGCTGTGACGGCCATGTGTCGTTGGCGGTGCAACCCGGTGATGAAATTCACATCAACAAGAGCCCACACCGGTTGAAGCTGCTGCACCCGCGGGGCCACAGTTATTTTGAAGTACTGCGCAGCAAACTGGGCTGGGGCAGCAAGCTGTTCTGATCCCGTGAGGGGTGAGGAGTGAGGGGTGAGAAGTAAATTACGGATTCGCCTCACACCTTACCCCTCACCACCCCCTCCCCTTGCACTGTATAAAACAACAGTATACTGTATTCCCATACAGCATCTATTTTGTTGCGGGGAATCACCATGTTGCTTCAGCTCACCATCAGCAATTTCGCCATCGTTTCCTTTCTCGAGCTGGATCTGCGTAAAGGCATGACCAGCATTACCGGCGAAACCGGCGCCGGCAAATCCATCGCCATCGACGCCCTGGCCCTTGCCCTGGGCGAGCGCGCCGATGCCGACTCGGTGCGCCCTGGTGCCGACAAGGCCGACATCAGTGCCCGCTTTCGCATCGACAAACTGCCCCGAGTCAAGGCCTGGCTGTGCGAGCAGGAGCTGGACGAGCAGGATGAGTGCATACTGCGCCGCACCCTGAGCCGGGAAGGCCGCTCCCGCGGTTATATCAACGGCACCCCGGTGCCGCTGTCGCAACTCAAGGCCCTGGGCGGCCTGTTGGTCAATATTCACGGCCAGCATGCCCATCAGGAGCTGCAAAAACCCGATCATCAGCGCGCCCTGCTCGACGCCTATGCCGGTCACCACCAGCTGCTGGCCGGTGTCAGCGCCGGTTATCAGCATTGGCGGCAGCTCAACAACGAGCGCAAACAGCTGCAAGCCGAACAGGAAAAATGGCAGGCGGAGCGCCAGTTGCTGGAATATCAGGTGGCGGAGCTCGACGAGCTCGCCCTGGCCGAAGACGAATTCCCCGAGCTGGAAGCCGAGCACAAACGGTTGTCAAACGGTGCCGAGCTGCTCACTGACTGCCAGCTGGCCCTTAATGTGCTGGGCGACAACGACGAAAGCAATGCCCTGCAGTTGGTGCGCCAGGGACTGAAAACCCTGAGCGAGCTGGTTGCCATGGACTCGCGCCTGGGCCCGGTATTGGAAATGGTGGAAGGCAGCCTCATTCAGCTGGAAGAAGGTCACAGCGAGCTCGGCCGTTACCTGGATCGGCTGGAACTGGATCCGGAGCGCTTGCATGAGGTGGAAAGTCGTATGAGCAAGGTGATGGAGCTGTCGCGCAAGCACCATGTGCCCGCCGCCGAGCTGTTCCTGTTCCACCAGCAGCTCAAGGCCCGACTGGCCGACATGGATCACGGCAGCAGCCGGCTGGAAGGACTCGATGAAGAAGTGGAGCAGGCCCGGGAAAACTTTGTACAGGCTGCCGAGCGACTGAGCCAGAGCCGCCAGCGATACGCCGACGCCCTTAACAAGCAGATCACCCATAGCCTGCACCAGCTCAGCATGGAAAAGGGTCGTTTTGAAATACAGGTGCACGCCGATGCCAGCGCCGGGTTCTCTCCCCTGGGCATCGACCGGGTCGAGTTTTTGGTAAGCACCAATCCGGGCCAGCCCATGAGCCCGCTGGCCCGAGTGGCGTCGGGCGGCGAGCTGTCACGTATCAGCCTGGCGATTCAGGTGATTACCGCCCAGAAGGTGGAAACCCCGACGCTGATTTTTGACGAGGTGGACGTGGGCGTGAGTGGCCCCACCGCCGCTGTGGTTGGCAAGCTGCTGCGGAAACTGGGCGAGTCAACCCAGGTGCTGGTGATCACTCACCTGCCCCAGGTGGCGGGCAATGGCCATCAGCATTTCTTTGTGAGCAAGAGCAGCAATACCGATAATACCGAAACCCGCATGCAGGAGCTGGACGAACCACTCCGCCTGCAGGAACTGGCCCGACTGCTGGGTGGCAACCGCATTACCGACAATACCCTGGCTAATGCCCGGGAACTGCTGGTGTGTGAGTGAAATGGGGAGACGGAAGATGTGGAAACGAGAAGACATAACACGTCCCACATCTTATCTACAATCTCTACACCAGCCGGCGGGCGGCACCCACCACGATGTCGATCACTTTTTGCTCGGTGTTTTGCATTGTGCTTTCGTCGGGAATTTCCTGCTGAGTACGGTTGACGATCACCCCCGCCACACAACCGGCCTTCAGGCCCTGACTGGCACACATGGTGAACAGGGTCGCCGACTCCATTTCGTAGTTCAGCACGCCCATCGACTGCCATTCCTTCATGCTGCCCTGAAATCGGCGCAACATGCGGGCCGAATGGGTGTCGTAGCGCTCCTGCCCCGGATAAAAGGTGTCGGACGACGCGGTAATGCCCACATGGGGCGCCACGCCCAGCTCCCGTGCCGCATCCACCAGGGCACAGGTACAGTCAAAATTGGCCACGGCCGGAAACTCCAGGGGGGCAAAATGGCCGCTGGCGCCGTCGAGGCGCACCGCTGCCGTGGTCACAATAATGTCACCCACCGCCACCTCGGGCTGTATGGCCCCCGTGGTGCCCACCCGCAAGAAGGTACGTACTCCCAGCTGAGCCAGCTCTTCCACCGCAATGGAAGTGGAGGGTCCGCCAATGCCGGTGGAACACACCACCACCGGCTTGCCATCCAGCTCTCCCAGCCAGGAGGTAAACTCCCGCTGGCTGGCGAGGTGCACCGGATTTTCCAGCTGACGGGCAATGCGCTCTACCCGTTCCGGTGCACCGGGCAGAATGGCCAGTGCGGCGCCACGCAAATCCTCATCGGTCACACCCAGATGAAAAACATGTTTGGTCATCACGAAGTTCCTCAAGCGAGTACAATAGCCTCGAATAGTAAGCCAGCCCGGGGAAAATCACCATGTTAACCCGCGGAACCAATTCAAGCGGCACCGGTCAGTCTTTTACATCCCATTGCAGTGCCGCTATGATGCCGGCAGGATTCACAGGACAACACCGCCTATGCAACTCAAAAGCTTGATATTACCCCTTTTTCTCGCCCTGCCCCTGACCGGTTGTAACCTGGTCTACAAGGTCGACATTCCCCAGGGCAACTACCTGGAAGAAAAACAGGTGGCACAGCTTCGCCAGGGCATGACCAAGGAGCAGGTGCGCTTCCTGCTGGGAAATCCCATGAGCCTGGATGGCTTTAATCACGACCGCTGGGTCTATCTCTATTATTTCAAACCGGGTCGGGGTGAGCTGGAACAAAAACGTCTGGTGCTGGATTTCGTCAATGATGGTCTGGTGACCATGGGCGGCGACTTCACCTCACCCGAAGCCTTTGAACAGGGTCTGTAATGCCATTATCCCAATAAAAACGGAGCCCGCGGGCTCCGTTTTTATTTGCGGGTACGCTTGGGATCCGGCCGGCCGCCGGTGACCTTGTCGGCCCGGCCTTCTTCCTTGGCCTGCTCGGCCCGGCGCCGGCGTATGTCTTTCGGATCCGCCAGCAGCGGCCGATAGATTTCAATGCGGTCACCGTCGTGTACCGACTGGCCCAGCTTGATCTGCCGGCTGAATATGCCCACCGCGTTCTGCTCGAGATCGATATCGGGAAACTGCTGCAGAATACCGGACTGCTCGATGATCTCCCGCACCGTAGCCTCGGGAGACACACGCAGGCTCAGCACCGTCTGCCGCTCCGGCAGGGCGTATACCACTTCAACCTGAATAAGATGCATTGCCGTATACCTCCCGCGCCCGCTCACTGAAGGCATGCACCATGGCATTGGTCAGCTCCTTGAAGATACCGCCAAAAGCCAGCTCCACCAGCCGGGACTTGAACTCGAAATGCAGCTTCAGCTCCACCTTGCAGGCGTCTTCATCAAGGGGAATAAAAGTCCAGCCACCGTTCAGCGCCTTGAAGGGGCCATCGACCAGCTCCATGTTGATTTTGTGGTCCTGTTCAAGGCGGTTGCGGGTAGTAAAGGTCTTGCGGATTCCAGCCTTGGCCACATCGAGCGCCGCCGTAATGCTGTGTTCGTTTTTATCCAGTACGCGACTGGCCACGCACCCGGGCAGAAACTGCGGGTAATCGTCCACATTATTGACCAGCTCATACATCTGCTTGGCACTGAACATCACCAGCGCACTTCGAGTAATACTCGGCATAACCTCTCCTGGCATTCTGACGGGGCGATTTTAACACTTATGCGAGCCGGGCTCACCCTCAGGTGAAGCTCAAAAAGTGACCGGTCGCCAGTTAGCCAATTCCCAAGCACCAAAGGGCACCGTATAATGCGCGCACTATGGCAAAAAACAAACCCAAAAAGAAACCCGTCTCCAGCACCATCGCCGTCAATCGCAAGGCGCGGCACGAATATTCCATCGAGGAAAAATTCGAGGCCGGACTCGAGCTGCAGGGATGGGAAGTTAAAGCGCTGCGCGCCGGCAAGGCCAACATCGGCGAGGCTTACGTGTTCATGAGAAATGGCGAGGCGTTCCTGTTTGCCGCCACCATTAACCCTCTCAACATGGCCTCTACCCATGTGGTCTGCGATCCGTTACGCACCCGTAAGCTGCTGCTGCACAAACGCCAGCTGGACCGCCTGACCGGCCTGATTGAACGGGAAGGCTACACCCTGGTGCCGCTGTCTTTGTATTGGTCCAAGTCCTGGGTCAAGGCCGAGATTGGCCTGGTTAAGGGTAAAAAAGCCCACGACAAGCGCCAGGACATGAAGGAGCGCGACTGGCAACGGGAAAAGGCCCGTATGATGAAACACAAGGGCCGCTAAGCAGGGCTTGTGTTTCGGCAGTAATTGCAATAAGATCAAAGTTCAACTTGGGGCTGATTCAGGATTCGACGAGATTCTCGAACTCCAAGGTGCATGCCGAGGTGCGATAGGCCTCGTTAAACAATCGCAAAAAAATAGTCGCAAACGACGAAAACTACGCACTGGCAGCTTAATAACCTGCGCAGAGCCCTTCTGCCCTAACTTGCCTGTGACTTAGGGAATCGGAAGGTCATCCTTCACAGGATCGCGTGGATGCCGTGCCTGACGGTTGAAGCGTTAAAACCAATTCAGGATAGTCTGTCTGTGGCGTGTCAGTCCGCAGCAGCTGGCGAATTTAATGACTGACTAAGCATGTAGTACCGACGACGTAGGTTTTTCGGACGCGGGTTCAACTCCCGCCAGCTCCACCAATCGATTGGAAGGCCCCTTAATGGGGCCTTTTTGTTGGCCAGTGTCCTGCCAGTGCCATCTAACCTCCTGTGTCCGGCATGGTTTTTTGAGTCCGGTTCCAGTAACATTCCAGAAAATTGACTTACGGGTTTATTTGCCCTTCCCTCAGGTTCTGCTGTCATGTCATCCAGTTCACTGCCCCGGCTCAATCTTCGCAACCTGATGCTGGCCATGGCGGTTTTCAGCGTCATCATCACCCTGTGCAACAGCTTGTACGCCACCTATGACGTGCAGCGCTCTCTGCTTATCAACAATACCCTGGAAGCCAACCGGGTGTATGCCGCCAAGCTGGCAGAAGTCACCGAAAGCGTTATCGCCGCCACCCGCCAGCAGCTGGCCTACAGTGCCGGGCAACTGGTCACCAGAATGGACGATGAGGCGGCGCTGCTCGCAGAGACGGCAAGGCTTCACCAGCAGAGTGATACCTTCAATTCGGTGGTGGTGGTCAATGCCAAGGGTGTCATTATCGCGACCTCGCCCCAGACCCTCAAGGTCAAGGGGGTTAGACTCACATCTGCGAGTGCTCGGCAGTCGCTTAAAGCCAAAACACCGCTGATCACCGATCCCTTTGTGTCCCCGGCCGGCAACTACATCATCAGCATGTCACACCCGGTGTTTGCCACCAATGGCGACTACCTGGGTTATGTGGCTGGCACCATCTATCTGGAACAAAGCAATATTCTGGGCCGAATACTGGGCCAGCATTATTATCAGGACGGTTCCTACCTGTATGTGGTGGACCGCCACAAGACCCTGATTTATCACCCCAACCCCGACCGCATTGGCGAACGCATTCGCGATAACAGCGCAATAGACGATGTGCTGCAGGGACATGAATATGCCCATCCCGTGATCAATTCCCGAGGGGTGAACATGCTGGCCGGGTTCGCCCCGGTCCCCAGCACCGGCTGGGGCATAGTGGCACAGCGCCCCAAGGCCGCGACGCTGGCCGGTATCAACGAGCACCTGTTGCGGGTAGTGTTGAAAAGCATTCCGCTGTCATTACTGACCCTGATCGGCATCTGGCTGTCGGCACTGTTTATTTCCCGCCCGCTCTGGCAACTGGCCACCTCCACCGGCCTGATGAGCAGACAGGACGCACAGGCCGACATTTCCGGTGTACGCTCCTGGTATTACGAGGCGGCCCAGCTCAAGCGTGCCATTCTGCGTGGCATAGGACGGCTGAACGATCGTATTGACCAGCTGCATACCGACAGTCACACCGATGCTCTCACCGGTCTGCTCAATCGCCGAGGCATGGAGCAACTGCTGGATAGCTACACCCAGCAACAGACGCCCTTTTCGGTCATTACCCTGGATATCGATTATTTCAAACAGGTCAACGATACCCACGGTCATGATGCCGGAGATCGGGTACTGAGCAGCCTGGCCTCGGTCATGAAAGAGCAGGCCCGCCGGGAAGACGCCCTGTGCCGAAGCGGCGGTGAAGAGTTTATGATTTTCCTGCCCCAAACTTCGGCAGACAATGCCCGTGAGGTTGCAGAGCGATTACGCCAGGGCGTGGCATCCAACCCCATGCCGGTCGTGGGCCACATAACCCTGTCGCTGGGTGTGGCACACTGGGCCGGTAACGACGAGAGCACTAAAACGGTGCTCAACAGGGCCGACCAGGCCCTGTACCGGGCCAAACGAGAAGGGCGTAACCGGGTGGCCATGGCCACCGCGGATTAGCCGTAACGGGGACTTTGCATCAGGGCCTGTAACCGCTCGGCAGGCTCGGGCCGCGACAGCAGGTAACCCTGATAACGATGACAGCCCAGCTGATACAGCTGAGTACGCTGAGCATCCGTTTCCACCCCTTCCGCAATCACTTCCAATCCCAGACTTTGCGCCATGCCGATAATGGCCTTGATGATGCCAAGGCTGTTGTCGTCATGAGGCAGGGCTTGCACAAAGGACTGATCGATCTTGAGCTGGTCCAAGGGAAGCCGCTGTAGATAAAGCAACGAGGAATAACCGGTGCCGAAGTCGTCGATGGCAAAGCGCACGCCGTGGGCCTTGAGCGCCTGCATGCGGTCAATGGCCCCGGGCATGTCGTCAAGCAGCATCGACTCGGTAATTTCCAGCTTGATACAGCCCGGATCCACGCCGGTCTGCGTAAACACCTGAAGCACCTCTTCGACGAAGCCGGCCTGATACAGGCGCGAGGCCCCGATATTTACCGACAGGGTGAAACTGCCGAATTCACTCAGCTGTGCCCAGCGCGCCATTTGCCGGCAGGCACTCTGCAGCACCATGTGATCGATACGGTTCATCAGGCCGCTGCCTTCGGCCACGTCAATAAAGGCACCGGGTGCCAGCGTACCTTGCTCCGGGTGCAGCCAGCGTGCCAGGGCCTCGGCGCCGATAATGCGCCCACGATGATCAAACTGGGGCTGATACCAGGCCACGAACTCTCCCGCATCCAGGCCACGCTGAATGTCTTCTTCCAGTCGCAGCCGCCGAGCCACCCGCTCCTGCATGCCCCGGTCAAAGAAGCACAGCTTGCCCTTGCCTTCCGACTTGGCCTGGTACATGGCCAGCTCCGCCTGTTGCACCTGTTCGTCCGGTGAGGCGTGCTGCCCTTCAAGCAGCACCATGCCCAGGCTGGCGCCACAACGCAACGCATGTTCTTCATGAGCATAAGGCTGCTCCAGCGCCGACAGCAGGGTGTATCCCAGTTGCTCCAGGTGAGCCGCGGCCTGGCGCTTGTCCGCCGGCAGGCCGGTGCTCAGCACCACAAACTCGTCACCGCCCAGCCGCGCCACCAGGTCGCCGGGGTGCATCAGGTTGCTGAGGCGCAGGGCCGCCTGCTGCAATACCTGATCCCCCACCGACAGCCCCCAGAGATCATTGATGTGCTTGAACTTGTCGAGATCGATAAAGATCAGGCCGCTCAAGTCCCGCGGCACGTCGATAAGCTCCGCCAGACGCTGATACAGAAAGCGTCGGTTGGGCAGGCCGGTCACCCCGTCATAAAAGGCCAGGTGATTGATGCGCTCCGCATCCTTTTTACGCTGGGAAATATCGTTGATGGACGCCACATAATGGCTAACCTCTCCCTGTACGTCGCGCACTGCACTGATCGACAGCCACTGGGGATAAACATGCCCCGACTTGCGCCGGTTGAGTATTTCCCCCTGCCAGTGGCCATGGTCGTGAATATGGCGCCACATCTGCCGGTAGAATGCACCGTCGTGCTGGCCGGAGCCCAGCATCGCCGGCGTATTGCCAATGACCTCCTCCACCCCGTAACCGGTGATCTCGGTAAAGGCCCGGTTTACCCGCAAAATACGGGTCTGGGCATCGGTGATCATCATGCCCTCAAAACTATCAAAAGCCACCGCCGCGATACGCAGTTCGGTTTCATTGCGCTCCCGTTGAGTGATGTCGCGGGTCAGCACCACCGCAGCAGGCCCTTCGTTCAGGGGCGCCTCCATGGCCTGAGCCCGGCTTTCAAATACTCGCCGGTCGTCTCCCTCGCCCAGCTCATACACCAGCCGCTGACAGCCCTGTTGCGTCAAGGTACGCCGAATAAAGTCCTGGAAACGCCTGGCCAGTGCCGGCTCAAACAGCTGGGGTAAAAGCTTGCCAATCACGTTGTTGGCCACGGGGTAAGGCTGTGCCGAGGATGAAGCCATCACCTCCAGACATCGGCCCTGCTCGTTCATCACGAACATCAGATCCGGCAAGGCGCCGGTAATGGCGCGCAGGCGGGCTTCGCTGTGCTCAAGCAACGCCTGCTCCCGCTGGCGTTGCTCGGCATCGTGCAAAATCAGGGTAAGGATAAGGGTCAGCGGTACGACCACCGCCAGATAGGGCCAGATATACTCAGGCATCAGTTCCCGCTGCACCGGCGTCATCAGGGCCGCGATCAGCAGCAGGCTGGCGGCATGCAATACCAGCACCGCCGGCAGCAAGTGCCACAGGTTGATGCGCAGCCAGCCCCGGCCAACTCCGTGACGAAAGGCCAGTCCCAGGACCAGGGCAAATCCGATATTGAGTACTCCGCTAAAGGCACCGGCTCCGCCGATCCAGAGTCGGCACAGGGCCGCCATCAGCGCCGCCAGGGCGCCAGACAAGGGACCGCCGAACACCCCGGCCACAAAGATCACGCCGCTGCGGGCGTCGAGCAACACGCCGGGCGCCACGGTAAAGGGCAGCAGCATGCAAACGATGGCCGCCAGACCAAACCAGAATCCTGTGGTCACTATGGCCAGGCGCGGATGGTGACGGCCCTTGCGCGCATTCAGGGTCAGCAACCAGCCCATGGCCAGCAACACCACGGCCTGTTGAATCACGATATTAAGCATTTACATTCATATTCAAATACAGCATCGGTCGGCCATATGTAGCAGGCAGAGCAAAAGGCAAAACCGGCATTGCCATTTTCAAGCCGGAAGGCGAACTCGCAGTTTATCAGATTACGGCGTTAATACAGCAACTTAGCCGCCATCCTTCTCACATAATAAGAACCTGGGCAAGATTAGCAGCATCATCGCCGGCAATCAAAACGTCCCTTTTGAAATACCAGCAGCTATTGCCACCGTCGACATCAGAAAAATCGATCCTGTGGTTTATACGTAGAAAAACTTGACGCTGGCCCTGGGCTGGCCAATAACTAATCAGAGGCGGGACGGCGCCGGCCGTTTCAACTCAACACTCGCTGTCAGCCATTTGGCTACGGAACTTTTGGGGGAATGAGCCATGATTTTGAACCACATCTGGGGTCTGTATGCCCACCCCAAGGATGAGTGGCATACCATAGATGATCACCATGAAAGCCTCAGTTACAGCCTGACCCACCTGATTTTCATCGCCCTGATCCCGTCGGTATGTACCTTTATTTCGGCCACTCTCATCGGCTGGCATTTTGGTACCCAGAACACCATCATGATGACCACCCAAAGTGCGCTGATCATGTCGGTGGGCATGTACTTCACCCTGATTGGCGGGGTCTTTGCCCTGGCCTACCTGACCTTCTGGATGGCCAAGACCTTTGGTGCCAACCCGACCTTCACCCAAAGCATGGAGCTAGCCGCCTACACCGCCACCCCGCTGTTTATGACCGGCCTGGCGGTCCTTTATCCGGAGCCGGTGTTCCTGATGATGGTGGGCCTGGCGGGCCTGGCCTATTCGGTCTACCTGCTGTATTCCGGCGTGCCGATTATCATGCACATTCCCGAAGAGCGCGGCTTTATTTACGCAAGCTCGGTGGTAACCTGCGGCCTTATTCTGCTGGTGTGCATCATGGTTGGCTCTGTGATTGTATGGAGCTGGGGGCTGGGACCCATCTATACCAACTAAGGCAAAATGACGAGCATAAAAAAGCCGGGGCATCCCCGGCTTTTTTTGAGGCCTTAAGACTGGCCTTCGTTGTACATTTCCAGGTGACTGTTATCGATGCTGTCCTTTTGTTTGGCCGCATCGTTGCGCTGGGAATTAAGGGCGTCCAGATATTCCTGGTTAACGTCCTTGGTTACGTACTCACCGGTAAATACCGAGGTTTCAAACCGGCGCAACTCCGGGTTGAAATGACGCACCGCGTCTTCCAGATCTTCCAGCTCCTGGAAAATAAGGCCGTCGGCACCGATGAGCTTGCAAATTTCTTCCGACTCACGACCATAGGCGATCAGCTCATTGGCCGAAGGCATGTCGATGCCATAAACGTTCGGGAAACGAATTTCCGGAGCGGCAGAAGCGAAATACACCTTTTTGGCACCGGCGTCCCGAGCCATCTCGATGATCTGCTCGGAGGTGGTGCCGCGCACGATGGAGTCATCCACCAGCAGTACGTTCTTGCCGGCAAATTCCGACGGAATGGCATTGAGCTTGCGGCGCACCGACTGCCGGCGCTGCTGCTGGCCGGGCATGATGAAGGTACGGCCGATATAGCGGTTCTTCACAAAACCCTGGCGGTAAGGCAGCTGCAGGTTATGCGCGATTTCCAACGCGATGTCGCAGGAGGTTTCGGGAATGGGAATAACCACGTCGATATTGAGATCTTCCCATTCACGGGCAATCTTGGCGCCCAGCTTCTGGCCCATACGCACACGGGCGGCATAAACAGAAACCTTGTCGATAAAGGAATCCGGACGGGCGAAATAGACGTATTCAAAAATGCAGGAATGATGCTGGGGCTCGGCGGCGCACTGCTGGGTAAAGAGTTCACCCTGCTCGGTGACGTATACCGCCTCACCCGGGGCCACGTCGCGGATCAGGGTAAAGCCAACCGCATCCAGGGCCACGCTCTCGGACGCCACCATGTATTCGGTGTTGCCGTCTTCGGCATCGCGCTTGCCCAGCACCAACGGGCGAATGCCGTTGGGATCCCGAAACGCCAGCATGCCGTGGCCGATGATCACCGCCACCGCCGCGTAGGCGCCACGCACCTTCTCATGCACTTTGGCCACGGCGGCAAACACGTGTTCCGGCTCCAGGTGCAGCTTCTGAGTCTGCTGATCCAGCTCGTGAGCCAGCACATTGATCAGCACTTCCGAGTCGGAGGTGGTGTTGATGTGGCGGCGAGCCACGCGAAACTGCTCTTCCTTCACCTCATCGGCGTTGGTCAGGTTGCCGTTGTGGGCCAGGGCAATACCAAAGGGCGAGTTCACATAAAATGGCTGGGCCTGGGCAACACTGCTGCTGCCGGCGGTGGGATAGCGGACGTGGCCGATGCCGACGTTACCGATGAGACGCTCCATGTGGCGTTCTTCAAACACGTCCCGCACCAGGCCGTTGGCCTTGCGCTGACGAAAGGTGTCACCGGAGATGGTGACGATGCCGGCGGCATCCTGTCCTCTGTGCTGAAGTACCGTAAGCGCATCGTACAGCGCCTGGTTGACCGGGGTCGTACCTTGAATACCGACAATCCCACACATGTCCAAATTTCCTCGAATTACTATAGCTTGGGGGGTAAAAAGCTGGATGAATTCTGCAGCATATTAAAGAACCACTGGATCACGATACCAAACTCGGGGATGAGCACCGACTGTTTCCACCACAGGCTTTGGGGAAAGGCGGTCAGGGTATCGATAAACAGCAGCAGCGCGGCGACGATAAACACGCCACGCACGGCGCCAAAACAGACGCCCAGCACCCGGTCGGTGCCCGACAGGCCGGTACGGGTGACCAGCTCGCCGACGATGTAGTTGACCAGGGCGCCCAGGATCAGGGTAAGCACAAACAGAATGGCAATGGCGGCGCCATTGCGGAACAGCGGATCGGTAATGTCGAGAAACACCGCCAGATCGGCGTAAAAACGGCTGGCGATAAAGAAGGCGGCCACCCAGGTGGCAAGGGACATGGCTTCCTTGACGAAGCCCCGGACCAGGCTGATGAGGGCCGACAGGCCGATAACGCCGAGTATTACGTAGTCTATCCAAATCATCATGTTAGTGCCGAAGCCCTCCTGATTGCCGCGCATTCTATCAAACCCACCCGGTAAAAGGCGACGAAAATGCGGATAAACTTCATTCAAGATGAAACTATCGCGGGCAAGGAGCGACGTCTGCAGACGCAGGTCGGCACCTATCGCGTCCAGCCCGGGAGGTAAGACGGCGACGTGGGAATGCGCGGCCGGTTGCGTATCCCTGCGGGCTAACGTGGCGAGCGGCAGCCAATAAAAAAGCCGGGGCAATACCCCGGCCTTGCTGCCTTCACGGTGCCTCTCAGCCGATAAACTCCAGGCCACCCATGTAGGGCTTGAGCACCTCGGGCACACGAATGCGGCCGTCTGCCTGCTGGTAATTTTCCAGCACCGCCACCAGGGTGCGGCCCACCGCCAGGCCGGAGCCGTTCAGGGTATGCAGCAGCTGGGGCTTGCCGTCGGCGCCGCGTACCCGGGCCTGCATGCGGCGGGCCTGGAAGTCGCCGCAGTTGGACACGGAGGAGATTTCCCGGTAGGTGTCTTGGGCCGGCAGCCACACTTCCAGATCGTAGGTCTTGGTGGCGCCAAAGCCCATGTCGCCGGTGCACAGGGCCATCACCCGATAGGGCAGCTCCAGGCGCTGCAGCACCTTCTCGGCGTGGCCAACCATCTCTTCCAGCGCGTCCCAGGAAGTGTCGGGGTGCACCAGCTGCACCATTTCCACCTTGTCGAACTGGTGCATGCGAATAAGCCCGCGGGTATCGCGGCCGTAGGAGCCGGCCTCGGAGCGGAAGCAGGGGGTGTGGGCGGTGAGTCGCATCGGCAACTGGGCCGGGTCAAAGATCTCGTCCCGGCCGATGTTGGTCAGGGGCACTTCGGAAGTGGGGATCAGCGAGAACCGACGCACCTTGCCTTCCTCATCACCCTCGCCCTCGATGGCGGTGTGGAACAGATCGGCGGAGAACTTGGGCAGCTGGCCGGTGCCGTACAGGCTGTCGCTGTTCACCAGGTAGGGTACGTAACATTCGGTGTAACCGTGCTCGCTGGTGTGCAGATCCAGCATAAACTGGGCCAGGGCCCGGTGCATGCGGGCGATTTGCCCCTGCATGATCACAAAACGGGAGCCGGACAGCTTGACCGCACCTTCAAAGTCGAGGCCGGCCAGGGCCTCGCCCAGGGCCACGTGATCCTTGGGCTCAAAGCCCAGTTCGGTAGGCTCGCCCCAGCTGCGCACGGTGACGTTGTCGTTCTCGTCCTTGCCCACCGGTACCGACTCGTGAGGCAGGTTGGGAATGGCGGCGCAAAAGGCCTGAATGTCGTTCAGCAGCTGATCCAGCTCCACCTTGCAGCCATCGAGCTCGTCATTGATGGCGGTGACCGCCGCCTTTAGCGGGGCAATGTCTTCGCCGTTACGGGCGGCCTGGCCAATGGCCTTGGAGCGGGCATTACGCTCCGCCTGCAGCTCCTGAGTGCGGGCCTGCAGGGTTTTGCGGCGCTCTTCCAGGCCGTTGAACAGGGCGGTGTCGAGGGTGAAACCACGGCTAGCCAGCCGCGCGGCCGTGTCGTCAATGTCGCTGCGCAGGTATTTGGGATCCAGCATGAGTTACCTTAAATTCGTGTGATGCGTTTTCACGCGGGCTCTTGAAATCGGTTCGGGCCACAGTTTATCAGCATCCTCGCCGGCGGGCCAAGGCAAGCGGGGCCGGTTCGGCTACCGCTTGTTGCCGGCCTGCTCGTCAAGCTTGCTGAGGTAGTCGAGCTTGGCCTGTATTTTCTTCTCAAAGCCCCGCTCATTGGGCTCATAGTAGCGCCGCCCAATCATGGCCTCGGGCAGATAGGTCTCGCCGGCGGCATAGGCACCGGGCTCGTTGTGGGCGTAGCGATATTCGGTGCCGTGGCCCAGCTCCTTCATCAGTTTGGTGGGGGCGTTGCGCAGGTGCACCGGCACCTCAAAATCGGGCAGCTCGCGGGCATCCTTCAGCGCCGCCTTCCAGGCGGTGTAGAGGGCGTTGCTCTTGGGGGCACAGGCGAGATAGACAATGGCCAGGGCAATGGCCCGCTCCCCTTCCGCCGGGCCCACCCGGGTAAAGCAGTCCCAGGCCGCCAGCGCCACGTCCATGGCCCTGGGGTCGGCCAGGCCGATGTCTTCCGAGGCAATGGCCAGCAGCCGGCGGGCAATATAGAGGGGATCGCAGCCGGCGGTCACCATGCGCGCATACCAGTACAGGCCGGCATCGGGGTTGGAGCCGCGAATGGACTTGTGAATGGCGGAGATTAAATCGTAATAGAGATCGCCCTGGTTATCGAAGCGGGCCAGCCGCTCGCCGGTCACCTCCGCCAGCAGCGCCTTGTCGATGCGGCGCACGCCGTTGTGCTCCTCGGCCATGTCCGCCAGCAGCTCGAGGTAGTTGAGCGCCTTGCGGCCGTCGCCGTCCACCAGCTCGGCCAGCGCCCGCTGCACCCCCTCGGCCAGCTCAATGCCCTGCCCCGCCAGGCCGCGCTGGTCGTTGAGGGCCTGATTAATCATGGCTTCCACATCCGCGGTTTCGAGGCGCTTGAGCAGGTAGACCCGGGCCCGGGACAACAGGGCGTTGTTCAGTTCAAATGAAGGGTTTTCGGTAGTGGCGCCGATAAAAGTGACGGTGCCATCCTCGATATGGGGCAGAAAGGCATCCTGCTGGGACTTGTTGAAGCGGTGCACCTCGTCCACAAACAGAATGGTGCGCCGCCCGGCCAGCTTGTGCTCCCGGGCCCGCTCGATGGCGGCACGAATGTCCTTGACTCCGGAGGTGACCGCCGATACCCGCTCCACCTGGGCATCGCAGTAATGGGCCGCCAGCTCCGCCAGGGTGGTTTTGCCGGTGCCCGGCGGCCCCCACAAAATCATGGAATGGCAGTGACCGCCTTCCAGCGCCCGGCGCAGCGGCTTGCCCGGCCCCAAAATATGCTGCTGGCCCAGATAGTGCTCGATGCGCTCGGGGCGCATGCGCGCCGCCAGCGGGCGAAAGTCGTCCTGCTCGAAGTCCAGGCTCAGGGTACTCATGACCTTTCCTTACCGCTGATCGTCCACCATCACGCCGGGCGGCGGGGTGAAGCGAAAGGCACTGGCAGCAAGCGTGGGGCTGGTGTTGAACCGGCTCAGGGTAAACTCGCTGCGCTGGCCGCCCGACTCCACCACGGTAAAGCGCGACAGCCGGCCCTGATTGTCAAAGCGCAGGGTAAAGCGCTGTATCAGCTCAGCCGGATCCTTGCTGGTCACCACAAAACTGCTGCCCTGCTGGCTGACCTTGTAGCCCTGCCAGCGCGAGCGATCGGCCCCCGAAATCAGCAGAAACGGCGTATTCTTCACCGCCTGAGCCAGGGGCAGTATGCTCACCTGCTCCACAAAGGGGTCGTACATCCACACATCGGTGCCGTCGGACACGATCAGGCTCTCGTCGGGCGAGGTGGTGTGCCAGCGAAAGCGGTCGGGCCGGGCCAGCTGCATGCTGCCCTCGGCCCGTTGCATGGGGGCACCGCTTTCGTCATAGACCTGCTGGCTGAAGTCGGCGGAAAACCGCCCCAGGGCCGACAGCCTCTGCTGCAGATCGCTCGCCGCATCGGCCAGCACCTGGGTGCTGCTGGCCCACAACATCAGTCCTGCCGTGATCAGTTTTTTCATGGTTTATCCTCTCGCCGGCGGTGGCGCCAGCACTTCCCGTTGACCGTTGCTGCCCGCCGGGCTGACGATGCCCTGGGCTTCCATCTGATCGATGATACGGGCAGCCCTGTTGTAGCCTATCTTGAACTTGCGCTGCACACTGGAGGTAGAGCCACGGCGCGACTCTACGACAAAAGCCACCGCATGGTCGAACAGCTCGTCGAGCTCACCGTCGGCCCCTTCCGGCGCCTCGCCCGGCAACAGACCGTCGGTGCCGACGTCGCCGCTGAGAATGTCCTCGATGTAATCGGGCTCGCCCCGCTCCTTCCAGGCCGCCACCACCTTGTGCACCTCGTGATCGTCCACAAAGGCGCCATGCACCCGGGTGGGGTTGCTGTCGCCGGCGGGCAGGTAGAGCATGTCGCCCATGCCCAGCAGCGATTCGGCGCCCTGCTGGTCGAGAATGGTGCGGGAGTCGATTTTGCTCGACACCTGGAACGACATGCGGGTGGGGATGTTGGCCTTGATCAGGCCGGTGATCACGTCCACCGACGGCCGCTGGGTCGCCAGGATCAGGTGAATGCCGGCGGCCCGGGCCTTCTGGGCGATACGGGCGATCAGCTCTTCCACCTTCTTGCCGACGATCATCATCATGTCGGCGAATTCGTCGATTACCACCACGATATGGGGCAGCTTTTCCAGCGCCGGCGGACAGGTGTCCATCGACTGGGTGGGCTGCCACAGCGGATCCCGCAGCGGCTCGCCGGCGTCGATGGCCTCCTGCACCTTGGCGTTGAAGCCCTTGAGGTTGCGCACCCCCATGGCCGACATCAGCTTGTAACGGCGCTCCATCTCGCCCACGCACCAGCGCAGGGCGTTGGCCGCCTCCTTCATGTCGGTGACCACCTCGGTGAGCAGGTGGGGAATGCCCTCATACACCGACAACTCCAGCATTTTGGGGTCGATCATGATAAAGCGCACCTCTTCCGGGGTGGCCTTGAACAGCATCGACAGGATCATCACGTTGACCCCTACCGATTTGCCCGAGCCGGTGGTACCGGCCACCAGCACGTGGGGCATCTTGGCCAGGTTCACCACCACCGGATCGCCGGCAATGTCCTGCCCCAGCACCATGGTCAGCGGGTGCTGGCTGTGATGGAACAGCTCGGTGTCGATCACCTCGCGCAGGTACACGGTCTCGCGCCGGGTATTGGGCAGCTCCAGCCCCACGTAGGGCTTGCCGGGAATGACTTCCACCACCCGCACGCTGATGGCGGACAGGGAGCGGGCCAGATCCCGGGCCAGGTTGGTGATCTTGCTCACCTTGACCCCGGGCGCCAGATCCAGCTCGAAGCGGGTGATCACCGGGCCTGGATAGACCCCCACCACATTGGCCTGCACGTTGTAGTCGGCAAGCTTGGCTTCCACCAGTCGGGCAATGCGTTCCAGCTCGGCCTCACTCACCGCGTGCTGACGTGGCTTGGGCGGGTCCAGCAGGGTCACTTCCGGCACCGGGCTGAGCTGGCTGGCGGGGGCCTTGCGGGCCGGTGGCGCCGCCGGGCGCACAGGCTCGGCCGCCGCCGGCGCGTCGTCTTCGTCCTCGTTCAGCCAGGGCAGATCCAAGGCCTCACCCGGGTCTTCATCATCCTCATCCAGGCTCCAGCCGTTGGCTTCGGCCAGCGTGGCCACCGGCGGCTCATCGTCGTCATCCAAGGCACTCATAACCGGCTCCTGCCTGCGCGGTGGCAGCTTTTTCTGCGGGGCCAGCCGGGGCTCCGCATGGTGTGACGCCGGTGCCAGCAGCGGATCCTCATCGTCCGGCTCAGAGTCGTCTTCCTGCTCGGACTGGCCAAGGCGATCGCGGAAACGACGCCAGCCGGCAAAGCCGGCTTCCCGGGCCGGCGGCTCGGCCACCGGAGCCGGCTTGCTGACGGCTGCCGTAGCGGGCTCGCCGCCGCGACGGCGGCTCTGCCAATCGGCAATGCGCGCCGGCAGGCTCGACAGCCAGCTCGGCGCTTCCAGCACCATGGCGCCGAGGCGCTCCACGATCAGCAGCCAGGACCAGCCGGTAAAAAAGGTGACACCGGTGGAAAAACAGCACAGCAGCATCAGGGTGGTACCCAGGCTGCCAAACACCGGATTCAGGGCCCCGGCCAGCATGTCGCCAATCAGGCCGCCGGCAGAAAAGTAGTAAATGTCGCCAATGTTCATGCTGGCCAGCGCCAGCAGGCTCAGCAGCACCATCAGAAACCCGATGATGCGCAGGCTCAGGGTCAGGTAGCAGATATCGATCAGCCCCTTGGGCCGCCACAGCGTTACCCAGCCCACAAACACCATGAAGGGCGGCAGCAGGTAGGCAGAAAAGCCAAAGGCGAACAGCAGTATGTCGGCCAGCCAGGCCCCGGCCGGGCCGGCAGCATTGCGGATGTCACCGCCCCAGGCGGTTTGTGACCAGCCCGGATCGGATGGGTGATAAGACACCAGCGACAGCATCATGAACACGGCCAGTACAATGATGGCTATCAGACCGGCCTCAAAGAGACGCTGCAAACCAGACATGGGAGTAAACAGCTTTTTCTCCGCCAAACGTCCGCTCCTCGTTATTATGATTGTGCTCAGGTTATCAGGATAGGGCGACGAAAAAAGTCGCCACCATACAACGACAAACGAGCGGCCTGGGCCGCTCGCTGGGTGTGGTGTTCGAGTCCCGCCGGCATAAAAATACCAGAGCCGGGCACAATAGCACAGCTTAACGGGTGTTGATCACCAGTCGGTTGCTCTGCTTGACCTCTTCCATCACCACATAGGTTCGCGTGTCGTTCACACCGGGCAGTCGCAGCAGGGTCTCCCCCAGCAGCTTGCGGTAGGCAGACATGTCAGCCACCCGGGTTTTCAGCAGGTAGTCAAAATCCCCCGACACCAGGTGACACTCCTGGATTTCTTCCAGCTTCTGCACCGCGTCATTGAACTCGTCAAACACGTCCGGGGTGCCCCGGTTCAGGGTGATTTCCACGAACACCAGCAGTGAGGCGTCAAGAAACTGCGGGTTGAGAATGGCGGTATAGCCTTCGATGTATCCCTGCCGCTCCAGCCGACGTACCCGCTCCAGGCAGGGTGTGGGGCTCAGGCCCACCCGCTTGGACAACTCCACATTGGAGATACGGCCATCCTGTTGCAGTTCGTTAAGTATGTTGCGGTCGATGCGATCAAGCTCCTTGAGGGGGCGATTGTTCGCATCCAATACTTCATCCATCCTTTGGCTCATTTCGCTAGATTCCACTTTTGGTTCCGGACTAGTCACCCCCGCCTCTGTTCGAATCGGGAGTGGTTCAGGCAATATTGTCTTGACCGGGACGAACCCCGATTCGGTGACGGCTGCGATAAGGAAAATAAAAATATGAAATTATTGATTACATATACAAAAAGCAGCAAACAGAAGCTTAACATGATAAACCGCAAACAGGTAGCACATATGTTTGTCATTAAGGTAAAAAAAGCGTCAAACTCCAGTTTGCAGAAATACTGTCAGCTAATTGCCCTGAAACGACCCATTTTTAGTTTCATCTAAAGCAGCGCCACAGATCCCTCTAAAAAACTCGTGCACCTGCGGCTTGGCCAGGTGTATACCCCGGACATGGCCGCCCCTGGACAGCATTTTCTCTGGCAAGACGACGGAGGCAGCCGCACTTAAATTGATTGCAGTTATATTGCATAAGAATTCGTTATAACACTTTTCTCCGTGTATCGCCCTGCACGACGGAGAATCAATGCCGTCACGCTTTATTCCCCAAGGCCTATCCCCTACAATCGAAAGCCATATTTTCGTCGCCTACTTTCCCAAGCTTGGAGAAACACATGAGTCAAGCCAAACACGCCAAACTGCTAATTCTGGGCTCAGGCCCCGCCGGTTATACCGCCGCCGTTTATGCCGCCCGGGCCAACCTCAGCCCGGTGCTGGTCACCGGCATTCAGCAGGGCGGCCAGCTGACCACTACCACCGAAGTGGAAAACTGGCCCGGCGATGCAGAAGGCCTGACCGGTCCGGCGCTGATGGAGCGAATGAAGGAGCATGCCGAGCGCTTTGAAACCGAGATTGTGTTCGACCATATCAACAGTGTGGAGCTGAGCCAGCGCCCCTTCCGCCTGCGGGGCGACAGCGGCGAGTACACCTGTGACGCCCTGATCATTGCGACCGGAGCCTCGGCCAAGTACCTGGGGCTGCCGTCGGAAGAAGCCTTTCAGGGTCGCGGCGTGTCGGCCTGCGCCACCTGCGACGGCTTTTTCTACCGTAACCAGAAGGTCGCCGTGGTAGGCGGCGGCAACACCGCCGTGGAAGAGGCCCTGTACCTGTCCAACATCGCTTCCGAAGTGCACCTGATTCACCGTCGCGACCAGTTCCGCTCCGAGAAGATCCTGATCGACCGGCTGATGGACAAGGTCAACAACGGCAATATCGTGCTGCACACCGACCGTACCCTGGACGAAGTGCTGGGTGACGACATGGGCGTAACCGGCGTACGGCTGAAGGACACCAGATCCGACGCCATCGAGCAGCTGGACGTGGCCGGGGTCTTTATCGCCATCGGCCACCAGCCCAACACCGGCATTTTTGCCGAGCAGCTGGAAATGGAGAACGGCTACCTCAAGGTGCAGTCCGGCCTGCACGGCAATGCCACCCAGACCAGCATCGAAGGCGTGTTCGCCGCCGGCGACGTCATGGATCATGTGTACCGTCAGGCCATTACTTCCGCCGGCACCGGCTGCATGGCCGCCCTCGACGCCGAGCGCTACCTGGACGCCCAGGCCCAGCTGTAACACCGAACGCGGTCATCGCGGCTGCCTTTGGCTGAAAGATAAAAACGGCGCTGTCTGCACAGCGCCGTTTTTTTGCTCAGGCGGTGCGAGCCGGTGCCGGGCGGTGTTGCCGCACATGGTCCAGCGCCTGCGGCAGGGTAGGATAAAAGGACAGCTCGCCATTCGCCGAAGCCAGGCCGGCGCGGACCAGGACTTGCCACGGCTGAAACGGCAGATCCGCCACTACCACCTTCATGCCTCTGCGGCCACACTCGCTCACAAAACGGCTCAACGCCGACAGGCCACCGGCGTCCAGTACCGGCACCGCATCCATGCTCAGCACCACGCCATGATGATCACGGGTCAACAACGCCAGCTCACCAAACACCCTGTCGGCGGCGGCAAAAAACAGCGGCCCATTGATGCGGTATACCGCCCAGCCCACCGGCAAGGCCTCGGGCACCAGTCCCGTATGGTGGGAAATGTCGCTCACTCGAGTCATTTCGGCGATGTTTTTCACAAACAGTACCATGGCCATCAGCATGCCGGCGGTAATGGCGATCACCATGTCCAGGGCAATGGTCAGGGAAAAGCAGGTCAAAAATACCAACACATCGCCCCTGGGAGCGGTTTTAAACAAATGCACCGCCTTGTGCGCTTCGCTCATGTTCCAGGCCACCACCAGCAACAAGGCTGCCATGGCCGGCATGGGCAGATAGGCCAACCAACGGGCCAGCAACACCAACCCCGCCAGTACCACCAGGGCATGCACCATGGCCGCCACCGGTGACACTGCGCCGGCCCTGACATTAGCGGCCGAACGGGCAATGGCAGCGGTGGCGGGGATGCCACCAAAGAAGGGCACCATCAGGTTGCCAATGCCCTGCCCCAACAGCTCACTGTTGGCACTGTGGCGCTGACCGGTCATGCCGTCCAGCACCACGGCACACAGCAAGGATTCGATTGCCCCCAACATGGCAATGGCAAAGGCTCCCGGCAACAGTTCCTGCATCAATGCCCAGCTCACCCCGATGGCGTCACCATGGGGACCCGGCTGTTGCCAGGGCCAAACCAGGGCGGGCAGTACCGGCGGAATGCCCGCCCCCTGAGTGCCATCGGGCAGCAAATAGCTGAACCGGCTGCTGATGGTGTCTATGGCCAGCCCCTGTTGATTCAGCCACGCCGCCGCCAGTCCGGCCAGCAACACTGCCGGCAGATGCGGGGGTACACCGGTGTTCAGGCGAGGCCAGAGCAGCATGATGGCCAGGGTAACCCCGGCCACCAGCAGGCTGGGCCAGTGCAGCTCCGGCAGATGCAAGGCCAGCGCTCCCAGCCGGGGCAGAAATGCCTCGGGCAGGCCGTCCACGGTCAGCCCGAAGAAGTCCTTCAGCTGCAAGCCGGCAATCACCACGGCAATGCCGGCGGTAAAGCCCAGAATCACCGGCTCGGGCATGTATTCCACCAGACGCCCCACGCGTAACAACGCCATCACGACCAGCAGAACACCGGCCATCAGGGTGGCCAGCAGCAGTCCGCCCAGGCCATGCTGTTGCGCAATGGGATAGAGGATCACCACAAAGGCGGCGGTCGGGCCGGAAATGCTCAGCCGGGAGCCGCCGGCAAGGGCGATAACAAAACCGCCAACAATGGCGGTATAAAGCCCATACTGGGGCGCCACACCACTGGCAATGGCCAGCGCCATGGCCAGGGGAATGGCGATAATGCCGACGCTGATCCCGGCCAGCACATCCCTGAACAAATGCGTCCGGCCATATCCCCGGCAACTCTCTCTCAGCGCATGGCCGGGACGAAGGGAAAACAGGTGGGCACGGTGGGGCATGGCGGGCTCCGGTAACAGGTTGAAACATGAGCGGATATTCAGTGTAGGCGCGTCTGCAACACATTCAATGTTAATATGATTAACATGTGATGTACGCTGGAGGTTATATGGAACACCGTACCGCCCGACTGACCCTGCTTATCGACCCGCGCAAAAAGGCGCTGTTTGAACAACTTTGCGCCGAAGAAGACGTCACCCCGTCCCAGAAGGTGCGGCAGTTCATTCGTGAGTATATCGAGCAGAAGGCCGGTGAAGACTGGCACGCGTCTTCATCCTGAACCGGAGCCATGACCATGTATCTGACGCAACTGGATCACCGGCTGTGGTTTCCCGAGCCGGACCTGGCCCTGGCCGATCCCGAGGGCCTGCTGGCGGTGGGCGGCGATCTGAGTCCCGAGCGGCTGCTGCTGGCCTACCGCATGGGCATTTTTCCCTGGTTTGACGAGTCTCAGCCGCCGCTGTGGTGGTCGCCCAACCCTCGTGCCGTATTGGTGCCCGCCGAGCTGCATGTCAGCCGCAGCCTGGCCAAACTGGCACGCCAGCAACGCTACCGGCTGACGGTGAACCACGCCTTTGAGGCGGTCATTCGCCACTGCCGCGAGCTGCGTGAAAGCGGCCCCGGCACCTGGATCACGCCGGATATCGAGCGCAACTACTGCCAGCTGCACCACCTGGGCCATGCCCATTCGCTGGAAGTATGGGACCAGCACCGGCTGGTGGCCGGGCTCTACGGCATTGGTCTGGGCCGGCTGTTTTGCGGTGAGTCCATGTTTCACCTGGTCAGCAACGGCTCCAAGCTGGCCATGCTGGCCCTGTGCCGCCATTTTGCCGCTCACGGCGGTGAGCTGATCGACTGCCAGCTGCCCAATCCGCACCTGCAAAGCCTGGGCGTGGTGAGCTGGCCCAGATCCCGCTTTCTGCATAAACTCAAAGGGCTGCAACATCCGTCCATGTCCGCCACCTGCTGGCAACCAACCGAGCTGAGCCTATGAGGGAAGTCAATCTGAAGGTGGGGCTGACCCCCAAACACCCCTGCAGTTACCTGCCGGGCCGACTGGAGCAGTTGCTGGTGCTGCTCGACCGCGAGCTGCTCTGCCCGGAAGGCTATGAACAACTGCTGTCGGCGGGCTTTCGCCGCAGCGGCTCCGATATCTACCGGCCCCGCTGTCAGGCCTGCCAGGCCTGCGAGTCGTTGCGAATTCCGGTATCCGACTTTATGCCGGGTCGCAGCCAGAAACGCATTTTGCGCAAAAACCGGGATCTCGACATACGCCTCAGCCAGCAGGACAAACCGGAATACTTCGAACTATACCAGCGCTATATCAGTTGCCGGCACCAGGACGGCAGCATGTATCCGGCCAGCCACCAGCAGTACGACGGCTTTTTGCTGTGTCAGTGGCTACCGCCGGCCTTTCTGGAAATCCACGCCGGTGAGCGGCTGATCGCAGTGGCGGTCATCGACATACTGAGCCACTCCCTCAGTGCCATGTATACCTTCTACGACCCGAAGGAAGAGCGGCGCTCTTTGGGCAGCTTTGCCATTCTCTGTCAGATTCAGCTGGCTCAAAAGCTGAACAAGCAATGGCTGTATCTGGGCTACCAGGTCGACGGCTGCCGCAAGATGAACTATAAGCAACGTTTTCGCCCCCACGAACGGCTGGTTGGCGGCCATTGGCGGGCGATGAAAGACTGAGCATAAACTTTACACTGAATGCGAAATCCGGCATGATCCCTGCCGTTTTATTGCCTGCGTTAACAAGAGGACTCAATGGCTAAAGAAGACAGTATTGAAATGCAGGGGACCATTCTGGAAACCCTGCCCAACACCATGTTTCGCGTTGAGCTGGAAAACGGCCATGTGGTCACCGCTCACATCTCCGGCAAGATGCGCAAGAACTACATTCGCATTCTCACCGGTGACAAGGTCACTGTCCAGCTGACTCCCTACGACCTGTCCAAGGGTCGCATCGTCTTCCGCTCTCGCTAAGTCGTCACTCCCCGTTTCGGTTGAGGCAACAGGCTTAACAGCCAGGGGCGAAGCTTCGCCCTTCATCGCCAGGCACTGCTCCGTTTTCGTTGGAAGAAAAAATGCCCGGCGCCGTAAACGGCGCCGGGCATGTTGCCTTTCATTACCGGCTCAGTGCGCCAGGGACGCCTCCGACTGAAACTCGAAGTGCAACTGCTCGTTGCGCAACGTCACCCGAACCACACCGCCGCCGACCAGCTCGCCAAATAGCAGCTCGTTGGCCAGGGGCTTTTTCAGCTGTTCCTGAATGACCCGGCCCATGGGGCGGGCACCCATTGACTTGTCATAGCCCTTTTCCGCCAGCCAGTGGCGAGCCTGCTCGCTGACCTCCAGTGACACCCCCTTGGCATCCAGCTGGGCCTGCAACTCCACAATGAACTTGTCCACCACTCGGTGAATAATGTCCATATTGAGGTGGTTGAACCAGATGATATGGTCCAGCCGGTTACGGAACTCAGGGGCAAAGGTGCGGTTGATTTCGGTCATGGCATCATGGCTGTGATCCTGTTGCTGGAAACCGATGGACTTGCGCACGGTTTCCTGCACCCCGGCGTTGGTAGTCATCACCAGGATCACATTGCGGAAGTCCGCCTTGCGGCCGTTGTTGTCGGTCAGGGTGCCGTTGTCCATCACCTGCAGCAGAATGTTGAACACATCCGGGTGCGCCTTTTCGATCTCGTCCAGCAGCAGTACCGCATGAGGATGCTTGATCACCGCATCGGTCAGCAGGCCGCCCTGGTCAAACCCCACGTAACCCGGAGGCGCCCCAATCAGTCGGGACACCGTGTGGGCTTCCATGTACTCGGACATGTCAAAACGAATCAGCTCAATGCCGAGAATGCGCGCCAGCTGCTGGGTCACCTCGGTCTTGCCCACCCCGGTGGGGCCGGCAAACAGGAAGGAGCCGATGGGGCGCTTCTCGTTGCCCAGGCCGGCACGGCTGAGGCGAATGGAGTCGGTCAGCACTGAGATGGCCTTGTCCTGACCAAACACCACCATTTTCAGGTTGGGCTCCAGGTTCTTCAGCGCCTCCTTGTCGGAGCTGGATACGGACTTCTCCGGAATGCGGGCGATCTTGGCAACAATGGCTTCAATGTCACCCACCCCTATGGTCTTCTTGCGCTTGGACGGCGGCATCATGCGGATCTGGGCGCCGGCCTCGTCGATGACATCGATGGCCTTGTCCGGCAGGTGCCGGTCATTGATGTACTTGGCCGACAGCTCGGCCGCGGCCCGCAATGCCTTGGTGGTATAACGCACATCATGATGCGACTCGTAGCGGCTTTTCAGCCCCTGCAGAATGCGGGCGGTGTCGTCCACCGACGGCTCGAGAATATCAATCTTCTGAAAACGCCGGGCCAGGGCCCTGTCCTTTTCAAAGATCTGGCTGTATTCCTGATAGGTGGTGGAGCCTACACAACGGATCTGGCCACTGGACAGCAGCGGTTTCAGCAGATTGGCGGCATCCAGCTGGCCGCCGGAAGCGGCGCCGGCACCGATGATGGTGTGAATTTCATCGATAAACAGAATGGCACCTTTCTGTTTCTCAAACTGCTTGAGCACCGCCTTGAAGCGTTTTTCAAAGTCGCCCCTGTACTTGGTACCCGCCAGCAGGGAGCCCATGTCGAGGGAGTAAATGGTGCTGTCGGCAATAATTTCCGGCACGTCGTTGTGTACAATGCGGTAGGCCAGCCCCTCGGCGATGGCGGTCTTGCCCACTCCGGCTTCACCCACCAGCAGCGGGTTGTTCTTGCGCCGGCGGCACAACACCTGAATGGTGCGGTTCAGTTCCTGATCCCGACCGATCAGCGGATCGATACGTCCGTCCTTGACCCATTGGTTAAGGTTGATGACAAAGCCTTCGGTCTGGTTGCTGGCCGCCTCATCGTTGTGCTCTTCCTGACGGGATGACGAGGCGTCTTCCTGTTCGCCGTCCTTGCGGACGCCATGGGAAAGAAAATTGACCACGTCGAGCCGGCCCACGCCGACCTTTTTCAGCAGATAGGCGGCCTGGGACTCCTGCTCGCTGAAGATGGCCACCAGCACGTTGGCGCCGGTAACCTCGGCGTTGCCCGAGGACTGCACATGAAACACGGCTCGCTGCAGCACCCGCTGAAAGCCCAGGGTAGGCTGGGTTTCGAGATCATCATCGCCCACCGGAATCAGCGGCGTGGTCTGTTCAATAAAGCTGCGGGTTTCCCGCTGCAACAGCTCCAGATCGGCGCCACAGGCCTGCAACGCTTCCTTCGCCGCGGGGTTTTCCAGCAACGCCAGCAACAGGTGCTCCACCGTCATGAACTCATGGCGGGATCGACGGGCATCGTTGAAGGCATCATTCAACGTGCTCTCAAGATCTTTGTTCAACATAGGCACCTCCCCTAAGAAACTCCGGTCACCCTTTTGCTCGGGTCATGTCTTACGCCTGCTCCATGGTGCACAACAACGGGTGTTCGTGCGTACGGGCAAACTTGTTTACTTGCGCAACCTTGGTTTCCGCAATCTCTGCGGTAAACAGTCCGCAAACCCCCTTCCCCTGGTAATGTACCGCCAGCATGACCTCGGTGGCCTTGTCGACGTCCATGGCGAAAAATCGCTGCAGTACTTCCACTACAAAATCCATGGGGGTGTAATCGTCATTATTCAAGATAACCTTGTACATAGGAGGGGGCTGCAACGCAGTTTCTTCCGCCTCCCTTACCTGCTCCTCGACGGTCTGCTGTGTTCTTCTGCCCATATAATTACTCTAAATCACGGTGTTGGATCCTGCTACAGCGGAACGGCATTTGGCCTTGTTTCAGACTGTGGCTGTGATCTGCGCCGAATGTTTTGGTGTCGCCCGAAGCCATCATGTCGACCACCACGGCAACCACTCCCGTCTTTCACCCTACCGCCTGGACCGGGGCTGTCAACACATCCTCGGGGTCATGCGGAAAGACTGGCAAAACGGGACACTTTCGCAAAAAGCCTCTCGCTCCCCCCTTGACTCCCCCACCGGTTGCACTAGAGTGAGTAGTGGCAATCGGTGGTAGTTTCGTTCGAAGCTTACTGCGAGCGGTTTCATTCGGCGATAAATCAACGCCAGTTATAATGGGCCGCAGCCAGTTTCTCAATGTTGTTTAGGATGTTTGAGTAAAAGGACGCACGAGTATGACAACCGGAACGGTTAAATGGTTTAACAACGCCAAAGGGTTTGGTTTTATCTGTCCGACGGAAGGGGGCGAAGATGTCTTCGCGCACTTTTCCACCATCAAGATGGAGGGCTATCGTACCCTGAAAGCAGGCCAGGTCGTTCGATACGAAACAGAAAAAGGCCCCAAAGGCAACCATGCGGTAAGCATTGAGCCTGCAGGAGAGCCGGCATAATAAAGCACGGGATGGTACCCCATCCTTCTGAAAAGAGGCGCCAACAGGCGCCTCTTTTTCGTTTTGTGGCTCAGTCGTTCAACCAGAAGCTCAGCCCAAATCCCAGCAAGGCCAGCCCCAGCAGTGCCAGCCCCAGCGGGCGGGCATGATGGCGCCACAACCGCAGCGCCTGTTTGCCGGTCAGCCGCACCAGCAAGGCCAGGCCGTAATAGCGAATGCCCCGGCCTATGGCCGATGCCAGCATAAACAGGCCCAGCGGATAATCGCCGGCGCCGGCGGCCAGCATGGCCACCTGAAAGGGCACCGGCGTAACCGCCACCGTCAGAATGGCCATAAACCCCCGCTCGGCGAGCTGCCGGGAGAAGTCATCAAACTGTTCGGCACTGCCCAGAGGGGTCAGCAGAGAATGATCCAGGCTGTCAAACAACCAGGCACCGGCACCGTACCCCAGCAACGCGCCGCACAGGCAACCGGCCAGGGTCACCCCGGCCAGCAGCCACAACCGCTGTCGTTCAATCAGCAACAACGGGATCAGCACCAGCTCCAGGGGCACCGGCAGCATCAGCGCCTCCAGCAACGACAGCACAAACAACAGTGGCAACAGCCAGAATGAACCGGTGAAACGCCGAATCCAGGCCGGCAGCGCATTGTCGGGTTGAGTCATGATGGCTCCGCAAACGGTTGACACAAGCTTCGGGCCGGCGTGCTTTTCCCGGCTCACGGGCTCTGTTAACTTAAACAACACCAGCCCAAAAAGGAAATCGCCCCCATGGAAGCCAGCCCGCTTGCCCCCGCCCTGTTGTCTCCCGATGAACTGACCCTGGTCCGCTGCCGCGACATGCTGGGCCAGTTACAGGACTGGCTGGAGCAACGCTTTCAGTCCGGTGACGATGTCACCGAACTGGTATGCACCCGTTCCCAGCACATGGATCAACTGCTGACCGGACTCTGGGCCCGGCACGGTCTGCATCAGCAACCGGATCTGGCGCTGGTGGCGGTGGGGGGATATGGTCGCGGCGAGCTGCACCCCTGCTCCGACATCGATCTGCTGATACTGAGCCGTCATGCCTTGGACGAGGCCCTGATCGAGCGCGTTTCCGATTTTGTCACCCAGCTCTGGGATCTGCGCCTGGAAGTGGGCCACAGCGTGCGGTCGGTGGCCGAATGCGTCGCCCAGGGTGAGCAAGACATCACCGTGGCCACCAACCTGATTGAGGCGAGGCTGATCACCGGCTGCTATCACACCTTTGCCGCCCTTACCCAGGCCACGGCGCCGGACAAATTCTGGCCCAGCCAGGCCTTTTTCGAGGCCAAACGCCAGGAGCAGGAACTGCGTCACCGCCAGTTTCGGGATACCAGCTACAAGCTGGAGCCCGACATCAAGAACAGTCCGGGTGGCCTGCGTGACATTCAGACCATCAGCTGGGTTGCCCGTCGTCATTTCGGCGCCACCACCCTGGGGGAAATGGTCAGCCACGGCTTTCTCAGCGAGGCTGAGTTTGCCGAGCTGCAGGACTGCCAGACCTTTTTGTGGAAACTGCGCTTTGCCCTGCACACCGTCACCCGCCGCCCCGACAACCGTCTGTTGTTCGACCGCCAGCGCGCCGTGGCCGCGGCCCTGGGCTTTGCCGGCGAGGGCAACGAGTCCATCGAACACATGATGAAGCGCTACTATCAGACGGTGCGCCGGGTGGCCGAGCTGAACGAGTTGCTGTTGCAGCTGTTTGACGAGGCCATTCTCGGCCATATCGCCATGGACGTAAAAAGCCTGACCCCGGAATTCCGCCTGCGCGGGCGATTGATTGACGTGGTGGATCCCGAGCTGTTTATGCGGGAGCCGGCGGCCATGCTGCGGCTGTTCTACCAGATCGCGGTGCACGGTCAAATCGCCGGCATCTACTCCACCACCCTGCGCGAACTGAGGGATGCACGCCGCCGGCTGCCGGGATTTCTGTGCGAACGGGCCGACTGCCGCCGCCTGTTCATGATGTTGCTTCGCCATCCCGGCAGCGGCCGCCTGGCACTGACCCTGATGCACCGCTATGGCATTCTCGCCGCCTATTTTCCCCAGTGGAACAAGATTGTCGGCCAGATGCAGTTCGACATGTTTCACGCCTACCCGGTGGATGAGCACACGCACCGCGTGCTGAAAAACATCGCCCGTTTTCGCGATGCCGACCGCCGGCGCAGCCACCCACTGTGCCATGAGATCAGCAACCGGCTGCGCAAGCCTGAGCTGCTGCTGCTGGCGGGACTGTTCCACGACATTGCCAAGGGCCGGGGGGGCGATCATTCCACCCTGGGTGCCGATGACGCCCTGGCCTTTTGCCTGGACCATGATCTCGACCGCTCCGACGCCCGCCTGGTGGCCTGGCTGGTGCGCTGGCACCTGTTGATGTCGGTCACCGCCCAGCGCCGGGATATTCACGATCCGGACGTGATCCGCGAGTTCGCCACTCAGGTGCGGGACGAGCTGCGCCTGGACTTTCTTTACTGCCTGACCGTGGCCGATATCTGCGCCACCAACGACGGCCTGTGGAACGACTGGAAGGGCAGCCTGTTGCGCGAGCTGTATTTCGCCACACAAAAGGCCCTGCGCCGTGGGCTGGAGAACCCACCGGACCTGCGCCTGCGCATTCGCGAGAACCAGCAGCAGGCCCGCCGCCTGCTGGAGCACATGAACAGCCCCACCGAACACCTCAAGACGCTGTGGTCACGGCTGCCCGCGGATTACTTTCTGCGCCACAGCCCGGAGCAAATCGCCTGGCACAGCAGCCATATTCTGGCTCACGACGATCCACACCGGCCCCTGGTGCAGATCAGCCAGCAACCGGGCCGGGGCGGTAGCGAGCTGTTTATCTACAGCCCCGACTCCCCCAACCTGTTCGGCCGCGTGGCGGCGGCCCTGGATCAGAAAAACCTCAACATTCACGACGCCCAGATCATGACCTCCAAGGACGGTTATGCCCTCGACACCTTTATCGTGCTGGAGCCGGATGGTCAGCCGGTAAGCGGCGACCGCCTGAACGAGCTCTGCTCCGGCCTGAGCCTGGCGCTCAACAGCCGCACGCCACCGGTGGCGCGGCTGCGCCCGCCCTCGCGCCGGCACCGGGAGTTTCATGTGCCCACTCAAGTGCACTTTCTGGACCCGGCGCGCAGCAGCAAACGCACCCTGATGGAGGTGATCGCCCTCGACACGCCCGGCCTGCTGGCACGCATCGGTGCCGTGTTCAGCCGCCAGGGCCTGAACCTGCACGCCGCCAAAATCACCACCATCGGCGAGCGAGTGGAAGACTTTTTCAGCCTCACCAACAGCGACGATCGGCCATTAACTGAGCAGGAGTGCACTCGGCTGCGGGAAAAATTGGCAGATGAACTCAACCATGGCGGCAAAATATGATAAAACGGGCACCAATTCAGGAATCCGACACATTTATGGAGTGAACACCATGGCAAACTTTGCTTTCGGTCTGGGCGTGGGTACCAAATCCGCCAAAGGAGAATGGCTCGAGGTTTATTACAACCAGCCGCTGCTGAACGCCGATGAGGCCCTGATCAAGGCCGTGGCCGACCAGACCGGCTATCAGGGTGGCAACGCCGCCATCGAGCTGGATGCCGCCCGGCTGAGCGAGCTGAAGGCCGCACTGCTGTCGGTGGACGCCACCGCCCAGGCCGAGATCGCCGAAGTGCTGGAAGGCAGCACCCAGCCGCTGGTGCTTACCATTCTGGAAACCGACGCCGCCCCTGCCAGCACCGCCGAGGTGTACCTCAAGCTGGCCCTGCTGTCACACCGCCTGGTCAAGCCGCACGGCCTGGATCTGTCCGGCATGTTCGGCCTGCTGCCCAACGTGGCCTGGACCAGCGAAGGCGCCATTGCCGTGGATGAGCTGGCCAAACGTCAACTGCAGGCCCGCGCCCAGGGTCGCACCATCAGCGTCAACTCCGTGGACAAGTTCCCGAAAATGACCGACTACGTCGTGCCCGCCGGCGTGCGTATCGGCGACGCGTCCCGCATTCGCCTGGGTGCCCACGTGGGTGAAGGCACCACCGTGATGCATGAAGGCTTCATCAATTTCAACGCCGGCACCCTGGGTGTGAGCATGGTCGAAGGCCGCATCTCCGCCGGTGTGGTGGTGGGCAACGGCTCCGATCTGGGCGGTGGCTGCTCCACCATGGGCACCCTGTCCGGCGGCGGCAACATCGTCATTTCCGTGGGTGAAGGCAGCCTGCTGGGCGCCAATTCCGGCCTCGGCATTCCCCTGGGGGATCGTTGCACCATCGAATCCGGCCTGTACATCACCGCCGGCGCCAAGGTGACCGTGCTGGACGATCAGAACAATGAAGTACAGACCGTGAAGGCCGCCGATCTGGCCGGCAAAACGGATCTGCTGTTCCGCCGCAACTCCCAGACCGGCCGCATCGAGGTGAAGACCAACAAGTCTGCCATCGAGCTGAACGCCGAACTGCACAAGCACAACTAAGCGGCCAGAAGGCCCAATGATGCAAACGGCGCCTCGGCGCCGTTTTTGTTTTACCGACCAGAAAAACACCACTCACCCCGCATTTCTGCTATGATGCGCGCCCGGCCGCTTCGGCCCTTTCATTTCATCACACAGCGAAGCCTTCCGTGACCAACACCGACTTTTCCACCCTGCCCCTGGGCTCTGCCTTGCTCGACAACCTCGCCACCCTGGGATATACCCGCATGACCCCCATTCAGGCCCAGGGCCTGCCGGCGGTGCTGGCCGGCGAAGACGTGATCGCCCAGGCCAGTACCGGCAGCGGCAAGACCCTGACCTTTGGCCTCGGCCTGCTGTCCCGGCTCGACGTCAGCCTGAACCGGGTACAGGCCATGGTGCTCTGCCCCACTCGGGAGCTGGCGGATCAGGTGGCACGGGAGCTGCGCAAACTGGCCCGGGCCATGGCCAACGTCAAACTGGTGTCACTGTGCGGCGGCTCACCCACCGCGGCCCAGACCGCCACCCTGGCGTTTGGCGCCCATATCGTGGTGGGCACCCCGGGGCGAGTGCTCAAGCACCTGCAACAGGGCAGCCTGAACCTGGACGCCCTCAACACCCTGGTGCTGGACGAGGCGGACCGCATGCTCGACATGGGCTTTGCCGATGACATACGCAAGGCGGTGGCCTTTACCCCGGCCGCACGCCAAACCCTGCTGTTTTCCGCCACCTATCCCGACGGCATTGCCGAGCTCAGCCAAGGCCTGCAGCGCCAGCCCCACACCATCTCGGTGGCCGAGGAGCCGAGCAGCGACAACATCGTCGAGCTGCTGTTTGAAACCCGCCCCGATCAGCGCAAGACTGCCCTGGCCACCCTGCTGGCACACTACGCCCCCGCCTCGGCGGTGGTGTTCTGCAATACCAAACGGGCCTGCCAGGAAGTGGCCGACCACCTCGGCACCCTGGGTTTTGCCGCCCTGGCGCTGAACGGTGACCTGGAGCAGCGGGAACGGGATCAGGTGCTGATCCGCTTCGCCAACGGCAGCGCCAATATTCTGGTGGCCACCGACGTGGCCGCCCGCGGCCTCGACATCAAGGAGCTGGCGGCGGTGATCAACTACGACATCACCCAGGATCCCGAAGTGCATGTGCACCGCATCGGCCGCACCGGTCGCGCCGGTCAGCAAGGCCTGGCGTTGAGCCTGTACAGTCCGCAGGAAGCCTTTCGGGTCAACATGATTGAGGAATACCAGCAGGCACCCATGGCACAGGGTTCACTGGCGGCACTGAACGGCCAGGCCGCTCCGCGCCAGCCGGAGATGGTCACTCTCAATATCGCCGGCGGCCGCAAGAGCAAGATTCGCGCCGGCGACATTCTCGGCGCCCTCACCAGGGACGCCGGCCTTGCCGGCAACCTGGTGGGCAAGATCGACATCGCCGAAATGCAGTCCTATGTGGCGGTACACAAGGACGTGGCCCGGCAGGCGCTCAGGCACCTGCAACAGGGCAAGATCAAGGGACGCAGCGTGCGGGTCAGCCGGCTGGGCTGATGGCCAAACGCCGCCCTGGGTCCAGGGCGGCGTTTGCCGGATCAGGACTCGTTGAAGTGGCGATGAATGTAGTCAACCTTTGACATGAACTGCTCCTTGAGGGTCGCACTGTCATACTCGAAGTGATAGCTCTGATGGAAGTTGAGCTGTAAGGTCACTCCACTGCCCGACAGCACCACGCTGTAACCGTCAAAATCGCTGGTGGCCACTATGCCTTCCAGCATGTGCCCGTCTTCATAGGGCTCGCCAAAACGGCGAATCTTGTCGAACACTTCCAGGATCACGCGATTATCCAGTTCGTTCTGCATCTGTTTCTCCTCATTTAAAGCGGCCAAATCCACAACAGCATGGGCACGCTGATCGCCACCACCAGCAGCTCCAGTGGCAGCCCCAGCCGCCAGTAATCCCCGAATCTAAAGCCGCCCGGACCCAGGATCAGCGTATTGTTCTGGTGGCCGATGGGGGTCAGAAAGGCACAGGAGCCGCCGATGGCCACCGCCATCAGAAAGGGATCCGCACTCACCGCCAGCTGGTTGGCGGCCCCGAGCGCAATGGGACACATCACCGCCGCCGTGGCCGCGTTGTTCATCAAATCCGACAGCGTCATGGTCACCACCAGGATCAGCACCAGGGCCACCAGGGCACTGCCCTGGGCAATGCCGTCGAGCAGCAGTCCCGCCAGCAGGCGCGCCGTTCCCGTCGATTCCATGACGTCCGCCACCGGGATCAGCGCCCCCAGCAACACCACCACCGGCCAGTCCACGGCGTTGTATACCGAGCGCGGCGGCACGGTGCGAAACACCATGGACGCCAGTACCCCGGCGGCAAAAGCCACCGCCGCCGGCAACCAGCCCAGGGCCGCCACCGTGACCGAGGCCGCCATAATGCCGGCGGCGGTCAGCGCCTTCTTCTTGTCGGGAATACGCAGCTCCCGCTCCGCCAGGGGCACACAGCCGGTGCTGGAGGCAAACTCGGCAATCAGCTCGGGCGTGCCCTGCATCAGCAGCAGATCGCCGGCGCGAAAGGCCAGCGCCCGCAACCGCTTGAAGGAACGCTGCCCCTGGCGGGATACCGCCAGCAGGTTCACACCAAACCGGGTGCGCAGCTGAATGCCCCGAGCGGTGCGGCCCAGCAGCTCCGAGCTGGGCAGGATCACCAGCTCCATCAGCACCACCTCGTCATAGCCGTCAACCTCGGGCTTGTCCTTTTTCTCTTTCTTGTCCTTTTTGGCCCTGGCTTCATCGTCCTGCTCGGCGGCGCCTTCGGGATCGGCATTGCCCTTGTCTTTTTCCTTCTCTTTTTCTTCCTTTTCTTTTTCCTTTTGCCGCTCTTCCTTGGTGGCCTGGGCTTCTTCCAGCTTGAGCCCCAAACTCGACAGGGCATGGGACAGGGTATCGGCTTCCGCCTCCAGCATCAGAATGTCGCCGGCCCGAGTGCGCCGGCGCGGGCTGGGCGTCATCACCCGTACCTCGTTTCGCACCAGCCCCAGCACCTGAGCATCGGCTTCCACCAGCGCCAGCTCCAGCTCCCGCAGGGTAAGCCCTTCGGCCTTGCAGCCCGCCGGCACCCTGGCCTCGGTAATGTAGGCGCCGGACTCAAAGCCTTCCATGCCCGCCTGCTTGCGCTCGGGCACCAGTCGCCAGCCCACCAGGGCCACAAAGGCCACACCCAGGGCCGCCACCGCCAGTCCCACCGGGGTGTAGTCAAACATGCCAAAACCATCGGCACCGCTGGCCTGGCGAAAGCCCGATACGATCAGGTTGGGCGGGGTACCGATAAGGGTGGTCATGCCCCCCAGTATGGTGCCAAAGGCCAGCGGCATCAGAATGCGCCCCGGTGGCAACTGCTGCCGTCGGGCCATCTGCAGCGCCACCGGCATCAGCAGCGCCAGCGCCCCCACGTTGTTCATAAAGGCCGACAGCACCGCCCCCAGTCCGGTCAGGGCCACCATGGCCAGCACGGTGCCGGACTGGCTGGGCAGCAACGTGCGCGCCAGCACGTCGACCGCCCCAGAACTCTGCAGCCCCTTGCTCAGCACCAGCACGCAGGCCACGGTGATCACCGCCGGGTGCGCCAGTCCTTCAAAGGCCTGTTCGGCGGGCACCAGGCCGGCGAGAATACAGGCCAGCAGGGCGCCGGCGGCCACCATGTCGTGTCGCCAGCGCCCCCACAAAAACATGCCCACGGTGGCGACCAGTATGACGAGAATGGTGATCTGCGCCTGCTCCATGATTTCCGCTCCTGAAATGGGCACATCCTGTGCCGCCATGGCGACCGGAACCACCCCGCCAGCAGGGGCCGGAACACCGACAGATTTTGCCCGAGTGTAGCAGTCATTCCCCGGCTGCTGACAACAGAAAAATGATAATACCTTGAATATAAAGGCGTAAAACGAATTTACCGGCAACCGGCCGCCATCGTCGTGGTGTTTGTGGTGCGGGCAGGCTAAGATCGCCCTTTTTGACGACGACGGTGACCTCCATGATCAAGCTTGGCGACAACAACTCCCTGCCCCTGCTGCGGCTCGACGACAAGGGCGGCTGGCTGGACGGCGGCGACTTCGGCGAGCTGTTTCTGCCCAAGAGCCAGCTGCCCGCCGGCTGCCGGCCCGGCGCCGGCGTGGAGGTATTTGTCTATCTGGATGCGGATCTGGAGCCGGTTGTCACCACCAGCCGCCCCAAGGCCAGGGTGAACCAGTTCGCCTCACTCAAGGTGGTTACGGTCAACCGCCTGGGGGCCTTTCTCGACTGGGGCATGAAGAAGGATATTTTCGTGCCCGCCCGCAATCAGGCCCAGCCCATGCAGGTGGGCCGGCATTATGTGGTGCGGCTGTCGCTGGATCACGAGGGTCGTATGGTGGCCACCAGCAAACTGGAGCCCTTCCTGAGCAAGGAGCTGCCCCGCTATCGTGCCGGCGACGAGGTCGACCTGCTGATCGTGGCCGGCACTCCCCTGGGGCTCAAGGCGGTGGTGGATGGCCAATACTGGGGGCAGCTGTTCAAATCGGAGCTGCCCGAGCGACTGCCGATGGGCAAGAGCCTGCGCGGCTACATCAAGCAGGTACGGGACGACGGCAAGCTGGATCTGACCCTGTTCAAACCCGGCCCGGGCAAGACCGACGAGGCGGCGGACAAGGTGCTGGCCCGGCTGGAAGCCGCCGGTGGCCGGCTGGCGGTGAGCGACAAGACCGATCCCGATACCATTTACCGCCAGTTCGGCATCAGCAAGGGCACCTTCAAAAAAGCCATTGGCGGCCTCTACAAGCAGGGCAAAATTGTCATTGAAGCGGACGAAATCCGGCTGTCGGCTGAGAAGTGATGAGGAAAGGAGTGTGGGCGGCCATGCCCACCTCCTGCCGCAAGGCGGTACCCCGGTTTTAAATCCTGTCCATCCAACCCTTGAGCCAGGCCAACGCCGGCACTTCCGGCTCCAGGGTTTCGGTGGCATCCACCAACAGGCGGTCGGTCACCGCCTGCGCCTGCAGTTCCTGCAGCTGTTCATCAAGCTTTTTGCCGGCACCACAGAAGTCCTCGTAGCTGCTGTCGCCCAGGGCCACCAGGGCATAACGCACCGCGGGGATAGGCGGGCAGGCTTCGCGCAGTGTCTCAAACAGCGGCACCAGGTTGGGCGGAATGTCCCCCTGACCGGTGGTGGAGGTGACAAACAGCCAGAAATGAGACGGATCCAGATCCGCCAGCTCCGCATCTTCATGCAGGGTCACGCCGTGCCCCGCCTTGACCAGTTCTTCTTTCAGGGTTTCCGCCACCAGCACGGCCGAGCCGTAAACGGTGCCAATAATAATATCCACTGTTGCCATACTTCCTCCTGTCAGAAAAGTCGTAAGTCCAGGGCTCGGGACAGCTCCTCCAGCGCCCAGATCCCCGCCACCGAATTACCATAACCATTCAGCTCCGGCGACCAGACGCACACCGTAAAGCGTCCCGGCACCACCGCCACTATGCCGCCCCCCACACCGGACTTGGCCGGCATGCCCACCCGGTAGGCAAAGTCTCCGGCCGCATCATACAGCCCCGAGGTAAACAGCAGGGCATTGAGTTGCTGTGTCTGCAGCCGGGGCAGCCACTGCTCACCCGTCATCACGCAGCGTCCGCCGTTGGCGAGAAAGCTGAAGGCGCGGGCCAGATCCACGCAGTTCATGGACAGGGCGCAGTAGCTGAAGTAGGCCCTCAGCACCTCGTCCACCTCATTGTGGAAATTACCAAAGCTCTTCATCAGGTTGGCCATGGCCGCATTGCGAAAGCGGTGCTCGTATTCGGAGTTGGTGACCTTGTGATCGATGCGTATGCCCGTATTGCCGGCCCTTAGCCGCATCGCCTCCAGAAACGCATGCACCGGTGCCGACAGCCGGGAGCTAAGTGCGTCCACCACCACCAGGGCGCCGGCATTGATAAAGGGGTTGCGTGGAATGCCCTGCTCGAATTCCAGCTGTACCAGAGAATTGAAAGCATTGCCAGATGGCTCCTTTCCTACCCGTTGCCACAGTTCGTCGCCATAACGCTGCTGCGCCATGGCCAGGGCAAAGGCCTTGGAGATGCTCTGAATGGAAAATGGCTCCTCGGCATCACCACTGCAATACAGCTCGCCATCCAGGGTACAGATGGCCATGCCAAAGCGCCGGGCGGGCACCTGTGCCAACGCGGGAATGTAATCGGCTACCTTGCCCTGGCCAAAAAATGCACGGGCCTGAGCGTCAATCCGGTCGAGTAAAGGTTGAAGTGTCACGATACGCCTAACCCGCTGAAAGCGCGGATTCTACCTCGCTCTCCCTGCTCGCGGCGAGCGCCCTTTCCCAACCAAATTCACAAATAAGCGAACGCCAGGTTGTGTCCAGCGGCGCGTCAAGCCGCAGTGGCATGCCGGTCACCGGATGCGTCAATTGCAGCCGGGCGGCGTGCAGCATCAGCCGGTCGCACTGGTACTGCTCGCGAAAAAAGCGGTTGTGACGGCCGTCGCCGTGGCTGGTATCGCCCACGATGGGGTGGCGCAGGTGGGCCATATGCCGGCGCAGCTGGTGCTTGCGACCGGTTTCCGGACTGAGTCGCACCAGGCTGTAGCGACTGGTGGCATGCTTTTTCGACACCGCGAAGGGCAACTCTACCCGAGCCAGCTCCTGCCAGCGGGTAATGGCCTCCTGGGGCGGCTTGTCGGCATCGGCGAACTTGTCGGCAATGTCGTCGAGCTCCCGGGTCAGGGCATAGTCGAGCCGGCCCTCGCCTTCGAGGTAACCCCGTACCAGCGCCAGGTAGGTTTTGTTCACCCGGCGCTCGCCAAAGGCGTCGGTCAGGCTGCGGGCCACCTCGGCGCTTTTGCCGAACAGCAGCAGGCCGGAGGTGGGCCGGTCCAGCCGGTGCACCGGAAACACGTGGCAGCCCACGGCGTCCCGGGTCAGTTGCATGGCAAAGCGGGTTTCATGGCGGTCGAGCCAGCTGCGGTGCACCAGCAGGCCGGGCTCCTTGTTGACCGCCACCAGCCAGTCGTCTTCGTACACCAGTTCAATGCTCATGACTCACGCACCACCGGCCGGCCGCTCAGGGCTTCATCCAGGCGGGCGATGGCCTCGTTCAATGCACTCGCATCTGCATTCACCCCCTTGAAGCTCTCCACCGCCACGGGATAGACGGCAATGCGGCCGGGCAGCGGACTGCCCGCCGCCAGCATGGCTCGCAACCGCGGCAGCAGCACAAACTGCAGCCACTGAGGCAGGCTAAGGGTGTCGATGCAAAATGGCTGGGTACTGGCCAGTGCGGCCGCAGAGGGGGGCTCGCTGTCCCACCAGCCAAGGGTTTTCAGCTCCTGTTCAATGTCGAGCAGCAGGCGGGAAATGTCGGCGGTCATTGAGCAAACTCCGAGTAAAACGGCCCGCTACTATACCATCCCGGCCGCCGACTCCCTATAATTCGCCCTCAAGACAGGAGGAGCCCATGCACATAGACACACTCAGCGACTTTTTGACCCAGGCCGGCACTGACTTTCGCCTGTTCGATCTGGGCCGGCGCCTGCAGCCCCTGGCGCAGGACGATTTTGCTGCCATCGAGGCCGGCCGCCGCCCCTACCCCTGGCCGCTGCAGCGCCACGCCTGGCTGGCGGTGTGTTACTGGCAGCAACAGGGTGGCCAGCCCTATGTGTGGTTCCTTAAAATTCCCCTGGACGAGCGCGGCCTGTTCAACAACGCCGCGGTCAAGCATTTCCTGTCGGCGCTGGTGGAACAGCTCGGTGGTGACATTCATGCGCCGCTGACCGAGGAGCAGCAACAACGGCTGGCCGATACGCCCTTTACCTTTCAGCCGCCCCAGGACAAGCTGGCCGCCTTTCATGCCCGCCTCAGCCTGAGCCTGGGCCATGCGCCCTCGGCCTTTTACCAGGGCGTGCTCGACTACCTGGACAGCCCCGATACCCACGACTGGCAACGGCTGGGCCTGCAAGGGCTGGCGGACGTGGCCGCCCGGCTCGACACCGATGCCACGCTGACCAAACGAGTGCAGCAGCGACTGTGGCAACTGCCGGCACCGGTGCAGCAGGCGCTGCTGGCCCAGTGCGAACACCACCCCCTGCCCCAGGCCCTGGCCAAAACCATGATTGAAGCCATTAACGGTGAGCAGGAGCGCGCCGGCCCCGATGAAGAGCGCATTGGCCTGCTGCTGCGCGCCACCGCCGGCTGCCCCCCCTTTCGCGAGCGCAGCGTCAAGCTGGCCAGCCTGATGAGCCTGAATCCGGGCCCCACCCTGATGCTGACCCTGGCGGCCCGGCTGTGGCAGGAGCTGACCGATGAAACCCTGCTGCTGCAATACCTGACCCTGCTGGCAGAGCAGCACGGCGAGCTATTCAACGGCCTGTTTGCCGAGCTGGTGTCGGTGCCGGCGCTGCGTCCGCTGATCCTGGCCAACCTGCACAACCCCGAGCTGCCCGCCCCGCTCAAACAGGCCCTGGGCAGCCTGTTTAGCGCCGCCCGTGGCTGAGCTGCTCGGGCTGCTGGCGCTGTTTCTGCTGGGCGCCGGGGTCTGGCAACTGCGCCGCCAAAGCGAGTTTGCCGGCCGCTGGCTGCAACACTATTGCAAGCGCCAGCAGTTTCAGTTGCTGAGCATTTACCGCTACCGTTTTTGCTGGCGTAAGGGCCGGTTACTGGCCCATTTTCGTTTTGAATTCAGCCACGACGGCGTGCAGCATAACGAGGGCGAGCTCTGGCTTGCCGGCCTGCGGGTGGTGGAGGTCTCGGTGCCGGTGCTGCGAGAGCCGCCGGGCCCCTTTGAGGAGCTATAAGCGTTAAGTGGTCGGCTTAACGTGGTGTTGATTGAAGATTCCGCTTGGTGACTGCTAATGTGGCGTTCCTGGTGAGATGGCCGCCGGCCTGCGCCGGAGTGACAAGGTTCGGGGCCAGCGACTATCTTTCAAACAACGCCACTTACGGCTGATGGCTTACCGCAAAAACAGGAGGTCAACATGGAGCATATTGTTCACCCGTTCAGCGAACTGTTTGAACAACTGGGACTGGATGCCAGCCACAAAGGCATAGAGCACTTTTTGCATAATCACCGACTGCCACCCGAAGTGGAGCTGGTCGAGGCGCCATTCTGGAGCCATGCCCAGGCCAGTTTTCTGAAGGAAGGACTGCAGGAAGATTCGGACTGGGCCGAGGTGATCGATCAGCTCAACGCCAGTCTGAGATAACCAACGGAGTTTTCATGTCTCAGGACATTATTGATGCCATTCATCGCCTTGCCGCCGACGGCAAGGCCATTACCACCGCCACGGTGCGGGCGCGGCTGTCGGGCCCGGTCAACATGGCCGAGCTGATCAGCCTGGTGAACCGCTATCGCCAGTCGCCGGAATCGCTGCCGGCCGAGGTAGCCGCACCGACCCCGGCCCCAGCCACCTCGCCGACGGAGGATCGCCTGGCGGCGCTGGAAGAAAAGGTGCGCCTACTGGAAGCCCGGCTGGCGCGGTTAGAGGAGCCCGGTGCCTGATGTGGGTTTGTGAACTTCAGTTTGACTGCTACCAGGACACCGGGCTGGCCGAGGCCGAACAGGCGGTGCGCCAGCTGCTGGATGCCCTGCGTTACAACGGCCAGATCATCGGCCGGGAGTTTCCCACCGTTATTCATCAGGGTTGGCTCACCAGCCGAGTGGTGTGCCCGGAAGCCGACAGCCTGCACCCGCGCCATCACAGCCGCCAGGTGGAGCTGGCGGTGGAGCGGCTGCATCAGGCCGGGCTCACCAGCCCCAAGGTGAACCCGCGCGGGCCGGATCTCAACTCCGACACCACAGACGAAGCCCACCAGCCCGAGTGGCAGGTGCTCTATACCAGCTACCTGCATACCTGCTCACCGCTGCGCTGCGGCGAGCACTTTGCCCCCATTCCCCTCTATCGCATTCCGCCGGTGGCCAACGGCGACTTCAAGCAGGTGGTGAAATGGCAGGAGGACTGGGAGGCCTGCGATCAGCTGCAGATGAACGGCTCCATTCTCGAGCATGGTGCGGTACAGGAGCTTTCCACCGCCTCCAGCCTGCTCAGCAGTCGTGGCCGGGATCTGGCCAAGCGTATCGAATACCTGACCAAGGTGCCGACCTTTTACTATCTGTACCGGGTGGGCGGCGACAGTCTGGCGGCGGAGCAGGCCCGCCCTTGCCCTGGCTGTGGCGGTGACTGGCGCCTCGACGCCCCGCTGCACGATATTTTCGACTTTTTCTGCGAGCCCTGCCGGCTGGTGTCCAACCTGTCCTGGGATTTCAAAGACTGACCGGCTCGGCCCGGTGCAGAAAGGTGGCCAGATCCGGCGCCAGCTCACCAATCGCCCCCTTGCCAAGGCGCTCCAGCAACACGGCGCCGCTGGCGTTGTCCAGGGTCACCAGTCGGTGCTCGTCCCGGCAGGTGGCGATAAACCAGGTGGCCGGCAGCCCCAGCTTGCGCTGCATCAGCTGATGGCCAATCTGGTTTTGCTGCAGCCGCTCAAAGTCGGCCGAATTCCAGGGTTGCAGCAGGGTCACAAACAGTCCCTTGTAACACAGGGGTAAATGCCCGGCGTAATAATGGCCGAACAACCCCGTCAGCGAGGCGTGCACCGGCATCTCCAGGGCATGGCCCAGGTTGTCAAAGCTGCCCGGCTCGGGGCGTAAGAAAGGGCGCCAGGCCACCCGGCCGCCGTGGGCCGGCAGCAGCTCGGCCGGGGACGGCTCGGCGGCATCATGCTCGGCCAGGGGCTGGCCATAACACCGGCGATACTGCTCAAACAGGGCGGCCAGTGCTGGCACCTCTTGATTCTCCATGGCAAAGCCTCACAATACGGAAATGTAAACAACGAATAATACCGAGATGGTTCCAATCGCCTATGGCGAAGGCCATGTCGCCGGCCTGTTTCATTTTACCAACCGGAACTTCAAATGACACCAGAGCAGAAATACCAACAGAGCCCCGCCCTCGCCGAGCTGCCCCTGGGCAAACACAGCGACTATGTCAGCGAATATGATCCGTCTCAGCTGCAGGCGGTACCCCGCAGCCTGAACCGGGACGATCTGGGCCTGGATGCCACTGCCCTGCCCTTTTCCGGCGAAGATCTGTGGAACCTGTACGAGCTGTCCTGGTTGAATGCCCGGGGCAAGCCGATGGTGGCCATGGGCGAGGTACGGGTGCCCGCCAACAGCACTAACCTGATTGAGTCCAAGTCATTCAAGCTCTATCTCAACAGCTTCAATCAAAGCCGCTTTGAAAGCCTGGCGGCGGTCGAGGAAACCCTGACCCGGGATCTCTCGGCCTGCGCCCAGGGCCGGGTCAGCGTCAGCCTCTATGAACTGCAATACGCCCCCGCCCAGTTTGGCCGCCTGCCCGGCCACTGCATCGATCAGCTCGACATCGATATCGACCGTTACCAGCCCGACGCCGACCTGCTGGCCAATGCCACCGACGCCGACATCGTCAGCGAAACCCTGCACTCCCACCTGCTCAAGTCCAACTGCCTGGTGACCGGCCAGCCCGACTGGGGCAGCGTGATGATCCGCTATCAGGGCCCGCGCATTCACCAGGACGCCCTGTTGCGCTACCTGGTGGGTTTTCGCCAGCACAATGAGTTTCACGAGCAGTGCGTAGAGCGCATTTTCATGGATTTGATGCAGCATTGCCGGCCCGAGGAGCTGACCGTCTACGCCCGTTATACCCGCCGGGGCGGCCTCGACATCAACCCCTACCGCAGCAATGTGGCCGGCAAGGCCGCCAATGTGCGCCTGCTGCGTCAGTAACCCGGGCCACCTTGAGGCTGGACGCGGACCGGCGAGGTTCGTAAACTGCCCTACCGGCTAGCATTTTTGGTATGGCTTATTTGTGATTCTGTCTGTCGCCGTTCTGGTGTCGCACCTGGCGGGTGCGCCCCCTCTGTCCACTTATCAACCCGAGCCCGCCGAACTGCAGCGGGCCCGGCAGCTGATGCTGAGCCGGCCCAATGAGTGTGTGGCCTTTACCCGCCATTTTCTGCAACGCCGGGAAGCCAGCCCCGGCGCCATGTTCAATTCTCGCCAGGAGCCGGACCGGCTCGAGCAGGCCAAACAGTACCGTACGCGGGGGCAGACCTTTACCGCCTGGCAGCTGCAGGCCCTGTGTCAGGCCAACGAAGGCCTGTTGCTGCCCGCCGATGCCAGCATCAATCACGCCATCTCCCTGGCTCGCCAGCACCGTCAGCATGAGGCCCTGGTCGCCAGCCTGCTGATCAAGGCCAAGCTGGCGCTGGCACGCCAGCAACCGGAGCAGGCCGAACGACTGCTGCAAGAGGCCGGGCAGGTCCCCCTGCCGGCTGCTCACGGACTGCGGGGCGATCAGCAACTGTTGCAGGCGGCGGTGCTGCTGCGTCAGCAACAGTTTGATGAGGCCCGCCAGACCTTTGAGCAGGTGCGACTGCAGGCCATGCAACAGAGCGACAACCCGCGCCAGGCCTGGGCCAATTTTCTGCTTGGCGAATATTACCTGCAGCTGCAGCAGGACGAGCTGGCCCTGTCCCATTTCGTGGAATCACTGGAGTTGCTCAAGGGCCGACGCCAGTTCTACCTCAAGGCCCTGGCCGCCAAAAAGGCCGCCGCCATCTACGCCGCCCTGGGGCAACACGACAAGGCGCTGCAATACGCCAATCAGTCCACCACCGAATTCGAGCAGCTGGGCAACAGTCCGTTGCTGATAAGCTCACTGGTTAACCTGGGCCGAGTAACCCGCTCCGGTGAAGATGCCAACCTGGCGCTGGTGTATTTCTTCAATGCCCTGGAGCTGGTCAAGATTCAGGACGACGTAGAGCAGCAAACCCGGCTCTATCTGGAAATCGGCCAGTCCTACCTGCAGCTGGGCAGCCTGAACGATGCCCAGTATTACCTCGACAAGGCCCGCCGCGGCTTTGAGCGCAGCCGGGATCTGCCCAGCCAGGTCGACGTGCTGCTGCAGCTGGGCCGGCTGCACCTGACCCAACAGGAGTTCGGCCTGGCGCTGGTGCGGCTGGAGCGGGCCCGCCAGCTGGCCGAGCAGCAGGAAGATGTGTTGCGGCTGATGGAAAGCCACCGGCTGCTGGCCCAGCTGTTTGAAACCAGCGGCAACATGACCGAGGCGCTGCGCCACCAGAAGGCCCTGCATGCCTTCTTCAAACAGGCCACCACCGTCAACCGGCTGCTAACCCAGAGCCTGGTGCAAAACAACGATCAGCAACTGCAACAGGAGCGAGAGTTGACCGAGCTGGGCCGGCGCAGCGAACGGCTGCTGCAGGACAGGGAACGCTTTGCCCTGCTCGCCGCCGGACTCAGCCTGCTGCTGCCACTGCTGCTCTACGGCATGCTGCGCAACCTGGTACGCAACCGCCGCCTGCTGCAACAGAATCAGGAGCTGCAACAAGCGCTGATGGTGGAGCCCGGCACCGGCCTGCCGAACTGGCGCCAACTGATGCAGCGCTTGCCCCAGGAGATGGCCCGTCAGCAACTGCGTTCGGAACAGTGGTATCTCAACGAAGAGTACCGCCCCTTTGACGACAAGATTTACTACCTGCTGCTGCAGGTGCCGTTTATGGTGGATTTGCGGGAAAAAACCGGCCTGAGCCACGCCACCGAAATTCAGCGCCAGCTTGGCGATTACCTGCGCGGCCGCATTCACCCCCGCGCCCGGCTGTATGACCTGCGCGACGGTGAGTTTATCTATGTGATCCCCCAGAAAGAGGTAGCGGATCTGCAACAGACCCTGAGCGCCCTGGCCCGCATGTTTGCGGAATTTCCCTGCTCGTTCGAACTGGATCGCCGCCTGGCTACCGGCATTATCGGACATCCCTTCCTGCCCAAGTCCCCCCATGCCCTGGACGACATGAAGCTGGGCGACATTCTCTACCTGGCGATGGCCGCCGCCCACCAGCTGACTCAGGTCAGCAATGAGCCGGCGTGGGTGGAGCTGGTGGCGGTTGACTGCCAGCAGGCGGCCTTTTTCAATGGAGACGTTCGACTCTGTTGCATTCAGGGTATAATGAAGGGATTGGTCAAGGTAAACAGCTCGCACAAGAAGCAACAAATAGACTGGCAGGCGCTGATGCCGCCCCTGCCCACTCAAGGCTAAGGGTGTTGCGGCACCGGCAGACCTCAATGGTGATAAATGAACAAGCTGAACGAACGAATGATGCTGCAGGAGCTGACCGCCGTAATAGCCGGACTGGGAAACATGGTCGAGGCACTGGAGGCGCTCCCGGAGCAGACGGACAGCGACCAGGACGGGCGCGGCCTGCTGGTACAGTGGCATAAACTCTTTCAGGGTCAGGGCAGTCAGGAACAGGGGGGACCACGCCCGCCCGAGCTGACGCAACTTCTGGCTGGCCTGCAGCAACACCTGGCCAGGCTGAGGCGCTATCACCAGCAATCGGGCCGCCTGCAACAGGTGCTCAACGAGCAGATGCTGCAGGCGGCCCAATGCCTGAGCCGTCTGCCGCAGGTGCCGGCACGGCTGCAAAGCCTGCTGCCTGAGCTGGAAACCCCGGACGCCGGCGGCCTGCACCACCTCGGGCCGCTGTTTGAGTGCTACCAGCAGAGCCTGGAGCTGGCGATGCGCGAAGCCCGGCAGCAACGCCAGTTTCGTGCCGATTTATGCCAGCGGCTGTTGCAGCTTATCGACGAGCTGGACTACAACGGCACCTCGGGCGAGGAAATCAGCAGCATTCAGCAGCGCCTGCTGAGGCAACCCGAAAATACCGTGCTGGCGGATCTTTGCCTGCGCCTGATTGAACTGGTCATAGAAGGTTGCCGCAGCGAGCGGCAACACTCCACCCGTTTTCTGGCCCGGCTCAACGACAGCCTGGAAGACATGCAGAGCCACTTTTCCGCCTCGGTGATTGAAGGCCGCAATCTGGCCAGCGACCGGGCCCGGGACGATCGCAGCCTGGCCGGCGAGCTGAAGGCCATGGGTGAGAGCCTGGGCCGGGCAGACAACTCGCGGCTGCGCGAGGAAATTGCCGAACGGGTGCACAGCATCACCCAGTTGCTCAGCCACCACGAACAGTTGCAGGAGCGGGAGCAGGCCCTGCTGCAACGGCTGAACGAGGTGGAGACCCGGCTGCACAGCATGCAGCACGAAGCCGCAGAGTATCGCCACCGGCTCACCAGCCAGAACCAGAAGCTGCTGATTGACCACCTGACCCAAATCTACAACCGCACCGCCCTCAATGAGCGGCTGGAGTCGGAATATCGTCGCTGGCTGCGCCACGGCGACCCCCTGGCCATCGTTTTGCTCGATATCGACCATTTCAAGGACATCAACGACAACTTCGGTCACCTCGCCGGTGACAAGGCCCTGCGGGTGATTGCCCGTACCATTCGCGAAAACTTGCGGGAAACCGACTTTGTGGCCCGCTTTGGTGGTGAGGAGTTTGTGGTGCTGATGCTCAATGTGGACCCCGGGCTGGTGTCCCGGCCACTGGAGCAATTGCGCAAAAAGATAGAGAGCATCCCTTTTCGTTTCAAGGATGAGCGGGTTACCATCACCATATCTATCGGCGCCACCCTGCTGCAGGCAGGCGACAGCACCACCTCCGCCATGGAGCGCGCCGATCAGGCCCTCTATCAGGCCAAACACGCGGGGCGCAACCGGCTTATCATCGACTGAATTGTCGTCATCATATTAGGGATACCCGATGATTACCCATATCAATCCGGTCGGCAGCATGAACCTGCTGTCGCAAATCGAAGTCGATCGCCTCAAGCAGTCCGCTTCGGGCAACCTGTACCAGCTGTTCCGCAACTGTGCGCTGGCGGTGCTCAACTCGGGCAGCCAGACCGACAGCTCCAAGGAAATTCTGGAGCGCTACAAGAATTTCGACATCAACGTAATCCGCCGCGAGCGCGGCATCAAGCTGGAGCTGTTCAATCCGCCCGAGCACGCCTTCGTGGACGGCGAAATCATTCGCAGCATTCAGGATCACCTGTTTTCGGTGCTGCGCGACATCATTTACGTCAACAGCCACCTGCAGGCCAATCCTCAACTGAACCTGACCGCGTCCACCCATATCACCGATCTGGTGTTTTCCATTCTGCGCCATGCCCGGGCCATTAACCCGGGCGAAGATCCCAGCCTGGTGGTGTGCTGGGGCGGTCATTCCATCAGCCCGTCGGAGTACCAATACACGCGGGAAGTGGGCAACGAACTGGGGCTGCGCGAGCTCAACATCTGCACCGGCTGCGGTCCTGGCGCCATGGAAGGTCCGATGAAGGGTGCCGCCGTGGGCCATGCCAAACAGCGCATTACCGGCAGTCGTTACGTGGGCCTGACCGAGCCTTCAATCATCGCCGCCGAGCCGCCCAACCCCATCGTCAATGAGCTGGTGATACTGCCGGATATCGAAAAGCGCCTGGAAGCCTTTGTGCGCCTGGGTCACGGCATTATCGTGTTCCCCGGCGGCGTGGGCACCGCGGAAGAGATCCTCTACATTCTGGGCATCATGATGCACCCGGAAAACCGTAATCAGCCGGTGCCCATCGTATTGACCGGCCCCAAGGAAAGCGCCAGTTACTTTCGCAGCGTCGACGACTTCATCGGCAATACCCTGGGGCCGGAAGCCCAGTCGCTGTACCAAATCATCATTGATGATCCGGCCGAGGTGGCCCGTCGCATGAAAACCGCCATGCCGCTGGTGCGGGACTACCGCAAGTCGGTGGGCGACGCCTATTCCTTTAACTGGTCGCTCAAGATTGAGCCCGAGTTTCAGCTGCCCTTTGAACCCGATCACGACGGCATGGCCAACCTCAACCTGCACTGGGATCAGGCGCCTCAGCAGCTGGCCGCCAACCTGCGCCGGGCCTTTTCCGGCATCGTAGCGGGCAACGTCAAGGAAAGCGGCCTGCGCGCCATTGAGAAAAAGGGGCCTTTCCTGATCAACGGCGATCCCCGGCTGATGAAAATGATGGACAAGCTGCTGCGCCAGTTTGTGGAGCAGCAGCGCATGAAGCTGCCCGGCTCCGCCTACGTGCCCTGCTATCGCATCAATCGCTGAGATGGCCGTGCAGCTGCTGATCCTCGATGCCCTGAACCTGATCCGCCGGCTGCACGCCGTCCAGCAGGGCCAGCATGAACAACCGGCCGCTCAGCTGGCGGCCACCGAGGCCGTCCTGCTGCAGGCCACCGGCAAGCTGCTGGCCCGCTTTCGGCCCAGCCATGTGGTGGCGGTGTTCGACGGTGCCCCGACGGGCTTTCGCCACCGCCTTCACCCCGACTACAAGGCCAACCGTTCGCCCATGCCCGAAGCCCTTGCGGGCCACCTGGGCGAACTGCAACGAGCCCTGCTGCGCCAGGGAGTGGACGCCCTGTTATCGGACAACGAAGAGGCGGACGACCTGGTCGCCACCCTGGCCCGCCGGCTGTCGCGACACGGCGGCCACAGCACCATAGTGTCTACCGACAAGGGCTTCTGCCAGTTGCTGAGTCCTGGCATTCGGCTGTGGGATCACTTTGGCCAGCGCTGGCTCGATGAGGCGCATGTGCGGCAAAAATTCGGGCTCGAACCTGGCCAGCTGGTGGATTACTGGGCGCTGACCGGAGTGTCCGGCAGCGGTATTCGGGGCGTCCCCGGAATTGGCCCCAAGCGGGCACAAGCGCTGCTGCACCAGTTCGGTGATCTGGATACCCTGCTCGCCAGCCCCGGCCAGTCCAAAGAACAAAATAACGTGCAGACGCACAAAAATGAGGCACTGATGGCACGTCAACTGGTCAAACTGGTGGATGATATTGAGCTGGGGGTAAATTTACAGCAACTTAGATATCACTATTAGACCAAAGAGCCATAGGCAAAATAGGTATAAAATGTTATAAAGTGGCTGCAAAATACAATATAACTCGACCACTGACAACGGAAGCTGCCCCATGAATAAACGCAGTATTACCGTGATCCCGGGGGACGGCATCGGTCCCAGCATTATCGATGCCGCCCTGCGTATTCTGGATCACGCAGGTTGTGACTTTCACTACGACTACGCCGACGCCGGCCTGACCGCCCTGGAAAAACACGGCGAGCTTCTTCCCCAAGCCACCCTCGACCTTATCGCCGGAAATAAAATCACCCTCAAGGGTCCTCTCACCACGCCGGTAGGCGGTGGTTTCACCTCGATCAACGTGTCCCTGCGCAAGCTGTTCAACCTCTACGCCAACGTGCGCCCCGTGGTGTCGTTTGAGGGCACCAAGAGCCGCTTTGAAAACATCGACATCATTACCATTCGGGAAAACACCGAAGGCATGTATTCGGGCGCCGGCCAGAAGCGCACCGAAGACAACAGCAGCGCCGAGGCCATGAGCATCATCACTCGCGAAGGGGCCGAGCGCATCGTCAACTTCGCCTATGAGCTGGCGCGCAACGAAGGCCGGAAAAAGGTCACCGTGGTGCACAAGGCCAACATCCTCAAGTCGACCTCCGGACTGTTTCTGGAAGTGGCCCGGGAAGTGTCAAAGCGCTACCCGGACATCGAAACCGCCGAGATGATCGTGGATGCCGCCTGCATGAACCTGGTGATGTACCCCGAACGCTTTGACGTCATCGTAACCACCAACCTGTTCGGCGACATTTTGTCGGATCTGTGTGCCGGTCTGGTGGGTGGTCTGGGCATGGCCCCCGGCGCCAACATCGGCAAGGATGTGGCCATTTTCGAGGCGGTGCACGGCTCTGCGCCCGATATCGCCGGCCAGAACATCGCCAACCCCTGCTCGGTGATCCTGGCCTCCATTCAGATGCTGGAGCATCTGGGCATGGCCGACAAGGCGGCGCAAATTCGCAATGCGGTGCGCAAGACCATTGCCGATGGCAAGACGGTCACTCGGGATCTGGGCGGCAACGCCAGCACCACGGAATTTACCGACGCCATTATCGCCAACCTCTGAATACCAGCTGGAAGCGAGAAGCTGAAAGCCGGAAGTAAAACGGCGCTGTGAAAACAGCGCCGTTTTTTATACGTGGTTTAGTAAGGCTGGTAGCGGCCGCGTAGGTTGGAATGAGCGAAGCGAGTTCCAACATTCCGCAGGCGCCTTCATGTTGCGATTCGCGATGCTCATCGGCAACCTACGCTGACTTCTCGTTCTTCGAAGGAAAACAGTACCACCGCCGCCTTCGTGTTGCTGGAAAGCAGGCCTGGATGACCGGCGACGCCGGTATGCGCCAACTAAAGTGGCGCCGACAGGCCGCGCCACTTACAGCTGAAAGCTTACGGCTGACAGCTCCCCGAAGGGTCAGGCTTTGGCCTCGAGTTTGGCCACCTTGCGCGGCTGGCACACATGCACGGTGATCTCTTCCCGATCGTGATAAAGCTGCTTGGCCTGGATCTGAAAGCCGCCCAGCTGATCGAGTTTTTCCTGCAACTGCTGCAGGTTGTACACCGCCTCGGCGTAACGCTTTTTCATCGGCAGCTTGAGGTTGAAAATGGCTTCCTGACAGTCTTCCTCCAGCAGCCAGTCGGCCATCAGCGCCACCACTCGGGCCGGCTTGTCCACCATGTCGCACACCAGCCAGTACACGTTCTTGCGGCTGGGTCGCCACTTGAAGCCATCTTCCCGGTAGTGCTTGACCTGACCGGTGTCCATCAGGCTCTGGGCCATGGGGCCGTTGTCGATGGCCGCCACCATCATGCCTCGGGCCACCAGTTGATAGGTCCAGCCACCGGGGGCGGCGCCCAGATCCACGCCACGCAGGCCAGAGGTGAGCCGGGTATCCCACTCTTCCCGAGGAATAAACACGTGAAAGGCTTCTTCCAGCTTGAGGCTGGAGCGGCTGGGCGCGTCGGCGGGAAAGCGCAACCGGGGAATGCCCATGTGAAAGGGCGACTGGTTGTAGGAATAGGAATAGCCCAGCATCACTCGGTTGTTGGCGGTAAAAAACAGGTGCAGGGTGGGCCGGTTGCGGGCCTCGGCCCGGGTCAGCACCCCTTTGCCACGCAGGGCCTGACGTGCCGGCACGGTAAACTTGCGGCAGAAGCGGGACAACTCCTTGCCGTCGTTGGTATCGGCGGTTTCCACTCGAATATCACCGCACAGGGGCATGCCTTCGGCGGCGTCCAGCAGCGGACTGATGCGATCGTCCAGGGGCAAGTCGGCCAGCTCGGCCCACACCACCAGCATCTGGCGGGCAAAGATCAGCTCGCGGAACGGCAGCTTGCGCGCCAGTAAATCGCCGTCTTCCGGCTGAAAGCACTCATACACCACATAGCCGCTGTCGTCCTTGGCACGGGCAAAGCCGGGGCAGCCCATCTGCCCGGCCCGGTCCTGAATTTCGGCCGCCGCCTCTTTTTCAAATCCGGGACGGCAATATATCAACAACTGTTTCATTCAGACCTCAACCAGATGCGACCGGCCAGCAACAGGCACAGCCAGCCCACCATCAAACTCACTCCCCCCAGGGGAGTCACAAAACCAATTCCCCTGGCGCCAAACAGCACCAGGGCATAAATACTGCCACTGAACATCAGTATGCCCAGCACAAAAAAGACGACGGCGGCGTTCAGCGCCGCCGTGACACGCCGCTTCAACATCACCGCCAGCAACAGCAGTGCCAGGGCATGCAGAAACTGGTACTGCACCCCGGTATTGAAGGCCGCCACCAGCGCCGGTGCCGTGCCTCCGGCCGCCAGGCCATGGGCGCCGTAGGCACCGAGGGCGGTGCCGGTCAGGCCAAACAGCGCCGCGCCATAAAAGGCGAGATTAATGCTCATGAATAAAGTGCCTCATGCGCTCAATCACTCCCGCCAGGTTGCTCTCAAGGGTGGCGCCTGACGCCTTGCGCGGCTTGAAGCCATGATCGCCGTCGGTCACCCAGTGGGTAATGACGGTATCGGCCAGATCATACTCCGCCACCGCCTCGCGGTTGCCAAAGGTATCCCGCTCGCCCTGCAGCAACAGGGTGGGCGTGCCTATGGTGGCCAGGTGCTGGCCGCGAAAGCGGTCCGGCTTGCCCGGCGGATGAAAGGGAAAGCCCAGCAGCAGCAGGCCGGCCGGAGCCAGCTCATCGGCCACCAGCGAGGCCATGCGCCCGCCCATGGACTTGCCCGCCAGAAACAACCTGGGATGAGCGAACTCACCGGCCAGTTGCCGCCAGCAGTCCAGCAGCACGGGTTCGCGATCCGGCGGCCGGCGGCGACCGTCGGCCCGGGTCTTCTGCATATAGGGGAATTCAAAGCGCAGTACCTGAATGTCCTCGCAGGCCAGGCCCTCGGCCAGGGCCTGCATCACGGCGTGCTCCATGCCGGCGCCGGCACCGTGGGCCAGCAGCACTCGACTGGCAGCGCCGTCGGGGCCGTTTTTCAGTATCTTCATGGGTTCATGGTCTTCTGTTTTTGTTCCTGCTCTAACAAGGCCAGCATCCACTCGCGAAAGGCGGCGATCTTGCCAAGGCCGGCCTGGGACTCGTGACTCACCAGGTAATAGGCGTTTTTCGACATCAGCACCTGTTCAAAGGGGCATACCAGCCGGCCGGCGTCGATTTCCGGCTGGGTCAACACACTGTGGCCAAGCGCCACGCCCTGGCCGTGAATGGCGGCCTGAATCACCATGGAGGAATGGCTGAAAATCGGCCCCTGGTTAACGTTGGCCGCCTGAATGTCAAGCTGTTTGAACCAGGCCTTCCAGTCGCGCCGAGAGGTGTCGTGCAGCAGGGTATGACGGGTCAGATCCTCTGGGACCTTCAGCGGCCGGGTGCCCATCAGCAGCATGGGCGAACATACCGGAATCAGGTATTCCGCGTGCAGCTTGTCGGCACGCAGCCCGGGCCAGCTGCCCTTGCCGTAATAGATGGCCACATCCACGTCATCGGTGAGCGAGCCTTCGTCCAGATCCACCGCCTTGATGCGCACGTCAATGTCCGGGTGCGCCTCACTGAAACGCACCAGCCGGGGCACCAGCCACTGAATGGCAAAGCTCGGCTGCAGGCTGACGGTCAGTGCGCCCTTGGCGCTGCGCGCCAGCAGTCGCTCGGTGGCATCGGAGATGGCGGTGAAGATATCCTTTATCTCCAGAAAGTAGCTCTGCCCTTCCTCGGTCAGCAGCAACGAGCGATTGCGCCGGCGAAACAGCTTGATCCCCAGAAACTCTTCCAGCCCCTTGATCTGGTGACTGATGGCCGCCTGTGTGACAAACAGTTCTTCCGCCGCCCGAGTAAAACTCAGGTTGCGGGCGGCGGCCTCAAAGGCCTTGAGCGCATTAAGCGGGGGTAATCGCCGGGACATGCAAACCTCTGGCTGCGGTTAATGGCTGTGGATTATAGGGGCCCGAGCCGGCGCATGCCAGCGGCGACCGACGGCGAACAGTTCATTTTCCTGCACAGGCTGAGTAAACTGCATGACAACCCGTTATTCCCTTCGCTCCGGATTGCTTCCCGATGATCGATATGTTGCCCGTTTCCCTGCTCGACTGGCTGGTGTTTGGCCTGGTCACCCTGTTGGTATTGCTTGTTCTATTCAGCCTGCTGCGCCGCATCTGGCGCGGCAGGCCGGGCAAAAGGTATGTGCAAAAACTGATGTTTACTCCCGAAGCCGCCACCGCCCTGAAACTGCTGGAGCAGGCATCCGCCGACCGACTGCGGGTGTTTCCCTCGGTGCCCATGACAGAAGTGCTGGAGCTGGCACCCGAGCTTGGCAAGGCCCACCGGGAAAGGGCCTGGCAGGACATCTACGGGGAAAAGCTGGATTTCGTGCTGTGCTCCCCCGACGATCTGCGCGTGCGCCTGGTGGTGGCCCTGATGGACGACAGCCTGAGCCAGGCCGACGGCCGCCATCGTCATGCCCTGCTGGCCCGCATTGAAGACACCGGCCTGCCGGTGGTGCACCTGTCCCCCAAGGGCTGGCCCACGCCCGCCGAGTTACGTGACGAGCTGCAATCCCTGCTCAGGCCCGCCGAGGTGACGCCGCCCCTCGGCGGCGGCCGCCAGGAGCCGGTGCTGAGCCTGCCCGACGAAGACCACGACGACGAACCCCGCTTTCGGTTATAGCGACTCTCGTAGGTTGTGATAAGCGAAGCGAACCACAACATGAAGCCGCCGGCCAATGCAGGCGGGCAGCCAGCGCTCCACAAGATCTACAGCCATAATTCGCTGAGCGGGGTATCCGGGCTGTAATGGTGGGCCACCTGGGCCTGCAACAGCTCGGCGGTGGCCAGGGCATCGCTCAGGGCATGGTGGGGCGCATAGTAAGGCAGGTGATAACGCTCACGGCTGGCGGCCAGCCGAATGGACACCGGCTTGTGACCGCGCAACCTGGCCCACAGGCCCAGCCGACGCGGATGAAAGCGGGTTTCCAGCTCCATGGTGTCGATCACCGGAAAACGAATGTCTTCATACAGCCTGGCCTTGAGGGCGGTGGCAAAAAACACCTGTTCGATGCGCCGGTAGTGCACCACCACCACCCTGCCCGCCAAAGCGGCCAGCAGATCGTCGAGCACCTGCAGCAGATCCGGCGCTTCCTTTACCTCGGAATGGGTAATGCGATGCAGGGCCACGGTCTCGTTCGCCATGGGCTTGTGCGGATTGAGGATCCAGTGGGCGGCGTCGCGGCAGCGAATGCGCTGCAGACTGAAGGGCACCAGCCCCACGCTGACGATGGCGTCCTTTCTGGCGTCCAGCCCGGTGGTTTCAAAGTCCAGTGCCACAAAGGGCACTTCGGCCAGGGGCGTATCGGGGGCCGGCAGCCCGGCCCGGTAAAAACGCTGCAGCCGGTAGTCCCGGGCGGTGCGCGCCCGCTCTTCAAACAGCGCCGGCCAGTCGGGAGCATGGGCCGACTCCGTCAGGGAAGAAGGTCTCAGATATACCATAACGTCCTCAGGACGCCCGTCCGGGCTGATAGCGGAATTTCAGAAACTTCTGGGCCTGGCTCAGGATCTGAAAGGCATCCTTGAGGTTGCGCCGCTCGAAGTCGGACAGGTTTTCCGGCTCGATATTGTTGTCGGGCTCCCTGCCCGCCTCCACGTCCATGGCCTGGTGGCGAATGCGTACCATGGCAATAAACTCCATGGCATCACGCAGATCCGGCCCACGGCCCCGAGGCAGAATATCGGCCTCAATCACGTCATTGAGCCGCTCAAAGGAATTGCGCGCCTTGGAGCCCACCGCTAGGGCATGCACGCGTATCAGATCCGCCAGCGGCGCCGTGCCCCGGCGCTTGAGGTTGATGGAGTTGTTGTGTTTGCCGTCCTGCTCCATCACGAACTCCTTGAAAAAGCCGAGTGGCGGCGTGCGCAGCAGGGCGTTGCGGGCCATGCTGGCCAGAAAGCGCGGGCTGCGCTTTGCCCGGCGCAGGATCAGCCGGTTGAGCTGCTCGGCCCATTCCAGGTGGCCATAGACGCCGTCGAGGTCAAAAAAGATGTTGCTGTTGAGCAGGGAGCGGGCACTGGGGTTGTCGATCCAGTCCATAAAGCACAGTTCCCACTCCCGCCTGGTTTTACGCCACTCCGGGTTGCTGGCCATGATGTCACCACTGCAATAGCTGTAGCCACAGGCGGCCAGGCCGTCGCACACAAACTTGGCCAGGGCGGCGAAATACGCATTGTGGGCTTCGGCATCGTAGCCGTTATCGAGAATGATGGCGTTGTCCTGATCGGTCACCACCAGCTGCTCGTCCCGGGCCATGGAGCCCAGCGCCAGAAAACAGTAGGGCACCGGCGGCGGCCCCAGCTTTTCTTCCGCCAGCTCCAGCAGCCGCTGTTTGAAACTGCGCCCGATCACCGCCATGGCCGAGCCAATCATGTGGGAGTTGGCGTCTTCATTGACCATGCGCACAAAGCAGGCACGAGCATCATCGGCGATGGTGGCCAGCTCATCGGCATCCTGGGCCCGAAAGATATGGCGCACCACAAACAGGCTGTTGCGGGACTCATGACGCATGACGTCCGACAGCGCCACCACTCCCACCGGCTTGCCCCGGTGCAGCACCGGCAGGTGGTGCAGGTTGTAGCGCAGCATGGTGAGCATGGCCTCAAACACGTACTGATCGCTTTCGGCGGCCACCAGTTCGGCGGACATCACCTCGCCCACCGGCGTGCTCGACGGCAGCTCTTCCGCCAGCACGCGAGTGCGCAGATCCCGGTCGGTGATAATGCCGGCCACCTCGGCGTCGTCCTCGCCGCCTTCGTGGAGCACCAGAATGGACGATACCCCTTCCTCGGTCATCTTGCGGGCGGCGTCAAACACGCTGGCCGAGCGGCCGATGGACACGGTGTCCCGGGAAATCAGCTCGCGCACACTGGAGGTCATCAGCTCGTTGGCCCCCTGGTGGCGGGATACCGCATGGCGCAGTCGAGTGCTTTCCCCGACCTCAACAAAGTCGGAAAACGCCTCGTGGTGTTCATAGAGCTCGTTGAATACCGACTCCGGCAGGCAATAGATCAGGGTGTCCTCCAGCGCCGAGGCCGGCAACCGGTTCTTGTTGTGCATCAACAATCCCATCTGACCAAACAGGTTGCCTTCGCTCAGCCGGTTGTGCAGCTCGCCGTTGCGCCGGTAAAGCTCCACCGCGCCGCAGCGCACCAGATAAAGGTCATGCACCGGGTCACCGTATTCAAGAATGCGCGTGCCGGCGCGGTAGTAGGCCACTTCCACCTCGGTGGCAATGCGCTCCAGCACTTCCTCCGGCAATTCCTTGAACGGATACCACTGGCGAATAAAGGCCAGTACTTCCAGCTGCTCCGCTTCCATTGTTCTCTCCTGCAAAGCGAAAAAAAGGCAGCACTCAGGCTGCCTTGATAATGAGTGAACCGCCTTAGTCGCCCCTCGGCTCCGACATCAGCCCCTTGATCAGGGCCACACAGGAGATCAGCAGCACTATGGTAAAGGGAAAACCGGTAGACACCGACATGGCCTGCAGGCCGGCCAGGCCACCGCCCAACATCAGGGCGATGGCCACCAGGCCCTCAAAGGTGCACCAGAATACCCGCTGAGGCTTGGGCGCATTGACCTTGCCGCCGGCGGCGATGGTGTCGATCACCAGGGAGCCGGAATCGGATGAGGTTACGAAGAACACCACCACCAGCACGATGCCGATAAAGGAGGTAATGGCGGTCAGCGGCAGATCCTCCAGCATCACAAACAGCTGCAACGGCAGATCGGCGTCGGCCACCGCCTGATAGCCTTCGCTTACCAGCTGGTGAATGGCGGTACCGCCAAAGGCGCTGAACCACAGCATGCAGGCGGTGGTGGGCACCAGCAGCACCGCCACCAAAAACTCGCGCACGCTGCGGCCGCGGGAAACCCGGGCGATAAACATGCCGACAAAGGGTGACCAGGAAATCCACCAGGCCCAGTAGAAGGAGGTCCAGCCCTGGGAGTAATTGGCGTCTTCACGACCAAAGGGCATGGACAGCGCCGGAAAATACTCAAAATAGGAGACGATGTTGGAGAAGAAACCACTGAAGATCATCAGGGTCGGTCCCACGATGATCACGAACACCAGCAGCAGTGCCGCCAGTGTCATATTGATCTCCGACAGTCGTTTCACCCCGGCATCCAGACCGGCCAGCACCGATACCAGGGCCACCGCGGTGATCAGAATCACCAGGACCACCTGGGTGGTGGTGGTATCGGGAATACCGAACAAAAAGTTCAGCCCGGCAGAGGCCTGAGCAGCGCCATACCCCAACGACGTGGCCAGACCAAACAGGGTGGCCACCACCGCCAGAATGTCAATCACATGGCCCGGCCAGCCCCATACCCGCTCGCCCAGCAGCGGATAGAGCACAGAGCGCATGGTCAGCGGCAGGCCCTTGTTAAAGGAGAAAATGGCCAGCCCCAGCGCCAGCACCGCATAGATGGCCCAGGGGTGCAGCGCCCAGTGATACAGGGTGGCGGCCATACCCAGCCGAGTGGCCTCGGCGGCGTCACCGGCGGCGGCCCCCAGCGGCGCCCAGTCGGTACGCACGCCGTTTTCCACCGTGGTGCCGGCCATGGAGGTACTGAAATGGGAGAGCGGCTCGGAAACGCCAAAGAACATCAGGCCAATGCCCATGCCGGCGGCAAACAACATGGAAAACCAGCCCAGGTAGGTGAAGTCGGGCGTGGCCTGGGTGCCACCAATACGCACTCGGCCCAGAGGAGAGAGGATCAGTCCCAGGCACACCAGCACAAAGATATTGCCGGCACTCAGGAAAAACCAGTCCAGGGTCGAGGTCAGCCAGCCGCGCAGGCTGCTGAACATGGGACCCACCTGATTTTGAAACGCCAGGGTGAGAAAGACAAAGGCCACAATGGCCAGTCCGGAAATGAGAAAGACCCGGTTGTGAATGTCGAGTCCGAATGGCCCTATCTGCAGGGCAATGTTGTCCTGCCCTATCTGATAATCCGTATCAATGGGATTGGCCTTGCCCTCGGGGGCGATAACATCGTGGTTATCCTGTTCTGCCATGAAAGTACTTCCTTTATAAAGGGAATATGTTGTTTTCAACCTGCAAATGGTAGCACAGGCAGGGAGGCAAATGGGATTCATCAAGCACACTCGGGCAGGAATTAAACAGGGTAAAAATCAACCCCGGCGGGCTGCTTCGACCTCGTTATTTTGCCAGAATGAATGACCACCACGCCGGCAGAAAGCCATAAAAAAACCCCTGGCTGCAGGCAAGCCAGGGGAAATACAACAGATAGGGCAGTCAGGGTAAAAACCGATACAACTTACTGCTTGATGGCGATACCAATGTTCTTGGTTTGCACATAGTTGAGCAGGGCCTCACGTCCTTTTTCACGACCATACCCGGACTTGCCATAGCCACCAAACGGGGTTTCCACACCGCCGGCATACCATTCATTGACAAAAATCTGCCCGGCCCTCAGGTCACGAGCCACCCTCATGGCCCGATTCACATCGGCGGAGTAGACGCCGCCGACCAGGCCATAATCGGTCCCGTTGGCAAGGGCAATGGCTTCTTCTTCGGTGCTGAACTTCAATACCGCCACCACGGGACCAAATACCTCATCCCGGGCAATTTCCATGTCGGGGGTGACCTCGGCCACCACGGTCGGGGCCAGGAAATATCCGGCCTGCTCGATCCGTTGGCCACCCGCGGCAATGCGGGCTCCCTGCTCCTCGGCAAGCGTGCACATGGCCTCGGCCTTGTCGCGCTGCTGCCGGGAGATCATGGCGCCCATGTTGGGGCCAAACTCCGAAAAGCGGCGGCCTTCGCCCACACTCAGCCGGCTTGCCATGTCGGCTACCCGAGTGACCACCTGGTCATAGACCGACTCATGCACGATAAGGCGGGACATGGCGGAGCAGACCTGACCGGCATTGAAGAAAATGCCCCAGCGCACGTCTTCTACCAGGGCGTCAATATTCGCGTCATCAAACACCAGGGCCGCCGATTTGCCGCCCAGCTCCAGCACGCAGGGCACCACGTTTCTGGCGGCCGCCTCGGCGATGGCGATGCCGGTCGGCACCGAGCCGGTGAACACCAGCTGATTGATATCGGGGTGTGCCGACAGGGCCGCCCCCGCTTCTTTGCCATAGCCGCACAAAATATTCAGGGCGCCGGCCGGCAGACCCACATGCTCTGCGGCCCGGGCAAGGTAGCCCACCGACAGCGGATCCAGCTCCGGGGTCTTGACCACACAGGTATTGCCCGTGGCCAATGCCGCCGATACCGAGCGGGCCGTCATCTCCAGGGGGTAATTCCACGGAATAATATGCGCGGTCACGCCATAGGGCTCATATACGGTAAAGTCGTAATACTGCCCGCCGAGGGGAATGGAGCGTCCCTCCATGGTCTCGGCCTGATTACCGTAATATTCGAAATAGCGGGCGGCACTTTCGACTTCCAGCTTCGCTTCCCAGTAGGGTTTGCCTGCATCCAGGCACAGCACTTGCGCGATTTCGTCGAGGTTATCCAGCAGGTACTGACCCATGCGCTGCACCAGCCTACCCCGCTCCACCGGCACCATGTGCCGGAATTCCCCCTGCTGATGGCAACGCTTTGCCGCCTGCACGGCCAGATCCACGTCTTCGGCAGATGCGCAGGCCTGAGTGGCAATCACTTGGTCGGTACCGGGATCGGATACCGGTACCGGGCTTGCCTGACCGTCAACCCAGGCTCCGTCGACAAAGTTAAGCCAGTGCTCGCGGGGCAGTGTCCATTGTTCAGTCATTGATAGCTTCCCTTACCCAGTTATGAATGGCGACCAGTGAGTGCTCTGACATCACGCCTTCTTCCGGATCGACCACCAGCGGGCCGCCCCGATAACCTCGGCTGTTGAGGCCGCGTTGTACCGACTCAACCAGTACCAGGTCCTCCGCGACCGTAGTGTCGTGATCCTGCTTGGCCAGCTGACGAATCACATCCGACTCTTCCCCACCTATGGTGTACCAGCCGCGATAAACCAGTACCTTGTCAACGGCAACCGGCCGCCAGTGATAGGTGTTCAGCACGTTGCCGGGATAAACCTGGAACGAAAAGCCGGGCCACAGGAACCAGGACTTGTAGCGGGTGGCATAGGCATTCGAGGTCGGATCAACCGGATAGGTCATTCTCTCAAGGTTCTGACACTCGGTAGTATGCTGCAGGGTATGGCCCACATGCTTGACGTTGTAAGTCTCGGGCTTTATGACGCCATCGACAAAGGTCTTGTGATTGGCCCCGCAGTGGTAACACTCGGAGTAGTTCTCGACAGAGACTTTCCAGTTACAGTTTTCAAAGATTTCAACAAACTCAAGGGGTTTGAGTTCGTCGATATGGGGCACGTACTCACGCAGCTCGTCACGAACGCCCGGAAACACCTCATCCATCGGCTTGGCATTCGGGTCCAGGTTCACGAAGATAAAACCGCAAAAGATTTCAGTGCTCACCTGGGGCAGGCAAATCTTGCCCTTGTCCAGCCCCCTGACCGAGTCCAGGTTGGGACCATTGCGCAGTTGTCCGGTGAGATCATAACCCCAGGTGTGGTAAGGGCATACCAGCATGCGCGTGTTGCCCGACTCGTTCTGTACTATCTCGTGGCCTCGATGCTGGCACACATTGTAGAAGGTGCGAATGTCGCCCTTGCGGTCACGCACACAGAACAGGCTTTCTCCGGCAATCTCCAGGCGAAAGTAATCACCCTTGTTAGGAATTTGTGATATGTGCCCCGCAAACTGCCAGGTAGTCGCCAGCAGTGTCTGCTTTTCTTTTTCATAAATGGCAGGATCGTTGTAGTACTTGGGCTCGAGAGCAAAGATCAAGCTGTCGTGATTACTCATCGCTAATATCTCACCTAAAAATAAGCACTTAAGTCATTACTGACTAGGTTTCACCGCATACATGCCCTTCTGCATCCATGCACGATCACGAAGATACGTCAGCGCCATCAATAAAAAAATTTATTTTTAGCTAACAGTTCATTTACTTTTATTAACCAATATCATCACACGAACAGCGAGGGCCTCGAAGACATGCTCTGGCCGCAACGAAGCCTGTGCCTTCCCCCTTCAAGCAAGGCCTTGACCCAATAAAAACTGCCAGCCGGGTTAGCCCCGGCTGGCAGTTTTATAAACAACGGTTTTTACGGTGAGTCTCGAACGCTGGCGGCTCAGCTGGGCAGGTATTCCCTTCCCCAGAACTCGCCGGCAATGCGGGCCGCCAGCATGTCATCTATCTGCTCTGCGCTGTACCCCAGCCCCGCCAGTATGGTGCGAGTGGAGTGGCCAAACTGCTCGGTTGGGGTGAGCGCAACCAACGGCGCCTCGGCAGGCCGAATCGAGTAATGATCGATCTGGGTGACCTTGTGGCCGCTGGGGTGGTTATCGTAAACCGAAAAGGCGTAGCTGCCCCTGTCGGTACCTACCCGGCCGTCGGCCTGACGGCTGTATGCTTCCCGCAGCTCTTCAATGCTGAGCGGCCTGGCGGCGGCGATATCGGCCTCGTGCAGCATCTTGACCCAGTAATCGGCACTGGCCGCGCGAAACGCCTCGGTGAGAAACAGGCCAAGGTCAGTTGCCTTCTCGATGCCTGCCAGTCCTTCGACCGCGGCCAGCTTATCAAGCTCGCTCCAGCCGGCATCCAGGTATACCCAGCCGTCACTGGCCTGGTAGAAGTGGGACAAGGGGTGATTCCCCAGCGCTTGCCGGCCGGACGCTTCATCAAAGGGCGCCCGCCCCTGATAGTCAAAGGCAAACGAGACCTGGGCCAGGTTGGTGATGGCCGACAGCGAGGTTCTGGCGCGAGAAACGGCCCCGGTTTTCAGCTTGTGATAAAGCGCAACCGCCATGCCCAGGCCGCCGGCAAAACCACAGTTCACATCCAGGGTGCCCAGGTGGGCATGCTCTTCCGGCGTGCTCGGCCCCCCAAAGCGGCTCATGATGCCGCTGTTGGCCTGAATGATGTCGTCATAGCCGATATAGTCGGTCTTGGGGCCGCGCCGTGGGCCCCCCAGGCAGTCGAGGCGGCAGAACAGCACACCCGGATTGATCGCCTGCAGGCTGTCATGATCCAGCCCCAGGGGGCGCATTTGCCGCTCCGGGGCATTGATGACCACCATGTCCACGGAACGCACCAGCCGGTTAAACACTTCCCGGCCTTCAGGGGTGGTGATATCCACCAGGACACTCTTTTTACCCATGCCGGTCTGAAAGCTGAACAGGGTGCCGATCAGCGGATCATAAAACGGGGTCACCGGGTCCAGCTTGATCACCTCGGCGCCAAAGCGTCCGAGAAAGGCGGTGGAGTGAGGACCGGCAATCACGTTGGTCAGATCCAGCACCTTCAGGCCATCCAGCCAGCCTGATTGCCGAGCCGGCGCTATCTCCGCACCCTGAGGACGGGTAATCACCTCCCGCTGCGCCACCAAAGTCAGCTCGGCGAGCGCCTGCTCAAAGCTGACATTGGCCCTCGGACGGGGAGACAGCATCTGCTCGGCACACTCTTCCAGCCAGGCGATGGGGCCGGGTTGCTTCATCGATCCGAACTCCGGATCCTGCACCTCCACAATCAACCCGGCGGCATTGGTATGCTCGTCATTGACCCACTCCTGCGTGGTTCTGTGGGGAGCGCCGGGAATCTGACCTTCTCCAAAGATACGCCCCCACTCGGTCGAGGTTTTGGTCAGAAAGACATTCTTCATGCGGGCGGAAATAATATCGGCCCACTTTTTAGGCAGGGGATAGACACCGATGGAGGTTTCACCGCTCCACTCGGCAATGGGCAGGAACAGGTCCTCTACATCCGGCAAGCCATCGGCGACCAGCTGCTCATAGAGTCCCAGCGCCTTCAGGCAGCGCTTGGCGTGATGACGGTGGGACGGGCATACCACATAAAACATGCGGCCATCGGCACACTCGTAAGTGCGGTAAAAGGGATCCAGGTATTCCTGCAGATCCTCATAGCTCACGTCCATGGGCCGGTTGGCTGCCCGGCGACGCTCAATCTCCTCTTCCCGCATGGTCTTGTAGCGCTCGGGCATGCCTTCAATCACGATGGAGTTGTAGGACAGGCCCTCCATCAGTGCGGCGGCAATGGGCACCTCAATGGCATCGCCGCGGCCGGATTTTTCCCGGGCCAGCAGGGCCATGACCACCGAGCTGGCGGCCAGGGTGGTGGCATAGGCCGATCCCAGAGGCAAGGGGGAGAAACTGGGATTCAGCCCCATAAGTACCCGGTTGAACCCCATGTCGGTAAAGGCACCCGAGGTGGCGGCCACCACGGCCTCGGTGGCTTTCCATTCGCGGCGCAGTTGATCATTGCTGGCAAATCCCGGCAGCGACAGGGTAACCAACTCCGGACGCGCGGCCCGCAATTGCTCAAAGTCGATGCCCAGCCTTTTCATGACGCCGGGCCGAAAGCTTTCAATAACCACGTCGGCCTGCTCAATCAATGCCAGTGCCCGCGTTAATTCGGAAGCTTGTTTCAGATCCAGGCGAAGGCAGCTTTTGTTGCGATTGAGAATGGCATTGGCCGGATGATCCCATTGCGGGCCGGCGGGCGGGTCGATATGCACCACGGTCGCACCGAGATCCGCCAGTATCATGGCCACTGCCGGACCGGCAATCTGCTGACCAAAATCCACAACACGGACACCCGACAACGGCAATGAATGAGTTTGTTTCATGTTTATCTATCCTTGTGATTCAACTTGCCTTGAACCCTACCGCTCATTGGCCTCGCCAATGCAACTGAGTCGGCACCGGTGAACTGAAATAAGTTATGCCTGCTTGGCAAGGGGATACTAGATTTGGGGCAACACCGAAAACCAGCAATAAAAAAAAGGCCTGAGCCCTCATTTTATTTATTGCTCGTGTTTAATAGCCCGTGTCGTTGCGGGTATCGCCACAAAACCCGGCGACAGAGGCAATCCCATCAACCCCAGGCCAGCAAAGGCTTTCAGCAGTAACTGAGGCGCCCAACACTCGGTACCATGGTGAGGCAGCCACGGGGGCCGGCAAGACCAAGCCATAAATTATCTATGGTCTGAGACGTTTTTTTTATTGCTTTCCATGGCTCGGCGACTGAACAACAATCGCTGAGTCACCAGGATTGCAAGTGTCGGTGAATATATGCCGGCCTTGATGAATGGACGTCGCCCCTGTTATTCACGGCGAACCATGAATTTCAGCGAACACAAATGAGAGGACTTCATTTTGGAAAAGGGTAAAGGATTATTGGAACATGAACATTCCGTGATGGTGCTGGGCTCGGCCTTGTTGGTGCTCTCGGTGGTATTATTTACCTCCATCAACCCCGAACTGGCCAATGCCATTTATAACACCGCCAAGGGCTTTATTGCCGAAGAGCTGGCCTGGTATTACATCGGCTTAATCAGCTTCACCTTGTTTTTCTCCATCTGGATCATCTTCAGCCGTTACGGAAAAATAAGGCTCGGTAAAGATAGCGACAGGCCGGAGTTCAGCAACTTTTCCTGGTTTGCCATGCTGTTTGGTGCCGGCATTGGTATCGGCATTTTGTTCTGGAGTATTGCCGAACCGATTAATCACTTTCAAGGCAATCCGTTTATTGCGAAAAGCGATAACATGACGACCGCCGCGGCCCAGGTTGCCATGCGTATCTCTATTTTTCACTGGGGCCTGCATGGCTGGGGATTGTTTGCGGTGATGGGGCTGATCCTGGCCTATTTCTCCTATCGCAAAGGGCTGCCGCTGTCTATCCGCTCCAGCCTTTATCCGGTATTTGGTGAACGCATCTATGGTCCCATTGGGCACCTGGCCGATCTGCTGGCCGTTTTCGGTACCGTATTTGGCATTGCCACCTCGCTGGGGCTGGGGGCACAGCAAATCAACGCGGGCTTGCAGTACCTGACCGGCATTGACGTATCAAGTGCCAACCAGGCGGTACTGATCGCCATTATTTCAATCATTGCCACCGTGTCGGCCCTTACCGGGGTTCAAAAAGGCATTCGTATTCTCAGCGAGCTGAATATGCACCTGACGGTACTGATCCTGGTGCTGTTTATTGTGTTCGGCCCAACCGCCTATCTGCTGGGCGCCTTTTTTACCAACATGGGCGACTACCTGGTGCACGCGGTGGAATTGGGGTTCTGGGTTAATCCGAACCCCGAGGATCCCTGGCAGGGCTGGTGGACCCTGTTTTACTGGGGCTGGTGGATTGCCTGGTCTCCCTTCGTTGGCATTTTCATTGCCCGCATCTCCAGGGGACGGACCATTCGGGAATTTGTGCTGGGCGTGTTGATTGCGCCCACCGTGCTCGGCGCCTTCTGGATCACCATGTTTGGCAACACCGCCATTTTTATGGAGCTGTTCGGTAATGGTGGTGTGGTGAACGCCGTCAACGAAGACATCACCATGGCCCTGTTCAAGACCATAGAGTTTCTGGAGCTGGGTCAGGCGCTGACGCTGCTGCTGGCGGTGGTCTGCACCATCATGCTGGTCACCTATTTCGTGACGTCTGCAGACTCGGCCACGCTGGTGATCTGCACCCTAGTAGCAATGGGGCAGGAACACCCGCCGGCCCGTTACCGCGTGTTCTGGGGGGCGGCCATTGGTGGCGTGTCTGCCGTGCTGCTGTTTGCCGGCGGGCTGACGGCACTGCAAACCGCCTCAGTGGTGGCCGCCCTGCCCTTTTCGGGCGTGATCATCATGGCCATCTATGGCTTGTGCAAGGCACTCAAGGCCGAAACCGACACGCAGGCCCGTCCATCGGATCAGGCATTCCAGGCCGACACCATAAAAGTGCCCAAGGGGGTTTGAGCACTACGGGAATGAGCGCGGGCCGAGTGGCCCGTGCCCAAAAACCATCCACACTCATCATGCAAACCATGGTTTAACAGGAACGGAGTTTTCCATGTCAACACAGGTCATTCTTCCGCGCATCATGCAGGTTGGCGAAGGCGCCAGCCATGAGCTTCCCGATGTACTGAACAGCCTCGGCTGTTGCCGGCCCCTGATCATCACCGACAAAATGATGGTAGAGCTCGGCTATGCCGGCCGCATTCAGGCGTCGTTGTCCCAACAGGGCATCGCTTCTCATGTGTTTTCCGACACCGTGCCCGAGCCCACCGTCGGTTCGATTCAGGCCGGGGTCAGTGAGGTGCAGGCGGGCAATTATGATTGCATCATCGCCCTGGGCGGGGGCAGCCCCATCGACAGCGCCAAGGCCATTTCCATTCTGGGCAAGCACGGTGGCCACATGCGGGACTATAAATTCCCCCGGGTGGTCATTGAAGCCGGACTGCCGATCATCGCCGTGCCCACCACCGCCGGCACCGGCTCGGAAGTGACCCGCTTTACCATTATCACCGATGAAGACACCGACGAAAAAATGCTGTGCGTGGGCATTGGCTTTATGCCGGTCGCGGCCCTGGTGGATTACACCCTGACCCTGAGCCTGCCGCCGCGGATCACCGCCGATACCGGCATTGATGCCTTGACCCACGCCATTGAGGCTTACGTCAGCAAAAAGGCCAGCCCCTACAGCGACAGCCAGGCGCTGTCGGCCATGCGCCTGCTGGGCCCCAACCTGCGCCGGGCCTATCACAATGGCAATGACAAGGCGGCCCGCGAGGCGATGATGCTGGGCTCCACCCTGGCCGGCGTGGCCTTTTCCAATGCCTCGGTGGCCCTGGTTCATGGCATGAGCCGCCCCATTGGCGCCGCCTTTCATGTGCCCCACGGCCTGTCCAATGCCATGCTGCTGCCCAGCGTCACCCGGTTCTCAATTCCCGCCGCCCCGGCCCGTTATGCCGAGTGCGCCCGGGCCATGGGCGTGGCCAACGTCAACGACAGTGACGAGCATGCCAACAACATGTTGTTGCAGGAACTCTACGCCCTGAATGAAGAGCTGCAGGTGCCGACGCTGGCCGAGTATGGCATTGCACAGCACGCCTTTTTTGACCTCATGCCCACCATGGCCGAGCAGGCGCTGGCATCCGGCTCACCCAACAACAACCCAAGGGTGCCGGGCGTTGACGAGATCGTCGAGATCTACCGCCAGCTCTGGTAGTTGACACATCGCCCGGGCAATAACTCCACCCCTTATTCATAACAACGAGGAAAATGACATGACCACCATAGGACATCTCATCAACGGCCAGCTGGTCACCGAAAACACACGCAGCCAGAACGTATTCAATCCCGCCACCGGGGAGATCGGCAAGCAGCTTGATCTCGCCTCCACCAAAACGGTAGAGCAGGCCATCTCTGCGGCACAACACGCCTTTCCCACCTGGCGCAATACACCACCGCTGAAGCGGGCGCGGGTCATGTTCCGCTTCAAGGAGTTGCTGGAGCAGCACGCCGATGAGATCTGCAGGTTGATCGGCGAGGAGCATGGCAAGATTGCCCATGACGCCATGGGTGAGCTGCAGCGGGGCATAGAAAACGTGGAATACGCCTGTGGCGCCCCCGAGCTGCTCAAGGGTGAGCACAGCAGGAATGTGGGCCCCGGCATCGACTCCTGGAGCGAGTTTCAGCCCATGGGCGTGGTGGCGGGCATTACGCCGTTCAACTTTCCGGTGATGGTGCCGTTGTGGATGTTTCCCATGGCCATCGTGTGCGGCAACTGTTTCGTGCTCAAGCCGTCCGAACGGGATCCGTCATCCACCCTGTATATTGCCCAGCTGCTGCAGGAAGCCGGCCTGCCCGACGGCGTGATGAACGTGGTCAACGGCGACAAGGAGGCCGTCGACGCCCTGCTGCACGACGACCGGGTCAAGGCGGTCAGCTTTGTCGGATCCACCCCCATCGCCGAGTACATCTACCGTACCGCCAGCGCCAACGGCAAGCGCTGCCAGGCCCTGGGTGGCGCCAAGAATCACGCCATTGTGATGCCGGATGCCGACATGGACAACGCGGTCAATCAGCTGCTGGGGGCGGCCTTTGGCTCTTCCGGCGAACGCTGTATGGCCTTGTCGGTAGCGGTGGCCGTGGGCGATGCCGCCGGAGACGCGCTGGTGAGCAAAATGACGCAAGCCATGCAAAAGCTCAAGGTGGGCCCCAGCACCGACAGCGGTAATGACTTCGGGCCGGTGATCACCCGCCAGCACCAGGAAAAGGTGATCGGCTACATCAACAGCGCCGAACAACAGGGGGCCACCATCGTCGTGGACGGACGCCAGCCGAAGGTGCCCAACCATGAAAATGGCTTTTTCGTGGGCGGCACCCTGATCGATCACGTCACCCCCGAGATGACCAGCTACCAGGAAGAGATTTTCGGGCCTGTACTGCAGGTGGTACGGGTCGCCACCATGCAGGATGCCATGGATTTGATCGATGCCCATGAATACGGCAATGGCACCTGCATATTTACCCGCGACGGCGAGGCGGCCCGCTACTTCTCCGATAACATTCAGGTGGGCATGGTGGGCATCAATATTCCCCTGCCGGTACCGGTGGCCTATCACAGCTTTGGCGGCTGGAAGCGCTCCCTGTTCGGTGATTTGCATGCCTATGGTCCCGATGCCGTTCGCTTTTATACCAAACGCAAAACGGTCACTCAGCGCTGGCCGTCCGCAGGCGTACGTGAAGGGGCCGAGTTCTCCATGCCGACCATGAAGTAACGCCTTGCAACGGGATTAACCAAACAATTTGAGCCGCATCTCCTTTGGGACATGCGGCTCTTTATTTTTACGGTTATCGCCCCGAGGATAGGAAGGCCGGCGCCGATGACACATGAGCGGCGCCGCCAAAAGCAAGGTCGCTTGGCACACCATAATGGCTTTAAATGAAGCCTGGTCAGGGAAAGACACCATGAAGAAACGGCTTCCGCCACTCAACTGGCTTCGCTCCTTTGAAGCCGCCGCCCGCCACCTGAGTTTCACCCATGCCGCCAGTGAACTGAATCTGACCCAGGCCGCGGTCAGTCAGCAGGTCAAGGGCCTGGAGTCCCAACTGGGTACCTCCCTGTTTAAACGCCTGCCCCGAGGCCTGGAGCTGACGGATGCCGGACTGGCCTATTTACCGGCCATTCATGAGGCCATTCAACGGCTTTCCGTGGCCACCGATGAAATTTTTGGCCAGGGCCGCACCCATCAGCTAACGCTCAGGGTGAATCTGGTGTTTCTGACCTCCTGGCTGGCACCTCGCCTTGCCCGCTTCAGGGCGCGCCACCCCGAGATAGGACTGCGCTTCACCAGTAACATCTGGGTAGGGGAAACGGACAAGGAAGCGGACATGGAAATCCGCTATGGAAAAGGCACCTGGCCCGGCCTGACGTCTGACCGGCTGACGCAAGACGAATTGTTTCCGGTCTGCAGCCCGAGCCTGGTGGAGGGAGCCTCGTCCCTGGCGTCCCTTGAGGCGCTGGCGCGCTACCCGCTACTGCATGTTATCGGTTATGAAGAAGGCTGGGGCTACTGGCTGAATCAGACCGGCCATGGCCACGTGGACACTCCCAACGGGCTGCAGTTCGACACCCTGATTTCGGCCATGGAAATGGCCGCCCAGGGGCTGGGATTTGCCCTGGGCAGAAGCTCGCTGGTGGAAGGCATGATAGCCAGTGGCCGGCTGATTGCTCCCTTCAGCCAAAAGGTAAAAACCTCGGAGGCCTTTCACCTGGTTTACCCCATGGATCAGTATATTCACCCCCATGCCGAGATCTTCCGCTCATGGATACTGGAAGAAGCCGCAGACCATGAACGGGAGCACCCGTCGCCCACCGCCACCCCGGCTTGACGGGTTCACGCTAACCTTCATTGCCCTTGCTCAGACATTCCCCCGCCTTCGGCTCCTGGTGCGGTTCTTGCGGCTCATGATCCCTGAAGATGTTTTCGATGGGCGTTTCACAAAAGTCATCGTTTCGAGGGTCAATATCCGAGATAACATGAACGTCCGGACTGGTGGACACGAAGTGCTCCTGTCCTTCCAGGGGAATGGGTGGCTGACGGTACTGGCGATACAGGGTATACACCGCCATGAACACCAGGGTCAGGGACAGGGTATGAAACAAGGCTTCGGGACCGTACGACTCCATCAGCAAGGAGACAAAGAAAGGCCCCAACACGCTGCCAAATGCATAGCTCAGCATCAGCCCCGAGCTGGCGGTAATCACCTGGGATCGGTCCACTATGTCATGGGTAATCGCCACCGCGATGGGATAAATGGTTGAGCCCAGTCCCATGCACACGCAGATGGCCGCCAACCTCAAGAGGAAGCTTTCATTCGCCAGGAAGGCGTTGGCAAGGCAAGCCACCACCGTCAGCAGGGTGACGATCAGCAACACATAACTTCGCTGCAGCCGATCGCAAATCCAGCCAACCGGCCAGGCCGTCAGCATGGCGGCCAGGATGGCGCCAAACATGTATAGGGCAATCTCGTCATTGCCAAGCCCGGACAAGCTGGCGAACAGGGGCACCAGGCCAAAGAAGGTGCCCAGAAAAATCCCCACGATAAAAGAGGCCACCATGCCCAGCGGTGCGGTATGGAATAGCGCCCACAAAGACATTTTGCTTTGCACCTCAACCAGTTCCGGTGAGTGCATTCTCGACAGAGACAACGGAATAATGGCGGCCATGATCAAAATGGCAGACACCGACAGCAGCAGGTTGTCTGCAGGCTCGCCAAGGCCCAGCAGCAGCTGCCCGGCGGCCGAGGAACAGTACACCGCGACCTGATAGAGTGAAAAAATCTTGGCGCGATTGGCATTGGATGCCACCGCACTAAACCAGCTTTCAATCACAATATAGAGGGAGGCTATCGACAGCCCACCCACCACCCTGAGTCCGCCCCAGAGCAACAGGCTGTCTGATACCGAATAGAGCAATGCCGACATGGCCGCCAAAGATGCAAAGACGGAAAAGGCCCTGATATGCCCTACCCGCTTGATAACCTTCTCGGCATAGCAAGAGCCAATCACGAACCCCGCCGAATAGCACACCATGACCAGGCCGATACTGGAGGAGCTCGCCCCCAGGGCACTGAAGCGAAGGCCAAGCAGGGTAACGAGAAAGGCATTACCCACGAGCAGGAGGACAAGGCTGGCAAACAGTGCCAGCAGGGAAATAAAGATCAACCTCATTTGCATCAAACGTCCATGTCGTCGTCATTCACACATAACCGCATTAACCCTTGCTAATGCGACATATAGAATCTGCGGGACAATAATCAGCACACTCCCGGCGCCCTGCTTACTCCCAAAAGCATGGGCCTTGCCTGATGGCAAGGCCCATGGGATTATTTACCACAGTTAACGTTACATGTTAACTACAGGTTTACCTTGTTCCAGAATCCGGGTTTTGATGTCGTCGGAAACCGCCGCAACCGTGGCCTGACGACCGGCATGACTGGTGTGAGCCCGGTGCCCAGCTTCACTGATGTTATGCAGGAAATGCATGTGCTTCTGAAACTGACTCAGCACGTCGGCAATCACGCTGTCCTGGCTCCAGCCCATGATGCTGTAGCCCTTGCCACCTTCGGCCAGGTGCACCTCTGCCCGGTAATAGGTGCTGGCTGACGCGCCTTCCATCGCCACCGGCGTGGCGTGCTCGACCAGGTGAACTTCATAGCGGAAGTCATAATCGCTGCCGTTGCGAATAACGATCCTGGCAAAGCCGTCCCGGCCCTCAACCGATGCCTGCAGCTCACGATCGGCCGAGTAGGCATTGATCTCCTCGACGACCATGTTCAGTGCGCTGGTCACAGTACCATTCAGGTAACCCTCGGCCTCTTTGGCATTGGGAAAGGTAGTCATATTCTGCAGTTGGGTACGCCAGTTAGGCGCGTGCCCCTGGGGCAGGTAGGCGGTAAAGGAGAACGCTTCCTGCTTGTGATAATCCACAATCAGCACCTTGAACAGGCCGTAGATGGCAAACATCAGAATAATGCTGACCGGCAGTGCGGACACTATCGTCATGGTTTGCAAGGCACTGAGGCCGCCGGCATAAAGCAGCACAAAGGCAACAACACCTATGGTTGACGTCCAGAACACCCGCATCCAGTTAGGCGGATTGTCGGCACCATTACAGCTGAGGATGTTAATCACCAGCGAACCCGAATCCGCCGAGGTGACAAAAAAGATCACGATAAGGCAGACGGCAATCGACTGGGTCAGGGTGCTGAACGGCAGCTGCTCCAGGAAGACAAACAGGGCGACGGACACATCATTGGTCACCTGTTGCCCCAGCTGGGTCAGGCCACTGTCCAGGATCAGGCTGATGGCGTTATTGCCAAAAATGGACATCCACAGCGCAACAAAACAGGTGGGAACCAGCAGCACCCCCAGCACAAACTCTCGAATGGTGCGTCCGCGGGAAATTCTGGCGATAAACATGCCCACAAAGGGACACCAGGCAAACCACCAGGCCCAGTAGAATACGGTCCAGCCGCCAATCCAGCTGGTTTCTTCGTAGGCATAGAGGTTAAAGGTCTTGCCCATCAGGCTGTTGAAATACTCGCCCAGATTCTGCACAAACATATTCATCACCGGCACCGTGTTGCCGGCAAACAGCACAAAAAGCATCAATATCACGGCAATCGTCATATTGATGTTGGAAAGAATTTTTATGCCTTTGTTCAGGCCGGACACGACCGATAGGGTAGCCAGCAGGGTCACCAGCATGATCAATACCGACTGCACGGTCAGCGAGGCCGGTATTGCCGGCACCAGATGATTGATGCCGGCATTGATTTGAATGGCACCAAATCCCATGGAGGTCGCCACCCCAAACAGGGTGCCGCAGATGGCAAAAATATCGACAACATCGCCAATGCGGCCATAAATTCGTTCCCCGATCAACGGATACAGCACGGAGCGAACCATAAGGGGCAGCCCGTGCCGATAGCAATAAACCGACAGGATCAGCGCGATGATCACATAGATGGCCCAGGCGTGAAATCCCCAATGAAAAATGGTGATATTCAGTGCCTCTTTGGCGGCTTCCCGCGTGCCACCCTCCATGACCGGCGGATTCAGAAAGTGCATTACCGGCTCCGCCACCCCATAGAAGACCAGGGCAATTCCCAGGCCCGCCGAAAACAACATGGCAAACCAGGTGGGGCGGCTGTATTCGGGCTTGGCATGATCCGGCCCCAGCTTGATATCCCCATAGCGTGACAAGGCAAGGTAGATACAGATGAGGAAAATAAAGCCCCCCATCAGTATGTAATACCAACTGCCAAAGTCCGTTATTCCCTTTTGGACCGCATTAAAGGTTTGACTGGCCACATTCGGCCAGAACAATGAGAAAAACACGATCAGGCTGGCAATCACGGCGGAGCCGTAAAATACCACGGCGTTTAATCCGGGCTGAAACTCTTTACTGTTACTTTGCATATAAAGCTCGACTGTAGTGAGTCCGAACATACGGGCAATGATGAGCGTTTCACCAGGCTTCAGGCCTGATAAAGCCCGAAGCCTGCCATCGCAGGCTTCGGCATCATCACCGGCAATACGGTTTATTTATGCTTCAACAAAACAGGTTTATTTCCCTGAGCTATTTTTCCCTTCACAGGCTCATCCCTGAGTCCCTTGATAACAGAATAAGAGGCAACCAGCAGTACAATGGCAAAGGGAAGCCCGGTGGACACCGTCATGGCCTGCAGCGCACTCATTCCGCCGCCCAGAATCAGTGCCACCACCACCACACCCGAGCTCATGCACCAGAATACCTTCTGGGGGATCGGCGTTTCCATCTTGCCGCCGGCCGCCATGGAATCCAGCACCAGAGCGCCAGAGTCTGCCGAGGTAATAAAGAAGATCACAATCAACATCATGGTGATGAAAGAGGTGATTTCGGCCAGTGGCAAGCGGTCAAGCATTACAAACAGCTTGAGGGGCAGGTCGGCTTCCTTCAATGCGGTGTAGCCGCCATTGAAATACATATCCAGTCCCAATCCACCAAACACACTGAACCACAAAATGCAGACCGATGAGGGTATCAGCAGCACGGCAATCATAAATTCGCGCACCGTCCGTCCTCGGGAAATACGGGCGATAAACATGCCAACAAAGGGACTCCAGGCAACCCACCAGGCCCAGTAAAAGGCACTCCAGCCCGCCGCGAAATTCTGATCGCTCCGGCCAAAAGGATTGGACAGCTCGGGCAGAAAACCCAGATAGGCGATGAAAGAGTCACCAACGCCACCTATTATCTGCAAGGTGGGTCCCACCATCACCACCAGCAGCAGCAAAATTGCGGCCAGTATCATATTGATTTCAGATAGCTTCTTGATGCCAGCCTTGATTCCCAGCAATACCGAGACCAGGGCGCCTCCGGTGATCAGTATGGCAATGATGATCTGGGCCAGATCTCCATCGGGCAGGCCGAACAGGTAGTTCAGGCCGGAAGCGGTCTGTGCCGAGCCAAAGGACAGGGTGGGCGCAATACCAAAGATCGTCGCCACGATGGCCAGCACATCAATCACATGCCCGGGCCAGCCCCAGATACGCTCACCCAAAATCGGGTAAAACATGGAGCGCATGGTCAGCGGCAGGCCTTTGTTAAAGGCGAACAGCGCCAGGGCCAGGGCCATAAAGGCATAAATACCCCAGGCGTGCAGGGCCCAGTGATATGCCGACGCCGCCATGCCCACACTGCCCGATGCGACGACATCTCCCGGAGTGCCTCCCAGCGGACTCCAGTCTGATCTGATGCCCTGTTCATTGACCACTGCCCCACCGTAGGAATCAAGGGCATGGGTCAGGGGCTCGGACACACCGAAGAAAATAAGACTGGTCCCCATTCCCGCCGCAAACAGCATCGAAAACCAACCCAGGTAACTATAATCCGGTTTTGCATCCGTCCCGCCCAGCCTGACACTGCCCAGCCGAGTCACGGTCACCAGAATACAGACGAGCAAAAAGATATTGGCGGCCATAATAAAAAAGCCACTCAATTCAACCGTCAACCAGTCTCTCATGGTGACAAAAATAACTTCGGCAAGATCCTGAAACACGATAGAAAAGAACGCTATCGACAATACGATAATACCGGCGGTAATAAATACTCGATTGTGTACATCAAAGGAAATGGGGCCAATGCTTGATTTTATATTATCCTGGCCAAGTTCATAGTCTGTTTCAATACTGTTTACATGGCCATCGGGCGAGATCACTTTCTCTTTGTCAGTCATTTCAAAGACTCCTTCATACTTAAAGCAAGTATTCCGAATAATCTTGATAAGGCGATTCATGCCTGAGCTGGCATGAATCGCCATGAGATCAGGAAATTACAAACAGGGGCTCTCCGAGCACACTTAGATAAGGAGACACTCCCAGACCCGGCGCATCGGTCACTGATGCAAAGCCTTCGCTGACAAAGTAACTTTCGTGGGACAGTTTGGGGCTGACATAATCGGCCAGATTGCACACGTTCATAATGGCGCCCTGCTCTGTCGAGGTAGCAAGGTGCATTAGGGCACTGGTGGTGATGTCACTGCCCCAGGTGTCTTCAATGACCATTTTGGTGCCAATTTCCAGGCACAGATCGCGAGCCCGGCGGGTGGCACTGATACCACCAAACTTGGACAGCTTCAGTGCCGCCGCATCCATGCAGCCCAGCTGATGCCCATGCAACAGGCTGTGAATATCATGCACGCTCTCATCCAGCTTCATGGGCAGGCCCGTGGTTTGCCGCACCACATTGCAACTCTCGATGGTGGCGCAGGGCTGCTCCAGCATCACATCCAGTGATGACAAGGCGCGACCGGCACGAATGGCATCCAGCTGACTGGCGCAGCAGTTCCAGTCGCCAAATACCAGCGGGCCAGTTCCCACGGCGGCCCGCACCGCTTCCATTCGCTCCACATCCCGGCGCCAGTCATTGTCACTACCGAGCTTGACCTGGAATTGACGGATCCCTTGCTGATAACCTTCTTTGGCGATATCGGCCATTTTTTCCGGGTCGCTGCAGGTAATGGACTTGTATAACGGCAGCTTTTCGGTTTGCAGGCCGCCAAGCAGGCGGTACAGCGGCAACCCCGCTTCC